>DATJFY010000080.1:0-101946 GCA_035495415.1 Verrucomicrobiia bacterium
CGCGTGATGACCAAGCACGTGCTGCCCCAGTGCGTGGCGCCGTACCTCGTGCTCGCCACCACGCATCTCGGAGTGGCGATCGTCATCGAGGCGGCGCTGGGCTTCCTCGGCGTGGGAGTGCCGCCGCCGACACCCACGTGGGGGAACATGCTGGCCGACTCGATCACCGGGCTGGTGCCGCCGTGGTGGCTCGCCTTCTTTCCCGGGCTCGCCATCACCATCACCGTGCTCGCGTTCAACCTCTTGGGCGACGGCATCCGCGACACCCTCGATCCGCGCCTGTCGCCCGGCTTCCTTCGCCTCGTGACCGGGGCGGGGCGCGCCGCGCCGGCAGCGGCTCGCCCGGCGGCGGCGCCCGTATCGTTGACAATCCCGGCGGGGAAGTCATAGATGATGGGCCGACGCCAGGCGACGCACTCGCGGCGGCCGTCGGACAGCCCGCGCCCCCGTTCACGCTCCCGTCGGTGCAAGGCCCCACGATCGACCTGAAGTCGTATCACGGGCGCCGGAACGTCATCGTGCGGTTCTCCCGCGGCTTCCCATGCAGGGCGTGATCGAGGGCTACCAGAACCTGCTCGCCCAGGCCACCGAGGTGATCCAGGTCACACCGAACCTACTCGAGAGCGCGCGGCGGTTCCTCCGTCCCGATCCGATGCCCTATCCCGTGGTGTGCGATCCCGACAAGCGGCTCTACGCGGTGTACGGGCTCGGCGACCGTGGCGTGCTCGCCGCGACGCGTGCGGGCGTGGTGAGCTTCGCGGTGTCGTTCACGACCGGCGACACCGGCTCGCAGCTTCGCGGCGCCTCGCACGACGTGGTGAACCGGAACTTCCTGCCCCGGCGGCCGAATCTGGGCGGAGAGCATGGAGGGTCAGGGCAGCACCTTCGTGTTCACTCTCCCTCTCGCCAGCTGATTTCACGCCGCCGCCCGGGCGGGGTCTTCTTCGCTGAGGGCGCGGCGCGCCCGAGGAGGAGATTTGATGACCACCATGAGGGTGGAGCACGGTGAGAACGCTCAAGCGGTGCTGGCCTCTCCCGGTCGGGCCCCGGAAATTCCCGAAACCGCGGACGTCTATGGCTGGCTGGTCGGCAGCTGGGAGCTCGACGTGCGCCGCTACGCCGGCATCGACGTGAGCGGGCGATGTCTCCGCGGTGAGGTGCACTTCGGCTGGGCGCTGGAGGGACGCGCGATCCAGGACGTCTGGATCATGCCGCCCCGGGGCGAGCGCGTGGGCGAGCCGGAGCGGGGCATGAACATGTTCGGCATGACCTTGCGGGTGTGGGATCCGACCATTCAGGCGTGGCAGATCACGTGGATCAACCCGGTGAACGGCCACCGCGAGGAGCAGACCGGCCGCCGCATCGGCGCCGAGATCGTGCAGGTGGGGGCGCGCGCCAACGGTACGCCGACCCGCTGGCGCTTCACCGAGATCACGCCGGATTCCTTCCGCTGGATCGGCGAGGCGCTCGCCGCCGACGGCGCGACCTGGCTCGTCGAGGGCGAGTTCCTCGCGCGGCGCGCGCGCTAAATCCTCTCATCCGGCCCTCTGCCCGGGAGGGAGAGGGCAAGATCGTCGGCCGCGCGCGCGAACTCGGCGAGCGTCAGGGTCTCGGCCCGGCGTCCGGCGTCGATGCCGGCGGCGGCGAGGCGCGCGCGGGCGCGCTCGACGGGAATCCCGAGGCCGGCGGCGACCGCGTTGCCCAGGCTCTTGCGGCGCTGCGCGAAAGCCGCGCGCACGAGCGCGCGAAACCGCCGCGGGTCCGCGATGGGCACCGGCGGCGCCGCGAGCGCGCGCAGATGCAGCACGGCGGACTCGACGAGCGGCGGCGGACGGAACGCACCCGGCGGCACCGTGAAGGCCAGCCGCACGTCGGCCGCGCACTGCGTGAGCACGGACAGGCTGCCGTAGGTGCGGTCCCCCGGTGGGGCGGCCACGCGTTCCGCCACTTCCTTCTGAAGCATCAGCGCCATCTCGGTCCGCGCGGCGGCGGCGAGGGCCGGCGCCGCCTCCGCCAGCGCCATGAGGATCGGTTTGCTTACGCTATACGGGAGATTGCCCACCACGAGCACGCGCCCGCCGGGGGCCGGCCGGAGCGCGGGCAGGCCGCGCCAGTCGAAGGCGAGCGCATCGGCGTGACGGATCTCGACGGTGGCCGAGACGGCCATGCGCGCGGCAAGCCGCGCAGCGAGGGCGGCATCGACCTCCACCGCGATCAGGCGGCCCGCCGCGGCGGCGAGGCGACCCGTCAGCGCGCCCTCGCCGGGTCCGATCTCCACCACGAGGTCCTCGGGCCCCGGACGCACGAGGGTCACGATGCGCTCGACGACGGCTTCGTCCCGCAGGAAGTGCTGGCCGAGGGCACGCCGCTTGCCGCTCGTCGCGCGGCCGCCCCCGAAGCGCCGCGCCGGCGGCGCGGTGGCGCGCGCGTTCCGCCGCGGACTCATCTCGTGCCGCGCGCGGCCAGGTCCCGGAGGAGCGCGGTGTGCACGGCACGTACCTGCCGCTCGGTTTCGGCGCAGGGGCCGGAGTTGTCCACGACGTAGTCTGCCAGCTTGGCCTTCTCGGCCACCGGTAGCTGGCTGGCGACGCGCGCCCGCGCCTCCGCCTCGGTACAGCCGTCGCGGGCCACGAGGCGCGCGAGCTGCGTCGCCGGGTCCGTGAACACCACCACCACCTTCTCCATGAGCCGCGCGCCGCCCGTCTCGTAGAGGAGGGCGGCGTCCCAGAAGACGATGCCGGCGAACGCCTCCTCCTCGTAGACGCGGAGAATGCGGTCCCAGCGCGTCCGGATCGCAGGATGGGTGATGGCCTCCAGCCACTTGCGCCGCTCCGGGTCGGAGAACACCACCGCGCCGAGGCGCTTGCGGTCCAGATAGCCGTCGGGCTGCACCATGTCCGCGCCGAACTCTTTGACGATGGCGGCATGCGCAGGCTGGCCCGGCGCGACCACCTCGCGGGCGAGCTGATCGGCGTCGGTCACGCGGCAGCCGAGATGCGTGAACATCGCGCTCACCGTGCTCTTGCCGGTGGCGATGCCGCCGGTGAGTCCGGCGAGCAGGAAGGGCCGCGCCACCGTCAGACCTGCGCCCAGTCCGCCCCGGCCTTGACGTCCACCTTGAGCGGCACCTCGAGGCTCATCGCGCCCTCCATCACTTCCGCCGCGAGCGCCATCAGGCGCTCCTCCTCCTCGGGCGGAGCCTCGAAGAGCAGCTCGTCGTGCACCTGCAGCAGCATGCGGCTCGCCAGCCGCGCCTCCGTCATCGCCGCCGCCATGCGGATCATGGCGATCTTGATCATGTCGGCGGCGGTGCCCTGAATCGGCGCGTTGGTGGCCACGCGCTCGGCGAAGCTGCGAAGGTTGGGGTTGCCGCTGCGCAGCTCGGGCAAATAGCGGCGTCGTCCCCGCAATGTCTCCACGTAGCCTCGCTCGCGTCCCTCCTTCACCGTGCGGTCGAGCCAGCCCCGCACCTTCGGGTGCCGCGTGAAGAAGCGGTCGAGGTAGTCCTGCGCCTCGCGCGACGTGATGCGGAGCCCGCGGGCCAGCCCGAAGGCGGTGACTCCGTAGATCACGGAGAAGTTCGTGGTCTTGGCGATGTCGCGCTGGGCCGCGGTGACCTGGTCCGGCGGGATGCCGAAGACCTCGGCGGCAGTGCGGCGATGGATGTCCTCGCCCCCGCGGAACGCCTCCACCAGGCTCTCCTCGCCGCAGACGTGTGCGAGGATGCGCAGCTCCACCTGCGAGTAGTCCGCCGCGACGAGGCGCCAGCCCGGCTCGGGCACGAACGCGGCGCGGATGCGCCGGCCCAGCTCGGTGCGCACGGGTATGTTCTGGAGATTCGGCGCGGAGGAGCTGACCCGTCCGGTGGCCGCCCCCATCTGGTTGAACGAGGTATGGATGCGCCCGGTGTCCGGGTTGATCATGCCGGGCAGCGCGTCCGCGTACGTGGACTTGAGCTTGGAGAGCGTGCGCTGCTCGAGGATCTTCGCGGGGAGCGCGTGGCCCACCGCGAGCTGCTCCAGCACGTCCGCGTCGGTGGAGTAGCCGGTCTTGGTCTTCTTCACCGGCGGCAGCGAGAGCTTCTCGAACAGGATGGCGGCGAGCTGCTTCGGCGAGCCCAGGTTGAACTCCTCGCCGGCCAGCCCGTAGATCTCGCGCGTGAGACCCTCGAGGCTGCGGTCGAGCTCCTTCGAGAAGTCGGCGAGGCGGTCGGAGTCCGCGCGAATCCCGTGGCGCTCCATCACCGCCAGCACCGGCACCAGCGGCCGCTCGATCTCGTCGTAAAGGGGGCGCACCTTGGCCTCGCGCAGCTCGCGCTCCTCCTGCTCCCAGAGGGCCCAGACGAGGCGCCCGCGCCCGCCCGGCCGGCCCGCCGCCGCGCCCTCGCCGAGATGCTCGGTGGCAACCTCCTCGAGCTGGTAGTTGGAGCGGGCGGGATTGAGGAGGAACGCGCCGATCGCGGTGTCCTGCACCGCGGGCGCGGCGGCCCCGCGGGCGAGGCACCACTCCACAAGCCGCTTGATGTCGTGGCCGATCAGGACCCGGCTCACCAGGCGCGGCAGGTTCGCCGCCACCGCGTCGGGAGTCACCTGCACGTCGCCCGCGGCGGGATGGTGGAAGCCCACGCGCGTGAGCGCGGGATCGGGCGGCCCGCTTTCCTCCGCCCAGTCCACCGCGAGCGGCTCGCCGTCCGGCACCTTCGCGAGGAAGGTGGTGAGCTCGTCGGCCCCGCCCGCGGGCGCCTCGTCCTCCACCGCCACCGGCGCCGCCGAGCCCGGGAGCTGGCGCAGAAGATTCCGCAGCTCGAGATCGGTCCACACCGCACGGAGCTTGTCCCAGTCCGGCTCCGCCCGGCGGAGCGCCTCGAGGTCGTGGGGCAGCGGCACCCGCGTGCTCACGGTGGCCAGCTCCCGCGAAAGCAAGGCCTGCTTGCGATGGGCGGCCAGGGTCTCGCGGAGCTTCCCCGGCACGAGCGAGAGATGCTCGTAAAGCCCCTCGACCGAGCCGAACTGGCCGATCAGCTTCACCGCCGTCTTGGGGCCGACCCCCGACACGCCGGGGATGTTGTCGATGGAGTCGCCCATGAGGGCGAGAAGGTCCGGGATCTGCTCGGGCCCCACGCCCCACTTCTCGCGCACCCGGTCGGCGTCGTAGATGATCTGCTCGCCCGCCTTCGCGCCCGGCGCGAGCACGGTGACGCGCGGCCCCACGAGCTGCAGCATGTCCTTGTCCTGCGTCACGAGCACCACGTCCACGTCGTGGGCGCGCGCCCGCTCCACCATGGTGCCGAGAACGTCGTCGGCCTCGAAGCCCGCCACTTCCAGGACCGGCACGCGGAGCGCGGCCAGCACCTGCATCACCAGTGGGATCTGGCGCTTGAGGTCATCGGGGGTGGCGGCGCGCGTCTCCTTGTAGGCGGCGAACTTCTCGTCGCGAAAGGTGGGGCCGGGCGGGTCCCAGGCCACCGCGAAGTAGTCGGGACGCTCTTCCCGGAAGAGCTTCCACAGCATCGTGGACATGCCGAGCACGGTGTTGGTGGGCACGCCCTTGGAGTTCGAGAGGTAGGGCAGCGCATGGTACGCGCGGAAGAGATAGCCGGGGCCGTCGAGGACGAAGAGCCGCGCGCACATCGCCGCTCATTCTACCAGCGGCGTGAGCCCCGCGGCGCCGCGGTTGCCGCGCCGGCCCCCGTCAGGCCGGGACCACCACGCGGTTCCACAGCGCGCGCACCCAGGCGGTGCGGCGCCGGTAGTCCTCGAGGAAGTCCTTCCGCGAGGGGTACTCGAGGCCGCGCGCCACGCGCGAGACGAACGGGCCCGCGAGCTCGAGGGCATCACTCGGCCGCGCGCCGAAGAGCCGGAGGCTGCCGGAGACGCGGCGGAGAAAGCGGTAGTGGTCGGCCAGCGCGGCGGCGTCGGCGGCGGGCAAGAGGCCGGCGGCGGCGATGGCACGGATGGCCTGCAGCGTGTTGGGACGCCGGATGCCGGGGTAGGCGCGGCCGTGCACGAGCTGTAGCGCCTGGGTAATGAACTCCACGTCGACAAGACCCCCCTTGCCGAACTTGACGTGGAGGAGCCCGCGTGTCTCCTTGCCCAGCTCCTTCTCCATGCGCTCGCGCAGCATGCGCATCTCCTTGAGGTCGGGTGGCGGCGCGTCCGGGCCGTAGAGGAGCGCGGTGATCAGGCGTCGCACGCCCCGGCCCACCGCGGGCGCGCCCGCCACGAGGCGTGCCCGGGTGAGGGTCTGGCGCTCCCAGGGATCCGCCCACTCGCGGTAGTACTGCGCCATGGACGCGAGGCTCGCCGCGAAGCCGCTGCCCTTGGAGCCGGGACGCAGGCGGAGATCGACGGGGAAGACGATGCCGGCGGCGGTGATGTCGCCGAGCAGGGCCTGGAGGAGCTCCACCGCCTCGTGATAGAAGACGGCGGCCTCGACCGGCTCCGCGCCGTCCGTCATGCCATCGGCGTCGAAGATCACGAAGCAGTCGAGGTCCGAGCCGGTGGAGAGCTCGCGCCCACCGAGCTTGCCCACCCCGACGATGACCGCGTCGAGGAAGCGCCCGCGCGCGTCGCGGGGCGCGCCGTGGCGCGCTGCCATCTCGCTCACCGCCATGAGCCATGCCACCGCCAGGGCGGCCTCGGCGAGCGCGGTGAGCTCGGCGGAGAAGCGCTCGGCGTCGGTGACGCCGAGCAGCATACGCCAGGTGGCGCGCAGCTCCTCCGCCTGCTTGAGCCGGCGGAGGAGGTCCTTTCGTTCGGGGGCGCTCAGGGCCGGCCCCAGCACCGGCGCGAGCGCGAGGCGGAACTCCCGTTCGGTCTTGTGCGCGGCGAACGTGGCGGGATCGGCCAGGCTCCCCAGGAGCTCGGGCTGCGCGAGCAGCATCTGGCTCATCAATTCGCCGCGCGCGCAGAGCCGCACGAGATTGACGAGGAGGGGCGGCGACTCCGCGAGCAGCTCGAGCCAGGCCGCGCGTGGGCCCGCCGCGGCCACGAAGCGCTCGAACTGATTGAGCGCCTCGTCGGGATCCGGGCTCTGCCAGAGCGCGTCGAGGAGCACCGGGAACATGCGCGCGAGCGCCTGAGCCGCGCGGGCGGGATAGGGCAGGAGCGGCCGGCCCTCCAGCAAGAGACGCAGGTTTTGCCGCGCGCGATCCGGATCCGCGAAGCCCGTGGCTTTGAGGGCGGTGAACGTCGGGATGCGCGGCGGGGGCGCCGCGCGCGGCGCCGGCCGCGCGTCGAAGAAGTCGCGGAAGGCCGCGTGCACCGCGCCGGTGACCCGCCGGTACTCGGCGAGGAAGCGCCGCCGCGCGCCGTCGGGCGGGAGCGGGATCCCCATGCGGCGGGCGAGCAGCCCCAGGGCCCGCGCCTCCTCGGGCAGCGTGTGTGTCTGGAACTCGTGCAGGATCTGCAGGCGATGCTCGACGGTGCGCAGGAACACCAGCGCGTCGCCCAGCGTGCGTCCCAGCGCGGGGGCGAGATACCCGCGCTCGGTCAGCCGGAACAGCGTCCGCAGCGTGTTGCCGCCGCGGAGCCAGGGATCGTCGCCCGCGTAGAGCAGCTGCAGCGCCTGCACGAGGAACTCGACTTCGCGAATTCCCCCGCGCCCCAGCTTCACGTTACGCCGCTCAACGCCCTTGGATCGCTGGGCGCGGTCGATCTCCTGCTTCATGCGGCGCACCTCGTCCACGATGCCCGCGTCGAGCCCGGCGCGGAACACGAATGGCCGCACCAGCTCGAAGAAGCGCGCCGCCACCGCGGCGTCGCCCGCGCAGAAGCGCGCCTTGATCAAGGCCTGGCGCTCCCACAGCTCGGCGCGCTCCGCGAAGTACGCGCGATAGCCCTCGAGGGACAGGATGAGCGCGCCCGAGCGGCCCTCCGGCCGCAGGCGCAGGTCCACCCGGAAGGCGTAGCCCTCCTCGGTGACCGATTCCAGCGCCGCCACCACCGCCTTGGCCGCCTCGGCGAAGTACCGCCCGTTGGCGATGGAGCCCTGCGCGCCTCCGCTCGTCTCGCCATCGTCCCCGTAGACGAAGATGAGGTCGATGTCCGAGGAGTAGTTGAGCTCGTCGCCGCCCAGCTTGCCCATGCCGATGACGGCCAGGCCCGAGCGCCCGCGATCGGGCGTCCGGGGCACGCCATAGAGGGGCTCCAGCGCCTCGTCCGCCCACCGGCAGGCGGCGGCCAGGCACACGTCGGCGAGCCGCGAGAGCTCCTCGGTGGTCACGGTGAGATCGGCGTCGCCCAGGATGTCGCGGGTGCCGATGCGGAGAAGCTGCCGGTACTTGAAGCGGCGCAGCGCGTTCCAGCGCGCCTCCCTTTTGCTGAACGGCGCGAGGCTCGCCGCGAGCCCGGCCTCGAGCTCGTCGCCCAGCCACTGCCGCATGGTGCGGGGCTCGAGCAACCAGGCGAAGAGCTGCGGGTAGCGACGCAGGGTGTCGGCGAGGAACTGGCTGGTGCCGCCGAGCCGCGCGAGCAGGTGGATGGCGCCGGGATGCGCGGCGAGCGTGCGCAGGAACACGCCGCGGTCGCCCTGGGCGGCGAGGCGCTCGAGATTGTTGAGTGCCATGTCGGGATCGGGCGCCCCGGCAACCTCGGCGAGGAGGCGCGGGAGGACGGGATCGAGGAGGGTGCCCTCCACCGGTGTGGGCGCCAGCGCGTGGATGTTGGCCAGCGCCGTTCCCGGCTCGGTGAAGCCGTGCCGCTTGAGCTCGGCCAGTGCCCGCCGGTCGCCCGGCGCCGCGCGTACCAGGTCGACGACCATATTCAACATGCCTCTGGCATGTTGACCGTGGGCCAATCGGTTACGGCGACCCCTGGCGCCCAGGCAACCGAGCTAGCGTCCACCGTTCAGATAGCGCTCTCGCCTTTTTCGCCGGTGCGGATCCGGATGGCCTCGCCGAGGGGCAGCACGAAGACCTTGCCGTCGCCGATCGAGCCGGTCTTCGCGGCGGAGGCGATGGCCGACACGACCTTGTCCACCAGCTCGTTCGGCACCACCACCTCGACCTTCACCTTGGGCAGGAAATCGATGGTGTACTCCGAGCCGCGGTAGAGCTCCGTGTGGCCCTTCTGACGGCCGAACCCGCGCACTTCGGTGACGGTCATCCCGTACACCCCGAGCTGGGTCAGCGCCTCCTTGACGTCGTCCAGCTTGAACGGCTTGATCACCGCCTCGACCTTCTTCATGGCTGGCTCTCCCGTTCGCGAATGGTGCGCGCCTTCATGGCCTTGCGATACAGGGTCACGTATTCCCGCGCCGAGGCGTCCCAGGAGAAGTCCTCGGCCATTCCATTCCTCACGATGGCGGTCCACAGCGCCGGATCGGCGTGCGCGGCGGCGGCGCGGCGCACCGCCTCCGCCAGCGCGTCGACCGCGAAGGCGTCGAAGAGGAAGCCGGTGCCGGTGCGCCGGGCTGGATCCACTTCCTTGACGGTGTCCGCGAGGCCGCCGGTGCGGCGGACGATGGGCACCGAGCCGTAGCGCAGGGCGATGAGCTGACCGAGCCCACAGGGCTCGTAGCGCGACGGCATCAGGAAGCAATCCGACCCCGCGTAGATGCGGCGCGCGAGGTCGTCGTTGTAGCCGATGCGCACCGCGACGCGCCCGGGATAGGCGGCGGCCGCGGCGACGAACGCCTCTTCCAGCGGGGCATCGCCCGAGCCCAGCAGGACCAGGCGCGCGGACGTGGCGAGCAGCCCGGGCAGCGCATCGAGCGTGAGGTCGAGGCCCTTCTGGGTCGCGAGGCGCGTCACCATGCCGACGATGGGGCCACCGCCGCGCTCGAGCCCCATCTCGTCCTGAAGGGCCTGGCGGCAGATCGCCTTGCTCTCGAGCTCTCCTGGGCCGTAGCGTTTGGCGAGCACCGCGTCGGTGGCGGGATTCCACGCCTCGTAGTCGATCCCGTTCACCACGCCGTGCAGATCCGCGCTCCGCTCCTCCAGCACGCCCTCCAGGCCCGCGCCGAAGGCGGCGCTGCGGATCTCCTGCGCGTAGGTACGGCTCACCGTGGTGAGCAGCTCCGAGAACACGAGCCCACCCTTGAGAAAGTTGAGCCGGCCGTAGAATTCCAGCGCGGCGGGCGTGAAGAGATCCCACCCCAGGCCGGTCATGGGCATGTCGTAGTGCCAGAACACGCCTTGATAGGCGAGGTTGTGGATGGTGAAGAGAGTGGCGATGGAGCCCAGGACGGGATGCGCGCGGTAAAGCGTCTGCAGGTACACGGGCACGAGCCCGGTCTGCCAGTCATTGGCGTGGATCACCTGCGGCCGCCACCCCTGCGCGCCCAACGCCGCCGCCGCCTCGAGCCCGCCGCGGCACAGGTAGATGAAGCGCTCGCAGTTGTCCCAGTAGTCCCCGTCCGCGGTGCCGTAGAGGGCTTCGCGGTCGTAGTAGTGATCGTGGGCGAGGAAATAGACAGTGACGCCGCCCGGCGCGCGCGCCTCGAACAGCGCGCCCTCCGCGGTGCGCTCGCCCAGGGGCACGCGGATGCCGCTGGCGGCGAGGGTGAGCGCGCCCGCGCGGCTCTCGATCCCGCGATACTTCGGCATGAGGATCCGCACGTCGTGGCCCAGGCCAGCGAGGGCCCGGGGGAGCGCGCCCGCCACGTCGGCGAGCCCGCCCGTCTTGGCGTAGGGCGCAGCTTCGGAGGCCATGAAGAGAATGCGCAGACGTTCGCGGGGCATCGGCAACCTCAGACTTCCTCTTCGAGGATCGGGAACACGAGGGCGGTGACGTGCGAGGAGATCCGCTTGAGATTGGTGAGCACGTCGAGGTGGATCTCGGAGGTCTCCAGCGACTCGGCGAGCCCGCGGCGCAGGCGATCGAGATGCGACTCGCGCAGCTCCCGCTCCCGCTGGCGGACGAACGGTCGCTGGTCCAGCACTTCCTGGGCGAGCGCGCGGTCGGACGCGGCAACCGCGGCGATCGCGCGCTCGAGGTTCTTCGACACGATGCCGTGGAACTCCACCAGCTCGGTCTCCCCTTCCTCCGAGAAGCGCCGTCCCTGGTAGACCTTCTTGCGGGCGAGCTCCATGAGGTTCTTGTCCACGATGTCGCCAATGTTCTCGAGATTGCCGATGAACGAGATCAGCCCGATCTCGCGCGCCGCCATGTCGGAGCCCATGGTCTCGCGGCCGAGCCGGGCGAGGAAAATCTTGATCTCGCGCTCGAGGTAGTCGAGCTGATCGTCGCGCCGCTCGACCTCCTCCAGCAGCTCCCGATCGTCTCGCCGCAGCACCTCGAGGGCGTCGCGCAGCATGCTCTGGGCGACGTCGCCCATGCGCAGGGCCTCGCGCGTGGCCTGGCCGAGGGCGAGCGACGGCTGGTCGAGGTTCCGGTCGTCGAGGTAGCGGGTCTTGAAGGGGTTGTCCCCCCGCTCCCGCTCCGGCACCAGGGCGGTGATGGCGCGGGCGGCGAACGGGGCGAAGGGCAGGAACAGCGCGCTGATCGCGACGTTGAACAGGGTATGGGCGTTGGCGATCTGCCGCGCCGTCTCCCGCGCCGTCTCCGCGACGAGCGCGGTGAGAGGGTCGATGAACGGGAACACGAGGGCGACGCCCAGGACCTTGAACGCGATGTGCGCCACCGCGACCCGGCGCGCGTCCGAGGTGGACCGCATGCTCGCCGCGAGGGCGGCGGTGCAGGTGCCGATGTTGGCGCCCAGCACCACCGGGATCGCGCCAGCCAGCGGGAGCAGCCCCTGGTGGGCGAGGGACAGGAGCACGCCGATGGTGGCCGCGGACGACGCCATCCCCGCGCTGAGCGCGGCTCCGGCGAGCACGCCCATGGCCGGATTCGAGGCGAAGGCGACCAGCACCTGACGAGTCAGGGGGTGCTCGGTCACCGGGGCGATGCCGTCCGTCATCAACCGCATGCCGAGGAACAGGAGGCCGAAACCCAGCACCGCCTGGCCGAGGCTCTTCACGAGCCCGCGCCGGCCGAAGTACGCCAGGCCGAAGCCGACGGCGAGCAGGGCGAACGCCAGGTCGCGCAGGTTGAAGGCGAGCAGCTGCACGGTGAAGGTGGTGCCGATGTCCGCCCCCAGGATCACGCCCAGAGATTGGCGGAAGGTCATGAGACCGGCGGACACGAACCCGATCAGCATGAGGGTGGTGGCGGAGGACGACTGGATCAACGCGGTCACGAGCGCCCCCGCCGCCACCGCGGAGAAGCGGCTGCGCGTCATGCTCGTGAGGAGGTGGCGGAGCTGGCCGCCCGCCGCCCGCTGCAGGCCCTCTCCGGACAGCTGCATCCCGTAGAGCAGGATCGCGAGGCCGCCCGCCAGCGAGAGCAGGCTCATCGGCCCTTCCTCATGGCGACAGCGGCCGGAACCCGCCGGGCGGCTCCGCCACGCCGCGGAGATGCGTCGTCTCGTTGATCGTGAGCACGCGGGGAGGCGCCACCTCGCTGATCGAGCAGTTGAACAGCATCAACCGCCAGATCGAGGACAGCGGCAGGGACAGGCAGTGGGCGAGATACGCGCTGATCACGCCGCCGTGGCAGACGACCAGCACATCGTCACCGTTCGGATGCGCGCGCTCGATCTCCGTGATCGCGCGCAACACCCGCGCCTGCACCTCCGCCAGTGGCTCGCCGCCCGGCGGCATCCCGCCGACGGGATCGCGCACCCAGCACGAGTAGGGATCGCCGGGGCGGGCCCGCACCTCGTCCACCGTGCAGCCCTCCCACTCGCCCAGCGACAGCTCGCGGAGATCCTCGATCGCCGCGAGGGGGACGCCGGTGGCCGCGGCCACGATCTCGGCGGTGCGATGAGCGCGCTGGAGCGGGCTCGCATAGATGGCGGCGATGCGCCGCCGCGCGAGGGCCGCACCGAGCGCCTCGGCCTGGCGCTGGCCCAGCTCGGATAGCGGGACGTCCTGCACGCCCTGGAAGCGCCGCACGGCGTTCGACACCGACTGGCCGTGGCGGGCGAGGACGAGCCGCCTCATCGCCGGCCCTCTGCGGCGGCGTGGGCGGCACGCAGGCGACGGAGCGTCTCCTCCTTGCCCAGGATGCCGATGATGTCGAAGATGGGCGGGCTCGCGGTGCGGCCGGTGAGGGCCAGACGGGTGAGCTGGGCAAGATCCACGAGCTTGAGGCCGAGCTCCGCGGCCAAGCCGCGGTAGAGCGCCTCGAGCGAGGCGGGATCCATGTCGGTCTGCGTCTCGAGCCGCCTCACGATGAGCGCGTAGCGCCCGGGCGCCTCCGCCGTCCAGAGCTTCGCGATGGCCGCCGCCTCGTACGTGGTCGGCATGGAGAAGTAGAAGCTCGCCGCCTCGGCCATCTCCACCAGCGTCTTCGCGCGCTCCTGCAGCGTGGCGACCACGCGGGCGAGCCAGGCGCGGTCGGCCGGCATCGGCAGGCCGGCGCGCCCGAGGAAGAGCGGGAGGCGCTCGGCCAGGGTGGCCGCGGGCAAGGTCTTGATCCAGTGCTGGCTCAGCCATTCGAGCTTGGCGCGGTCGAACACGGCCGCCGCCAGGCCCACGTGGGCGAGGTCGAAGTGCTGACCGACCTCTTCCCGGGTGAAGACCTCCTGATCGCCGTGGGACCAGCCGAGGCGGGCCAGGTAATTGAACAAGGCCTCCGCGACCACGCCCGCCTCGCGAAAGGCTTGCACGCTCGTCGCTCCGTGACGCTTGGACAGACGGTTCTTGTCCGGTCCGAGGATCAGCGGGATGTGAGCGAAGGCCGGGGTGGGATAGCCGAGGGCGCGGTAGCACTGCACCTGCTTCGGCGTGTTGGAGAGGTGATCGTCGCCGCGGATCACGTGGGTGATCTTCATCGTGACGTCGTCCACCACCACGCAGAAGTTGTAGGTGGGGGTGCCGTCGGTGCGGACGAGGATCCAGTCATCGAGCTGGTTGTGCTCGAACACCACGGATCCGTGGAGAAGATCCTCCACCACGGTCTGCCCCTCGTCGGCGATGCGCAGGCGCAACGCATGCGGCTCGCTCGCCGGCACGTTGGCATCGCGGCACGTTCCCGGGTAGCGGAAGGTTTCGCCGCGGGCCTGCGCGGCCTTGCGGAGGCGATCGAGCTCGGCGGGCGTGCACCGGCAGCGGTAGGCACGGCCCTCTGCGAGCAACCGCTCGGCGTGCGCGTGATAGATCTCGAAGCGCTCGGTCTGCCGGTAGCCCGGGGTGGGCGGCCCCTCGTCCCAGTCGATGCCGAGCCAGCGGAGCGCATCGAGCACGGACTCCAGATACTCCTCGGTCGAGCGCTCGCGGTCGGTGTCCTCGACGCGGAGGATGAAGACCCCGCGGTGCGCGCGGGCGAAGGCCCAGTTGAACAGCGCGGTGCGGGCACCGCCCACGTGCAGATGACCGGTCGGGCTCGGAGCGAAGCGCACGCGAACAGGCTCTGGCATCGTCCGACCATTGTACCGTGGTGCGGTCGGAGTTAAGGGCCCATCGGCTTCGTTGCCGCCCTTGGCCAGGCGCTCAACGTACAGCAAGCACGCCTCGCGCCCGGTCGGCGGGCAGCGCCTCGCCGCTAGACCCTTCTCCCCGACCGCTAGTTCTTCATGCGGCGCATGACCGGGCGCGGGAGGGCGCGGATCACCGCCATGATCAGCCGCCAGATTGGCGGCGCATAGACAACGGGCCGACCGGCATCCATCGCGCGCAGCGTCCGCGCCGCTACCGCGTCCGCCTCGCCCGCGAACGGGGGCGTCGGGAGGCCCGCCGTCATCTCGGTCCGGACGAATCCAGGCTTCACGCATACCACGCGCACGTCGCGGTCGGCATAGGCGAGCCCGAGCCCCTCGAGGAAGGCGGAGAGCCCAGCCTTGGAGGCGCCGTAGAGATAATTGGCCTGGCGGGCGCGGTCGCCTGCCACCGAGGAGAACGCGCATACGACCCCGCCGCCCCGGCCCGCGAGGCGCGCCGCCGCGAGCTGACACAGGAGCGCGGTGCCGGTGAAGTTGGCGTGGAAGAGGCGCTCGAGTCGCGCGGGGTCGGCGGCCAGCTCCCCGTGATCCGCGAAGAGGCCGGCGGTGACCACGAACGTGTCGAAGCGGCCGAGCGCCGCGTCGGCCGCATCCAGCGCGGGCAGGAACCCGCTGGAGTCGGCCAGGTCCAGCGGGCCGACGCGGACCGGCGCGCGGGCCCCCCGCGCCTCGAGATCGCGGGCGGCCACCGTCAGCGCCGCCGCGTCGCGGCCCAGCAGGAACAGCGCGTCGGCACGCTCGGCCATGCGCCGGGCCAGGGCCTTGCCCATCCCCCGCGTCGCGCCGACGAACGCCACCTTCATGTATCGCCCAGCAGCCGCACGGACTGCGCCGAGCGAAAGCGGTGGGCGGGATCCCATCGGTCGCGCACCGCGCGCCACTCGGCCAGGCGCGGCATCATGCGGGCGAAGTCTTCGGCGCGCGTCACCGCGTCCTTGGCCAGGTAGATGCGCCCGCCCGCGGCAATGACGACCGCGTTGAGGGCGTGCACGAGGTCGACCGTCTCAGGACCGCGATAGGGCAGGTCGAGCCCCAGCGTCACGCCTTCTATGGGGAACGACAAGGGCGCGGGTCCGGCGGGTCCGCAGTCCTTGATCACGGCGAGGAACGACGCGGCCCCCGCCCGCGCAATGCGCTCGAGCAGCTCGCGCATGGCGGCGAGCCCGGCGGCCCGCGGCACCACGCATTGGAACTGGAGGAAGCCGCGGCGCCCATAGAGGCGGTTCCAGTCGGTAATCATGTCGAGCGGGTAGAAGAATGCTTCGTAGGAGACGACACTCGGGCCCGCCGCTCCGCGCCGGCGGCCCGCCTTCAGCCAGTAGTAGAGCCCATTGAAGGCGCGCATCGCGGGCGGGCTCAGGAGCCACTCCGGCGCGTCCATCGGCACGCGCAGCGCGCGGCGAGGACGTGGATCGCCGGACGGCACCTCGGCGCGCGTCGCGTGACGCCCGCGCATGAGCACGCCTCGGCCCAGGCCCACGCCCGCGGCGAGGCAGTCGATCCAGCCGACCGTGTAGGGCCAGGCCTCTCGCGACGCCTCGAGAGCCGCGAGCATCGACTCGAGGTCGGCCACCCCTTCGGTCTCCATGGCGATCCAGCCCGTCTCCACGGGACGCAGGCGCAGGGTGACTTCGGTGATGAGCCCGGTGAGTCCCATGCCACCCACCGTCGCGAGAAACAGCTCGCGGTCGACGTCGGGCCCGCACACGATCTCCTTGCCGTCAGCGGTAAGCAGGCTCAGCCGCTCCACGAAGCTGCCGAAGGAGCCGTCGCAGTGATGGTTCTTCCCGTGCACGTCGCAGGCGACGCAGCCGCCGAGGGTGACGAACTTGGTTCCGGGGGTGACCGGCGGGAACCAGCCCCGCGGGAGGAAGAGGCGGAGGATCTCCGCCAGCGACAGCCCGGCCTCGGCGGTGAGCCGTCCGGCCACCGGATCCCAGTCGAGGATGCGGTCGGCGCGCGTGGTCGCCAGCACCAGCGCATCCTCCCGCGCGGGCACCGCGGCGTCGCCGTAGGCGCGGCCCAGCCCGCGCGGGAGCACGATCCCCTCGCCGGGCGGCAGGAGCAGGTGCTCGGGCCGGGCCACGCGCCCGGGGCGGACCGGCATGCGGCCCCAGCCCGCGACGGATTCAGGCGTGGTTCGGAGCGTGCCCGTCACCTCAATGGCCCCACGGCCCGTAGATCAGCAGAAGCAGGGCCGCGATCCAGAGCACGGTGTTGGCGAGGAGGGCCCGGTCGGACAGGACGAGATCGGAGGGGTTCCCGCCGAGCTGCCGGCGGTAAAGAAGATAGAGGTAGCGGAAGATCCCGTACAGCACGAACGGCAGGGTCAGGGGCAGGAGGCGCGTGTGGAACTTCCCCACCGTCTCCGGCGACATCGTGTAGAGCGCGTACGCGGTCACGGTGGAGGCGGTGACCACCGCGATCATCTGATCGATGAAGCCCTCGCTGTATTCGGCGAGGATGGGTCGGTGCGAGGCGGCGGCGCCGTGCAGGGTGAGGTATTCGTGGCGCCGCTTGCCGAGAGCCAGGAAGAGGGCGATCAGCACGGTGCAGATGAGGAGCCAGCCCGAGATGTCCGCGTCCACCGCCACCGCCCCCGCCACCGCGCGGAGCACGAAGCCCAGCGCCACCGTCAGTACGTCCAGGATGACGAGGTGCTTGAGCCGGACGGAGTACGCGGTGAGGAGCACGCCGTACGCGAGCGCGACCAGGCCGAAGCGCGCGCCGAGCCCGAGCGACAGGACGAGGCTCACGAGCAAGAGAGCCAGGCCGATGGCGAGGGCGACGCCACGCGACAGCGCGCCCGAGGCGACGGGGCGACGCCGCTTGTCGGGATGGAGCCGGTCCTTCTCGGCGTCGGCCACGTCGTTCAGAAGATAGATCGCGCCGGAAAGCCCGCAGAAGAGCGCGAACGCCGCGGCGGCCCGCCACGCCTGCGGGGTGAAGAGCTGATGGGAGAAGATGACCCCGGCGAAGACGAAGAAGTTCTTCACCCACTGTCGCGGACGCAGCGAGACGACGACCGCGGCGAGAAACCCCATCGGGGGGGCTATCGCCCCCTCACGGGCGGCGCGGTCTCGCGAGCGCGGCGCGGAGGGCTGCCGCCACCTCGTCGATCGCTCCTCATCTCAGCACCGCGCCCGTGCCGAAGCGCGTTCCCGTCTGGCCGACGCCGAGCAGGTTCACGGAAAAACGGAACTCGTCCTCGTTTCGATGACGGTCGATGTATTCGAGGAAGATCGCCCAGCACTGAAAGTGGATGTCCACCCCGACCCGATTCTCCACTTTGGTGCCGGCGAGAATGTCGTACTCGGTGGAGGCCCGGATGTTCACGTTCCGGCCTAGCTTGGCGAGGACGGCCCCATTGACGGTGTTGAACGGCGAGCCGATCTCGTTGAAGCGCGCGCCCGCGGACACCCTGACGAGGTCCTGGTAGTTGCCGAAGATATCGGCGGTGGCGGTACGCATGCCCAGGCCGTACGTGTTCCAGATTCCCACCCCGCGGAAGCCGAAGTGCTGGTTGGGGCTCACGATCAACTCGGCCCCCAGATCCCGGAACGGCTCGTCGGCGTCGGGCAGCATGTTGTAGATCTGGGTCACGGTGAGCCGGGCCGCCTCCCATCGGACAGGCTCCTCATCGGGTCCGGAGACGGTCTTGGCATTGATCCGCTGGACGATCGAGTACGCGAGCTGGCTCTTCTTGCCGATGTCGTCGATGGCCTTGTCGAACACGGGATTGGCCTTCTGATCGAGCCCCCGGATCTCGAGCCACTGGACCTGCGGCTCGATCGTGTGCTGGAGGGCGGCGAGGCCCCACGTGCCGTTCATGAGCCACACGCGGGAGAGGCGCGTCTCCAGCTCGAGGCCTCCCTCGGCCTGGAGGCGCACGTGTCGGTCGTTCTCCGTCTCCTCGATGAGGAAGCTTCCCACATTGGTCAGGCGCTCGCCCACCACCCGCTTGTCGTAGTAGGTGGCCCGGCCGCCCGCAAAGGGCGTCACCGTGAAGTAGCCAAGGATCGGAACGGGATAGAAGAGACGCGGGTGCAAGTCCGCGCGCGCGCCGTCGGAGCCGACTTCTCTGATGAAGTAGGTGGCGCTAGCCTGGGTCTCGTAGAGGAGGCCAGGCAGGCCGGGGACGGGTTGGCGCAGCCCGTCGAGCCGGATGTCGGGCACGCGCTGCAGCTCGACCGGACGCGGGGTGGTCAGGTCCTGGTACCAGAGGACGTTGCCCACGAGATTCCAGGTATCCCAGCGCTTCGACACGAACACGTTGGTCTCCGCGCGCTGCTGGGCCCGGTCGGCGAGCCGGTCCGCGTACTCGCGGAGCACCCGGTCGTCGCTCACCGCATTGGCGTCCACCTTGAAGGCCAGGCTCGGGCTGATCTGCCACGAGTGGCGGTAGGTGCCCGCGGCCCGGATGTCGCCATTCCGAAACGCCTCATCGATCGCGAAGCCGTTGAACTGACCCCGCGCGTCCTCCGACTTGATGTAGCGGTACTCGAGCGTGGTGCCCACGCCGCGCTCGGCATAGGTGTCGAGCGAAACCGTCAGGTCCTGGCTGTCGTCGATGGCCCAGTAGTAGGGAATCCGGGCGAAGAAGCCTTTGCTGCTGGACACCCCGAATTGCGGGTACAGGAAGCCTGATTGCCGCTCGCGCCGGATCGCCGCCGCGAAGAAGGGGAACCAGGGCAGCAGCGGGATCTTGCCCACCAGGAACGAGATGTCCCGGCCCCAGATGATGTCGTTGAGGTCAGCGGTGCCGGAGCCGAGGCGGAAGGACCAGGGCGGCGGATCGTCGTCCTCGCACGTGGTGAACGAGGCCCCCTTCAGCTCGTACACGCTCTCGCCCACGCGGTCCATCCGCTCGGCGCCGAGCCGGTAGTAGGGCGCGGAGAAGGCGGTGCCGCTGTAGACGACGCCGGTGCCGGTGCGCAGGTTGTAGTCGATGCGCTCGCCGACCAGGCGGTCCTGCCCGTCGTAGAACACCACCTTGCCCTGGGCGATTGCCTCGCCGGTGTCGCGGTTGAGCTCGACGCGATCGGCGAGGAGACGCGTCACGCCGCGCACGATCTCGACGTTGCCGGTCGCCACCAGGAGATTGGAGGTGCCGCCCACCTGCTGCATCTGGTCGGCGACCACGGTGACCTCGCCGCCGTCCTGCGCGATGCGGAGGGGCGCGGGGCGCGTCTGCGCAAGGACGCCCGGCGCCGTCAGGAGAAGGATCAGCGCCGGCAGCAGTACGATCCCCATGGCGCGGGAGCGAGTAGGCGGCATGAGCTCGCGGACATGCTATCAGCGGGGCGGACTCAAGCAAAGGGTCTCGGCGTCCTCCGCGCGCGGCGCAAGCACCTTGCCGATCAGGTAGAGCGAGCCGGCCACGCACACGGGGCCGTCGCCGGCCTCCCTGGCCTGCGCCACCGCCTCCACGGGGTCGGGCGTGACGAAGAGGCGGTCCGGACGCAGCGCGCCGAGCTGACGGGCGAGGTCGCGCAGGGCGATCGGATCGGCGGCGCGCGGATTCGGCGAGGCGGTGAAGATCGCCCGCGTGGAGAGCGGCAGGAGCGGCGTCAGGATGCCCACGAGATCTTTGTCGGCGGAGGCGCCGAGCACGAGCGTCACCGCCTGCCGGGGGAAATAGGCGCGCAGCGAGGCCGCGAGGGCGCGGGCGCCGCCGGGATTGTGGGCCCCGTCGAGGACAACGAGAGGCGTGCCCGGCAGGATCTGAAAGCGGCCGGGCCAGCGCGCCTCGGCGAGGCCCTGGCGGATGGCGGCGTCCCCCGCGCCGAGCGCGTGGGCGGCCGCGGCAGCGACGAGGGCATTGGCCGGCTGATAGAGGCCGAGCAGGGCGCAGCGCGCGTCCGCGACATGCCAGCCCGGCCCCGCGAGGTCCAGGCGTTGTCCGCCGAGATCTCGTGCGCGGACGGTCACCGAGAGGTCGCGCCCCTCGAGGAGCAACGGCACGCCGACGGCGGCGGCGCGGTCGAGGATGGGACGCTCGGCCTCCGGAGCTTGCTGGACGGACACCGCCACCCCGCTGCGGATGATGTGCGCCTTGTCCCACGCGATGCGGGCCAGCGTGTCGCCCAGCAGGGCCTGATGGTCGTAGTCGACTCGCGTGAGCACGGAGACGGCGGGCCGGCCCACCGTGGTCGCATCCAGGCGCCCGCCGAGGCCGACTTCCAGCACCGCGACGTCGGCCGCCTGGGTGACGAAGTGATCCAGGGCGAGCGCCGTGCAGGCCTCGAACACGCTGGCGTCGAAGCGCGCGAACAGGGTCCCCATCGCGTCCATGCCGTCGGCGAGGTCGTCCTCGGCGATGCAGGCCCCGTCCACCCGGATGCGCTCACGCACCGAGCAGAGATGCGGCGAGGTGAAGAGCCCCACCCGCAGCCCCGCGGCGGTGAGGATGGTGGCCAGCATGGCGGCGGCGGAGCCCTTGCCGTTGGTGCCGCCGACCTGAACCACGCGCACCCGCCGCTCGGGGTTGCCGAGGGCGTCGAGAAGGGCCTGGATCGTCTCCTGGCCGGGCCGCATGCCCGCCATCTCCCCGCCGCGGAGGGCGAGAAGCCGGGCCACGGCCTCGCGATAGGTCATGGAGCCGGCTGCGAGGGCCCCGTCCCGAAGAAGGCGATGATGCGGCGGAGAGTCTCCCGGAGGTCGCGCCGCTCGACCACCATATCGAGCTGGCCGTGCTCGAGGAGGAACTCCGAGCGCTGGAAGCCCTCGGGCAGCGGCTGACGAATGGTCTCGGCGATGACGCGGGGGCCGGCGAAGCCGATGAGGGCGCGCGGCTCGGCGAGGACCAAGTCGCCCAGCATCGCGAAGCTCGCGGTGACCCCGCCGGTGGTGGGATCGGTGAGGAGCGAGATGTAAGGCACGCGCTCCTCGGCGAGGCGGTGCAGGGCGGCGGACGTCTTCGCCATCTGCATGAGGGAGAGAATGCCTTCCTGCATGCGCGCGCCCCCGGAGGCGGACACGATGATGAGCGGCGCGCGCTTCTGGATGGCCAGCTCGATGGCGCGGGTGAGCTTCTCGCCGACCACCGAGGCCATGCTGCCCCCGAGGAAGCCGAACTCGAAGACGGCGAGCACCACCGGGCTGCCCCCGATGCGCCCCATCCCGGTCAGCACCGCCTCGTCGAGGCCGGTGGACTTCTTCGCCGCCTTGATCCGGTCCACGTACTTCTTGGTGTCCTTGAACTCGAGGGGATCGCGGGAGGTGAGCCCGGCGTCGCGCTCCTCGAACGAGTCCGGGTCGAGGAGCGAGGCCACGCGCTCGCGCGCGGAGATCCGGAACGGATACTTGCAACGGGGGCAGACCCGGCCGGCGCGATCGACCTCGGCGCGGTAGACGATCTCCTTGCAGGAGTCGCACTTCACCCAGAGACCCTCGGCGATCTGTACCTTCTTCCGCGGCGCCTCGTCCTCCCCTTCCCGCTTCTTCCAGAACCAGGCGGTCATCGCGCCGCCCCCGTCCCGCGGAGCGGCGCCTTGAGCTCGGCGAGGAAGCGGCCCACCTCGGAAACCAGCGCGGGCGAGCCGGCATGACGCTCGACGAGCCGCACGATGGCCGAGCCCACGATGACGCCGTCGGCGTGCGCGCCCACCATCGCCGAATGCTCCGGCGTGGAGATCCCGAAGCCGACGCAGACCGGCTTGGTGGTGACGCCGCGGAGGGTGCGGAGCATCCCGGTGAGGTCGGGTGGCAGGTTGGCGCGCTCCCCGGTGACCCCGGTCAGCGAGACCAGATAGATGAAGCCCCGGCTCGCCCGGGCGATCATCCGCATGCGCGCGGGCGGCGTCGTGGGCGCCACGAAGTGCACCACGTCCAGGCCGAGCGGATCGGCCTCCGTGTGGAGCGCCTCCGCCTCCTCGGGCGGCAGATCGATCACGAGCACGCCGTCCACGCCGGCCTCGACGGCGGTACGGCAAAACGCCTTCACGCCGAACGCAAGGATGGGGTTGTAGTAGATCATGAACACGAGCGGCGTGGTGAGGTCGCTCCGCAGCTCACGCACCATCTCGAGCACGCGCGGGAGTGTCACGCCGGCGGCGAGCGCGCGCTGGGTGGCGCGCTGGATCACCGGCCCATCGGCGAGCGGGTCGGAGAAGGGCACGCCCAGCTCGATCACGTCGGCGCCCTGCCGCGAGGCCTCGAGCATGAGGTCCGCGGTGGCGGCCAGCGACGGGTCGCCAGCGGTGAAGTAGGGGATCAGCGCGCGCGCGCCGCGCGCCCGCAGGCCGGCGAACGTGGCGTCGAGGCGGCTCACGGGTGGCCGTTCCCCTTGCCCGCGAGCGCCTGCCCCACGGTGTGGACGTCCTTGTCCCCGCGGCCGGAGAGGCCCACCACAACCACCTCGGATTTCTTCATGCCTCGCGCCGCCTTCATGGCGTAGGCCACCGCGTGGGCCGACTCCAGCGCGGGCATGAGCCCTTCCAGGCGCGCGAGGGTCTGGAAGGCCGCGAGCGCCTCTGCGTCCGTGATGGACTCGTACTGGAAGCGTCCGGCATCCTTGTAATAGGCGTGCTCGGGGCCCACGCCCGGGTAGTCGAGCCCCGCCGAGATGGAGTGCGCCTCCATCACCTGCCCATCGTCATTCTGAAGAAGATAGCTCATGCTCCCGTGCAGCACGCCCACCGCGCCCGCGGAGAGCGCGGCGCCGTGCTTGCCGGTCGAGAGCCCGTGCCCGCCCGGCTCCACACCCACGATGCGCACGCGCCGGTCCTTGATGAACGGCCAGAAGAGGCCCATGGCATTGGATCCGCCGCCCACGCAGGCCACGAGGAGGTCGGGCAGGCGGCCGGCCTGGCGGCGCGCCTGGACGCGCGTCTCCTCGCCGATCACGCGGTGGAAGTCGCGCACCATCATGGGATAGGGATGCGGCCCCATCACCGAGCCGAGCAGATAGTAGGTGGTGCGCACGTTGGTGACCCAGTCGCGCAGCGCCTCGTTCACCGCGTCCTTCAGCGTCTTCGAGCCCGACTCCACCGGGATCACGCGCGCGCCCAGGAGGCGCATGCGGAAGACGTTGAGCGCTTGGCGCTCGACGTCCACGCTGCCCATGTACACCTCGCATTCGAGGCCGAGCAGCGCGGCGGCGGTGGCGGAGGCCACCCCGTGCTGCCCCGCGCCGGTCTCCGCGATGACGCGCTTCTTGCCCATGCGCTCGGCGAGCAGCGCCTGGCCCAGCACGTTGTTGATCTTGTGCGCGCCGGTGTGGCAGAGGTCTTCTCGCTTCAGATAGATGCGGGCGCCGCCGCAGTGCTCGGTCAGCCGCTGCGCGAGGTAGAGCGGCGTGGGCCGGCCCGCGTAGTGGCGCAGGAGGTCGGCGAGGCGCCGGCGGAAGCGCGCGTCGGCGCGCGCAGCCTTGAACGCCCGCTCGAGCTCGATCAGCGGCGCCATCAGCGTCTCGGGCACAAAGCGGCCGCCGAACCGGCCGAAGTGGCCCTGCGCGTCCGGCAGCTTGGCGGGGTCGAGCCGGGCGACCGCCATCATGCCCCCTTGGCGGCCGCCACGAAGCGGCGCACCTTGTCCGGGTCCTTCACGCCGGGGCGGGTCTCCACGCCGGAGGCCACGTCCACCGCGTAGGGGCGCACCATCCGCGCCGCCTCCGTCACGTTGTCGGGCGTGAGGCCGGCGGAGAGGATGACGCGGTGCCCGGCCGCCGTCGCGGCATGCGCGACCGACCACGAGATCGGCGCGCGGGCCTCCCCCTCGCTCCAGCGCGCGGGCGAATCCAGCAGGATCGCGACGGCCGCATAGCGGCGCATGCGCTCCAGCGCGGCCGGCCCCTCCACCTTGATGGTCTTGATCACGGGCAGCCGGTGCTGGGCGAGATCCTCGAGGGACTCGTCGCCGTGGAACTGGAGCGCGGCAAGGCCGCATTCCTCGGCGACCGCCTTGATGTGGCCGGCGGGATGATCCCAGAAGACGCCAACCGGCGTCACGAAGGGCGGCAGCGTGGCGATCACCGCCCGCGCCTGCGCCGGCGTGACGAAGCGCGGACTTCGCTCCACGAAGTTGAAGCCGAGCGCCTCCGCGCCCGCCTCCACGCAGAGCCGTGCGTCCTCCACGCTGGTGATCCCGCAGATCTTCACGCGAACCACGTCAGGCCTCCTCGAGGCACAGCTCGCGCACCTTGGCCGCGACGTCGCCCGCCCGTACCAGCGCCTCGCCCACGAGGACCGCATGGGCGCCCGCGTCGGCGACCCGCGCGACGTCGTCTCTCGTGAAGATCCCGCTTTCCGCGACGGCCACGTGGCCGGGCGGGATCAACGGGAGCAGGCGGAGCGAGGTGCCGAGATCGGTGGCGAGGGTCTGGAGATTGCGGTTGTTCACTCCGATCACGCGCGCGCCGATGGCGAGTGCCTCCTCCAGCTCGGCGGTGGTGTGCGCCTCCACGAGCGTGTGGACGCCGACGCCCTTGGCCGCCTGGTGGAGATCGCGGAGGGCGCGGCGATCGAGCGCGGCCACGATGAGGAGGGCGGCGTCGGCGCCGGCCGCGCGCGCCTCCCAGAGCTGATACTCGTCGATGGTGAAGTCCTTCCTGAGCAGCGGGCGGCCCATCACACCCCGCACCGCCACGAGATCGTCGAGGCTCCCCTTGAACCAGCGCGCGTCCGTGAGCACCGACACCGCATCCGCGCCCGCCGCCGCGTAGGCGCGGGCCTGCGCGGTGACATCGAGGTCGGCGGCGAGCACGCCCTTGGACGGCGAGGCCTTCTTCACCTCGGCGATGAGGCGGACGCGCCGGCCCGCGCCGGGGGTGAGGGCCTCCGCGAGCTCGCGCGCAGGGCCAAGCCCGCGACAGGCCGCCTCGAGGACGGCCTGCGGACGGGCCGCGCGGCGGGCCGCGACCTCCTCATGCTTGTGGGCGAGGATCTCGTCCAGCACGCCCATGGCGGGGGCCGGAGCCCTAGTAGTCTCCGCGCAGGCCGCGCTCCCGCGAGGCGCCGATGTCGATCCGGGCCATCTGCTCGAGAACGTACTCGCGAATCGTCCGGGGCGGTGGCAGGTCGCGCACGAGCCGCCCGCGCGCGATGAGCGGCTTCAGCAGCGCCTCGGCGGGCCGGCCGTCGGCGCCCAGCGGCGGGGGCCGGTGCGCGGGCAGCACCTGGTTCTGCACCATGCCGGGCAGACGCCACACCTGCTTGGCGCCGGAGCGCTTGCCGCGCTTGGCCATGGGCTTCCCCTCGATCTCCATGATGTCGAGCGCGAAGGAGAGCACGGGCGCGTTGGCGATCGACGTGCCCACGCCGTAGCCGTCCACGAGGGAATTGAGCTTGAGGATCTCGTACTCGTCGATGCCGCCCGAGGCGAGGATCTTCACGTGCTCGAACCCGCGGAAGTCGAGCTCCCACCGGACCTCGTCGAGGATTCGGAAGAAGTCGCCGCGCCGCGACGAGGGGGTGTCGAGCCGCACCGCGTAGAGGTCCTTGCCGAGCGCCTCGGCCACGCGGATGGCCTCGAACTTCTCGTCCTGGAGCGTGTCGATGAGGGCCACGCGCCGGACCTTGGGATCCACCACCTCGTGGAACGCGCGGAGCGCGTCGACGGTGTCCCCGAACATGAGGACGAGGGCGTGGGGGATCGTCCCCATCGGGTCGGCGTCGATCAGCTCGGCGGCCTTGGTCACCGCGACGCCGTCGCAGCCGCCGATGAACGCGTTGCGCTCGATCATGGGGGCGAGCGCCGGGTGCATGCGGCGGGCGCCGAACGAGATCACCTGCCGCTCCCCCGCTGCGCGCTTGCACCGCGCCGCCTTGGTGGCGATCCCCGAGGCCTGACAGAGAAAGCCGAGCAGCGCGGTCTCCAGCTCCGCCCAGTCGAGGTACGGCCCCTCGAGCATCATGACCGGCTCGTAGGGCGCGAACATCGTCCCCTCGTCCATCGCCCACACGTCGACGGCCTGGCCCTCGAGGAGCGTGGCCGCTTCCTCGATGCCGGCGAGGATGCCGAACGACCAGTCGGGCTGGGGGAAGCTCTTCAGGCGGATCTCGGCCTTGACCCGCTTGTTGATGCCCTTGGCGCGGAGGATCTGGACGGTCCGCGCGAAGTAGACGTCGGACACCTCCCCGGCCTTGATGTCGCGCTCGGAGGCGATGTGGAAGGCTCGCTTGGGGGGATTCGCCATTGGCGTCGAGATGCCTGTCCGGGGTTGTCCGATTGCGCGGATTCTCTCAGATGGCCTCGGTGAAGTCAATCGAGCCACCCGGCCGATCGCGTCGCAACCCGCCGTGAAAAAAGGTTTTTCGCCTAGAGGCCGAGGCCCTTCAGATAGGCGCGGAACTCGTCTCGGAGATCGGGGCGGGCCAGGGCGAAGTCCACCGTGGCCTTGAGGAAGCCCAGCTTGTCGCCGGTGTCGTAGCGGCGCCCCTCGAACTGCACGGCATAAATGGGCCGCCGCTGGCGTAGCGTGCGGAGCCCGTTGGTGAGCTGGATCTCGCCCCGCGAATCGGCCGGGGTCTCGGCCAGGATCGGGAACAGATCGGGCGTCAGCACGTAGCGGCCGATGATGGCCAGGTCGGAGGGGGCATCCTTGGGCGCCGGCTTCTCGACCATGTCCAGCACTTCGTAGATGTTGCCGCCGAGGGCCCTCGCGTCGATCACCCCGTAGCGGCCGATCTCCTCGCGGGGAATCCGCATGACCGCCACCACCGGCCCCGCGTAGCGCGCGTAGACGTCGAGGAGCTGCCGCATGCACGGCGTCTCCGCCACGATGATGTCGTCGCCCAGGAACACGCCGAAGGGCTCGTCGCCCACGAGCGCCCGCGCGCACAGGATGGCGTGGCCGAGTCCCAGCGGCTCCTTCTGTCGCACGTAGGCGATCGACGCGAGCTCGGAGACGGCCCGGATCTCGGCGAGCTCCGCCGTCTTGCCCCGCTCCTGGAGGTAGTGCTCGAGCTCGAACGCGGCGTCGAAGTGGTCCTCGATCGCGCGCTTGTTGCGGCCGGTGACGAGCACGAGCTCTTCGAGTCCCGACGCCACCGCCTCCTCCACCACGTACTGGATGGTCGGCTTGTCGACCAGCGGCAGCATCTCCTTTGGCTGCGCCTTGGTGGCGGGCAGGAAACGCGTGCCGAGCCCGGCGGCGGGAAAGACACCTTTGCGCACCGTGTTGGCCATGATGGGCAGTGAGTCGGGGGTCAGGCTTCCGGCTGCGTGCGGACCTGGATGCCGAGCTTCTTCACGCGGTACCACAGGCTCCGCTCCGAGATTCCGAGAATCTTGGCCGCGCGGGCCTGGATGCCCCCGCCCTGGCGGAGGGCGTCGAGGATCATCTGACGCTCCCAGGTCTCGAGCGCCTCGTCGAGCGGGCCGGCCAGCACCGGAGCCGCCGCCGCGGGCGGCTGGGCGGTGGCCTGCTGGATGGCCGGCGGCAGATGCACGGGGAGGATGACCCCGTCCGACATGACCATGGCGCCCTCCAGCACGTGCTGGAGCTCGCGCACGTTGCCGGGCCACCCGTAGGCCCACAGGGCGCGGAGAGCCTCGGTGGACACGGTGGCGGGCAGCCGGTTCATGCGCCGCGCGGTGCGGTCGAGCAGATGCGTGATGAGGTCGGGCAGATCGTCGACGCGCTCGCGCAGCGGCGGCAGACGCAGGCGCACCCCCTGCAGGCGGTAGAAGAGGTCCGCGCGGAACTTTCCTTCCGCCACCAGGGTATCGAGGTTCTGGTGGGTGGCGGCGATCACGCGCACGTCGATGGGGATGGACTTGGTGCCGCCCACGCGCTCGATCTCGCGCTCCTGAAGCGCGCGCAAGATCTTCACCTGCATGGCGAGGGGCATGTCGCCGATCTCGTCGAGGAAGATCGTGCCCTCCCGGGCCAGCTCGAAACGGCCCGGCTTGGCGCGCACCGCGCCCGTGAAGGCGCCGCGCTCGTGGCCGAACAGCTCGGACTCGAGGAGGCCCTCGGGGATGGCCGCGCAGTTCACCGGGATGATCGGCCCGTCCTTTCGGCTCGAGAGGCGGTGGATCGCGCGGGCCAGCACTTCCTTGCCCGTGCCGCTCTCGCCCTCGATGAGCACGGTGACGTCGGCGGGGGCGGCCCGCTGCGCCATCTCGACCACGCGCTTGAGGCTCTCGCTCTTGCCCACCAGCTCCTCGAAGCCCGTGCCCTGGGCCGCCTGCAAGGCTTTGATCTGGAGCTGGAGGCGGCGGCGCTCGAGCGCGCGCGCCACCACGACCTGGAACTCGGTCATCTTGAGCGGCTTGGTGAAGAAGTCGTAGGCCCCGCGGCTGACCGCCTCGGTGGCCACCTCGCGCGTCCCGTGCGCGGTCATCACGATGATCGGCGTATCCGCGGCGACGTCACGGCACTTGGGAATGGCGTCGAGCCCGTCCATGTCGGGCAGGCGCACGTCCAGGAGGATCAGATCCCAGGCGCCGGTCTTGAGCGTGTCGAGCATGCGCCCGGCGGTGGGCGCCACGTCGACCTCGTAGTCCTTGCGGATCAGCGCCTCCCGCAGGACGAACGCCAGATCCTCGTCGTCTTCCGCGATCAGGATGCGCTCAGCCATGACTCGACTTTACTACGGCCGCCGCGGCCGTGGGCTGGGTTGTCGGGAGCTCGACGGTGAACGTGGTCTCGGTCTGGCCGTCGCTGTCCACCCGCAGGCTGCCGCGATGGGCGTCCACGATGTGCTTGGCGATGGCGAGGCCGAGGCCGGTCCCCTTCACCTTCGTGGTGAAGAACGGCTGAAAGATCCGCTCGCGAATCTCCGCGGGAATCCCCGCGCCGGCGTTGTGGACGGTCACGCGGACGACGCCGCGGTCGGTCGACTCCACGCGGGCCTCCACCGCCGCGCCGGGAGGCGAGGCCTCCAGCGCATTCTTGATGAGGTTGGTGAAGACCTCGTGCAGCCGGAACGCGTCGCCCGGAATGGGGGCGAGGGCCGCCGCGGGCTCGCCGCTCACCCGCAGCCGGGCGTCCTGGGGAAGCTCGCGCACGACGTCGTCGATCAGCTCGCGAAGATTCACGGGCTGCAGGCTCTCGGGCTCGGGGTGCGAGAGCGTGAGCATGTCCTCCACGAGGCGGTCCTGCCGGTCCACCGCCTGCAGCACGCGGTCGATGTACTGCCGCCGCGTGGTGTCCTGCTCGGAGAGGTCCGCCTGCAACAGCTCCACGAGCCCCCGCACCGTCGCCATGGGGGTGCGGATCTCGTGGGCCACGCGCGCGGCCATGCCCCCGAGGAACGCGAGCTGGTCGGCCCGGCGGATCTCTTCCCGGATCCGCCGCTTCTCCGACGCGTCGCGGAAGAGCAGGATCAGCGCGGTGGAGTCGCGCCGCCACTCGCGGTGCTGCACGGTGACCTCGAGCAGGAACTCGCGGCCGGTGGCCGGCACCACCGAGACCTCGCCCAGCTGGAGCGAGCGCTCCTCGAGGAGCGCATCGTCGAGCAGGCGGGCGAGCTGCTCGTTGCCGTCGGCGAGGGGGAACAAGCCCTGCGCGGAGAGCAGCGGCGTGCCGCGAAAGCGCTCGAGCGAGGTCTCCAGCACGACCTCGGCGGTGGTGTTGAAGGAGAGGAGGTCGCCGGCCGGCCCGAGGAGCAGCATGCCTTCGGGTAGACGGCTCAGGATGTCGCTGTCGCGCACGAAGCGGTCCATGGACAGCGTGAGGCGGCCCACCGCCGCGTCGAGGGCACCGATCTCGTCCTTGGGCCCGGGAGGCGCCGCGCCGCCCTCCACCCGCGCGGTGAGGGCCTCCGCCCGCTGGGCGATGCCGCGGATGCGCCCGGCGACACGGAGCCCGATCACGAGGCCGCCGAGGGCGCCGAGGCTGCCGGCGGCGGCGGTGCCGAAGAATAGCCACGCCGCCGCGCGCTCGGCGAGCTGGGCGTTGAGGCTGTTGATGAAGGGCCGTGCGAGGAACAGCACATAGAGGGCGGACGCCGCCGCCGCCGCCATCATGACCAGCGGCAGCACGACGTACAGTCGCGGTCCCCCGCGCATCGGCCGGAAGGGATCGGTGGCCATGGCTATCGCACGCCTCCCCGGATGGCTTGCCCCAGCGTGAAGATGGGCAGGTAGAGGGCGAAGATCACCGCGCCCGCGATCGCGCCCATGATGACGATCATCACGGGCTCGATGAGAGTGGACAGCGTGGCCACGGAATTGTCCACCTGCTGCTCGTAGTAAACGGCGGCCCGGCCGAGCATGGTCGGCAGGGTGCCGCTCTCCTCGCCGGTGGCCACGAGCTGGATGATCATGACGGGGAACTGGCCGGTCTCGCGCAAGGTGGCCGCGATGGTGCCGCCATCCCGCATGCGCCGGGTGGCGTCGGTCAGCGCGTGCTCGATGACGCGATTGCCCGCGACACGCGACACCGTTTCCATCGCTTCGATGAGCGGGATGCCGCTGTTCAGGAGCACCGCGAGGGTACGGCACACCCGGGCCATGATGGCCTTGCGGATGAGCTGGCCGAACAGGGGGAAGCCGAGCTTGATCCGGTCGAAGAGCCGCCGGCCCTGGCTCGTCTGCAGGGCCACGTAGACGCCCGCCGCGGCGAGGAGCACGAGGAGGATCACCGTCATCGTGTAGTAGCGCACGAGCCCGCTCACCCAGATGAGGGTGCGGGTCGGCGCGGGCAGCGTGGCGTTGGCGCGCGCGTACACGTTCTCGAAGATCGGGACGATCTTCACGATCATGATGAAGACGACGGACAGCGACACGAAGAGGATCACGCTGGGGTACGCGATGGCGCCCCGCACTTTGCGACGCAGGTTCGCCGTCTTCTCGAGATACACGGTCAGGGTGTCGAGCACCCCGGGGAGGGAGCCGGAGAGCTCCCCCGCCCGCACCACGGACACGTAGAGCTTGTCGAACACGAAGGGAAACTGGCCCAGGGCGTCCGCGAAGCTCGTGCCGCCGGTGACCGCATCCCGCACGCTCATGAGGACCTTGCGGAACTTCTGATTCGTGGTCTCCCCGGCGAGCGAGGTGAGGATGCGCACGAGGTGAAGGCCGCCGCCCAGCATGGCGGCGAGCTGTCCGGTGAACAGCACCAGGGTGCCGAGGCCGACTCCGCTGCTCAGGCGCAGGAGCGTCTGCCGGATGGACTCGGTCAGGGCGGGCGCGGCGGCGCCGACGAGCACCTCGCCGTCGCCCGCAGCGGGGCGGATGGCGACGACCAGGCGTCCCTGCTCGCGGAAGCGCAGGATCAGGTCGCCGGCGTTCTCCGCCTGGGCGCGGCCGCGGGAAAGCGCGCCCGCGCGGTCCGCCACCTCGTACTCGAACACGGGCATCGCGACTACTCCTGGTCCGCCACCACCGCCATGACCTCCTCCATCGTCGTGAGCCCCTGGAGGGCGCGGCGGAAGCCGGCCTGGCGCAGCGTCATCATCCCGCTGTCCATCGCGTGGCGGCGAAGGCCGTCGCCGTCCGCCCCGTCGAGGACCATCCGGCGCACCGCCGCGTTCACCCAGAACACCTCGTACAGCGCCATGCGCCCCGCGTAGCCGATGTTGCGGCACGCCTTGCACCCGCGCCCGCGGTAGAGCATCTCCGGCGCGGGATCGGGCGCGAAGAGCGCGGCCTCCTCGGCGTTGGGCCGGTAGGCCTCCTTGCACGAGGTGCAGATCTTCCGGACGAGCCGCTGCGCCGCCGCGACGTTCACCGCGGTGGCGACGAGGAACGGCTCGACCCCGATGTTGATGAGCCGGGTCACGGTGGAGACCGCGTCGTTGGTGTGCAGGGTCGAGAGCACGAGGTGGCCGGTGAGGGCCGCCCGCACCGCGATCTGAGCCGTCTCCTGGTCGCGGATCTCGCCGACCATGATGATGTCGGGATCCTGCCGCAGGATGGAGCGGAGTGAGCGGGCGAAGTCGAAGCCGATCTCGGCCTTCACCTGCACCTGCTGGATGCCCGGCTGGCGGTACTCCACCGGGTCCTCGACGGTGATGATGTTCTTGCGCGGCGACTTGATGGCCTTGAGCGCGGTGTGCAGGGTGGTCGACTTGCCGCTGCCCGTCGGCCCGGTGAGCAGCACCATGCCCCACGGCCGCCGGATCCCGCGCATGAAATGCTCGAGCTGCTCGGGCTCGAACCCAAGACTCTCGAGTGAATAGTGCTGGACCACCGCCTCCTTCTCGAGGAGCCGGAGGACGACCTTCTCGCCGAAGATGGTGGGCAGGGTGGACACGCGGAAGTCGATCTCGCGGCCGTGGATGCGGGACGCAAAGCTCCCGTCCTGGGGGAGCCGCCGCTCCGCGATGTCGAGGCGCGAGATGATCTTGAGCCGCGAGACCACCGCGAGGTGCAGCGCGCGCGGGATCTCGAGGAGATCGAAGAGCAGCCCGTCCACTCGATAGCGCACTCGCGTTCTATCCTCGTGCGGCTCCACGTGGATGTCGGAGGCGTTGTCGCCCGCCGCGCGTCCGAGCACGTAGTTCACCACCTTGACGACGGGCGGGTCGTCGGCCTGGGTCCGGAGCTGCTTGACGTCCACCGCCTCTTCGGCGGCGGGGTTGACGCCGACGGAGAGCCCGAGGTCCTGGCGCAGGGCCTCGTCGATGCCCTCGGTGGAGATCATGCGGCGGTACGTCCGCTCGATGGCCTCCTGGATGGCCGCCCCGGGACCGATGCGGAAGTCGATGTCGAGCCCGGTGGCGCGGCGCAGGTCGTCCATCGCCACCACGTTCAAGGGATCGGCGGTGGCCACGATGAGACGGCGCCCGTTGCGCTCCGCCGCGATCACGCGGTGCTGGCGGGCGACCTCCTCGGGGATCAGCTTCACCACGTCGAGGTCGAGGCCGGCCAGCTCGGGGCGGGTGATGGCCTCTTTGCGGAACTGAGCGCCGAGGTACTTGAGGAGCACCTCCTCGTCGATGAGCCGCATCTCGATGAGGACCTGTCCCAGACGCTCCTTGGTCTTGCGCTGCCGCTCCAGCGCAGCGGCCACCTGCTCATCGGTGAGGATGCCGTCCTGTACCAGCATCTGTCCCAGGGGCACCCAGCCCCACCGCTCGGGGGTGCTCGGGCTCACGCGGGCACGCGCTCCGGGGCGAGCTCGAGCAACCGGCGCCGGACTTCGTCCCGGCCGGGATAGCCGGCCGGGCTCAGCCAGAGGAATCGCTGGTAATGGCCGCTCGCCTCGCCTCGGCGCCCCTGCCGGTCCAGCACGACGCCGAGGTTGCGGTGGGCCTCGAGGTGCGTGGGCATGAGGCGAAGCGCAGTCCGGAGCGCCTCGATCCCCGGCTCGCGCGCGCCCTGACGGATCAGCACGACACCCAGGCTGTTCCACGCTTCGGCGTCGCAATCGTCGCGCGCGAGGGCATCACGGAATAGGCGCTCCGCATCGGCGAGACTGCCCCGTTGCGCCGCCTCCAGTCCCCGGGCGAGCGGCGACGGGTGGGCCGGAAGCGAGGGTAGCCGTGCGAACTGGGGTGGAAGCGGAGAGGCCAGGTAGTCTCGGCCCGGCGGGCGCAGGTACGCCGTCCACGCGATAGCCGCCATCCCCACTAGGATAATAAAAGTTCCAACAATGCGCCATGTTCGTCTCCCCCTGACGCACTGCGTTGGGAGAACGAGTCCTCCGATCTCCGCCGGACGCGCCCGGTCGCGCTCCAGCCGGACGAGCCCCTCGAACAGCCGGCTCAATTCGGCGGTCGGCGCAGGGCGGTGGGCGCCTGAAGCGTGGGTCCGAACGCGCCTGCGGTGGCCCGGGCCAAGGCCACGGTCGTTCTGGGGCCCATGATCCCGTCCTCCTCGAGCCCGGCCGCCCGCTGGAAGCGCCGTATCGCCGGCTCCAGCCGTCCGTCGGCGGTGGTGGGGAGTGGGCCGCTCAGAAAGCCGAGCTTGCCCAGGCGCAGGCCCACCGTGGCGATGACCGTCGGCGTCATCGCGGCGGCGGGGTCGGTCGGGAGGAGGTCAATGTTCCGCCAGACCACCCAGGCCGAACCGGGCCAGGCCGGCTCCAGCCGGTCGACGGGGACGCGCCGCTCCTCGCCGTTCGCCGCCACGAGGGTGGCGGTCTCCCGGTCGAGGCGGCGCAGGAGATACGGCAGTCGCCCACCCTGCTCCTCCACGGTCACGAGCGCGGGCAACCCGACCGCGCGCAGGTCGGACAGGCCGGAGTCGGAGAAGAATGTCGCGGTGAGCTGATAGCGCGCCGCCACCGTGGCCACGTCGAGCGTGCCGTTCGGCCCAGCGGGCCAGACCGCCAACACCGCGGGGCCGAGATCGTCGGCGACGCCCCAGAGCCGCATGAGCTGTGCGAGCAGCGCGCGCACCGGCTCGACGGGCCGGCCATCGGCCGGCGCGGGCGCAGCCATCGCCGCCGCGGCGATCGGCGTGGTGATCGGCTCGAGCCGCGCCGGCTCGGAGGCTGGCGCCGAGAGCATCGCCGCCGGCAACGGACGCCCGGGCAGCCACGAGGTGGCGAGCACGCCCGCGAGCACGACGACGCCGGCGAGCCCGGCGGCCACCACGAGGCGGCGCAGCGCCGGCCACGCCGGCGCCAGCGTGCGGAGTCGCTGTGCCCGGCGGCGCCCCTCCAGGTTGCGCGCCGCCATCGCCACGAGGGCGGGCGTGACTTCGTGCGCCCGGGCGCTGTACGCGGCCATGAGCGCACGGTCGCACAGGAGATTGATCACGCGGGGCACGCCCCCGCTCCAGCGGTAGACGCGCCCCAGCGCGGCGGGGGTGAACGGCAGCGCGCCGGGCAGGCCGGCCACCCGGAGTCGGTGCTCGACGTAGCGCGCGGTGTCCTTGCGGCTGAGCGGCCTCAGGTAGCCGCGGATGCCGATGCGCTGATCGAGCTGGCGCAGGTCGCGGCGGCGAAGCTTCTCCTCCAGCTCGGGCTGGCCGACGAGGACGATCTGCAGGAGCTTGCGCGTGGCCGTCTCCAGCGTCGACAGGATGCGGATCTGCTCGAGGGCTTCCACGTTCATCTGTTGCGCCTCGTCGAGGACGACCACGACGGTCTTGCCCTCCTCGCCGGCGGCGAGGAGATGCTGGTTCAGCGTGGTCATCAGCTCGCCCTTGGTGGCCCCGCGCCGCTCGATCCCCAGATCGTCGAGGATGGTGCCGAGCAGCTCCACGTCGGAGAGGTGGGGATTCAGCACGAGCGCGCTCTGCACGTCCGCAGGCAGCTCCCGGAGGAGCGCACGGCAGAGCGTGGTCTTGCCGGTGCCCACATCGCCGATGAGGGCCATGAGCCCCTTCTGGCTCGTGACGCCGTAGAGGAGGCTCGACAGGATCTCGTGATGGCTCTTGGAGCGCAGCAGGAAGCGCGGATCGGGCGTCAGAACGAAGGGCGAGTCGTCCAGGCAAAAAAAGGCCTCGTACATCCCGCGCTACCTCCGGGCCGTCTTGCCGGCGGCGATGACCGATGGCGTGATGATCACGATGAGCTCCTCTCCGTCGGTGTTGTATTCCCGCGACTTGAACAGCCAGCCCACGATGGGGATCTGGCTGAGCACCGGGACGCCCCGGCTGGTCTTCGCGCTGTTGTCCAGCACCACGCCCCCGATCACGAGCTTCTCCCCTTCCTTGACCACCACCTCGGTCTCGCTCTTGCGCTTGAAGATGGGCGGGTTGCCGTTGAGCGAGCGCGTGAAGTCCGGCTCGTTGTTCTCCACCAGCACTTTCATGCGGATCTTGGTGACGCCGTCCTCGTAGATCACGTTCGGCGTGACCTGGAGCTGGAGGAGGGCGTCCTTGAACTGCACGTTGGAGACGTCCGCGGTCGGCGTGCTCGTGAACGGCACCTCGAAGCCGCGCGCGATCGTCGCCTTGCCGTTCTCCACCGTGACGATCTTGGGCTCCGCGATCCGCCGCGCCTTCCCCTGCACCTCGAGGGCCTGGATGGCGAGGTTCAGGTTGAAGTTCGAGCCCACCAGGCCGAACAAGGCCCCCAGCGCGGGCGGCGAGATCGTGGGCAGGAAGGCGGTCGGGAGATTCACGAGGTTCCCGCCGATCGGCAGTCCCGTGCTGGGCGACACGGGGAGGAGCTCCGAGCCGGTGAAGTTCGGATTGGAGGTGAACGGCCCACCCGACACGCCGGTGCCCGTGCCCGAACGGTTGCTCAGGCCCGAGCCGACCACCGCGGGCCCCTTTCCCCCCGCGGTGGCGCCGATGACGGCGCCGCCCCACTGGATGCCGATCTGATCGAGCGCGTTCTGCGTGGTGATGACCATGGTGGCGGCGATCTGCACTTGCGGCAGCGGAATGTCGAGCTGATCCCGGATGAGCCGCTCGATCCGCGCGATATCGGCCTCGTAATAGCGAATGAAGATCGAGTTCGTGGGCTTGTAGGCGCGGACGGTGAGCCCGTTGGCGAGCGCCTCCGCGGGCAGCGCGACGTACGGGCCGGGGATGAGCGGGGTGGTGGGCGTGGGCTGCGGGTTCGCTGGAATATTGATGGGCGGCGGCGGCAACAGCGCGCTCGGCACCGGCGGCGGAGGCGGCACCGAGCCCTCGGGCGGCAGACCGAGGATGCCCAGGATGGTCTTGGTCACCTCTTCCGCGTCCGCGTAGAAGAGACGGATGGTCCGCTCCCGCACGGGTCCTCGCTGCCGGATCCGCTCGAGGTCGTCGCGATCGCGATCGGCTTCCACCTGCTTCTTGGCCGCCTCGGCCTCGCGCCGGCTCCGCTCCGCCGCCGCGCTGCGCCGCTCCTCGTCCTCCTGACGCAGGCGGGCGAAGCTCGACACGCGCAGCACCCCGCCCACCTCCACGCACTGCAGGCCCGCCGAGTCGATCACGACCTGGAACGCGTCGCGCGCGGGGACCTGGTAGAAGTCCACCGTCACCGACCCCTTCACCTCGTCGGTGACGATCATGTTCACGCGATACTGCTGGGCCAGGAGCCGGAGGGTGGTCTGGACATTGGCCTCGCGCAGGTTGAGCGTGATCGGCTCGGTGGGCAGCCGGCTCGCGCATGGCCCCTGGGCCAGCGCGAGGGCCGGCGCGGCGAGCGCAGCGAGCGCAATGGTGATCGCGGCCGGCACACGACGGATGCGGGTCCTCATGACGTGCGTCACCTCCTTGGCGCCCCGGTGGGGGCGGTAGACAGCGCGGGAAGCGTCATCACGCGACTCCCGCCGCCCCGCTCACGCAGGACCACGGTGCCCTCGGTGATCCGCTCCACGCGATAGCCGGCGACGGTGTCGCCGGCCTTGACGATCTGGTTGTTGACGATGGCGAGGAAGCCGCCGGGAAACCCGAAGATGCCCTTCACCTCGACGTCGGACCGCTCGGCCTCGACGGGCGGTGGCCCGCCGGGCCCGGTGGGCGCGGTGGCGACCGGCGGGCGGCGCGTGCCCGCGGTGAACGTGAATGGATCGCGCGCGGCGACCGCGCCCGCGCCTTCGGCGGGCAACGGCAGCGCCAGCGATCCGCCCGGCGAGGTCCCCTGCGGGCCCGGGCCCGCCGAGGCCACCGCGCGGTCGAAGACCTTGCGCGCGGCGGGGGTGAGCTCGAGCGCCGTCATCTTGAAGTGCGCCTCGATCTCGTCCGGGCGGGCGCTTCCCGACCGCGGCACACGGACGCTCACGTCCTCCAGGATCCCCTTCTCCGCTTCCACCCGCGCGGCCAGCTCGCGCAGCTCGCGATAAGGCGCGACGACCTGGATGGTGTGCCACGACTTCGTGAACTGCGCCGTCGAGGCGCGCTCGAGCGGCCCGATGCCGATGACCTTCATGCGCTTCTCTCGCGCGAGGTCGCCCAGCCGCGTGAGAAAGGCGGCGGGATCGCCCCCCGACGACGTCCACTGCATCTCCTGCAGCAGCCCCGCGTTGGCGCGCATGAGCGCGACGATCTCGCCTTCGTGGGCGCGGATCTCATTGCCGAGGCCCGTCCGCTGCGCGGTCACGCGGGCGCCGCGGCCGGCGAGAGAGCGCCACTGGTAGAAGGCGACGAGGTTGACAAGGAAGAGCACGCCGATCACCGCGAACCAGAGGAGCGCGAGCGGACGGCCCCTCACTGCGCGCGCTCCGAGAGCGTGATCGTGATGCCGAGCAGCCCCTCGTCGGTGGCGGGGCCGCTACCGGCCGGCGGCTTGATCTCCCAGCTCTTGAGCTGGAAGCGCTTGTTCACCGCGGGATCCCGCATCAGCCCGGCCATGAACTGGGCCGTCTCCAGCAGCGGCGGGCTCCCCGCCCGCACCGGGGTGACCGCGTCGATGCGCAGCATGCCCTCCGCCTTGGCGTCTGTCGGCGGTGGGGGGGCGCCGGGCGCGCTGGCGGGACGCACGGCTTCCACCGCCTCCAGGCGCATGGTTGCCGGGATGTGCTGGCTCAGCGCGCTGAGCACCTCGGCCCAGCGGACCTGCCGCCGCGCTTCGACGGTGAGCGCCTGGAGATTCGTACGCAGGAGGTTCAGGTCGCCCTCGGTGGCGGCAAGGTCGCGCTCCAGCCCCGGAATGTCCTGCAGGTCCTTCGAGAGGCGCCAGTACACGGGAAAGATCCCGCCCACGAGCAGCAGCAGGAGGAGCGAGGCGCCCATCATGGCCACGAGGGCGAGATGGCGCTGCCCGGGCGCGCCGATGAACCACTCCTGCCAGGTCATCGAGAGCTGGCCCGGGTGGAGCAAGTCGACGCTGAAGCGCCGCGTGGTCACATGCCCCTCAACGCGAGCCCGAAGGCCTGGAAATACTGGGGCCCGGCGGTCGGGGACTCGGGGAGGGGAACATCCGATCGCAGCTTCACCTCCACCGCCTTGAAGGGATCCATGACTTCGAGCGGCGCGGTGAGGCCGATGCGGTCGGCGAGCCAGCGGCCGAGCGGCGCCAGATCGGTCCACCCGCCGATCGCATAGCGGGGCAGGCTCTCGCGGTCGTACTCCGTTCGATAGAAGGTCAACGACAATCGCATGTCCTCGGCGATGCGCTCCACGAGATCGCGGCAGGCGAGCTGCGCCCGCTGGAGGTCGGCGGGCGGGATGGCGCGCCAGAACGTGTCGGTCGCGGACGCCGCGGGGCCGAACGCGATGCGGAGCTGCTCCGAAAACGATTCCGCGCCGACGTCGAGGTAGCGCGCCACCACCGGTCCCTGCTCGCTGAACAAGCAGAGGCACGAGGAGCGGCGGCCCACGTTGAGGAGGACCAGGAGCTCACCGGGCTCGAGCCCGGTGAGGTAGATGCCGGCATTGAGCAGGGCGAGCGGCTCCACGTCCAGGGCGAGCACGCGCACCGATGCCGACTGGAGGATGCGGGTGCGCTCATCCACGAGCGCCCGGGGCACACTGATGGAGAGCACGTCGCGGCTCGTGCCGTCTTTGGAGGGACGAAGCACCTGCGCGTCCATGACGGACTCGCCTGGAGGCAGCAGGCCGAGCTCGCGATGCTGGATCTCCAGCGCCGGGATGATCTTGGCGGGGGGCAAGGGCGGCAGGGACACCTGCCGGATGACGATCTCGGGGCCGCCGACGGCGGCGATGACGGGATCGCTCTCGGCTCCGGCCGCGGCCAGGGCGGTGTGAATGGCCTGCGGGAACTGCCGGGGGTCGAGGTTGCTCTCGATACGGCTCATCCCACGCCCTACCACGAAATCGGCGCCGCCGCGCCGCTCCAGCACCAGGGCCTTCACGGAGCCATGGCCGACGTCGAGACCCACCACCCGCTTACGCAGGAAGTTGAGAATCATCGCCTCGCAGCACGAGCCACAGTGGTCGATGTTAGCAACGTAAGTCCCCGGCTCCCAAGGAAAACCGGGCGGAATGCCGAAAAATGTCGGGTGGGCGGCGGGGCGGCGCGTGAGAGGGCCGTCTAGTAGCTGCAGGCGCCCGTCGGCGTCGTCGGCAGCGTCGCCGTCGGCCGGCATTCGAGCCAGAGCCGGGGGACGCTTTCGGCCCGCCAGTGTTTGGGCGCCTGGCCGTTCACCGAGGGGGCCAGCGCCAGCAGCTCCTCGGGAAGCGCCCGGGCGTCGCCCACCGGGGAGGTGTTCACCGACGAGCCGGAGAGCGGAGCCTGGTAGAACTCGGGGAAGTTCGTGGTGCCGTTGACGCACGTCCCCGACGCCGCGCCTCCACCGAAGCAGAAGCGGACGGCCGCGAGCCCGCCCACCAGACGGGTCGTCGTGCCGCCCGGGGCGGTGCGCGCGCTCAGATCGCCGCCGGCGTAGAAGAAGCCCATGACGCGGGTGACCGAGGTGGTCGCCCGGGCGATGTCGACATTGCCGGGGGTCAGGAGCGCGAGCAGCTCATTGCCCACGAACTTCTCCGCGCTGCAGGTCGGATTCGAGGCGAACAGGCAGGTGCTGGTGACGGCTTCCTCGATGCTCACGGGGCCGGTGTTATAGATCACCGCGGCCCCGTTGAAGCAGATCTGGGTGGTGCCGGCGCACTGCGCGCTCGATCGGGACGCAAAGGCGCTGCGGGTGATCCGCCAGCCGTTCGGGCTCGTGTTGTAGACCAGGAGCGGGTCGGAGGGCGGCGCCGGCGTGTTGCAGGGGTTGTTGGTGGTGCCCGCCGCCGTGATGCCGAACGTCAGCACGCCGGTCGAGCGGGTCCAGCAGATCCGTCCGCGCCGCGCCTGCCCGGCCTTGTTGACGAAGTTGCCCCCGGACGGAGGGTTGGTGGTGCTCCAGTTATTGGTGCTGGCGAAAAGGCCGTTGAGGCTGCCCGTGTCCGCCGGCTGACCGGTCCCGTCGAGGTCGGCCGTGAGATTGGCGGCGCGTGTGGAGAAGTAGGTCTGCATGTTGGCGTAGGTGGATCCGCCGATGGTGACCGGATACGCGCCGGTGAGGAGCGGGAAAGGTGAGATCGGATTTTCGGGATACGGCCGCCCGATCGCGCCGAGATCCACCGTGGGGAGCTGCGAGGGCGGGGCGATCTTGAAGCTGTCCGTGCACGCGCCCGTCTGGCAGCCGTCGGCGACGAAGATGGCGTCGAGGGGCCCCTTACCCGCCAGCGAGCCCGGCGTGCTGCCTCCCGTGGCGTGCGAGGCCCCGGCGACTCCACCCGCCACGGCGCCGCCCGACAGATTCAGCGCCGTCACCGCGTTCGGCCGCGCGACCTGCACCACGGCGCCCAGGGAATACACGTTCGGGGTGGCGCACGGGGTCGCCGTCGGCGCGCAGACCGCTTGCTGAGCGGGCAAGCGGCGCAAGATCTCGGCATCGGGGAAGGCCGCGGTGGGGCCGAGATTGCCCAGACTGTTGTGGAAGCCAACCGAGCTGGTCCCGTCGAGCTCGAAGGCGGCCAGCGACGACGTGCCGAGCGCGAGCGCCGACCCCGCGATGAGCACGTTGCCGTTCACGGGCTGGAGCGACGGAGGCGTCCCCGCCACGAGGCCGCCGGCGAGCACCGCGGGCGCGTACGCGCGCGCGAGCACCTGCAGGGTCTTGCGCGCAGTGTAGCCGGCGGGCGCCGGCGAGGTCGCGCCGCCCGCCGCGCTGTCGGTCACCGTGCCCGTGCTACGCACGAACACCAGGTTGGTGCAGACGTTGGCGGCATTCATGAAGCAGCTGAGGCCGATCGGGTACGGCGACGTCGCGTTCGCCTCGGCCACCGTCACCAGCATGATCTCCACCGCATACGAGCCGCCGCCCGGGAAGCTCGTGTTACTGAGCGTCATGGGCCGATAGACCCCCGTCGCGCAGGACGGCGAGCAGATCGGGGCGCGCACGCCGTCGTTGTCGGCCCAGCTCTCGCTGCCCGCGGTGTCCCCGTCGAAGCCGTCCCGGAGCTCGCGCAGGGCGCGCTCGATGCCGGCCTGCGCCACCTCGAAGGCGCGCAGATCCGCCTGGCTCGCCAGCGAGAGGCGGTTCTCGATGGCGCCGAGGTCGAACAGCGCAAGGCCCAGCAGCGTCATGACGAACACGAGGACGATGCTCATGAGGAGGACGCTGCCGCGTTCCTCACGGACGGCCATGCGGAGCAGGCGTCGGGCGGGCACCGCCATCAATTCCTCAGCGTGGTGCTGAATCCGAAGCGCATGCCCGTGTAGCTCGCGGGGTAGAGGCTCAGCATGGCGCCGTCGTAGAGATCGAAGCGCACGTCGAGCGCGCGCCCGGCCATCGAGGAGCCGTTCATCGTCGACACCGCGAGGAATGTGGTGTTGGCCACGCGGAGCGTCGTGCTCAGGCGGCGGGCCATGTCGTTGAGGTTCTGGGACTGGGCGGTCAGGCTCACCGCGGAGCCCGTGTCGCACGCAATGCCGCCGGTGACGAGCACGACCCCGGCGTTCAGTGAGCAGACATAGAGCTGGGGATAGGGATCGCCGGTCTTCTGATCCTGGTGCAGGCACCAGAGGGTGCCATCGGGCAGGTTGTACCTCACGAACGCGGTCGCGGTCCCGGAGCCGCAGCGCGTGACCGAGAAGTCCACCGCGCGCTGCAGGCGCCGCTGGATCTCTTCCTGGAGCAGGGTCCCCTGACGCTGCGCGAAGGCCTGCGCGCTGCCGTAATCGAACGCCCGCTGGGTGGAGACGTAGAAGGAGCCGATCGCCACCGCCACGATGGCAAAGATCACGCCGGCCACGAGGAGCTCGATCAGGGTGACCCCGCGACGGTCCCCTGAGAGCGCGGCGAGGCGCGCCCTCACTTGAGCACCATCACCGAGCGCAGTACGACGGGCAGGCTGGTCATGTCCGCGCCCTTCACGCCCTGGGTCGCGCGGACGGTGACCGTGATCAGCTTGGCTTCGATCGGCGTAGGCGCGGCGCAGGCGGGAAGGAAATTGCTCGCGCACACCGAGGCGATCGTGATGGTGCGCTCGTACCCTGGGTAGGTGGTGCCGTACGCCGTGGAGTTGAACGTGAGCTCCTGGCGGGGGTCGCTCCCGCTCGTGGGGCCGAACCCGGAGGCCCGCACCTGCTCGATGGCCTGTCGGGCCAGCGCGAGCGCCACGCGATTGTCACCCTCGCCGACGATGAAGGCCTGACCGCTTCCGAACATGAGGGTGACGCCCGCCGACGCGATGCCCAGGAGGAGCGCGGCGATCAGCACCTCGATGATGGAGATGCCCCGGTGATCGCGGACGATGCGGCGCAGCCGGCAGCCGAGCGCACCCATTCTCCGTCAGGAGCCTCCCTGAAAAGTCTAGCAAAGGAGGCGTCCAAAGCATCATGGACGTGGGCTACCCGCGCCGCCCCCACCGGCGCAGGGCTCCCACACTCAGCAGGCCCGCCACCACGAGGGCGAGGCTGCCCGGCTCCGGAACCGCCCGCTCGGTGTCGGCGGCCGCGAGGGTGGAGCCCGGCGTCATCGAGCCGAGGGTGACGTCATCGAAGGCGATCTGGTCGACGGTGCCACCGAAGTCCACCGAGCGGGCGATGCCGGCGAAGGCGACGCCCGTCGGCAAGAAGGGGCTGTAGGCGCCCGTCGGGTCGGGCGCGCCGCCGAAGGGGGTCACCGGGAGGACGAGCGAGGTCAGGAGCGTGCCGGTGCCATCGAGACCGTCCCACACCTCGATCCGACCGGGCACGTTGATCGATGAATAGAAAAACGAGAAGCCCGTGTCGAAGCCGGCGGGCACGTTCATGGTCGCGGCCGTTCCGCTCAGGAAGAACAGCGCCGTGCTGGGCGAGGGCTCGCCGCCGATGTTCCCGATGCCTCCCGCGTCACTGTCGACGATCGCCAGCGCGTTGGGGGAGAACGTGATCCCCAGGTCGGGTCCCGGGCCGCTCCCGAGGCCGCCGTTGGCGCCGTCGTAGAAGCGGTCGATCGACTCCAGATCCTGGAGACCTTCGAAGGTGAGGTGGTCGCCGCCGCCGGGCTCGCCGTCAGCATCACGGCCAGCGCGAACGCGACGGCCCCGCCGATCGAACGGCTGATCGAGATACCCATGGTCGTGACCCTCCTGCCATGTGGAGAGAGCACGAGGCATGCCACGGAAGATTCCGAATGAATATCACTCGGTTGCGTCGTGGAGACCTGGGGTGTTGGGCTGCCGGTCAACGGAGACGACTGCATCCGGGCCCCAGCGGAGCCCAACTACGTGGATTCACTCACCATGAATCCGATGCAGGCTCCAAGATCTGAAGGAACGCCGGTGGGCAAGAGGCGGCGCGAGGCGCTGCCCTTCGAAAATTCCGATGGTTGAAGGGACATGCGCCGTCGAGTTTCTTTCCGCGCAGAAATTCGTGCGCGAGAGCGGGCCGGGGGCTCAGAAGCCGGTCTCGAACGTGCGGTCCATCCAGAGCGTGAGATCGAAGAGATTCCTGTCCCCGTAAAGGGCGATCGGGTGCTTCCAGCTCATCGAGACCTGCACTGCGTACGAGCCGGGCGTGACCTGGAGGGAGCCCTCGTCGAGGGCGATCTGTTGGCGGCGCGACTCCTTGAGGATCAGGCCGCGCACGTCCTTGGCGATGTCCTGGGTGACCGCGGGGCTGCCGCCCGCCCCGACCATGGCCTTGCGCTTGGTCACGGAGTCCACGACGAGCTGGCCCACCATGCCTGAGGTGTCGAAGTAGTCGTACGCGATCATGAAGGCCGTGTACCCGGCCCACCCGAACACCGCGAGGAACACCACCACGCGGATCAGCGTTCCGAATTTCACGCCACCACTCTAGCGCGCACCCCGGGCTGCCACCAAGAATGCTCGGCGGGCCGTGGCGAACGCCGGGGCTTACTCGAGGGGGGGCTTCCCCGCGACGGTGAGGTCCACCACGCGCTCGCTGTCGAAGTAGACGGCCCAGCCGGACGGGTACCGCCACATCTCCGTCGCGCGCTTGCCGATGTCCTTCCAGAACACCTGCGCGGTGGCGCCCATGAGGACGGGATCGATGCTGGTGGTGTCGGGCGGGCCCAGCAAGAGCGTGACCTCGGGCTTGGTCATGCCCACGTCCACCCGGCGCTCGAAGCGGAACTGGCTGGCGCGCGGGGATGTCGCGAGCTGGGGATTCCTCGTCAGGTAGTCGCTGACCCGCCGGTCGAGGTCGTCGCGGAACTTCGAGGTCTCGTCGAAGGTGGGCAGGCGCGCGTATCCGCGGACGAAGCGGGCGTTGTAGACCTCCATCGCGCTGGGACCCACCGTCGCGCGTTGAACGGGCACCTGGCCGGGGTTGGAGGCGCAGCCCGCGAGCACGAGCAGCGCGACCGCGACGGCGACGCGGCGGGGCTTCAGGGCTCGAGCGCGGCCGACACCTGGATGCTGACGGCCTGACCGAGGTAGTCGAGGTCGAACGGCTTGGGGATGTAGTCCGCCGCGCCCATGGCGAGCAGCTTGGACGTGATGTCCACGTCGGCGTTGGCCGTCACCATGATGATGGGCAATCCCGGCTTGAGGGCAGCGAGGCGCTTGAGCGTCTCGATGCCATCCATTTCCGGCATGGTGACGTCGAGGAGCACCACGTGCGGCTCGACGGAGTCGACGACCGCGAGCGCGTGGGCGCCGCTCTCGGCGGCGGTGACCTGGAAGCCGCGGCTCTCGAGGAATTCGGTGAGCACCAGCCGCACTTCCGGCTCGTCGTCCACCACGAGGACCTTGCCCGCGCTCATGGATGACCTGGCTCGATCTTATCGCCCGTCGCTGCAAGTGGTCAACAAAGTTAAAATGGAGACGTCGTGCGCGCGCCCCAACGACGCCTTGCCGCGCTGATCTTCGTGCTCGTCCTCGCGGCCTTTCTATCCTCCGTCGGCGGCGCCTTCCTGAGCTGGGACGATGGCGAGAATCTCGTCGGCAATCCGCACTACCGCGGCCTCGGTCCGGCTCACCTCGCCTGGATCCTCACCGCGGTGCACATGGGCCACTACATCCCGGTCACCTGGCTCACCTTCGCGCTGGATTATCTCGCCTGGGGTATGAACCCGGCGGGCTATCACCTCACCTCCGCGGTCTTCCACGCCGTGAGCGCCGTGCTGAGCTACGGGCTCGCGACGCGCCTGCTCACGGCCGGCTTCGCCGGCGCGGACGGCCCGCCGCCCCGCGCGATCCGGCTCGGCGCTGCGCTCGCCGCGCTGGTGTGGGGGCTGCACCCCCTGCGCGTCGAGTCGGTCGCCTGGATCACCGAGCGCCGCGACGTGGTCAGCGGCGCCCTGGCCCTCGCGGCCACGCTGGCCTACGTCAAGGCGGTCGGCGAGGGACAGCCGGGCGGCGCCGTCCGGCGGGGCTTCTACTGGACCGCGGTGGCGTGCTTCACGCTGGCCGTCTTCGCGAAGTCGATCGTGGTGGGCCTGCCGCTGGTGCTCGTGGCCCTCGACGTCTACCCGCTACGCCGCATCGCGATCGCGTCGCTCCCGCGCGACGGAGCGGCATGGGGACGCGTCGTGCGCGTGGCGCTCGTCGAGAAGCTACCGTTCATGGCGGTGGCCGCCCTCGCCGCGGGCACCATGCTGGTCATCGGCTTCCGGTGGGGGATTCTCGCCCCCGTGAGCCAGGAGGGCTTCGCCCCGCGGCTGGCCCTCGCCGCGTACAGCATCCCCTTCTACCTCGGCAAGATGCTGTGGCCATGGCCGCTCTCGCCCCTCTATTCCCTCTATCGCCCGGTCGATCCCCTCGCGCTCCGGTATCTGCTGCCCGCCGTCGCGACCCTCGGGCTCACCGTCGTCCTCGTGGCCCTGCGGCGGCGCTGGCCCGGGGGCTTGACCGCGTGGGTGGCGTACATCGCGCTCCTACTGCCCGTCTCCGGGATCTTCCCCAACGGTCCGCAGATCACCGCGGACCGCTATTCCTACCTGCCGAGCGTCGGCTGGTCGATGCTCGTTGGCGCCTTCGCCGTTTGGACGTGGCGGGCCTGGCGGGCGCGCCGGGTCTCGACCCCCATCGCGCGCGCGGCGCTCGTCGCGGCGCTGGTCCTCGTCTGCGGGCTCACCCTCCTCACCCAGCGGCAGATCACCATCTGGCGCGACTCGATCACGCTCTGGCGCCATGCCGCGTGGGCCGACCCCGACAGTGACGTGCCGCTCTTCTACCTCGGCTGGGCCCTCGCCGAAGCCGGGCGATTCGACGAGGCCCGCGCGCATTTCGAGGCGTGCCTGGCCCGCGTGCCGGCGAGCTTGCCGGGGCTGCGCGCGCAGTTCACCCTGCACCTGGCCCTCGTGGACGCACAGTCGGGCCGACCCGCCGAGGCGGAGCGACGGCTCGGCAAGGCCCTGGCGCTCGACCCCGCGCATCCGGTGGCGTGGATCCGGCTGGGCAATCTCCTGTGGGCGCGCGGGGCTCCGGACGAGGCGGCGCGCGCCTGGAACGCCGCGCTGGAGCGGACGGCGGCCTGGTCACGATATCAGGTGTGGGAGCTACGGGCCGCCATCGCGGGCGTCCCCGAGGCGAGGCCTGCCGCGCGGGCCCGTCTCGCTTTCGCGCTCGCCCTCGTGCTCCAGGAGTACCGCGCGCACGCCGAAGCCGAGGAGCATTATCGCCTCGCGGTGCAGCTCGAGCCGGGCTTCGGCGCGGCGTGGAACAATCTCGGGGTCGCCTACGCGTCGCGGGGCCGCTACGCGGAGGCCCTGGACGCCTTCGTCCACGCGCTGCGCCTCCACCCCGGCGAGGGCGGCGCCTGCGGCAACGCCCGGCGCGCCGCGGTGGCGGTCGGCGCGCAGCCCCCGGAGCTCGACGGCTGTCGCCCGGAGCGCACCTAGTGCCGTCCGCGTGGGATCGGCGGCAGGTGGCCGGCGTCCTCATCGCTGCGCTGGTGGTCACCATCACCATCGGCGTGTTCACGCCGGCGCTCTCGCCCGAGTGGGTCAACTGGGACGATCCCGGGATGTTCCTCGAGAACCCGCACTACCGCGGCCTCGGTCCGCGGCAGCTCGCGTGGATGTTCACCTCCGTTCACATGGGCCACTACATGCCGCTGACCTGGCTCACGCTGGGCTGGGACTACTCGGTGTGGGAGATGTCCGCGTGGGGCTACCACCTCACCAACGTGCTGCTGCATGCGGGCACGGCGTTGCTCTTTTACTTTCTCGCCCTGCGCCTGCTCCGGCTCGCGCTCGGTGCTGCGATCGCCGGCGGTTTCTCCCTGCGACTCGGCGCCGCTGCGGCGGCCCTGTTCTTCGCCGCGCACCCGCTCCGCGCGGAATCGGTGGGCTGGATCACGGAGCGGCGGGACGTGCTCTCGGGCCTGTTCTACGTGGGTGCCGCCCTGGCCTACGTGAAGGCGGTCAGCGGTGGCGCACGACGTGTGGATCTCTACTGGACGTCGGTCGCGCTCTTCGTGGGCGCGCTGCTCGCCAAGTCCATCACCGCCACCCTCCCGGTGGCGCTGCTCGTGCTGGACCTCTACCCGCTGCGCCGTCTGGGCGGATCGCGCGGCTGGACGCGGTGGGCCGTGTGGGCCGAGAAGCTGCCGTTCTTCGCCCTGGGCCTCATCGCGTCCGCGCTCGCCTTCCTCGCCCTGGTCCCGCTGGGTAACATGCGCACGCTTTCCACCATGAGCCCGCTGCTCCGGGTGGTGCTGGCCCTCTACAGCCTTGCGTTCTATGTGAGCAAGACGGCGCTTCCCCTCGATCTCAGCCCGCTCTACACCTTCCCGATGCTGGTCAGCTACGACGACTTCGCCGTGGCCCTCGGCGGCACCGTGCTGGCGGTGATCCTCGTGCGACGCCTGCCCGCGTTCTCGGCCTCGTGGGCGGTCTACACGGTGACGCTGGTGCCGGTGTCCGGCCTCTTTCACAACGGCCCCCAGTCCGTGGCCGATCGCTACTCCTATCTGGCGTGCTTGCCGTGGGCGCTGTGGGTGGGCGCGGCCGTAGCGTGGCGCCCGGGCTCGGCGGCGCGCGCGCGGGTGCTGACGGCGGCGCTCCGGACGGGGGTGGCCGCCGTGCTGCTCGGCTACGGCGTGCTCGCCTGGCAGCAGGCGGCAATCTGGCACGACTCGGTGGCGCTTTGGCGCCACGCTCTCGCCGTCGACCCGGAGAGCCGCAACGCGCACGCCTATCTCGGCAACGCGTACGCCGAGGCGGGCATGGTGCCGGAGGCGATCGGCCAGTACGAGGAGGCGGCGGCGCGCTTCCACAACAAGCCCGGCTTCTACATCCTGATCGCCCGGCTGCTCGAGGACGAGGACAACGACCTGGGCGCGCTCGCCTACTATCGCGCGATCCTGCAGGCGGAGCCCGGTCAGGCGGAGGCGTGCGCGGGCGTGCGGCGCCTCGGCGAGCGCATCGAGGTCCCGGCGGCGGCGGCGGCCGGCTGTCCTAGCGCGGAGGCGAGATAGCGGCGGCGCTCGGGACCCGGGTCAGCTCTTCGAGCGCGGCCACCGCCGACGCCAGCTGGGTCAATTCACGCGGTGTCGGTCGCGGAACCCTGCTCATGGCCAGCAGGTAGCGCTGCCACGCGGCCACCGCCGTGGGCGGGTCGATCGAGGCGTAGACGAGCGCGGTGTAGCGGTCGCTCTCGGCCACGGGGAGCCCGGCGGCGCGCTGCAATCGATGGCCTTCCTCGAGCGCGGTGACTGCGTCGGCGGCCCGGCCCATTTCTGCCAGCCGTGTGGCGCGGAGGTAGAGGTAATAGGGGACGCCCGGCGCCAAGCGTGCCCCCTCGTCGAGGGCGGCCAGTGACTCCGCGCGCCGGTCCCCCTGCCACAGGATCTCGGCGAGGACCACCCGGAAGCCCGCGCGCTTCGGCTGACGTGCGAGGGCCAGCCGCGCGTGGCGTACCGCCTCGTCGGTCTGCTTCTCCCGCCCGAGGATCAAGGCCAGCCCCATCTCGGCCTCGGGGAGCTGGGGGAACAGGGCGAGCGCCCGGCGGTAGTGAGCGGCCGCGTCCGCCCGCCGGCCCTCGTCGAGGAGCGCGGTGCCGAGCCCGGTATGGGCCAGGGCGCTTCCCGGCTGAAGGGCGACCACGCGCGACCAGAGCGTGAGCGTGTCCTGCCATAGGAGCACCTGCCACGCGCTCAGGCTGACCAGTGCCACGCAGGCCGCGGCCCCCAGCGCGAGCACGCAGCGCGCGAACGGCCGGCGCGACGGCGCGGCGGCCACCTCGGCCGCGCACCACGCGAGCCCGGCGCCCGCGAGGAGCGCCCAGGGTATGCCTGCGAGGTAGGTGTAGCGGTCGGCCGCGATCTGCGGGCCGTTCTGAACTAGGCCGGACACGGGCAGCAGCACGACCACGTAGGTTGCCCACGTCGCGGCGAGCGCGGGCCAGCGGCGGGCGCGCACGACGGCCACGACGGTCAGGGCCGCGACGACCACGGCGGCCACGACGAAGGGCCACGGGCCGCGCGCGAGAGTCGCCCGAAAGTCGTAGAGCGGCGACAGCGCCACCGGAACGAGGGTCTTGGCGAGGTGAAACGCCAGCGCGTAGAGCGCCGACGCTACGCGCGTGAGCCAGCCGATGTCCCCGACATCGACCAGGCTCCCGAACTCGATCCGGGCGGACACCGCGAGCACGCTCGCCACGGCGGCGAGCGCCAGGAAGGGCGCCTTCTCCCCATACGCGCGGCGCGCGGCCGGCCCCCGCCAGCCTCCGGCAGCCGGCCCGAAACGCCGGAGGGGATAGACGTCGAGGATGAGCAGCACGACGGGCAGCGTGACGACGATCGACTTGCCCATGAGCGCGAGCGCATAGAGCGCGAGCGATGCGCCGTACCACCGGGGTGACCAGGTGGCCGCGCCAGGCCCGTGGGGACCCGGCGGGCGGCGGTGCGCCCGCAGGTACGCGAGCACGGTCACGAACGCGCCCAAGCCGGCCACGACGTCGCCGCGTGCGCTGAGCCAGACGACGGGCTCGACGCGCAGGGGATGCAGCGCCCAGAGGAGCGCGGCGCCCAGCGCGCCCACGCGGATCGCCCCGTCCGGCGCGCGGTCGAGCGCGAGCCCGAGCAGGCGCCGCGCGAGGTGGAGGACGACGAGTGTGGCCAACGCATGGAGCAGGATGGTGATCGCTTTGTAGCCCATCGGGTGCATGCCCCAGAGCGCGTGATCGACGCCGTGGGTGAGCCAGGTGAGGGGCTTCCAGTGCCCCATGTGGTACGTCGTCAGCATCCAGCGGAGATGCGGGCCGTCCAGCCCGCGATAGCCTGGGTTCTCGACGAAGTTCTGGTCGTCGTCCCAGCCGAGGAAGCCGCCGAAGAGGGCGGGCAGAAAGGCGATGATCACGAGGACGACGACGAGCAGGCCGTCGAGCATCGCGGCCGGCGCGGCGGTGAGATGAGAACGGGGGTGACGGATCATCCCGCCACCCCCGCGAAACGCTCGAGCGTCAGGTCAGCAGGGCTCGCCGGCGCTGGTGCTGGCCGGCGGCGTGCTGCTCGTGCTGTTGCAGCGAAGGAACACACCGCTGTTCGTGGGGAACATCGAGAGAGACAGGGCGGCGGTGTCGGAGCCCGTCCCTGACGCCTGAATCGTGCCGTTGAACGTCGGCGGCGAGGACGTGGAGACCGTGAGGCTGCCCGAGGTGACCACCGTCCAGCGGCCATCGCCCGTCGCGCCGCCGGCGCCCAGGCCCGCGCGATTGACGATCTCGCTGACCTGGCAGCTCTGCCCCGAGCCCTTGGCCTGGACACAACCCTGCAGGGCCGTCATCACGGACCCGAGCAGCGCCTTGCCCTCGGCCATCTTGGCGTCCTTCGTGTAACCGAGATACAGCGGAATCGCCACCGCGGCGAGAATGCCGACGATGAGGATCACGATCAGAAGCTCGACCAGGGTGAAGCCCTGCTCGCGCTCCTTCCCGCGAACCGCGTTCAGCATCGAGGTGAACATCTTCGTACCCTCCAGTCGATTTATCAGGTTATGAGTTCTGGCCGTGGCGCACGGGCGCCGACCGGCCAACTGCTGACTTAGGGTCAAGCAATACACATGCCCGTAAGAGACGGCACGTGACGACCAACTTAGACATGCGAATCAATCACTTGTAATACAGGAGCCCCTGGCGGGGGGCCCTCCGCGCAACAAATTCAGGGGGATCCTTCAAAAACCGTGGCCGCCGGTGCGGCCGGCCCGCTCGCCGCGAGCGCCCCTTCATCGCCTCGACGGCGCTGGCGTGGTCGCTCGCGCGGCGGGCGATCGCGGGTCGCGCGGCGCGGGCGGACTGGCACCCGTTAGGATCTCCCGTCGCGGTCAACGTTCGCGGTGTGCATGCGAGCGCCCTCCCGCCCCTGTCTTAACAAACAAGTCGCGCGGCGCCGTCGCATTTTCTGCGCCGCCGCGACGGGGCGCTCCCTTGACACCCCGAATCACGGGTGAGTATGATCCGCTCGCCCGCAGCGCACACGTCATGAACCGTACCCTCCTTGGTGGTCTCGTCGGCTTCGTTCTCGTGCTGGCTTCCGCCGGCGTGGGCTTTCTCGTGCGTGATCGCGTCGGGCCCCCGCCGACCGTCGCGGCGGTGACCCGACCGAGCGCGGGCGCTTTGCAGGCCGACTCGCTCCAGGCCGCGTTCGTGGGGGTCGCGCAGCAGCTGCGTCCCGCCGTGGTCAACATCGGGACGCTGTCGCGCGCGCGCCGGCCCACGCCGCCGCCCCCCGGCTCCGACGACCCGTTCTTCCACGACTTCTTCAAGCAGTTCTTCGGCTCGGAGCCGCCTGCGCCCAAGGGACCCGGCGGGCCCGGCCAGCGGCCCGAGTTCCGGCTGCCGAGCATGGGCTCGGGTGTCATCATCGACAAGCGCGGGCTCATCCTCACGAACTTCCACGTGATCAAGGGCGCGGACGAGATCCTCGTCCGCCTCGCCGACAAGCGGGAGTACCGCGGCAAGGTGATGGGCGTCGATCCCAAGACCGATCTCGCGGTCGTGCGCTTTGAGTCGGATCACGAGCTGCGGGTCGCCGCGCTGGGCGACTCCGACGCGCTCCGCGTGGGCGAGTGGGCCATCGCCATCGGCAACCCGTTTGGCCTCGATCAGACGGTCACCGTGGGGGTGATCAGCGCCACCGGACGCTCGGACGTCGGCGTGGCGACCTACGAGAACTTCATCCAGACCGACGCGTCCATCAATCCCGGCAACTCCGGCGGCCCCCTCATCAACCTCAAGGGCGAGGTGGTCGGCGTCAACACCGCCATCGTCGCCGCCGGACAGGGCATCGGCTTCGCCATTCCCATCAACATGGTGAAGCGCGTGGTGGATCAGCTCGTCGAAAAGGGAAAGGTGGTGCGGGGCTGGCTGGGGGTGGCGCTGCAGCCCCTGTCCAAGGAGCTCGTCCAGACGCTCGGGTTACCCGGCGCGGAGGGCGCGCTCGTCGCGTCCACCATTCCGGACAGCCCCGCCGCGAAGGCGGGGCTCCAGCAGGGTGACGTCGTGCTGAGCTACGACAAGACGCCCGTCGAGGACTCGCACCATCTGCAGCGTTTGGTCGCGGAGACCAGGGTCGGCAAGACGGTGACGCTCGAGGTCTGGCGCAAGAAGCAGAAGGTGACCCTGGCCACTACGGTCGCGGAGGTCCCCGAGGACCGCACCGCCCGCCCCGACCGCCCCCTCAAATCCAACTAGCCGGGAAGAGCATCGGCGGGGCGCGCTAACCTCCTCGCAAATCGCGTGTGCGCGCCGAGGGCGGGTGGCGGCGGCCCTGGGACGAGACGGCCCCTACGCGACGAACGGCGGGATCGGCGGGATCTCCACCTGCTGGGTGCGCACCTCACGCACGCCGTTGACCGCGCGCGCCACCTCCACCGCCTCCTCGAGCGCGGCGGTGCCCTCGAGCGTGACCACCCCGTCCTTGGCTTCCACGGTGGTGCGGTACTTGCGCGTCTCGGGATGCGTGGCGAGCGCCACCTGCACCCGGGAGGCGAGCGCGCGGTCACCGACGAGGCGCGTCCCCAGCTCGGACGTCGCCATCTCCGGCCGGCGCACGAGCACCGCGATCACCTCGACCGCGGCATCCACCGAGACCTTCTCGGTGTTGATGACGACGTCGTAGAGGGCAGGGTCGCGGATGTCGACCTCGTAGAGGTAGCGCATCCGCCCGATCTTCTCCATGTCGTCGCGCCGCACCATGTCGGTGACCGTCCGCAGGTTCGTCTGCTCGCCCATCTGCCCCGCCATTTTCTTGGCCAGCCGCTTCTGGCGCAGCTCGAAGGGCGCCATCACGCGGACGCGCAGCACGTGGGGGATGCCCCGCAGCAGCCACTGCCCGCCGCGGCCGAGGAGGATCACGTTGTCGTGCTCGGCGAACTCGTAGAGCGCGGTCTGGATGACCGTGATGTAGCGCCGGGTCTCGGCGTCGAAGCGCTCGAAGAGCGAGGGCTTGGCCTCGTCGAGGTGGGAGAGCTTCTCCTCGAGCAGCCCGTAGCGGCGCGCGACGTCGACGATCAGATCCTGGCCGACGCATCGGTAATTGAGCCGCTCACCCAGGGCCTGCCCGATCTCCGGTCCACCCGCTCCGATCTCGTGCGAGACGACGATGATGGCCATGGGTCACTCCTTCCTGTATTTCGCCTTCAGCGCACTGGGCGCGATGGCGATGCGCTTGCCGCCGACGTTGTCGAGGATGTACACCTCGTCGGCCAGGGTGCCGCTCGCGAAGACTTCGTACACGTCGAGCGCCTCCTCGAGGGCGGTGCCGGCCGGCCGCTCCGCCATCATGCGCTCCACGTCCTCGCGCTTGAGCCGCATGGTCAGGCCAGCGCGCGCTCGGCCTTGTCCGGGTTGGGGACGACGAGGATCACCTGCGCGCTGCCCCCGGCCCCGCCGGTGCTGGCGTAGGTGCATTTGATGTTGATCTTGGCCGCGGCCAGCTTCTCGGCCACCCGCGCGAGGCTCCCGGGGCGGTCGTCGAGCGTGAGCGCGAGCGCGGGCTCCTCACCGCAGCGAATTTTCGCGTCGGTGAGCGCCTGCTTGGCCCGCGCCGGGTCGGAGACCACGAGGCGGAGCTTCCCCCGGCCGCCCGCGTCGGCGGCGCACACCGCGAGGATGTTCACGTTCGCCCCGGCAAGGGCCGCGCATACCTTGGCGAGGACACCGGGCTTCGACTCGGCGGTCACCGTGATCTGCTTCACCTGCGCCATGGATTGGTCTCCTTGCTAGCCCGGTGGGGGTCGGAGAAGGCCGCTAGGGCTTCCGATCTGGCCGTTGCTTACCAGCAAAATGGGGCGAACACAAGGGGGCGGCGCGATGTTCGGGCGTCTATCGTGTGACGGTGCCGGCCGGCGGCCCCCCATCGAGGGCGCGCTCGAGCCGGGCCAGCTCGACCCGGGCGGCGACATACCCAGGCTCGAGGGCAACGGCCTGGCGCAGGAGGGCCACGGCCGCGGCGGTGTCCCCCACCCCTTCCCGGGCGGCCGCCAGGCCCGCCGGGCCGTCGGCGCTGGCAGGCCAGCGGCGGACCACCTCTTTGAACACGGTCTCCGCCTCGATCCAGTGGCCGCCCATCACGAGCAGGGCGCCAAGGTTTCGGTAGGGTCCGGGCTCGTCGGGGCGCAGCGCGATCGCGCGGCGCAGCAGGGCCTCAGCCTCGGCAGGTCGGTCCGGACCGGCCGCCCCGCCCGGATCGGAACGCATGAGGGCACGCGCAAGATTGTTGAGGCAGGCGGCGCAGTCCGGCTCCACGGCAACCGCGCGTCGCCAGAGCCGCTCCGACCCGTGCCAGAACCCGGTCTGACGCCACGCCAGGGTGCCCAGGCTCGCGAGGAGCAACACCGCGAGCGCGATCCCCGCCGCCCGCGTGGCCACGACCCGCGCGCTCAAGATCCCCATCAGCGCGCTCGCGGCGAGGACCGTGAGCCCGAGACCCGAGAGATAGGTGTAGCGGTCGGCCGCCACGTGGCGGCCCGCGAGCACGACGCCGCCGAGCGGCGCCAGGAGGATCACGGAGACGGCCCAGGCGGCGAGACCCGCGGGCCACCGGCGCCGCAGCGCGAGGACCCCGACCGTGACGGCCAGCGCGGCGAGCGCCGGCGCCAGGAAGCGCGGGGCCGCCCAGGACACCTCGCCGGGCAGCTCGTAGAGGGGCGAGAGCCCGGCCGGCCATGCCAGTCGCGCGGGATGGATCCAGAGGGCGTAGCCCGTCAGGACGAGGCGCGAGGCGGGCCGGTACTGCCCGTAGTCCGCCACTGTCGCGGAGGCGCGCAGCGCGAGGGTGGCGGCCACGGCCGCGCCGAGCGCCAGCCCGAGGTAGGGCGTCTTTTCTCGCGCGAGCGCGCGCCAGCCGGCCCCGCGGCGCAGCGGATACCAGTCGAGCACCAGAAGCAGGGCGGGCACCGTCACCGCGAGCCCCTTCGAGGCCAGCGCGGCGGCGAAGGCCGCGAGGGACGCGAGCCGCCAGCCGCCCTGCAGACGGCCCGTCCCCGCGATCCCGCGCAGATACGCCCACACCGCCAGCAGCACGAACGTCGCGCAGAGCAGATCCCGCCGGTCGGAGATCCAGGCGACCGGCTCCGCTCGGAGAGGATGCAGCGCGAAGAGGAGGGCGCCGCTGAGCGCACCCACGTCCGCCCGCGTCACGTCCCCGGCCGCCCCGAGCCGAGCGGCCGCACGTTCCCCTCCCGCGAGGGCGAGAAGTCTCCGCGCGACCACGCAGACCAGCGCCGCGTTGACACCGTGCAGCGCCAGGCTCGTCGCGTGGAATACCCGGGGGTTCAGCCCGCCCATTGCGTGATCCGCCGCGTAGGAAAGCCACACGAGCGGGCTCCAGTGGCCCATCACCGTCGTGGTCAGCATCCAGCCCAAGGCGTGCGCATCGAAGCCGCGGTACCCGGTCTCCCCCACGAGCATCGAGACGTCATCCCAGCTCACGAAGCCCGCGTCGAGCGCGGGCACGAACGGGAGGATCGCGACCGCGCCGGCGAGGAGGGGCAGCAGCCGGCGCAGCGGACTAGGTCCGGCCCAGGAGCCGGGCGAGCTCGCGGGGGTCGAAAGCATGGTCCATCGCATCCTCATAGGAGATGAGGCCGCGCTCGTGCAAGGCCTTGAGCGACTGCTCCATCGTCGACATGCCCGCGGCGGCGCCGGTCTGGATGAGTGTCTGCATCTGAAAGGTCTTGCCCTCGCGGATGAGGTTCCGCGCGGCGGGAGTGGCATTGAGCTGCTCGACCGCCACCACGAGCCCGTCGCCGTCCTTCCGCACCAGGAGCTGCTGGGTCACGACGGCATGGAGCACATTGGCCAGCTGCACCCGCACCTGCTGCTGCTGATGAGGCGGGAACACGTCCACGATGCGGTCGATGCCCTGCGCGGGCGTCTTGGTGTGCAGGGTCGAGAAGACGAGGTGGCCGGTCTCGGCCGCGGTCAGCGCCGCCTCGATGGTGGCAAAGTCGCGCATCTCGCCCACGAAGATGACGTCGGGGTCCTCGCGAAGCGCGGCCCGGAGCCCGGCAGCGAAGCTCGACACGTCGGTGCCGAGCTCCCGCTGGACCACCACGCTCTGCCGGTGGCGGAAGAGGTATTCGATGGGATCCTCGATCGTCACGATGTGGAGCGTCCGCTCCCCGTTGATCCGGTCGATGAGGGACGCCAGGGTGGTGGACTTCCCGTGTCCGGTGGCCCCGGTGATGAGGACGAGCCCGCGCTTGAGCCGGGTGAGCTCGATCACGCTCGCCTCGAGGCCAAGACTCTCGGGAGTGGGAATCTCGAACGGGATGCGGCGCAGCGCCGCGGCCACCGTGTCGCGCTGGTGGAACGCGTTCACGCGGAAGCGCGCGCGGCCGGGGACGCTGCACGAAAAGTCGTAGTCGCGCTTCTCGCGGAAGATGCGCTTCTGGTGGTCGGTCATCAGCGAGGTGACGAGGTCCTCGACGTCGCGAGGGGAGAGCACCTCGCTGCTCTTCTGGACGAGTCCGCGCTGCACGCGAAAGACGGGCGGCAGGCCCGCCTGTAGGTGCACGTCGGTGGCGTTCAGCGCGATGGCGGCGTCGAGGATGGGATCGATCGGGTGCACCGGCTCACTCCTTCACCGCCCGGGCCCGCGGGGCCCGCGCGCGCCGCGCGTCAGTCTGCGCGCACGAGGGCGAAGTTCAGCGTGCTCAGCTCGTGCTGGATGGACGGGTGCACGCGCCGGTCGAGGCGGCGCCGCTCCATGCCCTCCCACATGATGCCGGGGCGGCGGCGATCGGCGTGGCGCCGGTCCAGCATGACCACGACCCCTTCCTCGTTGACGAACTCGCGCTTGAGATGCGCCCAGAGCTCGGGCTCCCCCCTCGCCACGATGAAGAGATAGCCCGGCATGCGCGCATCCTATCGTAGGCGCGAGTTCGGGGGGAAGCTATTCGACGGACTTGCGGCGGATCGTCTCGAAGACCTCGACGGGCAGCTCGAGGAACACGCTCACCACGCGCGGATCGAAGTGCGAGCTCGCCGACCGTTCGATCTCCCGCCGGGCCGATTCCAGGGAGATGGCCCGCGAGTACGGGCGGTCGAACGTCATGGCGTCGAACGCGTCGGCGATGGCGAAGATGCGGGCGCCCAGGGGGATCTGCTCGCCCTTGAGGCCGAGCGGGTAGCCGGTGCCGTCCCAGCGCTCGTGGTGATGGTAGACGATCGGCACGGCCCCGCGCAGGAACGGGATCTGCTCGACGAGCTGGCGGCCGATCTCCGGGTGCGTCCGCATGATCTTCCACTCCGCGGGGGTCAGCGGCCCGGGCTTGAGGAGGATGGCGTCGGGGATGCCGATCTTCCCGATGTCGTGCAGGAGCACCCCGTGCTCGAGGTCCCGCAGCTCCACTTCCGGCATCCCGTAGGCGCGGGCGATCGCGAGCGAGTAGCCGCGCACCCGCCGCGAGTGGGCGTGGGTGCCGAGGTCGCGCGTGTCGATGGCGGAGCCGAGCGCCTCGAGCGTGGTGCGGTAGGTGCTCTCCAGCTCGTGTAGCGTCGCGGCCAGCTCCCGCGTGGCCTCCTCGACGCGGCGCTCGAGCACGACCTGGTGCTCGCGCCGCTCGATGAGGAGCCCGCGGTGCTCGAGCGCGCGCTCGGCGGCGATGAGCAGCTCGTCCATGTGGACGGGCTTCATGATGAAGTCGTAGGCGCCGAACTTGAGGCTCTCCACCGCGGTCTGGACGTTGGCCACGCCGGTGAGCACCAGGAACGCGGCGTCGGGATCGATGGCGCGCGCTTTCTTGAGGAGCTCGACCCCGTCCATGACCGGCATGTGCACGTCCGTCACGGTGAGCGAGGGCCGGTCGGTGTCGAAGAGCTCGAGGGCCTCGCGCCCGTCCGCCGCCACCTGGGCCTGGTAGCCGCTGGAGATGAACAGCTCGCGGAGGATGTCGCGGATGTGCCGATCGTCGTCGACGATCAGCACGCCGGGGTGGCTCGGAGTCACCCCGCTCACACGCGCTCCACTTCCGACTCGGCGCGCGAGACCGCGGTGATGTCCTCGCAGAGGCACACGCGGTTCTTGCCCGCGCGCTTGGCCGCGTAGAGCGCCTCGTCGGCAGCCTGCAGCACGCTGTCGGCGGTGGGAGCGACGTCCTCGGGCAGCGCGGCGATGCCGAAGCTGGCGGTGATGCGCCGGCCGTGCGCGAACGGATACTCCGCGAGCACCTGCCGGATCCTGTCGGCGTACAGCCGCGCGCCCGCCTTGGTCGTTTCCACGAGGAGCACCGCGAACTCGTCGCCGCCCCAGCGGGAGATCACGTTGATGCCCCGCGAGTAGCGCATCAGGATGTCGGCCATGATGCGCAGGGTGTCGTCCCCCGCCCCGTGGCCGAGCTCGTCATTGATCGCCTTGAAGCCGTCTAGGTCGAGCAACACCATCGACACCGGGTGATTGAACCGGCGGAACCGCGAGACCTCCTCCTCGAGTCGGATCGAGAAGAAGCGCCGGTTGTAGAGGCCGGTCACGTCGTCCTTGAACGAGAACTCCTTGAGGCGCGCGTTGGTGAACTCGAGCTCTTTGTAGGCGCCCTCGAGCCGCTGGGCGAATTGATTGATCTCGGCCGCCTGGTCCTCGATGGTCGCGAGCATCCGCGAGAACGAGTTCATCAGCGTGCCGACTTCGTCGTGCCGGAACGCCGCCACGCCCTCCGCCCGCCGCGCCTCCGTCACCATCTCCGCGGTACGGGCAACCGCTGCGGCGAGATCCCACACCACGAAGCCCCCCGCCGCCATGAGGAGCCCGGTGAAGATCACGAGCGCCTCGAACCAGATGAGGTCGTCGGACGCGGTGATGGGATCGAGAAGGGGCACCACGTGCGCGTAGATCGCGTAGGTGAGGATCAGGAGGGGGATCACCGCCGTGAGCGTGAGGGCCGCGCAGATCTTCTGCTTGACCCGCTGCCCCACGAAGGCCACTTCCCGGTCGACGTCGTATACCATGCCGTCTCGCTGGGTCTCCGTCCTGATTCGGATTGCGGCCGGGCTGTCACCGGACCGCCGCCGCCGTCGGAATCGCAACATCCATGCCATCGGTAGGTGCGAACAACGTCACGAAATCACGAGGCAAAACGCAGCGTCAGCCGGCTGTCACTCCCTGGAATTGACAGTTCGCGGTGACACACCGCCAAGAATGTCAACGGACATCCCCGGGAGGCGCGAAAGATCTGCGCCCGGCGACCCTCGCGGGCCCCCGGTGCGTCAGGAACAATAGAGAAGCTTTACCGCTGCCGGCTCAGGCCTTGAGATACTTCTCGAAGAAGGCGACCAAGCGCCGCCAGCCGTCCTCCGCAGCCTCCTTCCGATAGGCCTGAGGCCGGTCATCGGAGAAGAACGCATGGGCCGCATCGGGGTACAGGACGAACTCGACCGCCGGATTGTGCTTCCGGAGCTCGGCTTCGAAGCGCTTCACCTCGTCCGCCGGGATGCCGGGGTCGACCGCGCCATAGAGCCCGAGCACGGGCGCCTTGATGCGATCGACGAGACTGAATGCGTCGACGCCGGGCGCGTCCTTGTACACGCGCTTGACCTGGCCGTACCAGGGCACGGCCGCGGAGACGCCGGGATACTCGGCGATGAAATGCAAGGTGAGGGCGCCTCCGCCGCAGAAGCCGGTCACGCCGAGCCGATTCGCGCGCGCCCACGTTTGCCCCCGGGCGTAGTCGGTGGCGGCGCGGATGTCGCCGAGGTACTGCGCGCGCGTGACGCCGCTCGAGAGCTTCCCCATCTCGGCGAAGTCCTTGCCCTGCATGCCCCCCTCGCGCGCGAACAGCTCGGGCGAGATCGCGTAGTAGCCCGCATGGGCGAGCCGGCGCACCACGTCCTTGTGGTGCTCGTTGTTGCCGGTGAAGCCGCATATCACCGTCACCACCGGGAACGAGCCGGCGCCGTCGGGCCGCGCCTCGTAGGCGGGGATGGTGGATCCCGCCACGTTGAACGAGATGTCGCGCGCGACGATGCCCTTGGTGTCGGTGACGATGGCCTGCGCCATCGAGATACCAGGGGTCAGCACGCCGCCCACCGTGGTGAAGGCGCCGTACTTGAGGACTTCGCGGCGGCTCAGCGGATTGAACGCGCGTGGGGCTCTGGCCATGGGACCTCCTGCGTGTGGGGTGGTCGAGTGGTCGAGAGGTACAACACGGGGAACGCCCGGTGCGTTCCCGCGCCCTTGACTTGCCGGAGCCGCGCTGATACCCACAAGGGGCCGCCATGACCGACCGACCCACCATGCTCGAGGGTCTGCGGGTGCTCGACTGCTCGCGTGTCATCGCCGGACCGTATGCCGCCATGCTGATGGGCGACCTTGGCGCCGACGTGATCAAGCTCGAGCGGCCCGGCCGCGGCGACGATTTTCGCTCCCTTCGCGGCAAGGGCATGAGCGCGGCGTTCGCCTCTGTGAACCGTAACAAGCGCGGCATCGCGGTCGACCTGGGACACCCGGACGGCCGCCGGGTCGCCTTCGAGCTCGCGCGCCGAGTTGACGTGCTCATCGAAAACTTCCTGCCCGGGGTGGCCGAGCGCCAGGGCCTCGGCTACGCGGCGGTGAGCGCGGCCAACCCGGGCATCGTCTTCGCGTCGGTCACCGGCTTCGGCCAGGACGGGCCGCTGTCCCGACGCCCGGGCTACAACCTCATCGCCCAGGGCATGAGCGGCATCATGGCCCTCACCGGGCAGCCCGGCGATCCGCCCACGCGGGCGGGCGGCTCGATCTCTGATCTCGCCGCGTCGTATCTGACCTTCGGCATGGTGCAGGCCGCCCTGGTGCATCGGGCGCGCACCGGCCGCGGCCAGCACCTCGACGTGAGCCTCCTCGCCTCGACCATCGCGATGCTGCCCGATCCGGTCGCCCACTTCTTCGACTCCGGCAAGCGGCCCACGCGCGAGGGTAACCGCAACCCGAACCTCACGCCCGCCGAGGCGTATCGCACCGGCGACGGCTATCTCAATGTGGTGCTGCTGAGCCCGGACCAGTGGGGGCGCTTCACCGGCGTGCTGGGCGATCCCGTGCTGCGCGACGATCCGCGCTTCGCCACCAACCAGGAGCGCCTCGCCCATCACGCGGAGATGAAGGCGCGGGTGGAGGCAGTGCTCGCCACCGACACGACGGCGGAGTGGGTGGCGCGCTTCGAGAAGGCGCAGATCGCGGCGGGCCCCATCTACGAGTTCGACGAGGTTTTCGAGGATCCGCAGGTCAAGCACCTCGGGCTGGTGGCGCGGGTCGAGCAGCCGGGCTACGGGACGCTGCGGATGGTGGACTTCCCCGTGCGCGCCTCGGCCACTCCGGCCCGCTTCACCCGCCCCGCTCCGCTGCTGGGTCAGCACACCGCGGAGGTGCTGGGCGAGCTCGGCGTCCCCGCGGAGGAGATCGAGCGTCTCGCCGCCGCCGGCGCCATCGCCCTCGGCTAGACCTTCACGGGCTGGGAGGTCTCCCGCTCGTGACGCGGATCGCGCACGAGCCCGACGAGGAGCGCGAGCGCGGTCAGCCCGCCCAACGCGGCGCCCAGGAAGACCGCGCGGAAGCCCACGGTGTCGGCCACGAGGCCCGCGACGAGCGGGGCCGCGAAGGCGACCGGCGCCACGGTGGTGAGCCCGAGACCGATGTACGTGGGACGCTCGGCGACCGACGGGGCGAACTCCAGCAGCACGTTGAGCCCGGACACGTTGTGCGCGGCGAATTGCACGCCCACGAGCGCGAAGGCCAGATCCAGGGCGTCGGCGGAGCGCGCGGTGAGGGCGATGGCGTTGCCGACCACGGTGGCGAGGACGCCCACGATGAGCACGGCCCGGTGGCCGGCGTGATCCGCGACCCATCCGAGCACGGCGTCGCCCGCAAGCTTACCCACGATGATCGCGGTCGTGAACACGCCGGCCCGCCACACCGGCGTCCCGAGGACGGTCAGCGCGTACGCGGTGTAGAACCCGCTCGCCGCCCCGCCGATGGTGGCGAAGGGCCGCGTGGCCAGGTACCAGGCGAGATTGCGATCGCCGCGCAGCAGCCCGGGGACGCGGCGGAGCTGACGCGCGAGCGAGGTCACGGGCGCGGCGGCGGGGCCATCCGGCTCCTTGACGCTCACCAGCGCCACGTAGGAGAGGCCGAGGAAGAGGAAGGCGATGACGAAGCAGATGCCATAGCTTCGCGGCGCCGGCACCGCGGCGAGCAGCCAGGCGGTCACGAGGCCCGCGCCGAGGCCGGCGACCCCCGCCGACATGCTGGTCACCGCGAAGAAGCGGCCGCGCCGTGTGGCGGGGATGGCGCGACCGACCACGTCCATCCACGCGGGCATGAGGACGCCTCCCGTCCCCGCAATCACCAGCAGCATGGCGAGGAACAGCGCCAGCGAGAGACCGGGCGCCCGGTCCGCCAGGGTGAAGGCCACGGCGGCGAGCACGAGGTAGGGCACACGCTCCCAGACGGTATAGCGGACGATGAACGGGAGCTTGCGCGACAAGGACTCCGTATAGCCCGCGACGAACAGCGGCGGGAGGTACCAGCCCACGGTCATCAGCGCCGGGATGGCGCCGATCACCACGTTGGGCGCCCCCAGGTGAGCGGCGAAGGCGGGCAGGATCGTGGCCTGGCCCGCGAAGGATACGCCGACCAGGAACAAGCCGAAGTCCAGGCCCAGCGCCAGCACGTTGTGGCGCACGTGCGACGGATGGGGCGCGGAAGGCGCGGCGGGGGGCGGCGAGGTGCTCACGTTCGGGGACCCAGCATACCCCAGTCGCTCGCGCGCGGGCTTGCCTTGTCCGCGCCGCCGTCCCATCATCGACGCCATGCTTCTGACCAACGCACGGATCTACACGATGGATGCCGTGGGCTCCGTGGCCGATTCGCTGGTGGTCCGAGAGGGCCGCATCGCCTTCTGCGGCCGCCGCGCGGACGTGAATCCCTCGGCCGGGGAGCCGATCGTCGATCTGCACGGCCATGCCGTGCTGCCCGGGCTCGTGGATGCGCACGGGCACTTGATGCACCTCGCCCGGGCGCGCTTCACCTTCGACGCAAGCGGACGCACGTCAGAGGAGGCCATCGCGCGGCGCGTGGGGGAGACGGCGGCGCGGCGCGCCCGGGGCGAGTGGATCGCGGGCCGCGGCTGGGACCAGAACCTCTGGCCGGGGATGGCCTTCCCCTCGCGCGCCTCGCTCGACCGCGTCGCGCCCGATCATCCGGTGGCGCTGGTGCGCGTGGACGGACACGCGACCTGGGCCAATTCAGCCGCGCTCCGCGCGGCGGGGATCGACCGACACACGCCCGATCCCTCCGGCGGCACGATCGCGCGCGACGCGCGCGGCGAGGCCACCGGTCTCCTCGTGGATACCGCGCAGCGGCTCGTCGCCCAGGTGCAGCCGCCGCCCGACGAGGCGCGCTTCGACCAGGCGGTGCGCGAGGCCATCGCCCAGTGTCTCGCCGCGGGGCTCACCGGCCTCCACGAAATGGGCGCCGATCTGCGCGCCCTTGCCGCCTATCGCCGCCTCGTCGAGCGCGGCCAGTTCCCCCTTCGCAACTACGTGGCGGTGGCGGGCCGCGAGCCGGAGGCGTGGGCGCGCTACCGGGAGCACGGACCCGAGTCGATCGGCGACGGCCGGGTCGAGGTGCGCGCCCTCAAGCTCATGGCCGATGGAGCGCTCGGCTCGCGCGGGGCGGCGCTCCATCATCCGTACTGCGACGATCCCGAGAACTCGGGCCTGGTGCTCCTGCCCTCCGACGAGCTCTACCGCCTCACCGCGGAGGCCGCCGCGCGCGGCTTCCAGGTGTGCGTGCACGCCATCGGGGACCGCGCCAACACCATGGTCCTCGACGCCTTCGAGCGCGTGCTCGCGGAGCGGCCGGCGGCGCGCACGCTCCGGCACCGTGTGGAGCACGCGCAGATCCTCGCCGAGCGCGACATCGGGCGCTTCGCGCGTCTCGGCGTGCTGCCCAGCATGCAGGCGACCCACTGCACGTCGGACATGCCGTGGGCGGAGGCGCGCCTCGGGCCGGACCGGCTGCGGGGCGCGTACGCATGGCGGTCGCTGCTGGACACGGGCGTGCGTATCGCGGGCGGCTCGGACTTCCCGGTCGAGGATCCAAACCCGTTTCATGGGATCTACGCGGCGGTGGCGCGGCGGCCGCGCACCGGGGAGGATCGCGGGTGGCAGCCCGAGCAGCGGATGACGCGCGATGAGGCGGTGCGATCCTTCACCGCCTGGAACGCGGAAGCGTCGGGTCAGGAGCGCCTGGCCGGCACGCTGGAGGTCGGCAAGCGCGCCGACCTCGTGGCGCTCTCCGACGACGTCTTCACCTGTCCGGAGAGCGCCATCAAGGACATCATGCCGCGGCTGACCGTGCTGGCCGGCAAGATCGTGTACGAGAGCCAGGCCTAGAGACGGCTCACGCGCAGTCGCGGCGCTCGCCCCGCCGCGCGCCGGCGAGCCGGTCGGAGCTCACGCGGAAATACCGGAAGGGCGGCCGGCCGCCCCCCACGCAGCTCCGCTGGTACTCGATGATGCGCCGGTAGCCCGGCCGCATCGTGGCAAGCGGGGCCCCGTACGGAATCACCTCACCGAAGTAGCTGATCGGATCACCCAACTGGGCGAAGTGAAACCCGAGCCGCCGGAGCAGCCGCGCCAGCTTTCCCTCCATCGCCGCGATCAGATAGTCGAGACCGAGCCGCCAGGACTCCTCGTAGAGGTGGCGGAAGAGCCCAAAGAGGATGAGGGGCTCCCGGATCGTCGAGCTCCGATACCGCGACGCGATGATGAGGCGCGATACCTCGCCGGTCCGCGCTCGCTCGCCCCGCGGGCGCTCGTCGAGCAGGGACAGCGCGTGGCGCTCCAGCGGGAAGCCGAGAGTCGAATCGAGGACGAGCCGGAGGGTCGCCACCACCTCGCCGGTGTCGGTGGCCGCCGCGAAGTGCATCGAGTGCGGATCGTACTCGTCGCTCTCGCGACCGTCCGTGCAGCATGCGGCGTCCACGAAGTGCTGCTCCAGGCAGTACACCTGGTACCGCAAACGTTGCATGGCGTGGAGGGCCGCGTCGGGAACTCTGGGCGGTGTCACATAAGGTTCGCGGGGGGTGACTACTTGCGGAGCGCGGCGGCGGCGCGGGCGGCGGATCCGGAGGAGGCTTTTCATGTTGCCCCCCCGCCCAGCAGACTTCATGCCACGCGGGACTCCGGAATCATAGGTTCCAGGCGCTAATGTTCACGTCGTAGGGTTCGCGGCTTCGCTCTGGGTACTGGAATTCCATAAGAATTTATTACATTATCGGCGGCGTAACTCTTACACTCTTACGCGACGTTACCAGAGTGACGATGACTAGCGCGCGGCCACGCCCGCAATTTCCACGAGATATTTCGGGCTCGCGAGACGTGCCTCCACCGTCGCGCGCGCGGGTTTCCCATCGGGATGCACCCACGCATCCCACGCCGCGTTCATCTCGTCGTAGGACCCCATGTTCGCGAGCCACACCGTGGCGGACAGCATCTTCGACTTGTTCGACCCCGCCGCCGCCAGCAGCTCGTCGAACTTCTTGAGGATCTGCTCGGTCTGCCCCTTGACGCCCGCGCTCGCGTCGGACGCGACCTGGCCCGCGAGGTAGACGGTGTCGCCGTGCACGACCACTCCGGAAAACCTGGGGCCGACGCTCAGACGGGTGATGGACATGATGTGACGTCTCCTTTCTAGAGCCCTGCATGGTTGTCGAGAATGAAGCGCGCGATGCTGTGGCGCGACGGCCGGTCGGGCAGCGCGTCGATGGGAAACCATCGTGCGTCCTCCAGCTCGCCGCGATCCACCGCGAGCTCGCCGCCCGCGTAGCGCGCGACGAAGCCCACCATGAGCTGGCTGGGAAACGGCCAGTTCTGGCTCCCCACGTACTGGATGTCGGTCACGTCGACCCCGACTTCTTCCTTCACCTCGCGCGCGACCGCGCCCTCGAGGGACTCGCCGTTGTCCACGAACCCGGCCACGAGGGCGTAGCGGCCGGGGGCCCACTCCGGCTTGCGCGCGAGCAGCACGCGCCCGGCGTCGCGCACGAGCACGATGACGGCAGGATGAAGGTGCGGGTAGTGCTCGTACGCGCAGCTGCCGCAGCGCTTGCCCCACTCGCCGGAGATGCGCGTGGTGCGCGCGCCGCAGCGCGGGCAGTGGCCGCTGGTGCTCTCCCACCAGAGCCCTTGCATCGCCATGCCGCCGAGCGACAGCAGCTCGTCGGGGAGCCGCGCCCCACGCATGGGAATCATGGTCTCCGCGCGAAGCCCGCTCGGCACGGGCGTGTGTTTGGGCACCGCGGACACCCAGCACGGCACCCCGCGCCACGTGCCGAGCCACAGGGGCTCGCCCATCCCGGCGGCGAGCTCGGCGGGCGGGCGCCCGTGCGGCAGGCGGAAGCCGTCCCCGTCGGCCGCCACAAGCAGGGTCTGGTCCTGCACGAGGAGCCAGTGCCCCTCGCGAGGCGGCGGCGCGGCGCCCCCCTTAGCGGGCTCGAACGCGCCGTGAAGAGCGTCGCGGTTGAAGGGCAGATAGACCGAGAGCGGCGTCTTCATGGGTGCCGCTCGACGGCGAGCCATGGCTCCTCGTCCGCGTGGCGACGCTCGAACTCCGCGATGGCCGCCTCGTGCCCCAGGGTGAGCGCGATCTCGTCCTCGCCGCGCAGGAGACCCTGACGTCGGAACGGATCCACCGTGAATGGGATACGCGCCCCGTCGGGACCGGTGAGGGTCTGGCTCTCCAGGTCCACCGTGATGGACGCGCCCGGCATCGCGTGGAGCTGGCGGCGGAGCGCCGCCGCCGTCTCCCCCGGCACCACGACCGGCAGCACCCCGACCTTGAAGCAGTTGTTGAAGAAAATGTCGCCGAACGAGGGCGCGATGACGACGCGGATGCCGTACGCGGCGAGCGCCCACACCGCATGCTCCCGCGAGGAGCCGCAGCCGAAGTTGTCTGCCGCCACGATCACGCGCGCCTCACGGAAGGCGGGCTGGTTCATGATGAAGTCGGCGCGCTCGCGGCCGTCCTCGTCGAAGCGCACGTCGTGGAAGAGCAGCCCCGCGTACTCCGGGCCGCGCGGCCGATGCAGGAAGCGCGCGGGAATCACGCGATCCGTGTCGATGTTGACCGCGTCGAGCGGCACCGCGACGGCGCTCACCGAGGTGAATGGCTCCATCTTTCAGCGCGGCTCGCCGGCGAGGGCCCGCACGTCGGTGAGGCGGCCGGTGACCGCGGCGGCGGCCGCCATCGCCGGGCTCATCAGGTGGGTGCGGACACCCTTGCCTTGACGTCCTTCGAAGTTGCGGTTGGACGTCGACGCCACGCGCTCCCCCGGACGGCCGGTGTCGCCGTTCATGCCGATGCACATCGAGCAGCCCGGCTCGCGCCACTCGAACCCCGCCTCGCGGAAGATCCGGTCGAGGCCTTCCGCCTCCGCCGCGCGCTTCACCAGTCCGGAGCCCGCCACCACCCAGGCCGGCACGACGACCCGACGGCCACGGACCACCGCGGCGGCGGAGCGGAGATCCTCCAGGCGGCTGTTGGTGCACGAGCCGATGAAGACCCGATCCACCTTGATGGCGGTGAGGGGCGTGTTCGCGGCGAGGCCCATGTAGGCGAGCATCCGCTCGATGGCGGCCCGCCGCGCGGGGTCCGCGGTCTCCCCGGGATCCGGCACGCGGCCGGTGATCGGCAGCGCCTCCTGCGGGCTCGTGCCCCATGTCACGGTGGGCGCAAGGGCGGCGGCGGCGAGCGCGACCTCGGTGTCGAACACCGCGCCCTCGTCCGACGGCAGCGTCTCCCAGTACGCGCGCGCCGCCATCCACCCGGCGCCCGCCGGCGCGAAGGGACGGCCCTCGAGATACGCGTAGGTGGTGGCGTCGGGCGCGACCATGCCGGCGCGCGCGCCCGCTTCGATGGACATGTTGCAGACGGTCATGCGCTCGTCCATCGACATCGCGGCGATGGCGGCGCCTGCGTACTCGATCACGTGCCCGGTGCCGCCCGCCGCGCTGATCGCCGCGATCACCGCGAGAATCACGTCCTTGGCGGCGACGCCGGGGGGCCGCACGCCGTCCACGCGGATGCGCATGGCGCGGGGCTTGCGCTGCCAGAGGCACGACGTCGCGAGCACGTGCTCCAGCTCCGACGCGCCGATGCCGAAGGCGAGGCAGCCGAAGGCGCCGTGGGTCGCGGTGTGCGAGTCGCCGCACACGAGCGTGATACCGGGCAGGGTGAAGCCCTGCTCGGGCCCCATCACGTGCACGATCCCCTGCCGTGCGTCACCGGGCCCGAAGTACGGGATACGAAGCTCCCCCGTGTGGCGCGCCATCTCGGTGACCATGCCGCGGATCGCCGGCTCCGCGATGCCGCCGCCCGGGCCGGTCGCGGTGGGGACGTAGTGGTCGGCGGTGGCGGCGATGGCCTCCGGCCGGCGGATCGTCCGGCCCGCCTTCCGGAGACGGTCGAAGGTGTGCACGGCGCCGTCGTGCATGAGGAGCCGGTCGATGTAGAGGAGGCTCATGCCGCCCCCGCCCTCGGTGACGACGTGCCGGCTCCAGATCTTCTCGAACAGCGTGCGCGGGGCGGCGGACACGGACCGGCTCACGCCCCGGTGTACTTCTCCTCGACGGCGTGCCACCAGTCGAAGCCCACTTTTCTGAAGATGTCCATCGGGGAGAGCACCGGCCCCTCGTGCCAGTCGGTGCCGCGCTCCTTGAGGAGGCCGAGTGCCCGCTCGATGGCGGGGACGGCCGCCGCCATGCACACCGCGGGGAAGATCGCGATCTTGAACCCGAGCCGCTCGAGCTCGTCGGTGGGCACCCGCGGGGTCTTGCCCCCCTGCACCATGTTGGCGAGCAGCGGCGCCTTCACCTCGCGCGCCACGCGATGGATCTCCTCCAGGGTCTGGGGCGCCTCCACGAAGATCACGTCCGCGCCCGCCTCCGCGTAGCGGTTGCCGCGGTCGATGGCGTCTTCGAGCGACGTCACCGCGCGGGCATCGGTGCGCGCGATAATGACGAAGTCGGGGTCGGTGCGGTGCTCCGAGGCGGCGCGGATCTTCTCCGCGAACTCTTTGGTGGGCACCACCTGCTTGCCGGCGATGTGTCCGCACTTCTTGGGCGCCACCTGGTCCTCCATGTGGAGGCCGGCCACGCCCGCCTTCTCGTACTCGCGTACCGTGCGCACCGCGTTGAGCGCATTGCCGTAGCCGGTGTCCGCGTCCGCGATCACGGGGAGGGATACCGCGCTGGCGAGGTGGGAGGCATGATTCGTCATCTCGGTGAGGGTGGCGAGGCCGAGGTCGGGCTGGCCCAGGTGCGACGCGGCGGTGCCCGCGCCCGTCATGTACACGACGGAGAAGCCCGCCGCCTCGATGAGGCGGGCGGAGAAGCCGTCGTAGGCGCCGGGCGCGACGATGAGGCCGGGCGCGGCGAGGAGCTGGCGGAGTCGGGTCGTGGTGCGCATGATCCGTCCTTTCGAAGCGTCCTGTGGAGGCGGACGGGATTGTTCCGCAATCACGCGGAACTGTCAACATGGTACGCTACGCGCATGGCTTTCGACCTCGCTCCCTTCGTCGAGCGGCGGCGGCGCTTCGCGGAGGCGCTCGGCGAATCGCTCGCGATCATCCCCGCCGGCCGTGAGGCCGCCCGCAACGCCGACACCGACTTCGAGTTCCGGCAGGACTCTGACTTCTATTTCCTCACCGGCTTCGACGAGCCCGACGCCGTGGCGGTGTTCAATCCCGCGCACGCCAAGGAGCGGTTCGTCCTCTTCGTGCGGCCGCGCGACCGCGAGCTGGAGATCTGGACCGGGCGGCGCGCCGGCGTGGAGGGCGCCATCGCCACCTACGGCGCGGACGCCGCCTACACCATCGACGAGCTCGAGGCGCGCCTGCGCGAATACGCGGTGGATCGGTCGGGCCTCGTGTACCGCCTGGGCAATCCGCACTACGACGCGCGTGTCATCCGGCTCGTCAACGAGCTGCGCGGCGTGCGCGTGCGGGGCTTCGTCACCCCGAGCCGCATCGACGATCCGGGGCCGCTCCTCCACGAGATGCGGCTCCGCCGGGCGCCCGAGGAGCTGGCGCGCCAGCGTCGCGCGTGCGAGATCAGCCGCGACGCCCACATCGAGGCCATGCGCTTCGCCCGCCCCGGCCAGCACGAGTACGAGGTGCAAGCGGCCATCGAGTTCGTGTTCCGCAAGGGGGGTTCCCCGCGCAACGCGTACCCGTCCATCGTGGCCTCCGGCCCCAACGCCTGCATCCTCCACTACAACGACAACCGGCGGCGCATGGAGGACGGCGACCTCCTCCTCATCGACGCCGGCTGCGAGTGGGGCTACCACGCCTCCGACATCACCCGCACCTTCCCGGTGAACGGCCGGTTCTCCGCGCCGCAGCGGAAGATCTATCAGATCGTGCTCGACGCGCAATTGGCCGCCATCGCGGCGGCGCGGCCCGGCGCGCGCTACGAGGCGATGCACGAGGCGGCGCGCCGCGTGCTGACCGAAGGCCTGGTGGCGGTGGGTCTGCTCCCGCGCGGCGTGGAGGACTCGCTCGCCATGCACCACTACCGCGAGTTCTACATGCACGGCACCGGCCACTGGCTGGGCATGGACGTGCACGACGTGGGCGACTACCGCGTGCGTCGTCAGTCGCGGGCGCTGGAGCCCGGCATGGTGGTGACGGTGGAGCCCGGCCTCTACATCGATCCCGAGCGCGAGTCCGTCACCCTCTACCGCCGCGAGTACAGCGAAGAAGAGATGTGGGAGCGCCGCTATCGCCTCGGGGTGGGCGCCGCGCGCAAGCTCGAGGAGGAGGAGAAGGCGCGCGCCGAGAAGATCGTGCATCCGATCCCCCGCGAGCTCCGCGGGATCGGCGTGCGCATCGAGGACGACATCCTCATCACGGCGGAGGGCAACGAGAACCTCACCGCCGGCACCCCCAAGACCGTCGAGGAAGTCGAGCGGACGTGCGCCGAGGCGCCGCGCCTGCCCCGCTAGCCGCGGGGATCAGCGCGCGGTCAAGCGTCCGGCGATCTTGAAGCGCTCGCCCTCGCGCGGCGTCAACACCACCATCTCCGCCGGCGCGACGCTGATGCCGGTGAGCGCGAGGATGGTGGAGCCGTGCGAGACCATCACGAGGTTGCCTCCCGCGCCCTCGGGCCGCCAGGTCGAGATCAGCGTCTCCATCTCGCGCACCTGCCGAGCGGAGGCCTCCGAGCGCCCATAGAGGTTGGAGAGCGGCCTCGAGACCTCGGCGTCGGCCCCGAAGGCGAGCCGGGCGGTCTCCAGGCAGCGGCACCACGGGCTCGACAGCACGCGCCCCACCGGCACGCCGTGGCTACGGAACGCGTCACCCAGGCGCCGCGCGTCCGCCCGCCCCGCCTCGGTGAGATTGCGCTGCGTGGCGCAGTCGTTCAGCGTGAAGCCCGGCGGGTCGCCCACTCCTGCGGTGGTCACGCCATGGCGCACGAGGACGACCTGACGGCCACTCTTGAGCAGGACCCACAGCGCGTCGTCGGCGCCGGCCGGCCGCGCCGCCGCAAGCGCGAGCGGGACGAAGAGCAGGAAGGCGAGCAGCGTGAGGCGGCCCGGAGGTCTCACGACATCGCGCCGCCGTCCACCGTGTAGATGCCCCCGTTGATGTAGGAGGCCTCGGGGCTCATGAGGTAGGCCACGAGCGAGGCCACCTCGTCGGGCTTGCCGTAGCGCCGCATGGGAATGGTCGCGGCGAGCCGGTCGCGGGTGATGCGCGGGTCGCGCGGGCTGAAGCCGCCCTCGAGCTGATCGACCATCGCGGTCTCGATGGGCGCCGGGCACACCGCGTTCACGCGCACGCCGTGGCGCGCGAGCTCGATGGAGGCGGTTCGCGTGAGCCCGATGACCGCGTGCTTGCTCGCGGTATAGGCGACGAGGTTCGGCGAGCCGCGCAGCCCCGCCACCGAAGCGGTATTCACGATGACGCCGCCTCCCCGCGCGATCATGGCGGGCGCGACGACCTTGAGCCCGAGCCACACGCTCTTGACGTTCACCGCGATGACGCGGTCGAACGTGGATTCCGGATAGTCCACGAGCGGGCTCACCACTCCGAGAATGCCCGCATTGTTGAAGAACCCGTCGATCCCGCCCCAGCGGTCCACCGCGGCCCCGACGTAGCGCTGCACCTCGCCGATCCGCGTCACATCGGCCTCGACGATGAGGCCCTGCCCGCCCGCCTTCTCCACCGCGGCGAGCGACTCGGCGAGACCCCCCGCGTTGACGTCCACCAGGACTACCCGCGCGCCCTCCGCGGCGAAGCGCGCCGCCGCGGCGCGGCCGATCCCGCCCGCCGCCCCCGTGATCACCATCACCTTGTCCGCGAAGCGATGCTCCACGAGCGACACGATATCAGCCCCGCAGGAGGAGCGCCACGCCCGAGGCGAGCAGGATCGCGAACACCACCCGACGAAAGCGGACCGCGTCCACCACGTTGAACAATCGCATCCCGGCCAGCAGGCCGGTGACGGCGGGAACGGCAAAGACCGCGGCCAGGCGCCCAACCTCTCGGGTGAGGAGGCCGGCCCACCAGTAGCCCACGAGGATGACGAGCTGATTCACCACGAGAAAGGCCTGGAGATTGGCCTTGATCGTCCGCGCGCTCCATCCCTGGGCGGCCATGTACACGATGGCGGGCGGTCCGGGCGTCCCCACTGCCCCGCCCACCGCGCCGGAAAGCACGCCCGCGGCGAAGCCCCATGCGCGCCCGGGCAGCCGCCGCGGGCTCCGGCCGCTCCACTCGAGCGCGACGATCAGCACGAGCACGGAGCCGATCAGCCGCGCGAGCATCGTGGCGGACACGGAGGCGAGCACCCACACGCCGAGCGGGGTGCCGAGCACGCTGCCGACGACGAGCGCATCCACTCCGCTCGGCAGGAAGTCGCGCCGGAGCGGGATGAAGATGACGCCGCAGAAGAGCGTGGCGTAGAGCGTGGTCAGCACGATGGCGTCCAGGGGCGCGATCACGAACGGGAGAAAGGCGAGGGCCACCAGGCCGATGCCGAATCCGGCCAGCCCCTGCACGAAGCTCGCCGCCGCGACGATGGCGGCGCCGGCGGCGAGGGCGAAGGTCACCTCGGCACCCTAGCACGCCGATGATAAACTTGGGCGGGCCAATCGCCCGAACCCGCCCCATGCCCGGAGGCTCCGAGACATGAAGCACCACAAGGTCTATCGCACCGAGCTCACCCCCGTGAGCTTCCTCGAGCGCAGCGCCTACGTGTTCCCCGACAAAGTCGCGGTGGTGCACGGCGCCCGGCGCTACAATTACCGCCAGTTCTCCGAGCGCGTGAGCCGCCTCGCCTCCGCGCTGCGCGCGGCCGGGATGGGGAAGCACGACCGCGTGGCCTTCATCTGCCCGAACATTCCCGCCATGCTCGAAGCCCATTACGGCGTGCCCGCGGGGGGCGGCGTCCTCGTGGCGATCAACATCCGCCTCTCCACCGACGAGATCGGCTACATCCTCAAGCACTCCGGCTCGAAGTTCCTGTTCGTCGACGCCGAGTTCGAATCGGTGGTGAAGCCGCTCGACCTCTCCGGTCTGCGTGTGATCCGAGTGGACGACACCGGCGCGCCCGGCGACCCGTACGAGGATTTCCTCGCCGGCGGCTCCCCCGAGCCGGTCGAGAACTGGCTCGACGACGAGGAGGAGACGATCGCGATCAACTACACGTCGGGCACCACCGGGCGTCCGAAGGGCGTGATGTACAGCCATCGCGGCGCGTGGGTGAACGCGGTGGGCGAGGTGCTCGAGGCGGGCATGGGCTTCGACACGCGCTATCTCTGGACGCTGCCCATGTTTCACTGTAACGGCTGGTGCTTCACCTGGGGCGTGACCACGGTGGGGGGGACCCACATCTGTCTTCGCCGGGTGGAGCCCGCCCGCATCTGGGAGCTCCTCGAGTCGGAGGGCGTGACCCACTATTGCGGCGCTCCCACCGTGCAGATCGGCGTGGTGAACCACCCGAAGGCGCATCGGCTCGACCGGCCCGTCACGGTGACGGTGGCCGGCGCGCCGCCCTCCCCCACCCTGCTCGGCAAGCTCAAGGAGCTGAACTTCCGCCCCGTCCACGTGTACGGTCTCACCGAGACCTACGGCCCGCACACCGTGTGCGAGTGGCATCCGGAGTGGGACGCGCTGCCGAAGGACGAGCAGGCGCAGCGCGCGGCGCGCCAGGGCCAGGGCTACGCGATCTTCGACCTCGTGCGCGTGGTGGACGAGACGATGCGCGACGTGCCGCGTGACGGCGAAACCCTGGGCGAGGTCATCATGGTGGGCAACAACGTGGCCAAGGGCTACTTCGACAACCCCGAGGCGACCGCCGAGTCCTTCCGGGGCGGCTGGTTCCACTCCGGCGACATCGGGGTGTGGCACCCGGACGGCTACATCGAGCTGCGGGACCGCAAGAAGGACATCATCATCTCGGGCGGCGAGAACATCTCCACCATCGAGGTGGAGCAAACGGTGGCGCGGCATCCCGCCGTGCTCGAGTGCGCCGTCGTCGCCATTCCCGACGAGAAATGGGGCGAGCGCCCGAAGGCCTTCGTGACGCTCAAGATCGGCGCCGCCGCCACCGAGATCGAGATCATCGAGTTCTGCAAGCAGCACATCGCCCACTTCAAGGCGCCGGCGGCGGTGGAGTTCGGCGACCTGCCCAAGACCTCCACGGGCAAGATCCAGAAATTTGTGCTGCGCGACAAAGAATGGAGTGGGAGAACGAAGCGGATCAACTAGCGCGAGCGCCGCGCCCGGGCTCGTAGGCGCAGAGGGGATCTTCCGCGAGGGGACTGCCGGTGGCGGCAAACGCGCGAGCGCGCGAGCCGCCGCACACGCCGCGGAACTCGCAGCGCCCACACCGACCCCGGAACAGATCCGGCCGGCGCAGTGTCTGGAACAGCGGAGCCTCCCGGTAGAGGGCGACCGGGTCGGCCTCGCGGACCGAGCCCACAGACATGGCGAGGAAGCCCGAGGGGTAGACCTCGCCCGCGTGGGTGATGAACATGACCCCATTGCCGTCGCGAATGCCCAATCCGTGCGCGCGCGGCACCCCGCCGCCGCGCTGGAACACGACCCGCCGGAAGTGCGGGGCCTCCGTCGTGGTGACTACCGGGGGACCCGGCCGCGCCGCAAGGCCGGCCAGGGTCACGAGGAGCTGCTCGCATTCGACCGGAGAGATAGGATCGAGCACGGTGCCACGCCCGACCGCCACGAGGAAGAACAGGCTCCACCGCGCGGCCCCGCACCGTCGCGCGAGCTCGTAGACCGCGGGCAGATCGTCGAGGGTCTGCCGCGAGACGAGCGAGTTGATCTGGAACGGGAGCCCGGCCGCGCGTGCCGCGCGCGCCGCCTGAAGGGTGCGGTCGAAGCAGCCGCGCACGCCGCGGAGCGCGTCATGCCGCGCCGGGTCGGCGCCATCGAGGCTCAAGGAGATCGCCTCGACGCCCGCCTCCCGCAGCTGCGTGATCACCGCGGCGGTGAGCCGCGGGGTGGCGCTGGGCGCCACCGACACCCCGAGCCCTGCATCGCGCGCGGCGGCGATGAGACCGAACAGGTCGGGCCGCTTGAGCGGATCACCGCCCGTGAGAATCAGGTGCGGCGTCGGATGCCCGAACGCGGCGAGCCGGCGCACGAGACGCCGCCCCTCCGCCGGGCCCAGCTCATCGGGATCCGGCGTCGGGGCGGCCTCGGCCCGGCAGTGCCGGCAGGCCAGGTCGCAGGCCCGCGTCACCTCCCAGTAGATCCGACGTGGCGCCGCCGCGAAGATCGGGCCGGGCGTCATCCGCCCGGCCGGGGCGCCGGGCTGCGCCGCCCCATCTCCACGTAGGCCCGCTTCGCCGCGCCCTGGTAGAGCTGCCGGGGCCGCGCGATCTTCTGCTCCGGGTCATCGCGCATCTCCTGCCACTGGGCGAGCCATCCGCTCATCCGCGGGATGGCGAACAGCACGGGAAACATCTCGACGGGGAATCCCATGGCCTGGTAGATGAGCCCCGAGTAGAAGTCCACGTTCGGGTAGAGCTTGCGGGCGACGAAGTACTCGTCCTGAAGCGCGATCCGCTCCAGCTCGAGGGCCACCGGCAGGAGGGGGCTCGGCTGGCTCACCTCGAAGACCTCGCCGGCCATGCGCTTGATGATGGTGGCGCGCGGATCAAAGTTCTTGTACACGCGGTGGCCGAAGCCCATGAGCTTGGCCTTGCCGGCCTTGACATCGCGGATGAACTCCGGGATCCGGGCGGTGGTGCCGATCTCGCGGAGCATGCGGAGCACCGCCTCGTTGGCCCCGCCGTGGAGCGGACCGTACAGGGCGGCGACGCCACCCGCGACCGCGGAGTAGGGATCCACCTGCGAGGAGCCCACGCTGCGCACCGCGTTGGTCGAGCAGTTCTGCTCGTGGTCGGCATGCAGGATGAAGAGCACGTCGAGCGCGCGCTCGAGCACCGGATTGGGCTCGTAGCGCACCTCGGTGGTCTTGAACAGCATGTTGAGGAAGTTGCCCGTGTAGCTGAGGGCATTGTCGGGATAGGCGTACGGCATCCCCAGGCTGTGCCGATAGGCGAAGGCGGCCAGCGTCGGGATCTTGGCGATGAGCCGGACGATCTGCCGGTGCCGTGTCGCCGGGTCCGCGCCGTCCCTGGCCTCCGGGTAGAACGTGGACAGCGCCGCGACGGCCGAGACCAGCATGCCCATCGGGTGCGCGTCGTGGTGGAATCCGTCCATGAATTTCTTCAGATTCTCGTGGACCCAGGTGTGATGGGTGACCTCGTACTCCCAGGCGTCCAGCTCGTCGACGGTCGGCAGGTCACCGTGGAGCAGGAGATACGCCGTCTCGAGGTAGTTCGAGCGCTCGGCGAGCTCCTCGATCGGGTAGCCGCGATAGCGTAGGATCCCCCGGTCGCCGTCGATCTCGGTGATGCGGCTGACCGTCGAGGCCGTGTTCATGAAGGCGGGATCGTAAGAGAGCAGTCCGAAGTCCTCCGGTCCCGTGCGAATCTGGCGCAGATCCATGGCCCGTATCGCGCCCGCCCGAATGGGGATCTCGTAGGACCTCCCGTTCCGGTTATCGACGATGGTGAGCGTCTCGGTCGGCATGGTGCGTCCTCCTTGGTGGATCCGCTCGCGTGTGGATCCGGTGCGCGCTCCGCTTCCCTGACAAGGCAGGGGAGCAAGCCGGGTGCCACGCGCATGTCCCGGTGGCTACTCGCCAAGCTCCGGAATCCGCGAGCGAATTCCCATCGACGGCAACGATGAGGCGAGGCCGGGTGGGGCACCGCCGCCCAAGAGGGGCGAGCGTGCCTCACCCCGAGGCCCGAGCCTCAGGAGGCCTCGGCCATCGTGGTGCCACCAAGTGCTGTGATAGACACATCATTTGCCCGCGCCGGTCGGACGCCGCGCATGGCAGCCCCCTTGCAGCTCCATTCTCGCGGGGGGTAATGCGGCGCATGACGGATCGGCCACGGGTCACGCTCGACGGCAACGAGGCGGTGGCCCACGTGGCCCATCAACTGAGCGAGGTGATCGCGATCTATCCGATCACCCCCTCGTCCACGATGGGCGAGCTCTGCGATGAGTGGACCAGCCGCGGGCGCACGAACCTTTGGGGCCAAGTCCCCGCCGTGGTGGAGATGCAGAGCGAGGGCGGGGCGGCGGGCGCTCTGCACGGGGCTCTTCAAGCCGGCGCGCTCGCCACCACGTTCACCGCCTCGCAGGGCCTGCTGCTCATGATCCCGAACATGTACAAGATCGCGGGTGAGCTCACGCCCGCGGTTATCCACGTTGCGGCGCGCGCGCTCGCCACCCAGGCACTGTCCATCTTCGGCGACCACAGCGACGTGATGGCGACGCGCGCCACCGGCTGGGCGCTGCTGTGCTCGGGATCGGTGCAGGAGGCGCATGACCTCGCCCTCGTCGCCCACGCCGCCACCCTCGAGGCGCGCGTACCCTTCGTCCACTTCTTCGACGGCTTCCGCACCTCCCACGAGGTGGCGAAGATCGAGCTCCTCGGCGCCGAGGTGCTCGGCGCCATGGTGGACCCCGACGCGATCGGCCGTCACCGGGCGCGGGCGCTGTCGCCGGACCGGCCCACCGTCCGCGGCACCGCCCAGAACCCGGACGTCTACTTCCAGGCGCGGGAGGCCTCCAACCCCTTCTACTTGGCGCTGCCGCACGTGGTGGATGATGCGTTCGAGCGGCTCGCCCGGCTCACGGGCCGGCGCTACCGCCTCTTCGACTATGTGGGCGCGCCGGACGCCGAGCGCGTGATCGTCTGCATGGGCTCGGGCGCCGAGACGGCCGACGAGACGGTGGAGCGCCTCACCCGCAACGGAGAGAAGGTCGGCCTCATCAAGGTTCGCCTGTACCGACCGTTCTCGGTCGAGCACTTCCTCGCCGCGCTCCCGCCCACCGTGGGGGCCATCGCCGTGCTCGACCGCACCAAGGAGCCGGGCAGCATCGGCGAGCCGCTCTACCTCGATGTGGTCTCTGCCCTCCACCAGGCCGCAGACGCCGAGCGGCCGGTGCCACGCCTCATAGGCGGCCGCTATGGCCTCGGCTCGAAGGAGTTCACACCCGCCATGGTGAAGGCGGTGTTCGATGAGCTGGCGCGCCCGGCCCCGAGGCGGAGGTTCACGGTGGGTATCGTCGACGACGTCACCCATCTGGCCCTCGACTGGGACCCCGCCTTCTACACGGAGGATCCCGACACGGTGCGGGCCGTCTTCTACGGGCTCGGCGCCGACGGCACGGTGGGCGCCAACAAGAACTCCATCAAGATCATCGGCGAGGAGACGGACGCCTACGCCCAGGGCTACTTCGTCTACGACTCGAAGAAGTCGGGCTCCATGACCATCTCGCACCTCCGCTTCGGGCCGCGTCCCATCCGCTCGAGCTACCTCATCGGGCGGGCGAGCTTCGTGGCCTGTCACCAGTTCGGCTTTCTCGAGCGAATCGATGTTCTGGCCGCGGCCGAGCCAGGCGCCACGTTCCTCCTCGACAGCCCATGGGGGGCGGCCGACGTCTGGGACCATCTCCCTCGACCGGTCCAGGCGGCCATCCTCGAGAAGGGGCTGCGGGTCTTCGTGATCGACGGCCATCGCGTGGCGCGCGAGACCGGCATGGGCGGCCGCGTCAACACCGTCATGCAGACCTGTTTTTTCGCCATCAGTGGCGTGCTGCCGCGTGCGCAGGCGGTGGCGGCGATCAAGCGCTCCATCGAGAAGACCTACGGCAAGCGCGGCGAGGCGGTCGTGCGGAAGAACTTCGCGGCGGTGGACGCGACGCTCGATCACCTGCACGAGGTGGTCGTGCCGCCGCGCATCACCAGCGCCGACGAGCGCCGCGCGACGGTGGGTGCCGAGGCCCCCGCCTTCGTCCAGCGCGTGAGCGCCCGCATCATCGCGGGCGAGGGCGACCGGCTGCCGGTGAGCGCGTTCCCTGCCGACGGCGTCTACCCGAGCGCCACCGCGAAGTGGGAGAAGCGGGGGATCGCCGCCGAGATCCCGGTGTGGGATGACGTCCTGTGCATCCAGTGCGGCAAATGCGTGATGGTGTGCCCGCACGCGGTGATCCGGGCCACCGTGTACACGCCGGACCGCCTCACTGGCGCTCCGCCCGGCTTCAAGTCGGCCCCGGCGCGCTGGCGCGAGCTCGCCGGCCACCGCTACACGCTGCAGGTCTCGCCCGAGGACTGCACGGGCTGCGCGCTCTGCGTGGAGGTCTGCCCGGCCAAGAGCAAGAGCGAGGTTCGCCACCGCGCGATCAACATGGCGCCAATGCCGCCCCGGCGGGAGGCGGAAGCGGCCAACTGGGCCTTCTTCGAAGGCCTCCCCGCTCCGGACCGCGAGGCGCTGAATCATGGGCAGGTGAAGGATCTCCAGCTCCTCGAGCCTCTCTTCGAGTTTTCGGGAGCGTGCGCGGGGTGCGGCGAGACGCCCTATCTCAAGCTCATGAGCCAGCTCGTGGGCGATCATGCCCTCGTCGCCAACGCCACCGGCTGCTCCTCGATCTACGGTGGCAGCCAGCCCACCACCCCGTGGGCGGCGAACCGGGAGGGCCGCGGACCCGGCTGGGCCAACTCGCTGTTCGAGGACAATGCCGAGTTCGGCCTGGGCATGCGGCTGGCGCTGGACGAGCGCGCGGAGGCGGCGCGCGTCCTGGTGCGGAGCCTGGCACCTCAGCTGGGCGCGCTCGCCGACGAGCTGCTCGCCGCCGATCAGGGGGACGACGCGGGCATCCGAGCCCAGCGCGAGCGCGTGGCCCGCCTGCGCGCGCGGCTGGCGGAGCTGGCGTCACCGGAGGCGCACGCCCTCGATGCGATCGCCGACGGGCTCGTCCGCACCACGGTCTGGATCGTGGGCGGCGACGGCTGGGCGTACGACATCGGCGGCGGCGGGCTCGATCACGTGCTCGCCTCCGGCCGCGACGTGAACGTGCTGGTGCTCGACACCGAGGTCTACTCGAACACCGGGGGCCAGATGTCGAAGTCCACCCCGCGCGGCGCCGTCGCCAAGTTCGCCGCCGGCGGCAAGCGCACGCGGAAGAAGGACCTGGCGCTGATGGCCATGAGCTACGGCAACGTGTACGTCGCCCAGGTGGCCATGGGAGCGCAGGATGCGCAGACGCTGCGCGCCTTCCGTGAGGCCGAGGCCTATCGCGGTCCCGCGCTGGTCATCGCCTACAGCCCCTGCATCGCGCACGGCTACGACCTGCGGCACGGCGCCGAACAGCAGAAGGCGGCGGTGCTCTCCGGCCACTGGCCGCTGTTCCGCCACCACCCGGAGCTGGCCGCCCAGGGCCTCAATCCGCTGCAGCTCGACTCGAAGGCGCCTTCCGTCCCGCTCCGTCAGTACCTCTACAACGAGACACGGTACACGATGCTCGCCCACCGCGAGCCCGATGCCGCCGCGCAGCTCCTGGCCGCGGCGGAGGCGGATGTACGCGAGCGGTGGCGCACGCTGGAATACCTCGCGGCACGCCCTGGGGCTTCCCATGCCTGACCTCTCCGTGTCCTACCTCGGTCTCGCGCTGAAGAGCCCGCTGGTCGCGTCCTCGTCGCCCCTCACTGGGCAGCTCGACGAGATCCGCCGCATGGAGGACGCAGGCGCGGCCGCGGTGGTGCTGCCCTCGCTCTTCGAGGAGCAGATCGATCTCGAGAGCCAGCACCTCGACCATCATCTGAGCCACGGCGCCGAGAGCTACTCCGAGGCGGTCTCCTACTTCCCCGACCTCGGGCGTTATCACATCGGCCCGGACGCCTACCTCGAGCACCTGCGTCGCGCCAGGGCCGCCGTGGACATCCCCGTCATCGCGAGCCTCAACGGCGTGTCGCCGGGCGGGTGGATCCGCTATGCGCGTCTCATGGAGGACGCGGGAGCCCAGGCGCTGGAGCTGAACGTGTACTTCATGGCCACGGACCTCGGCCGCAGCGCCGCCGAGGTGGAGCTGCAATACCTGGAGCTCGCGCGCGCAGTGAAAGCGAGAGCGCGCATCCCCGTCGCCATGAAGCTCGGCCACGCGTTCACCACCATCGCCCACTTCGCGCGGCGGCTCGACGAGGCGGGCGTGGACGCCCTCGTCCTCTTCAACCGCTTCTACCAGCCCGACTTCGACCTCGAGCGGCTGGAGGTGGTCCCGACGCTCACCCTGAGCCGCTCCTCCGAGCTGCTCCTGCGCCTGCACTGGGTGGCGGTGCTCTACGGCCGCATCCGGGCCGACCTCGCGGTCACCGGCGGCGTCCACACCGCCGCGGACGTGCTCAAGGCCATGATGGCGGGCGCGCGCGTGGCCATGATGACCTCCGCGCTCCTCGAGGAAGGGGTGGGGCACCTCGCCCGCGTGCGCGAGGACCTCGAGGCGTGGATGGAGGCGCACGAATACGAGTCCATCCGGCAAATGCAGGGCAGTATGAGCCATCGCTCCGTGCGCGATCCGGGAGCGTTCGAGCGGGCGAACTACCTGCGGGTCCTCGGCTCCTATGTCCTCCCCACCCCCCGCCGCGCCTGAGGCCGCGGCCGCTCCGGCGGCCGTTCGAGGAGCGCAGCTCCTCGCCGATCCGCTGCGCAACAAGAGCACCGCGTTCACGCGGGAGGAGCGGGCCGCGCTGGGGCTGGAGGGCCTGCTTCCCGCCGCGGTCAGCACGATGGCGCAGCAGGCGCGGCGCGCCTTTGCCAACATCGTCCGCAAGCCGGACGCCCTCGAGCGCCACATCGGTCTTGCCGCACTCCACGACCGCAACGAGCGCCTCTTCTACCGCGTGCTCGCCGACCACCTGGAGGAGCTCCTGCCCATCGTCTACACACCCACCGTGGGCCGGGCGTGCCAGGAGTTCAGCCACATCTTTCGCCGCGCGCGCGGGCTCTGGATCACGCCCGAGCATCGCGGGCGGATCCACACCATCCTGGGCAACGTGGCGCAGGACGACGTGCGCCTCATCGTGGTCACCGACAACGAGCGCATTCTCGGCCTGGGCGATCAGGGCGCGGGCGGCATGGGCATCCCCGTAGGGAAGCTCACCATCTACACCGCCGCCGCGGGTATCGACCCCGCCGTCACCCTGCCGGTGAGCCTCGACGTGGGCACGGACAACGCCGCCCTCCTCGAGGATGAGCTCTACCTGGGCTTTCGCCGGCCGCGCCTCCGCGGCGCCGCGTACGACGCGCTGGTGAACGAGTTCGTCACCGCCGCGCGGCGCCGCTTCCCCCGGGCCGTCCTCCAATGGGAGGACTTCAAGAAGCAGAACGCGCTGGACCTGCTGGACCGCTACCGCGCGACGCTGCCGTCGTTCAACGACGACATCCAGGGCACGGGAGCCTGCGTGCTCGCCGGGATGCTCGCGGCAAGCCGGATCACCGGCACACCGCTGGCGCAACAACGCGCGGTGATCCTGGGCGGGGGCGCCGCGGGAATCGGCATCGCCCGCCAGATCCGCGACGCCATCGCGAGGATGGGCGCGGGCCCCGATGAGCTGGCCCGCGCGGTAGCCATCGTGGACGTGGACGGCTTCCTCGTGCGCGACATGCCCGGCGTGGATGCCTATCAGCGTCGCTTCGGGTGGCCGCGTGAGCTGGCCCGCGCATGCGGCGTGGAGGACGCGCGGGACCTGGAGGCGGTGGTGCGGAGCCTCGCGCCTACCACGCTCATCGGCGTCTGCGGCCAGCCCGGAGCGCTGAGCGAGGGCGCGGTGCGCGCGATGGCGGCGCAGGTCAAACAGCCGCTCATCTTGCCCTTGTCCAACCCCACCAGCCAGTCGGAGGCGACGCCGGAGGACCTCCTGCGCTGGACGGACGGCCGGGCTCTGGTGGCCACGGGCAGCCCGTTCGAGCCGGTGCGTCACGCCGGCCGCAGCGTGCGCATCGGCCAGTGCAACAACGCCTTGGTCTTTCCCGGGCTCGGGCTTGGCGCGCTGGTGGCCCAAGCCCGCGCGGTGACGGACGGCATGTGCCGGGCCGCCGCCGAGTCGCTCGCCGCGCAGGTGCGCCCCGAGGACCTTGAGGCGGGCAGCCTCTATCCGCCCATCGGCGTGCTGCGTGAAGTGTCGTCACGCATCGCGGAGGCAGTGGTGCGCGAGGCCCGCGACGCCGGCGTCGGGCGTGACCTTCCGGACGGCGCCATCCCGGAGGCCGTCGCGGCGATGCGGTGGGACCCGGACTACTAGGGCCGGCTCAGGTGGCGATGGGCGTGTCCGCCCGCGCGCCCCACTCGGACCACGAGCCGTCGTAGATCGCGACGTCCCGCCGGCCGAGGGCGGCCAGGCCGAGCGCGAGCACGCAGGCGCTGACTCCGGAGCCGCATGTCGCGGTGATCGGCTCCCCGAGGGAGAGTCCCGCGTCGCCGAAGGCCTTCCGCAGCATCGGCGGCGGCAGGAGCGTGTCGTCGGGGGCGAAGAGCTGGTTGTAGGGCAGGTTCTTGCTGCCGGGAATGTGGCCGCCGCGCAGCCCCGCGCGCGGCTCGGGCTCGGTGCCGTCGAAGCGCCCGGCGGAGCGCGCGTCCACCAGCTGCTCGCGCGGGCTCTGCACGTTGGCGCGGATCTGGCCGAGATCGCGCACCAGCTCAGCACGGAAGGACGCGGTGAAGCGTCGCGGGGGCGCGGCCTTCTCCCCCGCCTCGAGGGGCCGGCCCTCCGCCCGCCACTTGGCCAGGCCGCCGTCGAGCACGGCCACGCGGTCGTGACCGAACACGCGGAACATCCACCACGCGCGAGCCGAGGCGATCATTCCCTTGGCGCCGTACGCGATGACGCGATCGCCCGATCCGATACCCAGCGCGCCCGCCGCCTTCGCGAAGGCCTCCGGCGCGGGCAGCATGTGGGGGAGCGGCGAGAACGTGTCCGCGATCTCGTCGATGGCGAAGAAGACGGCCCCCGGGATGTGCCCCTGCCGGTACTCGGCGTGGGCGTCGCGCTTGAGATGCGGCAGATAGTTGGTCGCGTCGATCACGCGGAGATCGGGCTCGCGGAGATGCGCGGCCAGCCACTCGGTGCTGACGGTGAGGGGAAACGCCTCCGGGCTCATCGAGTCGCAGGCGTGCCGGGGAGCAGCGTATGCGGGCTTCGGCCCTCGTGGTCGAGCGCCTCCTCCCAGCGGAGATACGCCTCCATGGCCGCGCGCCCCCGCTCATAGGGCTTCTGCACCACGTCATCCGCTTCGTCGGCCAGGCGTGTGGCGCCGGTCTCGACCGGGCGCCCCGCCGCGTGCCACGCGCGCACGCCGCCCGCGAGCACGCACGCCTTGCCGTATCCGAGTCGCGCCAGGGTGACCGCGGCGAAGGTCGACTCCACGCCGTCGGCGCACGTGACCACGACCGCCTGTCCCCGGTCGGGCGCGACGGCGCCGATCGTCCGCTCGAGCCGGCTCCGGCAGAGCCAGGCCGCGCCCGGGACATGCGCCTTGGCGTACACGTCGCTGGGGTCGACGCTGACGACGAGCGCGCCACCGAGATCGCCCGGTGCCACCGTCGCGGCCTCCCGGCGCGCGGCCTCGAGGCCCCAGGGCGCGGGCACGGGGTGCCCGGTTTCCATTGCGCCGCCCGAGGCCTGCCATGCGGGCAGGCCGCCCTCGAGGAACGCGATCCGCGGGAAGCCGAGGCGCTTGTACCACGCGGTGGTCAGCGCGGCGCGGCTGCCGTCGTCACAGACGAACACCATCTGGGCGCCGCGCACCGCGAGATAGTCGTCGATCGCCTGCACCACCTGACCGCCTGGAGCCCACACCGCGCCCGCGACGTGTCCGGCCGCGTACTCCTCGGCGGTGCGCACGTCGAACAAGTAGAGATTCTCCGCATCGCGACGCGCCTGCATGGCCTTGAGCTCGGCGGCGTTGATCGCGCGCAGGCCGTCCGTCTGCGCCACGCGCTTGGCCACCTCCGCCGCCGCCGTGCGACCCTTGGAGGTAACGGGCGGCGCCCACCGTTCGGCGCCGCGCTCCAGCTCGAGTCCGGCGAGCAACCAGCCCATGGTGCCGTTCTCGAGGGCGATGATGGGATTCGGCAGCCCCATGCGCCGCAGCGACTCCGCGCCGATGTACGAGCGCGTGCGGCCGCCGCAGTGCACCACGATCGTCTGGTCCGGCCGCTTCACGAGCTCGCCGATGCGCAGCACCAGCTCGCCGCCGGGCATGCTCACCGAGCCGGGAATGCAGCCGCGGTGATACTCCTCGGGCGTGCGCGAGTCCACGATGACCATGTCGTCGCCTCGCGCGATGCGCTCGGCGAGCTCGGGGCACGTCACCTGCGGCGTCTTCCATTCGTGCAGCGCCCGCTCCCCGAACACCTTGCTCGGGACGTTCAGGCCCTGCACGAGGGGCCGGCCGGCCGCGCGCCAGGCGGCGAGGCCGCCTTGGAGCGTGCGCACGTCGGTGTAGCCCATGGCGGCCAGAGTCGGGCGCGCGAGCTCCGCCACCGCGCCGTCCTCGTCGATGAGCACGATGGGCGTGGCCTTGGCGGTCACCAGCCCGGGCAGACGCGTCTCGAGCAAGCGGCGGGGCAGCGAGGTGCTCCAGTAGATGTGGCCTCGCTCGTACGTCGCGCGCTCGCGGACGTCGAGCGCGGCGTGGGGCGTGGCGCCGCCCATGAGCGCGGCCAGATCCTCGGGACGCACGGCGGTCATCGCGCCACCGGCTCGGCAGGCGCATCCTGCCGCTGCAGCTCCGGCATCACCTGCCTGGCGAAGAGGCGCATGCTGCGCTCCGCCTCGTCCACCGGCATGCCCGCGTACGAGAACACGCCCACGAAGTGGCGGGTGCCGGTACGGCGCTGGATGTCCAGGATCCTCTCGTAGCACTGCTCCGGCGTGCCCCAGACCTGGAGGTTCGCGAAGAAATCGATGATCTTGTCCTCGCCGTAGGTGTGGATCTTGTCGGTCATCTTGCCGTAGTACTCGTAGCCCCGCGTCTTCGCGAGATGATCGTCGGCGAACCGGTAGTGCGCGAGCACGGACTGGAAGTAGCCGCCGATGTAGCGCAGGGCCAGGTCGCGCGCGCGCTCCTCGCTCTCGTCGCAGAAGGTCCAGCCCGCCGAGATCGGCGGAGGCGGCTCGGCGCCGTTGACGGTGCGGAACAGCGCCCGATATTCGTCGAGCTCCTTGGCCACTTCCGGCCACGGCTTCTGGGGGATGATCAGCATGCCGACGCCGAGCTCGGCCATGATGTGCGCGGATTCGGGCGACACCGCGGCGGCGTAGGTGCGCCCACGGAACGATTTGAAGGGAGCGGGCCGGACGGCCACGCGCGGCTGCGTCACGAACCGCCCCTCGTACTCGCAGACACCCGTCTCCAACCCGCGGAGGAGCATCTGGGCGCTCTCCACGAAGCGCGCGCGCGAGTCTTCCATGGACTGTCGGAAGCCGTCGAACTCCACCTTCCCCGCGCCCCGCCCGAGACCGAGGATCAGTCGACCGCCGGTCAGATTGTCCAGCATCGACACTTCCTCGGCCACGCGCAGAGGATCGTGCCAGGGCAGCACGACCACCATGGAGCCGAGCCGCACGCGCTGAGTGCGCCCCGCCATGTAGGCGAGGAACTGCAGCACGTCGGGGCACATCGTGTAGTCGGTGAAGTGGTGCTCGACCCCCCACACCGAGTCAAACCCCAGCGGCTCGGCGAGATCGGCGAGACGCAGGTCCCCACGGTAGACTTCGAGGTCGGCCCGCGCCTTTCCGGGATTCTGGAAGATCGCGGCGAGCCCGACCTCCATCAGGCCACCTCGAACAGCCCCGCCGCCCCCATGCCGCCGCCGATGCACATGGTGCAGACCACGAACCGCGCACCCCGACGCTTGCCCTCGATGAGCGCGTGGCCGACCATCCGCGCGCCGGACATGCCGTAGGGATGACCGATCGCGATCGCGCCGCCGTCCACGTTGAGCCGGTCCATCGGGATGCCGAGCCGGTCGCGGCAGTAGACGACCTGCACCGCGAACGCCTCGTTCAGCTCCCAGAGATCGATCTGGTCGATCGTGAGCCCGAAGCGCTCGAGGAGCCGCGGCACCGCGAACACGGGCCCGATGCCCATCTCGTCGGGCTCGCAGGCGGCCACGGTGTAGCCGCGGAAAATGCCGAGCGGCTTGAGGTTGCGCCGCTCGGCCAGCGTGGCGTCCATCACGATGCAGGCGGAGGCGCCGTCGGAGAGCTGGCTCGCGTTGCCCGCGGTGATGAAGCCCTTCTCGCCCATCACCGGCTTGAGGGCGGCAAGGCCGGCAGGATTCGTGTCGGGACGGTTGCCCTCGTCCTGGGCGAGGGTGACCTCTTCTTCGCGCGTCTCGCCGGTGGCCTTGTCCTGGACGAGCTTCTTCGTCTTGAGCGGCACGATCTCCGCGGCGAAGCGCCCGGCCTTCTGGCCGGCCGCGGTGCGCTGCTGGCTGGCCAGCGCGTACTCATCCTGCGTCTCTCGGGTGATGTAGTAGCGCTTGGCCACCACCTCGGCGGTCTCGATCATCGGCATGTAGACCTCGGGCTTGTGCTCGTCGAGCCACGGCTCGTGGATGCGGAAGTTGTTGAAGTGCTCGTTCTGCACGAGGCTGATCGACTCCACGCCACCTGCGGCCATGATGGGCACCCGGTCCACGATCACCCGCTGCGCGGCCATCGCGATCGCCTGCATGCCCGACGAGCAGAAGCGATTCACGGTGACGCCGGCGGTGGTGACGGGCAGTCCGGCCCGCAGGGCCGCCTGCCGCGCGATGTTCTGGCCGGTGGCGCCTTCGGGCAGCGCGCAGCCGATGATCACGTCCTCGACCTCGGCCGGGTCGATGCGCGCGCGCTCCACCGCGCTGGCGATGACGTGACCGGCGAGCGTGGCCCCGTGGGTATTGTTGAAGGCGCCGCGGTAGGCCTTGCCGATCGGGGTGCGCGCGGTCGAGACGATCACGGCGTCTGCCATGGGAATCTCCTCTAGTGGGGGGCGGATGGTGGCTGCCCGATCATCTTGCCTGACTCCCTCGGCAGGAGCAAGATCGGGTCCCGTGTCCTCCATCACGCGATTCGCCGATCCGTGCCCGCCCGGGCCCGCGGTGCGCGGCTGGCTGCATCGGCCGTCGCCGCCCTCGGGTGACGGGGTCCTCCTCGCCCACGGCGCGGGAAGCAACGCGGACTCGCCCATCCTCGTCGCGATGGCCGAGGCCCTGGCCGGAGCGGGGTGGACGGTGCTGCGCTGCGATCTGCCCTTCCGGCAGGAGCGGCCGACCGGGCCCCCACATCGCGGCGCCGGCGAGCGCGACCGGGCCGGCCTCCGCAACGCCGGCGCCGCGCTGCGCACGCTCGCGCCTCGCCGTCTCGTGCTGGGCGGCCACTCCTACGGCGGCCGCCAAGCCTCGATGCTGGCGGCGGAGGCGCCAGGGCTGGCCGACGCGCTGCTCCTCCTCTCCTATCCGCTGCACCCGCCGAGGAAGCCTCGCGAAGCGCGGACCGCGCACTTCGGCGCCCTTCGCACGCCGGCGGTGTTCGTCCACGGCACGCGGGACGGCTTCGGCACGGTCGCGGAGCTCGAGGCCGCCCGCGCCGGCATTCCCGTCCCTACCAGGCTGCTCGTCGCCGACGGCGCGGGGCACGACCTGGGTGGCGGCGCGCGCGGACGCGCGCGGCTGACCGCGCTGGCCGGCCAGGTCCTGGACGCGCTCCGCGCGCTCCTGGGCCAGCCGGTGGGACGTCCATGACCGAGGAGGAGGCCTATCGCGACCTCGTCGGCGACGATCCGGCGCGCGCGGCCCGGGCGGCCGCCGCGCTCTGGGAGATCTGGGGCCGCGCGGGCATTCCGGAGGTGGACCGCCTCTTCCAGGCGGGCGTCGAGGCCATGGAGGCGCGGGACTTCCCGCGCGCGGAGAACCTGTTCTCCCAGATCATCGAGATCGCCCCGGACTTCGCCGAGGGGTGGAACAAGCGGGCAACGGTGCGCTATCTGAGCGAGGATTACGCGGGGGCCATCGCCGACTGCGAGGAGACGGTGCGCCGCAAGCCGCGGCACTTCGGCGCGCTCTCGGGTCAGGGGCTGTGCCACGTGGCGCTGGGCCAGATGCGCGAGGCCGCCGCGATGTTCCGCCGCTGCCTCGAGGTCTATCCTCACCTCACCGCGGCCCGCCAGAACCTCGCCACCACCCTGGGCGAGGTGGCACAGAGGAACGGGCATCACCCCAGGCCGAACGCCTCCGCGAGCAGCTCGTAGGAGCACAGCCGCGCCTTGAAGTCGTGGGTGATGGTCACGTTCACCAGCTCGTCCACGCCGTACTCGCCCGCCAGCGCCTCGAGCCGTACCTTGACCTGCTCCGGTGTGCCCGCCACCGTGCGCCGCCGCGCTTCCGCGACGATGGCGCGCTCGGGCGGGGAGTACTCGTAGGCCTCCGCCTCGTCCACGGAAGGGAACGGCCCGAAGCGGCCCGTGTAGAGCCGCACGATGAAGAGGTCGCGGCACCGTGCGAGCCGCTCCGCCTCGGCTTCCGTGTCCGCGCAGAGCGCGAACACCGCCACGCTTGCCTGGGGCGCGGCGAGACGTACGGAGGGACGGAAGCTCTCCCGGTCGAAGCGCGTGGCGTCCACCCCGCCCACCGCGTTGATGAAGTGCGCGCAGGAGAACGCGGTGCCGAAGTGCGCGGCGAGCGCCGCCCCGGTCGCTGCTCGAGCCCAGGATCCAGATGGGGGGCGCGGTGGGCCCCGCAGGCATCGCGCGCACGCCGCGGTAGGGATGCCCGTCGGGGAGCTCGTCGTGGAGCATCACGCCCCCCGAGCCGACGCGGATGCGCGAGGTACGCGCGGCGAGCAAGCCCATCAGGACCTCGGGCGCGGCGCCCGCGAACCCGCCGCTCGAGTGATGCTCGGCGAGCCAGTAGCGGGCGTAGCCGAGCCGGTCGGCGTGCTCGGCGAGGACCAGCGTTTCCTGGATGGCCTCAGCGGGGGTGCCGCCACTGCGGATCGGCGACTGGTCGAGCACCCCGAAGATCATGCGTCCTTACCCCTCACGCGAACCAGGGCCGACGACCGCGAACCGTGATCAGCGAAGGATATCCCGGGTCGAGGTGAGGAGAACGCACGGACCGCCGGTTTGGCTCCAGATATGCCGATCCAGCATCAACCCATAAAACGTCAACCAGGACCCGGCGGATTGGCGAAGCGCGAAATTCCCGCCCCCCAACGGGGGGGCGGATGAGGGCGGAACGCTCGGTGAGGCAGGATCAGGCAGCCGCCACCTTGATGCGCATGCCGTAGAACGAGCGCCAGACGAACACGAGCGACAGGGCGAAGAACACGGAGGCGAGGAAACCGGTCAGCCCCCCGCCCTGCGTCGCGGTGAGGGTCACCGCCAGCTCGACGGCGAGCAGGCCGAACAGCGTGGTGAACTTGATGACGGGGTTCATGGCTACCGACGAGGTGTCCTTGAACGGGTCGCCCACGGTGTCGCCGACCACGGTGGCGGCGTGGAGCGGGCTGCCCTTCTCCTTCAGCTCGACCTCGACGATCTTCTTCGCGTTGTCCCACGCGCCGCCCGCGTTGGCCATGAAGATGGCCTGGTAGAGGCCGAACAGCGCGATCGAGATCAGGTAGCCGATGAAGAAATAGGGCTCGAGGAATGCGAAGGCCAGCGTGGAGAAGAACACGGTGAGGAAGATGTTGAACATACCCTTCTGGGCGTACTGCGTGCAGATCTCCACCACCTTCTTGCTGTCGGTCACCGAGGCCTTGGTGGCGCCTTCCAGTTTGATATTGGCCTTGATGAACTCCACCGCGCGGTAGGCGCCGGTGGTCACCGCCTGGGTGGAGGCGCCGGTAAACCAGTAGATGACGGCGCCGCCGGTGATGAGCCCGAGCAGGAACGGCGGATGGAGGAGCGAGAGCTTGTCCAGGTTCTGGGTGAGTCCGTGGGTGAGCACCACGATGATCGAGAAGATCATGGTCGTGGCGCCCACCACCGCGGTGCCGATCAGCACCGGCTTGGCGGTGGCCTTGAACGTGTTGCCTGCGCCGTCGTTCTCCTCGAGGAGATGCTTGGCCGCCTCGAAGTTCACGTCGATGTTGTGCTCTCGCTTGAGAGCCGCCTTGATGCCGGGCAGCGTCTCGATCACCGACAGCTCGAACACGGACTGCGCGTTGTCGGTGACGGGGCCGTAGGAGTCGACGGCAATCGTCACCGGCCCCATGCCGAGGAAGCCGAAGGCGACGAGGCCGAAGGCGAAGACGGCGGGGGCGAGCATGAGGGTGGCGAAGCCCATGGTGCTGACCAGATAGGCGATGCCCATCAGGCCGACGATCACGATCCCGAGCCAGTAGGCGCTGAAGTTACCCGCCACGAGGCCGGACAGGATGTTCAGCGAGGCGCCTCCCTCGCGCGCCGAGGTCACGACCTCCTTCACGTGGGCGGACTCGGTCGACGTGAAGATCTTGACCAGCTCCGGGATGATGGCGCCGGCGAGCGTGCCGCAGGTGATGACGGTGGAGAGCTTCCACCAGAGCGTGCCGTCCCCGAGGCCGGGGATGAGCAGGTACGAGGCCAGGTACGTCATGCCCACCGAGACGATCGAGGTGAGCCACACCAGGCTGGTGAGGGGCGTCTCGAAGTTCATCCTGGTCGCGCTCGCGAAGCGGCCACGCGAGATCGTCTCGTTGATGAGGTAGGAGGCCCCCGAGGCTACGATCATGAGCACGCGCATGAGGAAGATCCACACGAGGAGCTGCACCTGCACCGCGGGGTCCTTCACCGCGAGGATGATGAAGGAGATCAGCGCCACCCCGGTGACGCCGTAGGTCTCGAAGCCGTCGGCGCTGGGGCCCACCGAGTCGCCCGCGTTGTCGCCGGTGCAGTCCGCGATGACGCCGGGGTTGCGGGCGTCGTCCTCCTTGATGTTGAAGACGATCTTCATCAGATCGGAGCCGATGTCGGCGATCTTGGTGAAGATGCCGCCGGCGATCCGGAGGGCGGCCGCGCCGAGCGACTCGCCGATGGCGAAGCCGATGAAGCAGGAGCCCGCGTAGTCCCCCGGGATGTAGAGGAGGATGCACAGCATGAGGAACAGCTCCACCGAGATCAGGAGCATCCCGATGCTCATCCCGGCCTTGAGGGGGATGGCGTACACCGGGTAGGGCTTGCCCGCGAGGCTGGCGAACGCGGTGCGCGAGTTGGCGAACGTGTTGATGCGGATGCCAAACCATGCCACGCCGTAACTGCCTGCGATGCCGATGAGGCTGAAGAGCAGGATGATGATGACCTTGCTCGCGTCGAAGTGCAGGAGCAGACCGAAGTAGAGGACAATGATCACCCCGATGAAAGCCTCCAGGACGAGGATGAACTTGCCCTGGGTGATCAAGTAGGTCTTGCAGGTCTCGTAGATCAACTCGGAGATCTCCCGCATCGACTGGTGCACGGGGAGGTTCTTGAGCTGGGAATAGATGACGAGGCCGAAGATGAGACCCAGCACGCACACGAGGAGGCCGGTCTGGAGCAAGCTGCGGCCGTTCACGCCGAGGAACTGCGACTGCGACAGATCCGGGATGCGGATGTTGGCCTCGCCTCCGCCGTGGGACGGCGCGGGCGCCGCGGCCGCCACCGGCGGGGCCGTCTGCGCGACCGCGTCGGCGGGCAGGACGGAGGCGATGAGCAGCGCCAGGAGCACGAGCGGTACGGCCACCCGGGCGGCGGCGCGAAACGATGCGCGCAGCTGATCCATGTATTCCTCTCCCTGACGAATCAGAGTGTGGGCGATTGGGGCAACCCGATACTTATGCCTATTTCGGCGCTCCGCGTCAAGACTGCTGCTTGACGAACTCCGGATAGAACACGCCGAGCTCGTCGCGCACCGGCCCGCGCAGGAGCGCGAGCTCCTCCGCGGTCGGCTCCGCGGTCTCCGGGACGGGCGCCGGCGCGTGGAGCGGGAAGCCGGTCCTGGCCTCCACGTCCGAGAGCGTGACGCCGGGATGCACGCTGGCGAGCTCGAGCCGCCCACGCTCCGGGGGGAACTCGAACACGCAGAGATCGGTCACTACCGCGTGCAGTCCGCCGAGACGATAGGCGCCCTCCGGCGGCACGCCCGGCGCGGTCACGAAGTCCACCTTGGGCACGAACACGCGCCGGCTATGCTCGGTACGAAAGAGGATCAGGCGCTTGGCCACGAAGGCGAGGATGCCGTTGGCACGCCCGCCGGGGAGGCGAACCCTGGGGTGCTCGTACTCGCCGATCACGCTCAGGTTGAAGTTACCGTGCTGATCGATCTGGGCCCCGCTCGCGAAGAAGACGTCGAGCCGCCCCCGCACCGCGAAATTGTAGAACTCCTGCACGCCGCCGTTGAAGGGAAAGTGGGCACGGCTGCCCAGCAGGATGAGCCGCGCGGACGGCGCGTGCACGCGCTTGGCAAGAAGACAGGCGCTCGCGGGGATGGGCGACACCGAGCCCACCGCGATGATCTCGCCGTCCCGGAGCCGCCGGGCGATGGCGACGGCCATCACCTCGGCGCGGCTCGCCCCCGGCGCGTCCCCCACGTTCAGCGCGCGGCGCCGGCCAGGCCGACGCGCTCGAGATAGCCAGCGTGGTCGGGCACGCCGTACACGTACCGGTCCAGCCACTTGACGAAGGTGTCGTCGTCCTGCGCGGCCTCGACGTACTCGCGCACGTGCGGATCGTCCACCGGATAGCGCCCCTCGCACGACGTGGGGTGCGCACCACGGGGCGCGTGTACCACCGCGCTCACGTGGATGCCGGGCACGAGGACTCCGGTGTGCGGCTCCTGCGTGAGATCGCCGTCCACGATCTCCTCCACCGTGGCGATGGTGCGGCGGGAGGCCTGGGCGATGAGCTTGGCGTCGAGCGTGCCGCTCGTCACCACGTTGCCGTGACGGTCACCCTTCCAGCCGTGGAACACCGCGACGTCGGGCGCGACCGCAGGCACGATCACGATGGGCTCCTGCGGATCGTAGGGATTGGGGACGACATGGAAGTCCGGCCGCACCGTCAGGTAGTCGGTGCCGAGGAGGCCGCGCACCGGCACGAACGGGACGTTCATCACTCCAGCCTGGAGTGCGCTCATGATGGCGGGTCAGGAATGCTCGCGGTAGCGCAGGCGGCCCGCTTCGGCGCGGCGGCGGAAGTTCGGGGCGAAGCCGTACTCCATGAAGGACAGGCTGGAGAACTCCACCTCGGCGAGAGCGTCCGCGCCGATCATGAGATCCACCACCCAGCCCGAGGAAGGCGCCAGCACCATGCGAAGCGCGCGCCGCCCTTGCCGCAGCAGCTCGTGGAAGAAGGCGGCCGGCTCCATGCGCATGTAGCCGACATAGGTGATCCGATCACCGTCCCGCACCAGGCGGGCGGCCTCTGCCATGCTCCCGATCGCGCCGTCCATGGGGCTCCTCCCGAGCCCCGATGGTAACACCGAAGGAGGCGGCCTAGACGCCGCCGGCCGGTCCCACGCGATCGCGGTCCAGACGCTCCAGCCAGTAGCGCATGCCCATGGCCTCGAGAAGCTCCACGGCGGCGCCGCGATGACGCGCGACCGCGTCGCCATCCTCCGCGCGGCGGGCGAGCCGCGCCAGCGTCAGATGGGTGCGCGCGGCCAGGGACCGCATGCCGAGCGTCTCCGCGAGGGTCAGGGCCGCCGCGGCGTGCTGACGGGCGACGGCAAGATCCGGGGCGGGCGTCTCGCCGACGGCGAGGGCGAGCAGGCGCCGCGCATAGACCTGGTTGCCGCGCTCCTTGTGCTCGACGGCGAGGGCCAGCGCGCGGCGCGCGTGCGGCATCGCCTCGCCGGCGCGGCCCGCGATCACCAGCACCTCGCCCAGGTGCGTGACGATCAGGGAGAGCCGCCCGAGCCGCCCCATGCGCTCGCCGCGCGTCACCGCCTGGCGCGCCAGCTCCACTGACTCCCCGATGCGGCCCTCGAGCGCGCGCACCACCGCGAGATCGCCCGCGAACGGCGGGAACAGGACCGGCACCTCCGCGCAGAGGGCCAGCCCGCGCGCGAGCACGGTCTCCGCCTCCGTCATGGCGCCGCGACGCAGGAGTACGCCGCCCAGGCCGAGCAAACCATAGGCGAGGCTATAGCCGTGGCCCGCCGCCTCCGCGATGCGGATGCCTTCCTCGGCCTCGCCGATCGCGTCGTCGAACTCGCCCAGCTCGGCAAGGCTCCACGCGAGATGGCTGCGGCCGAGCACGGAGGCCAGCCCGGGCAGGCCGAAGGTCTCGTACCGGCGCTCGTCCGTCGCGAGGGCCAGGCTGCGTCGGAGCAGCGTGACCGCGCGCGGAAAGTCGCCCAGCGTCCGCACCGCGCCCGCCATGCTGTACTGGCCCACCACTTGGAGACCAAGATCCTCCACGCGCGCGGCGATGGCCACCGCGCGCTCGCCCGCCTCCACCGCCGCGTCGGACTCGCCCATCTCCCAGTGGATGGTGGTGCGGTACGCGAGCGCACGGGCGAGCCGCCGCTCATCGCCCATGCGGGCGGCGATGGACTCGGCCGACCGCAGCACCGCCAGCCCTTCCGCGTGGGCGCCGAGCGGCACCAGCGCGGCCTCGAGATCGAAGCCGAGATCCACCGCGAGCGCCCGCGACTCGGGACTGTCCGGGAGATGGCTGACCGCTTCGAGGGCGCGCTGGAGGAAGTCGACCGCCTCGCGACAGGCGAGGCGGGCGAGCCCGCCGCGGCCCGCCTCGCGACAGTAGCGCACCGCTTGATGCCACAGCTCGCCGGCGAAGGCGTGGTGGGCGAGGCGCTCCACCTGCTCGCCGCGCCGGTCGCTGTACAGCCGCTCGATCGTGTCGGTGATGCGCGCATGCAGCGCTCGCCGGCTCTCGTGGAGCAGGCTCGCATAGGCGACGTCGTGGATGAGCGAATGCCGGAACGCGTAAACCGGATCGGGGAAGAGCGTAGCCTCGGTCAAGAGCTCGGCGCGGCCGAGCTGGGCGAGGCCCTCGCGCACGGTGTCGGCGGGCTCGTCGGCCACCGCCTCGAGCAGCGTGACCGGCACCTCTTCCCCGATCACCGACGCCGCCTGCAAGAGGCGCTTCTCCGAGATGGGCAGCCGGTCGATGCGCGCGGCGAGCACGGCGCGGACGCTTGCCGGCACTTCCAGCGTGCCCGCCGCACGAGCCACGCGGTAGGCGCCCGGCGCGCCGGTGAGCACCCCCGCGTCCACGAGGCTTCGCACCGACTCCTCGAGGAAGAGCGGATTGCCGCGGGCCCGCTCGGCGACCAGACGCTCGATTTGCACGGTCTCATCGCCGGACCCGAGGAGCCCGCGCAGCAGCGCGTGCGCGCCTTCGGGACGGAGCGGCTCGAGCCGAATGCGCGAGTATCCGGGGCGCCGGCTCCACCCGTCCTGGTGCTCGGGCCGGTAGCTGCCGAGCAGCAGGGTGCTCGGGGGCAGCCGCTCGGCGATGTAGTCCATCGCTTCGCGTCCTTCGGAGTCCATCCACTGCAGGTCCTCGAAGATCATCACGAACGGCTGCCGCCGCCCCACGCGCTCCACGAGACGCACCAGCGCTTCTACGGAGCGCAACCGCCGGGTGCTCACGTCGAGGGCGAGAAACGCGCTTCCCGGCTGCGCCACCCCGTGGAGCCACTCCAGCGCGGGCAGATCGCTCTCGAGCGCGGGGTCGAGGTCGCGCATCTCGCGGGCCAGCTTCTGGCGCACCGTCTCCGGCGCGTCCCCGGGCTCGATCTTGAAGTAGCGGCGCTGGAGCTCGATCCCGGGGCGATGGCCCACCGCGCGGCCGTACGAGAGCGCCGCCGCCTCCAGCACGAGGCAGCCGCGCTCGCGGGCCTGCCGCGCGAGCTCACCGACGAGGCGCGATTTCCCCACCCCCGCCTCGCCGACCACCGCGACGAGCTGCGAGCGGCCCTCGCGCACCGCATCGACGATGGCGAGCAGGCGCTCGATCTCGGCCTCGCGCCCCACGAACGGCGTGAGGCCGCGGGCGGCGAGGGCCTGCGCGCGGGACTGCGCGGTGGCGCTGCCCGTGATCTCGTGGATCTCCACCGGGGTCTGTAGCCCACGCACCGGCACCGCCCCGAGCGCGCGCGTGGCCACCCGGCCGGCGGCGAGCGCGACGGTGTCCCCGGTGGCGAGGATGGCGCCCGGCTTGGCCATCTGCTCCATGCGCGCGGCGAGGTGCACTGTGGGCCCCACCGCGGTGTACGTCATCGAGAGGTCGTTCTCGATCGAGCGAACCATCACCTCGCCGGCATTCAGGCCCACGCGGATCTGCAACGGCACGCCGGCGGCGCGCCGGGTGGCGTCGCCGAGCGCGCCGATGCGCTCCTGCATGCGGAGCGCGGCGTAGCAGGCGCGCACCGCGTGATCCTCGTGGGCGAGCGGCGCGCCGAACAGCGCCATGATCCCGTCGCCCATCACCTGGTTCACCGTGCCCTCGTAGCGGTGCACCGCCTCCATCATCTGCTCGAGCACCTGGTCGAGGATGCGACCGGCCTCCTCGGGATCGCGGTCCGCGAGCAGCTCCATCGAGCCCTGCACATCGGCGAAGAGCACGGTGACTTGCTTCCGCTCGCCGGCCAGCCGTGCGCGCGAGCCGCGGATCCGCTCGGCCAGGTGCGGGGGCGTGTACGCCTGAGGCGCGCCGAAGCGCGCGGGATCGGGCGCTCCCACCAGAGGCGCGCCGCATGCGGAGCAGAAGCGGGCATGAGGCTGGGCCGCGTGGCCGCAGCGGGGGCAGGAGGTCATCCGTGCGTGTCCGCCATCGTCTCGACCCGGTCAGGGTACCAGCACCGTCAAGGCACCGTCGCTTGCCAGGATGCGAAGGCCGGGGCATCATCTCGCCATGCACGCCACGATCCGGCTCGGGCGCGCCGGCGCGACGTGCTAGCGCGCCTCGGCTGGGGGGCGCGGCTGCTTCGCGCGATCGGCGGAGTCACCGTCGCGATCATCCTGGTGGGCGGGTTCACGCCGCTCGCCAACGTCGTCAATGCTCGGATGGGGGGCCCTTCTCAGATCGCCCCGGCCGAGGCCATCATCGTGCCGGGCCGCGGCGGCGCCGACGTGGACGAGGTGCTGACGAATCGCTCGATGCGGCGGACCCTCCGTGCCATCGGCCTCTACCGCAGAAGCCTGGCCCCCCTGATCGTCTTCTCGGGGGACGGGGGCGAGGTCGATGCGCGCGTCCGGCTCGCCCGGGGCCTGGGCGTGCCCGGCGACCACATCCTGGCCGCGCACGGCGCCAATACCACACGCGAGGAAGCCGCGGTGCTCGAGCGGCTGCTCCGACCGCGCGGCGTCGCACGCGTGCTCCTCGTGGCCGATCCCATCGACATGCCCAGGACCCGCGCGCTGCTCCAGCGCCGCGGCTTCACCGTGCTCGGAGCGCCCTCCGCGTCCAGCGGCCCCGGCGACCCGGAGTCGCGCCTGTCGCTGCTCCGTGATATCGGCACCGAGCTTTCGGCCTACGCGTACTACCGCCTACGCGGCTGGATGTGACCATGGACATGGACCCGCAAGAGCTCCTGCTGCCCGGCGTGGTCGTCGCGACGTCGGTGGCGGCCTTTATCATCGGCCGGCGGATGCTGCGCTTGCGCCCCGCCGGCCTGGGCCGCGCCCTCGCACGTACCCTCGAGACGCTGGGCCTGCTCATGCTGTTCGCCGTGCTGAACATGGCCCTGGGGGTCACGTTCGTGCTGGCGTGGCGCGGCATCTCCGGCGAGTTCTTGTCGTTCTATCTTCTGAACGACGCGGTGCTGGGTATTCTCTCGCTGGTCGAGGCGCTGATCTTCCAGTGGTGGTGGGTGGGCGGCGACTGACAGGGAACGTTACAGGAACTGCGTGTCGGGCTCGAGCCCGAGCAGGAACTGGCCCACCGTCTCGAAGTGCGAGGCGCGGCCCTGAAGCTGCTGGGTCACCGCGTGGATGTCGCGGAAGCGGCGCTCGAAGGCGCCGGCGGTGAAGATGGCGCTCGAGCCCGCGGCGGCGTAGACGCGGTCGGCCACGTCGCGGGCCTGATGGATCGCATAGGTCGCGGCGAGGCGTATCGTCATGCGCTGGTCGAGGGCGAGGCTGCCCGAGCGACCGACGTCCTGCCAGATCTCGCTGAGCGAGCCCAGCAGGAACATTCGCGCCGAGCGGAGACGCGCCTCCGCCTGGGCGACCTCGGACTGCACGACCTGATTGTCGCGCAGGGTACGCCGCCCGCCCCGCGGCGTCTTGTCCCGCGCCAGCTCCACGAACGCGTCGAGCATGGCGCGGGCAAGCCCCATCGCCACACCGGCGAAGCCGGACGCGTAAAGACTTCCGGCTGGGAAACAGTAGAGCGGACCGGGCTGGCGGCGCTCCGCAGGATCGTCGCGCGACACCGAGTACGCGTGCGGCACGAAGAGATCGGTCACTGTGAAGGCGTCCGAGCCCGTGCCCCTCAGCCCGCTTACGTGCCACACGTCGACGAATTCGGCGCTGGCCGCGGGGAAGAGCATGGTGCGCTCGTCACGCCGTCCGTCCGCGCGGCGGCGGGGCTGCCCCTCCGGCGTGACCACGGGGCAGTGGCCGCCCAGCCAGGTCGCGTGTCGGCAGCCGCTGGCGAAGGACCACGTGCCGGTAACGCGATAGCCGCCATCCACCGCCACTGCCCGGGCATCGGGGCCGGGGCCCCAGGCGAGGACGGCGCGTCGATCCTCGAAGACATGGCGGGCGACCTCCGGGCCGAGATACGCCGCGGTCATCGCACAGCCGCCGGCCTGGCAGAGGCACCACGCCACGCTTGCGTCGGTCATGGCGATCTCCTCCACCACCTCGACGAAGGTGATCGGGTCGACCTCGCCGCCGTCGAGCACGCGGGGCAAGAGCAGCCGGAATAGCCCCGCCTCGTGCAGGCCGTCCAGGAGGGCCGGGACCAGGCGCCGCTCCGACTCCACGGCCTCCGCACAGCGATCGAGCAGCGGCGCGAGCGCGCGCGCCCGCTCGAGAGCCTGCCCAACTGGCCCGGCCTGCCGTTCCATCGCACCTCCTCCAGGTCCGGCTACTATACCGCGC
>DATJFY010000081.1:0-3477 GCA_035495415.1 Verrucomicrobiia bacterium
CGACGTGCTCCCCGACTCTCCTCCAGTCAGGAGGTGAGCATCGGGCTCGGTGCCCGGTCACGAGTGCACTGCTCGAACTCCGTGGGGGACACGTTGCCGAGGGAACTGTGGGGCCGGACAGCATTGTAGTCCACGCGCCAGGCCTCGACGATCTGGCGCGCGTGCGGCAGGCTGAGGAACCAGTGCTCGTTCAAGCACTCGTCGCGGAATCGGCCGTTGAAACTCTCGACGTAGGCATTCTGATTCGGCTTGCCCGGGTCGATGAAGTGCAGCCGGATGCCGCGGGCGTAGGCCCACGCATCGAGCGCCCGGCCGATGAACTCGGGCCCATTGTCCGTGATCAATACCGCCGGCGTCGCGCGCGTCTCAACGAGTCGCTGGAGGACCTCGACGACCCGGCGCCCGCCGATCGAGGTGTCCACTTCGATGGCCAAGCAGGCCCGCGTGAAGTCATCCACCACGGCCAAGAGCCGCACGCGGCGGCCATCCTCCAGGGTGTCGAGCAAGAAGTCCAGCGACCAGCGCTCGTTGATCCGGGCCGGCACCGCCAGCGGCGTCCCGCGGGCGACGCGGCGCCGACGCCGGCGACGCCGCACGGCGAGCCCCTCCTCGCGATACAGGCGGTAGACCCGCTTCAGATTTACGCGATAGCCCTCTCGGCGGAGCAGGACATGGAGCCGACGATAGCCAAAGCGGCGGCGCTCGGCGGCCAGGCCGCGCAGCCGCTCGCGCAGCGCGGGCCAGTCGGCGCGCCGCCCCTGGTAGCGGCACGTGGAGCGGTCCACGCCCACCAACCCGCAGGCCCGGCGCTCACTCAACCCGAAGCTCGCCTGCATCGCCCGCACCGCGATCCGCTGCGCCACGGGCGTCAGGCCTTTTTTCCGACCAACTCCTTCAAGGCCTGGTTGTCCAGCGTGAGCTCCGCCACCAGCCGCTTCAGCCGGCCATTCTCATGCTCGAGCTGCCGCAGCCGCCGAGCCTCATTGACTTCAAGGCCGCCGTACTTGGCCTTCCACCGGTAGAACGTCTGCTCGCTGATCCCGTGCCGGCGGCAGAGCTCGGTCGTCTTGCCGCCCGCCTCGGCCTCTTTCAGGATCCCGATGATCTGCTCTTCGGTGAACCGTTTCCGACGCATCGCGGGGCCCTCCCCGCGGGCATCCTAAGCCGAATCCTCACCCACCTCGTGGCGGAGTTTTCGGGGAGCACGTCGCCGGACATGTCGCCGACGAAGGATGGCCGTGGCGCGCCTGATGGTCTTGGTGTGGGTTGTGATCGAACGTCTGCGCCAGGAACCGATTGCCCGGCCGCCAGGCCGGTCGCCGCGGCAGGCCGGTGATGATCAACCGGTTGATCGAGCTGTCGCTCCGGAACCGGGTGCTGGTCATCGCCGGCTTTCTCCTGCTCGGGGGCTGGGGATACTGGGCGCTGCTGACGACGCCAATCGACGCCATCCCGGATCTCTCGGACAACCAGGTGATCGTGTTCACCGACTGGCCGGGTCGCTCGCCGCAGGAGGTCGAGGACCAGGTGACCTATCCCTTGACGGTCAGCCTCCAGGGCCTACCGGGCGTGCGGGTCGTGCGCTCGTCGTCCGCCTTCGGGTTCTCGATGATCAACGTGATCTTCGAAGATTCCGTCGACCTCTACTTCGCGCGGTCCCGGGTGCTCGAGCGGCTGAACCTGCTGACGAAGGCCCTGCCGTCGGGCGTCATGCCCACGCTCGGCCCCGACGCCACGGGCGTCGGCCACGTGTTCTGGTACACGGTCGAGGGGAAGGGGCACTCCCTCCGCGAGCTGCGGACGATCCAGGACTGGTTCATCCGGTATCAGCTGAACGCGGTTCCCGGAGTCGCCGAGGTGGCGAGCGTGGGCGGCGTGGTGCGCCAGTACCAGATCGACGTCGATCCCAACCGGCTCCGCGGCTTCAGGATCCCCCTCTCCGCTGTCGTCGACGCCGTCATGCGGAGCAACCGCAACGTGGGGGGCAACGTGATCGAGGGGAGCGGGACCTGGTCGGTGATCCGAGGCCTCGGGTTGGTCGAGAGCCCGGGCGATCTGGAGCAGGTGGTGATCGGCGCCGAGAACGGGGTCCCGATCTTCATTCGGCAGGTGGCCGAGGTCAAGGTCGGCGACGCCTTCCGGGTATCCGCGCTGGTCAAGGGGGGTGACGAGGCGGTCGGCGGCGTGGTGGTGGCCCGATACGGGGTCAGCACCGTCGAGGTCATCGCCCGCGTGAAGGACAAGATCACGGCGCTCGAGGCTGGCCTCCCCGCCGGCGTCCGCATCGTACCCTTCTACGATCGGTCCCAGCTCATCGAGCGGGCGGTCCAGACCCTCCGGCGGGCCCTCACCGAGGAAGCCCTGGTCGTGACGCTCGTGAACGTCGTCTTCCTGCTGCACCTCCGGTCCGTCCTCATCGTGACGATCCCGATCCCGCTGGCGGTGCTGACCGCCTTTCTCTTCATGCGGTATCTCGGGATCACCTCGAACATCATGTCGCTGGCCGGGATCGCCATCGCCATCGGCGTCCATCACGAAGATGCAGAACGCGGCCATCCGGACCGTGCCCGAGGTCGCGTCGGTGGTCGCGAAGATCTCACGGGCCGATACCTCCACGGATCCTGCGCCGCTCAACATGACCGAGGCGATCGTGCGTCTCAAGCCCGAGGCGCAGTGGCGACGGGGCATGACCCGGGAACGGATCATCGCCGAGCTGGACGCCGCCACCACCCTGCCGGGTGTCTCGAACATCTGGACCCAGCCGATCATCAACCGGATCAACATGCTGACGACCGGCATCCGGTCGGAGGTTGGTGTCAAGGTGTTCGGCTCTGAACTCCGGGTGCTGGAGGAGCGCGCTCGGGCGGTGGCCGAGGTGCTGCGCCAGATCCCCGGCGCTGTCGACGTGTATCCCGAGCAGGTCACCGGGGCCCCCTACCTGGATATTCGGGTGAACCGCGAGGCGGCGGCCCGCTATGGCATTTCCGTGGGGGCCATCCAGGACGTGATCGAGACCGCGGTGGGCGAGACCAACCTGACCCTGACCATCGAGGGCCGGCAGCGGTTCCCCGTTCGCGTCCGGTACGCGTCCCGGTTCCGGAGCACCCCGGAGGCCCTCAGCAGCGTCCTCGTCGCATCGCCGAACGGGACCCAGGTGCCGCTGGGGCAGGTGGCAACGATCCGGGCGGTCGCCGGCCCCGCCATGATCGCAAGCGAAAACGGCCTCTTGGTCGTCACCGTCCTCCTGAACGTGCGGGGACGGGATGTGGGGAGCTTCGTGGAGGAGGCCCGGAAGATGGTCGCCGAGCGCGTGGCCCTGCCGAAGGGCTCCTACATCGAATGGAGCGGGCAGTACGAGAACGAGGTGCGAGCCAAGCAGCGGCTTCAGATCGTCGTGCCCGTGGTGCTCCTGGTGATCTTCCTGCTGCTCTATCTGATCTACCGGTCGTTCCTCGATGCGGCCCAGGTGCTCCTGGC
>DATJFY010000082.1:0-3549 GCA_035495415.1 Verrucomicrobiia bacterium
GCGCGCGCAGTCGGGCGGCGGCGAGCTCATCCCCGTGCCGAAGGAAGTGATGGATGAGGGCTACGCGCGCGTGGCGGCGGTGCAGCGCCCCCGCGGCGGGCAGGGCGCGCTGGTGTGGCCGGGGCTGCTTCGGCGACTCGATCGCACCGACACCTCCTACCGCGAGTAGGTACGCGTGATCTGCGCGGGCTGCGCTCGGGACAACCCAGCCGCCGCCCGGTTCTGCGGCGGGTGCGGCGCGCCCCTCGAGGCGCGCTGCCCCGCCTGCCAGTCACCGAATCCCCCGGGCAACCGTTTCTGCCAGCAATGCGGCGCCTCGCTCGAGACGGCCGTGGCCGCCGCCGGGACGCCGGGATCGTTCGCGTCGCCCCGCGCTTACACGCCGAAGCATCTCGCCGAGAAGATCCTCACCAGTGCCAGCGCCCTGCAGGGCGAGCGCAAGCAGGTGACCGTGCTGTTCGTGGACGTGTCGGGATTCACCTCCCTGTCGGAGCGTCTCGATCCCGAGGACGTCCACGGGCTGATGAGCCGGGCCTTCGAGCTCATGCTCGCCGAGGTGCACCGGAACGAGGGCACGGTCAATCAGTTCCTCGGCGACGGCATCATGGCGCTCTTCGGCGCGCCCATCGCGCACGAGGATCACGCGCGCCGGGCTGTGCGCGCCGCTCTGGGCATCGAGCGGGCCCTCGCCGGATTCCAGGCCGAGCTTGCCGCCCGCGGCATCACGTTCCGCGGCCGGCAGGGCCTCAACACCGGGCTCGTCGTGGTAGGGAGCATCGGCGGCGACCTGCGCATGGACTACACGGCGGTCGGCGACACCACCAATGTGGCGGCGCGGCTCCAGCAGATGGGGGAGCCCGGGCGGGTCACCATCTCCGAGGCTACGTACCGTCTAATCCAGGGCTACTTCGACACGCGCCGGATCGGCGACCTCCATCTCAAAGGCAAGGCCGAGCCGGTGAGCGCGTGGGAGGTCACCGGTGAGCACGAGACCCGCACGCGGCTCGAGGTCGAATCCGAGCGCGGTCTCACCCCATTCGTGGGTCGGGAGCGCGAGCTCGGCGTGCTCCTCGACGCCTTCGAGCGGGCCTGCGCGGGCGAGGGCCAGGCCGTCTTCCTCGTCGGCGAGGCGGGCATCGGGAAGTCGAGGCTCCTCCTCGAGCTCAGGCGGCAGGTGAGCGACCGCGCGACGTGGCAGGAGGGGCACTGCCTGTCCTTCGGCAGCGCCATGGCGTTCCATCCCCTCATCGATCTCGTGCGGCGCCGGTTCGGCGTCGAGGAAACGGATGGCGAGGCGGCAATCGGCGCGAAGATCGGGAGCTGCGTGGCGGCAACCGGCGCGGATCCAGCGACCACCACGCCGTATCTCCGCGCGCTCCTCTCGATGGACCCGGGCGACGCGGAGGTGCGGGCCATGAGCCCGCGCCAGCGGCGCAACGAGACCTTCGAGGCGGTACGGCGGTTGCTCGTCCGTGCCGCCGAGCGCCGGCCGCAGGTGCTCGTGATCGAGGATCTGCACTGGATCGACAGCGCCAGCGAGCAGTTCCTGGCGACGTTGGTGGACAGCATCCCCGCCCTGCGAGTCCTGCTCGTCTTCACCTACCGTCCAGGCTACGCGAATCCTTTCGGCGAGCGGAGCTACTTCACCCGGGTGGTGCCTGCTGCACTGTCGCCGGAAGATAGCGCGGGCATGGCCGCCGCTGTCCTCGCCGCGGACGGCCTCCCCGACCCGCTGCGGACGTTAATCGGCGCCAAGGCCGAAGGGAACCCGTTCTATGTCGAGGAGCTGGTGAAGTCCTTGCAGGAGAGCGGCGTCCTGCGACGGGATGGCAGTCGCTTGGTCCTCATGCAGCCCCTTACCACGCTCGCCATTCCCGGCACGATTCATGACGTGATCGCCGCCCGCATCGACCGTCTCGCCGAGGCCCCCAAGCGAACGCTTCAGCTCGCCGCGGTGATCGGCCGCGAGTTCACGCAGCGCCTCGTGGACCGCCTTGCCGAGATTCGTGAGCGCAGTGACGAGTTTCTCCGCGAGCTCACGGCTCTCGAGCTCATCCTCGAGCGCCGGATCTATCCCGAGCTCGCCTACATGTTCAAGCACGCGCTGACTCAGGATGTCGCGTACGACTCACTTCTCGTTCAGCGGCGCCGAGAGATGCATGCCCTCGTGGGCCGGGCGGTCGAGGAGCTGTACGTGGACAGGCTTGCTGAGCACTACGAGGTGCTCGCCCACCATTTCTCGAAGGCGGAAGATTGGCCGCGCGCGCTGGACTATCTCCTCAAGGCCGCCGAGAAGGCCACCGAGACCTTCGGCCTGCGCCAGGCGCTGGCCCACTACGGCGAGGCCCTCGTGGCAGCGAACCGCCTGGAGGATCGGGTGCCCGCGGCTACCCTCATCGCCATTCACAGCGCGCGGGCTGACCTCTTTTTCGGGCTCGGCGAGTTTGTCCGCTCACGCGAGGAGGCCGAGCGGCTCGTCGCCCTCGCTCGGCGTGTCGAGGATCGCCCCGCGGAGGCGGGCGCGCTCGTGCAAGTGGCCACCGCGTTCCAGTGGCTCGAGGACTTCCCCGCGGCCCACGAGCGCGTGCGGGATGCGATCGAAATCGCGGAGACGGTGGGGGCGCAGGGGCCACTGGGAGGGGGTCTCTACACGCGCGGCTATCTGAACGCGCTCAATGGCCGGCTCGACGTGGCCGAGGCCGACCTCGGCCGCGCCCTGCAGATCGGACGGACCATGGGCGACGCCAATCGCCAGGCACTTGTACTACACGTACTGTCGATCCGGCGCAGTTGGCAGGGTCAGTATCACGACAGCCTGACGCTCAGCGAGGAGGGCATCCGGCTCGCCCGCGAGCATCGGCTTGTCATTCCCCTCCTCCGCTGCCTCTGGAACCAGGGACTGGCCTGCCACGAGAAGGGGGAGTACGACCGCGCGCTCGCCACGCTCGTCGAAGGCCTCGCCCTCGCCGAGAAGGTCGGTGACGACGCGCTTATCCCGCGCTTCCTCAATACGCTCGGATTCTTGCGGCTCGACTGCGGGGACTTCGATGCGGGCATCGCGCTGTCTGAGCAGTCGTACGAGGCCACGGGACGCTCCTCGCGCGCCGGCCACGGCACCGGGGCGGAGCGGCGCACCTTCATCCGCAACAACGAGGCGGACGCATTCATGGCCCAAGGCGATCTTGCCGCCGCCTCCCAAGCTCTCGACGAGTCATTCCACACCGTGCAGCATCCGCCACCCTCCCAATGGATGACGTGGCGCTATGCCACCCATTGCCACGCGAGCCTGGGCCAGCTCGCTCTGCTGCGTGGCGACGCCGACAGCGCCCGGCGCCACGCCGAGTTAAGCTTGGAGATGTCGACGGCGGCGCGCTCTCGGAAATACGAGAGCTGGGGCTGGCGGCTCATGGGCGAGAGCGCCGTCGCGCGGCGCGCCTGGCCGGAGGCGGAGGACGCCCTGCGGCGGGCACTGTCCACCGCGCAGGCTATCGAGCACCCGCGCCAGACCTGGCTTGGCCATCTCGCTCTGGGGGGCCTTCACGACACATG
>DATJFY010000083.1:0-28383 GCA_035495415.1 Verrucomicrobiia bacterium
CCCTCGGCGGTGTCGCACGCGCTGAGGGTCAAGAGCTCGAGCGGCTCGTCGCGGTACTTCAACGCGCCGATCAGCCGGTCGAGGCGGTCCATCGTCACCTTGCCGTCGAAGGCGAGGAGAAAGGTCTTGTCGACCTCGCCCCCGAACTCGCCGTGCGAGGCGACGTGGAGGATGGTATACGCGCCCTGCTTCAGCTCCTCGTCGAGGCGCGCGACCGAGAACTGCTCGTTCAGGAGCGTCGTGCCGCCGAACACCTCCCGCACGTTGGCGATCTCGTGCTCGACCTCGGGAAGCGGGGCGAAGCCTTGGACCGCCTCGGTCACCCCGACCGCCAGGATGCGCAGGCGCTTGCGATCGAGCGGCCGCGGGTCGGTGAGCTTGAGACTCGGGGTGATGGCGAGCGTGTACTTCGCGATCAGGAACCGCTGACCGTCGTGGAGCGCGGCCATCGGGATGGTGCGGAGGGGGCCATCCGGGACGAAGACGAGGGTGTCGATCTTCGCGGCGCTCAGCTCCGCCTCCAGCGGGCGCATGAGCCAGTCGTAGAGCTGCCGCGAGGGACGAAGGAATTGCCGGGTGGTCCGCCGTTCGAGGAGCTGCCGGAACTGCGTCACCTCCCGGGTAAGCCGGGCCTCGGAGACCGGGACCACGAAGCGTCGGAGACCCGCGGGCAGGGTGACGAGCATCTCGACCCGGTCGGGGAGGACGATCGGGTAGACGACGGCGGCGGTGGGCGACACCACGTCGAGCGGGGTGATCCGTGACAGCGCGATGTCCACGCAGTCGTCGCGGAAGTAGTCGCGCAGCTCGGCGACCTTGAAGGACTCCACGATGTCCCGCGCCTCGACGAGGAGCGCCCGCGGGTCGCTCTGATCGGCGGCCCGGCGGAGGAGGAGGTCGACCAGCTCGAAGAAGAGGGGGCCGACGGACTCGCGGAAAGAGGTGGTGGCGGCGTCGTAGCGCACGGTCAGCTCGGGCCGCACCGCCGCGACTTGCTGGACGGCCGCCCGATAGGCGGTGAGCGCGTCGTCGATCGCGCCCATCTTGCGATGCACCCGCGCCACCTGCCACTGCCACCGATAGAGCGACTCGGGCGCCTGAGCCTGCTGGGCGTCGAACATCGCCTCGCGCGTCAGCTGCAGCGCCTCCGGGTACCGCCCCGAGTCCTCGTAGAGGGCGCCAAGATACCCCGTGGCGTACGAGCTGGTCCGCCGGTCCCCGATCTGCTCGGCCACGTCCTTGGCCCGGCTCAAGCTCCGCCCGGCGCGCAGCAGCAGCTCGTTGCCGGCGTCGCGGCCGCCGGCGCGTAGCTCCCGGTAGCCCACGCCCACGCTGATGAGGAGGAGGGAGGCGTCGCGGGAGGGGGGCAAAGCTTCGGCGGAGGCGAGCACCGTATCCAAAGATTGCCGTGCCCCGCGGGCGTCGCCGGCGAGGCGCTGGGCGCGGGCCAGGTTGACCCGGCCACGCATGGCCTGCCCGGCGTCGCCGGCCCGCTCGGCGAGGGTCACGCTTTCCTGGTAGGCTGCGACGGCTTCGGCGCTCTTCCGGTGGATCGTGAGGAAATTGCCCAGGTCGTTCAGCACCGCAATGGTGAGCGGCGCGTCACCGCCCTCGCGCGCCATCTGAAGCGCACGACGCAGCGTGGTCTCGGCGGCGTCCGCGGGGCCGGTGGCGATCAGGACATTGCCGAGGCGCGAGAGGATCCACGGCACGTTCGAGCGATCCGGGGAAGCGTCCGCGAGCTTCAGCGCGCGATCCAGCGCGGCGGCGGCCTGCCCATAGCGTCCCAGCGCGGCCTGGCCCTCGCCCACGTAGACCAGCGCCTGGATCTGGGCCGCGCGATCGCCCGCCCGCTCGGCGGTGTCAGCGGCCAGCGTCCAGCTCTCGATGGCGCGATCGAAGGCGCCTTGCGCGTAGGCGGCGCGTCCCGCCGCGATGTGGCCGTGCGCGTCCAGCGGCTGCGCGTCGGCGAGCGTCGCGGTGAGGAGAAGAAGTGCGAGGAAAGAACCTATGTACCGAATGCTCAAGTATCGGACCCGCCAATGAACCCGCCAAAGGAACGCCGAGGCAAGGTCCAACGCTGTTTCCCCCCGGGCCACCCTAGACAGCTAGCCCCAGATGGGGACTGTAGGTAAGTCCGAGAGGCACGTCAAGGGAAAATATGCCCTTACTGTTCTGAAAAATAGGACTTTCTGGAACTTAACCCATAGCGCTACTTGCCGATGAACTTGGCCCACTGATCGAGGAGCGGCAGCACCACGTCCGGCCCGTCCGGGGGGAGCCGCAGGATGGCGCGGGTTACGCCGGCCTCCTGGTAGCGCGCGAGGTCGCCCTCGTCCGGCCGCGCTCCGAACACCGAGACGGAGATGGTCTTCATGTCGCGCCCTGCCTTAGACGCGCGCTCGCGAAGATCCTTCATCCCAGTGACGACCATCTCGGGCGAGCGGCCGCGCGGGAACCAGCCCTCGCAGAAATCCACCACCCGCTGCAGCGTGTGGCCGGACTCCCCGCCCAGGAGCACCGGGGGGTTTGGCTTCTGCGCGGGCTTGGGCCAGGACCAGATGGGGTCGAAGTCGACGAACTCGCCGTGGAACTGCGCCTCGTCCTTCGACCAGATCTCCTTCATGGCGAGCACCTGCTCGCGGAGCTTCTTGAAGCGCGTCGTGTGCTCCGTGCCGTGATTGTTCATCTCTTCCACGTTCCAGCCGCCGCCGATGCCGAGCTCGAAGCGCCCGCCGGAGAGCGCATCCAGGCTCGCAACCTCCTTGGCGGTGACGATGGTGTCGCGCTCGATGATGAGGCAGATGCCGGTGCCGACACGAAGCTTCGTCGTGACCGCCGCCGCCATCATGAGGGAGACGAACGGGTCGTAGGTGTGCGAGTACTCGTTCGGGAGCTGGCCGCCGGCGGGGAAGGGCGTCTTCCGGCTCGTGGGGATGTGGGTGTGCTCGGGCACGAACAAGGACTCGAACCCGCGCTGCTCCGCGGCCTTCGCAAGCTCGTCGATGCGGATCGCGTAGTCGGTGGCGAAGATGCAGACGCCGATCTTCATGGCTCGCTCCTCTCGCTCAGTTGATGAAGCCGTAGAGCCGGCCCGCGTTCTCGCACACGATTTTCCGCCTGTTGTCCTCACGCAGGTGCCCGAGCTCCTTCTGGATGAACTCCTGGGAGTCGGGCCACACCCCGTCCGGATGCGGGAAGTCCGAGCCCCACATGATGGTCTCCGGCCCCAGCTCGTCGAGCAGGGCCACACCGATGCGGTCGCTCTGGTAGGTGGCCTTGCACTGCCGGCGCCAGTACTCGCTGGGACGCATGGTCAGCTCGAGATCCTTGAACTGGTCTTCCCACTCGAGGTCCATGCGATCGAGGACATAGGGAATCCAGCCGATGCCGCTCTCGCCGATGACGAGCTTGAGATTGGGATAGCGCTCGAGCACGCCGGCGAAGATCACGCTCATGAGCACGTCGGCCATGTGGAGCTGGAAGCCGGTGATATGGGTGGCGAAGGCCACGCGCTGGACGCGCGGGGGCATCATGGACCAGTCCGCCCGCTTGGCTCCGATGGTGTGGAAGTGCACGGGCAGCCCCGCGGTGGCGGCGGCGCGCCACACCGGCTCCCAGACGGGATCCCAGAGCCGCGGCATGTCGTGCGAGTTCGCGATCTCGATGCCGCGCGCAATCCCACGTTTTGCCACGCGCTCGATCTCGGTGACCGCGGCTTCGATGGAGAGGCTCGGAATGCAGGCGAGGCCCGCGTAGCGGTCGGGATGGGTGGCGCAGAAGCCCGCGAGCCACTCGTTGTAGATGCGCATCATCTCGACCGCCGCCTCGGGATCCTGAAGACGGTCGCTCGTGCCGAGGATGCCGTAGAGGACCTCGGCCTGCACGCCGTCGCGCGCCTGGTCCTTCAGGCGAAGGTCGGGATCCGTCAGCCGGCGAATGCCGCGCTTGCCATCATCGTAGAGCCCGGTCGACGCCATGCGGTCCGAGCGATGGATGACGCCGGGCACGTACTCGCGGCCGGCCGAGCCCATCCCGTTCACCAAGCCGAACTGGCTGCCCCTCTTCGACACCCAGATGGGACCCTTGGGGCCGTCGGTCACGAAGGGCATGCGGTCGCGCATGGCCGCCGAGGCCTGGCTGGTGAAGAGATCGGGCGGCAGCCACGGCAGATCGAGGTGGCAGTCGGCGGAGATGACGCGATAGTCCATGACTCTATCCTCCGGCGAGCTTGACGGTGTGTCCGAGGGCGCGCAGCCGCTCCGCGACGCGCTCCCGATGATCGCCCTGGATCTCGATGACGCCGTCCCTCACGGTACCGCCCGCGCCGCAGAAGCGCTTGAGCTCGGCGGCGAGCGCGTCGAGGGCGGCGCCGCGCGTGCGCAGGCCGTGAATCGCCGTGACGACCTTGCCGCCGCGGTTGCCGCGGTCGCGCGTGATGCGCACGATGCCGTCGTCGGGCGGACGGTGGCCGCCGGCGGGCGACGTGGGACGCGGCGCGGACGGCGCGCTCGGCAGGCGCCCTCCGTCGGTGGAGTAGACGAGACGGCTCCGCGTCATGGCGGGTAGTCTAGCAGCATTCTGGTGTACCCTGGGGCCCGGGGAGGGGCCCCACCGAGATGAAGATCAGCGATGTCACGCTCACCCTGTTCGGCTGGGGCGGCATCCCGGCCACCCAGTACGGACGCCACACCGGGACCTTCGCGGGCAAGAGCGAGCTCGGTCTCCTCGCCGTGCGCACGGATGACGGCGTGGTCGGCCACGCCTTCCTCGGCTCGGCCATGCGCGGCGCGCGCTTCGACGCGGAGTCGCTGATCCACTACTTGAAGCCCCTGGTGATGGGCCAGGACCCGCTGGACCGCGAGCGGCTCTGGCACGCGCTGTGGAGCCGGCACCGCAACACCACGCTGCGCGCCATCGGTGCGGTGGACGTGGCCCTGTGGGACATCGCCGGCAAGGTCGCGGGCCTGCCCATTCACCGGCTGCTCGGGACATATCGGGACAGCATCGCGGCGTACGCGAGCTCGGCGGTGCTGTCCTCGCCCGAGGCGTACGCGGAGGAAGCTGCGCGCTTCAAGGCGGAGGGCTGGCGCGCGTACAAGATCCATCCGCCCACCGACCCCGATACCGACATCAAGGTCTGCCGGGCGGTGCGCAAGGCGGTCGGGGACGACTACACCGTGATGCTCGACTCGACGTGGGCCTACCAGTACCCGGAGGCGCTGCGGGTGGGGAAGGCCATCGAGGAGCTGGGCTTTCACTGGTACGAGGACCCGCTCGCGGATGACGATCTCTACAACTACGTGAAGCTCAAGCAGCAGCTCGAGATCCCCATCCTCGCCACCGAGTACACGCCGGGCGGCTTCACCGCGCTGGCTCCGTGGATTACCGAGCGGGCCACCGACTATCTTCGCGGGGATCCCGCGGTGAAGGGCGGCATCACGCCGCTCGTCAAGTCGGCGCATCTTGCCGAGGCGTTCCACATGAACTTCGAGGTCCACCACGGCGGCAACTCGCTCAACAACGTGGCGAACCTGCATGTGATCATGGCGATCCGAAATACAGAGTTCTTCGAAGTTCTGCTTCCGGCGGGAGCGCAGAAGTACGGGCTCGTGGACGACATCGAAGTGGACCGCGTGGGGCTCGTGCATGCGATGAACGGGCCCGGGCTAGGCGCCACCATCGACTTCGCGCTGATCGATCGGCAGAAGATCGCGGTCCTCACGTAAGAGAGGAGACATCCATGCGAGGCGGACACTTCGACCGGACCACTCAGGACGTGGGCAACATCCTGTTCCTCGAGCACGTCAACGTGCGCGTCCCCGACCAGGTGCTCGCCACGCGTTTCTACATCCAGGGGCTCGGCCTCACGCGCGATCCCTACATCATGATCGGGACGGAGAACATGTGGGCCAACGCCGGGCAGTCCCAGTTCCACCTGCCCACCGGCGCGCCCAACGTCTATCCGGGCTACACCGACCTCGTGATGCCGCACCTCGGCGCGCTTCGCGAGCGGCTGGAGGAAGTGAAGCCCAAGCTCGAGGGCACGAAGTTCGCGTTCGCCAACGAGGACAAGCACGTGCTGGTGACGTGCCCCTGGGGGAATCGGTTCCGCTGCTACGCGCCCGCCCCCGAGTTCGGTGACGTGACGCTCGGCATCGCGCGCTTCGAGGTGCCGGTGCGGCCGGGGACGGCGTCCGGGATCGCCCGCTTCTACAAGGAGGTCTTCGGCGCGCCCTCCGTCATCACCGGAAACGGTGGCGGAACGGCGGCGCGCATCAAGATCGGTCAGCTCCGGCAGGAGCTGGTGTTTCAGGAGACGGCGGGAGAGATCGCGCCCTACGACGGCCATCACATCGCCGTCTACATTGCCGACTTCTCCGGCCCCCACGCGAAGCTGAAGGAGCGCGGGCTCGTCTCCGAGGAGTCGAGCGACATCCAGTACCGCTTCCAGGAGATCGTGGACCTCGACACCAAGGCGCCGCTCGCCACCATCGAGCACGAGGTGCGGTGCCTCACCCATCCCATGTACTTCCGCCCTCTCGTGAACCGCAATCCCGCCCAGCGCCAGCCGACGTATCAGCGCGGCCGGGACGCGTTCATGCCGGGTATGGTCTAGGCTCGCGATGCGAACTGCGATCGCGTGCGCGCTCGTCATCCTGCTCGGCGGTGCGCCCGCGCTCGCGCAGGCCCCCTCGCTCAAGACGGAGGACGACAAGACCCTCTATGCCCTCGGGCTCCTGGTGAGCCGAAGCCTCGCCAACTTCAACCTGACCGAGGCGGAGCTCGCCACCGTGCTCGCCGGCATCGGCGACGGCGTGCGCAAGGCGCCGGACAAGGTGGACCTGCAGGCCTACGGGCCGAAGGTGCAGGCGCTCCACGCCGCGCGGGTGGGGGCCTCCGCTGACGCCGAGAAGAAGTCGGGTGAGGCCTACCTCGCCAAGGCCGCGTCAGAGCAGGGGGCGACCCGCAGCCCCACCGGGCTCGTGGTCCAGACCATCAAGCCGGGCACGGGCGCCTCGCCCAAGCCCACCGACACCGTGAAGGTGCACTATCACGGCACCCTCACCGACGGCACCGTGTTCGACAGCTCGGTGGAGCGCAAAGAGCCCGCGACGTTTCCGTTGAACCGGGTGATTCCCTGCTGGACGGAGGGGCTTCAGAAGATGAAGGTGGGCGGCAAGAGCCGCCTCACATGCCCGCCCGCGCTCGCTTACGGTGAGCAGGGGGCCCCGCCCAGGATCAAGCCCGGCGCGACCCTGGTGTTCGAGGTCGAGCTGCTCGACATCGTCAAGCCGTAAGTGCCCGAGCTGCCCGAAGTCGACGCGGCCCGCGTCATCGCCCAGCGGGTCGCGGCGCGCCGCCGCATCGTCGCGGTGGCGTGCGCGAAGGATCCCATCGTGTTCGAGGGCGTCCCGCCCGCGCGCTTCGTGCGCGCGCTCGAGGGGCGCCGCGTGCTCGCGGTGCGGCGGCGCGGCAAGCATCTCTGGATGGAGCTGGACCGCCGGCCCTGGCCCACGTTCCACTTCGGGATGGCGGGGGGCTTCCAGTCCACCGTGCTGCGGGGCGTGCGCCTCGTCTCCCACGGCAGCGTGGACCGCTTCGCGGACTGGCCGCCGCGCTTCACCAAGCTTCGCCTCACCTTCGACGACGGGGGCGAGCTCGTCATGACCGATGGGCGGCGCCTCGGCCGCATTCGGCTGCGCGAGGACCCTGCCTCCGAGCCGCCGATCAGCCTGCTCGGCTGGGACGCGCTCCTCGAGGTCCCGCCGCCCGCGCGCTTCGTGGCCGCGCTCCGCGAGCGGAAGACGCCCATCAAGGCGGTGCTGCTCGACCAGGGCTTCTCCGCCGGCGTCGGGAACTGGATCGCCGACGAAGTGCTCTACCAGGCGCGCATCGCGCCCGCGCGCCGCGCCGACATGCTCAGCGCGGCGGAGGCCCGGCGCCTCCGCGTGACGATCCGCGCGGTCATGCGGCGAGCGGTGGGCGCGCGCTCGGACAGCGACCACTTCCCGCGCGGCTGGCTCTTTCACTACCGCTGGGGCAAGCAGGCCGACGCGCGCACCGCGCGCGGCGAGCGCATCACGTACACCACGGTGGCGGGCCGCACCACCGCGTGGGTGCCGGCGGTGCAACGGTAGGACGGGGACGGCGCCGGCGCGGTCAGCGCCCGGCGTTCTTCTCGATGACCAGCCGCTCCTCGGCGTCCTTCCGCAGCATCTCGAGCTGGCTCGTGAATCCCGCCGGGTCCACGAGGGGATGGGGCTCCCCCGGTCGCCGGGACTTGAGTCGCTGAGCGGCCTCCGTGAGCCCATTGCTGGACGGGTGCGTGGTCAGATGCACGGTGATCGGGTCGGTCGGTTGCCGCACGAGCTCGGCAATGCGCGTCACGCTGGCAATGTACGCTTCCACCTGCTGCGAGCTCTGTATGGCGTTCAGCCCCAGTCCGCCGACGGTGAAGGCATGGTACGAATCGGCGCCGTCCCGGACGTGGAAGGAATAGGAGGCGGTCCCGAACGTGTGGCCAGGAGTTTCGTACACTCCGAACGTCGTATCGCCCACCGTGATGACGTCGCCGTCCTTCACCACGAGGTCCTTGGCGATCATCGTCCACCGGCGGGGCGTGCCCTGGGAGGCCTGGGCCGACGTCATCGCCTCGGCCCAGCCCTTCTCCGTCATCGCGAAGCGCGCGTTCGTCAGGGACTTGACCTTGTAGGCGCCCCCCACGTGATCGAAGTGGCCATGGGTCATGAGGACGTACTTGATGCTCGCGGGATCCACCCCGACTTTGCGGATGTTCGCGATGAGCAGATCGCCGAACGGATCGTGCAGGGTATCGATCAGCACGGCGCCGTCGCTCGTCGTGATGAGCCAGGCCGAGACCCAGCACACGCCCACGTAGTAGACATTGTCGAATGCCCGATAGGGCTCGACCGTCTGGGCCTTGGGATCGACCAGCCACTGCCCGAGCGCCGGCGGCATCTTGCCCGTACGCAAGAAACCCTCGAATGCCGCCGTGATCTTCGTCGAGTCGCAGTCGGTGGGGACCTGGGCTCCGGCCGGCCGCCCCGCGAGCACGGCCAGCAGCAGCGTGACGGTCGCCAGCGCGAGGCGCGAGGGGGTCATCGGGCTACCCTCCGTGGGCTACCGCTGATGCACGAGCGGGGCGCCCGGGATGGGGCTCCGCGTGTGGAGCACGTAGTCCTTGCGCACGCTGCCGATGTAGAGGTCGCGGAGATCCGCCCCGCCGAAGGACACATTGGTGGGCCAGTCCATCAGGTCGCCGGTGGGATCCTCGATGATCACCTGCACGGTGCCCGCGGGCGTGATCGCGATGACCTTGTTGGCGCGCACCAGCGTCACCCAGAGATTTCCCTCCTGGTCGAAGGCGCAGCCGTCGGTGGCGCCTTGCGTGCCGCGCTCCGCCACGCTCGGGTTCTCGATGGCCGGCCCCCCGAGGAGGGGACCGTAGCGCTCGCGCGGGCCCAGCGTCCCGTCGGCGCGGAGAGAGAGACGCACCACGTCGCAGCCCACCGTCTGGCACACGTAGAGATGGCGCTCGTCCGGGTCCATGGCGAGGCCGTTGGTGAAGTGAAAGCCCTCGGCCATCACCTCGGCCTGGCCGTCGGGCCGCACACGATAGACGAAGCCATCGCCCGAGCCCGCGCTGGATCCCGCGCGATCCCAGGTCGAGTGGCTGCACCAGACGTTGCCCGCGCGATCGACGAGGGGATAGTTCGAGGCCTTGAGCATTTTCCCGTTGATCTCCGCGCAGAGGAACTCGATGCGGCCGGTGCGCGTGTCCAAACGCTGCAGCGCTCCCGGGTCGGAGGTGTCGATGGCGAAGTTGGCGATGACGATGCGGCCCTCGCGGTCCATGTTGATGCCGTTGGGCTTACCGCCCGCCTTGCCGACCCGCCGGAGCGTTCCGTCGGCCATGATCTCGGCGCAGGCGCTCGCCTCGTCCGAGGCCCACACGCGGCCGTCGCGCGCGACCACGACGTCCTCCGGGCGCTTGAGGCCCACGCCCTTCTTCGTGAGCGCACCGAGGGGAATCGTCGCGAGCGGCACTGCTAGCGCCCCTCGTAGACTTCGCGCCGGCCCATCGTCCGCTGGAGGTCCAGGTAGCCGGCGCGGGTGAGGGGACGCTTGGCCTTGCCGAGGACTTCGCGCGCGCCCGCCGCGCCGTCCGCCAGCATGTCCACCACCATGCTCGCGAGGGCCTTGGCCTGGCCCACGTAGGCCAGATCGGGATCGGCGATGCGGTAGTCCGCAGCGTGGCCGGTGCCGGCGGCGCCGCCGAGGTAGGGGTGCAGGCAGGGGATCACCTGGCTCAAATCGCCCATGTCGGTGGACCCGCCGCGGTGACCCAGCTGCGTGAAGTGCTCGGCCCCCCAGAGAGACTCCACCGACTGCCGGAAGTAGCGCGCCATCGTGGTGTCGCACTCGAGCGGGAGATAGCCCGGGAAGGTATCGATCTCCACGGTGGCCCCGAGGGCGAGGGCGCCGGCGCGGAGGGCGCGGTCGACCTTGGCGTTGGCGTCGAGGATGGCGGGCAGCGTCCGCCCGCGCACGTACGTCTCGATGCGCGCCTCGGCGGGGATGACGTTCACCTGCGAGCCGCCCGCGGTGAGGATCGGGTGCACGCGGATCGAGTCCTCGTCGCGGAAGGTCTCGCGCAGGCAGTTGATCGCCATGAGCCCGAGCTGGGCGGCGTAGAGCGCGTTGATTCCGAGGTGCGGCGCGCCGCCCGCGTGCGCGGCCTTGCCGACGTAGCGCGCGAGCTTGCCGACGCGGCCGTTGTTGGACAGCGGCACCGAGGCCTTCCCGTCCTCGGGGCGCGAGGTGAGGTGAATCATCATCGCGAGGTCCACGTCGTCGAAGTGCCCGAGGCGCAGGAGCTCGGCTTTGCCGCCCAGCAGCTCGAGCTTCCCCGCGCGCACCTGGCTCACCCGCCACTCGAGGTCGCCGCCCTCCTCCGCGGGCACCGCAAAGAACACCGCGCGCCCGGCGAGATGCGCGAAGGCCTTCGCGTCGAGCAATCCCATGGCCGCGCCGAGCATCCCCGCGATCTGCGCGTTGTGACCGCAGGCATGCGCGGCCCCGCTGTGGGGATCCGCGTCGGGATGGCCGGTGACGCGAAGGGCGTCCAGCTCGCCGAGGACCGCGAACGTGGGTCCGGCGCCGGCGCCTCCCGACACGTCCGCGCGCACGCCGGTGAAGGCGAGGCCGGGCCGCGGCGCCAGGCCCAGCGCCCGGAAGGTCTCCTCGACGAGGCGCGCCGTCTTGACTTCCTTGAAGCCCAGCTCGGGGTTCTTCCGAATCGTTTCACCGATGCGGATGATCTCGGGAGCGCGGCGGTCGATGGCCTCGAAGATGCGGGTCTTGAGATGATCGCGAGTCATCGTGGGTCCCCTTATAGCACGCTTGACGCGCGCGCGCGGGGCCGCTACTGTCGCTCCGTCATCGTCCGCTGCCACGTCGCCCACCTTCACCGAGGAGCCGCCATGGCCGACATCAAGCTGCCGACCCAGGATCGTGTCGAGGCCTATTTCAAGGAGCTGAACAACTGGGGCCGCTGGGGCCACGACGACCAGAAGGGCACGTTGAACCTGATCACGCCGGCCAAGCAGGCGCAGGCCCAGAGCCTCATCAAGAAGGGCCGCACCGTCTCGCTCGCGCGGGACATGGGGCCGCAGCCCGTGCTCATGTACCACGTGACCTTCCCGGGCAAGCGCGAGCGGGTGGACGTGGTGCTCGACCGCTTTGACCTCGTCTATCACGGGTTCACCATCACCCACATCGACGCGCTCTGCCACGTGGCCTGGGACGGCGAGCTCTACAACGGCCGGCCGTTCGCGGAGAGCCTCACCACCGCCGGCGCGACGTGGTGCCCCATCGACGCGCTGTTCGACGGGATCACGACCCGGGGTGTTTTCCTGGACGTTGCGGCGGGCCGCAGGGAAGGCTACGTGACGGTCGGGAAGCCGGTGACGCCCACGGAGCTGGACGAGGTGGCGGCGCGCGCGGGCGTGCGGGTCCAGCCCGGCGACGTGGTGGTGGTGCGCAGCGGCAACGAGGCGTTCCTCGCCGCGCATCCCAACTTCGTGTTCCGCGTGGACCCGCACCCCGGCCTCCACGTCTCGTGCCTCGAGTGGTTCCGTGAGAAGGACATCGCGGCCATTTCCTGGGACATGATGGACGAGCGGCCCAGCGGGTATCCCGGCTTCGGCATGAGCGCGCACCTCGCCATCCCGTTCCTCGGCCTGGCCCTGGTCGACAACACCTATCCCGAGCGCCTCGCCAAGGTCTGCGCGGAGGAGGGGCGCAACGAGTTCCTCTTCACCGCCACGCCGCTGCGCATCCTGGGCAGCACCGGGGCGCCCGCGCATCCCATCGCCATCTTCTGAGGAGGGCGCAGCCAATGGACCGCAGCAAGAGCGTGGTGACGCCGGCGCGCTACGCGGCCGGCATGACGTTTCCGCAGTACCTCGCCTACGTGGGCACGCCCGAGAACCTCAAGCGCGAGGGCAGCGGCGGCTCGCAGCGTCCCGACCATGCCGCCGCGATGCGCGAGTGGTACGAGGGCAGCCGGCTCACCGACACGCAGACGGCGGCCTGGAAATGGCTGGCCGCTCAGCCCGGTGGCCCCGCGAAGATTCTCGCCCTCTCCGAGGACTGGTCGTCCGACTGCCGGCGCGACGTGCCGATGGTGGCGCGCGTGGCCGAGGCCGCCGGCCTGGACCTCCGCATCTTCAACCGCGACGGGCAGACGTTCGGGAAGACCGACAATCCGCTGACCGAGCCGGGGCGGAGCCCGAACGCCGACATCATGGCCGAGTTCATGAACGAGAAGGGCGGGAAGAAATACCAGTCCATTCCCGTGGTGGTGTTCTACGACAAGGACATGACGTACCTCTACCACTACATCGAGCTGCCCGCGATCTACCACAAGGACCGGGTGGTGACGGAAAAGATCCGCGCCCCGCGCTCCGGCGAGACGCCGCAGCAGACGGCGGAGCGGGCGGGGAAGGAGTTCGCCGCCTTCCAGAAGGCGCCCTTCTTCCGCATGTGGGCGGGGGCCGGGCTCGACGAGATGGCGAGCGCACTGCACGAACGTCTGGTCATGGGGAGCCGGTGATGACCGACAGCGAGAACCTCAAGAAGGGCCGGGAGATGCGGCGCCAGCTGCTCGGCGACGCCTACGTCGAGCGGGTTGCCAAGGGCGCGTACAGCGACCCGATCATGACGAAGTTCATCGACCTCGCGCAGGAGAGCGTGTTCGGCACGATCTGGACGCGCCCGGGTCTCGATCTCAAGACCCGCACGCTGATCACCGTGGTGTCGGACGCCGCCACCGGGCGGGAGCCGGAGCTCGCCATCCATCTCCGGATGGCGCTCCGCCAGGGCTGGACGGAGGATCAGCTCATCGAGAGCATTCTCCATCTGATGGGGTACGTGGGCGCGCCACTCGTGCGCGACGCCATGCTCGTGGCGAAGGAGACCTTTGCCCAGGTGAAGAAGGACGCGGCGGGCGGGTGAGGCGCGGGCATGACCCTCACCCGTCTCACGCCCATGCTCCGCGTGGCCGACGTGCAGCGGAGCCTCGCGTTCTACCGCGACCACCTGGGCTTCATGCTGGTGTCGCCGGAGTCCGCGCTGCGCGACTTCCGCTGGGCGCATATCCGGCGCGACGGGGTGGACCTCATGCTGGCGGGTGGGGAGGGCGGCCCCGTCCGGCCGCCCGGCGCCACCGGCGCGGACTGGCCGGTGAACTTCTATTTCTATCCCGACGACATCGAGTCACTGCACCGCGCGCTGGGCTCGCGCGGCGTGGACGTCGGGACGCTGCGCGTCACGGTCTACCGGATGAAGGAGTTCTCCTGCCTCGACCCCGACGGGCACCTGCTCACGTTCGGTCAGGACACGAACGAGCCGCCGACGCCCGACGGGGACTAGACTCGAACTGCGGGGCCTAGGCGCGGCGAGCCACCGCCGCCGCGCCCAGGCCGAAACCGAGCAGGATCAGCGATGCCGGCAGCGGCACCGCGCTGGTCCCAGGACCCGGGTCCCGCACCGGATCGGGACGATCCTGCAGCGTGAGGTCAAGGGTCGACCACCCGAAGTAGTAGTCGCCGCTCGCGCCATCGACGCCGAGCGACACGTACAGGATGTTGTCGGCGAGCAGGGTCAGGTCCAGCGTGAGGCCAAGATCGTTCTGCACGTCGCCGGCGGTCGGCACGAGGTCGCCGTCGAGGTGGAGCGTCAGCTTCTCGCTGCCGTCCGCCTTGCCGAAGTCGTCGAACAGATTGAGCGTGAGCAGGGCGTCGGTGATCTCCTGATCGGCGCCCACGACGCCGGAAATGTCGAAGCTGAAGTCGTAGTGGTCGATCGAGGCCACGCCTCCGTTGCACGGGGTGGGCGCGCCGGCGCTCAAGCACAGGGGCGCGCCCAGTGGCGTATGGGTGAGAGTCACCGCGCCCGCGGCGACGGGGGCCAGGCCGATGACGGTCGCGATGCCGACGAGCATGAGGCGACGCAATTTATGCACGATGTCCTCCTGTTTTTCTTCTCGGCAATTGTTCAGCATGATCGAGGAGGACAGCAAGGGCGGTGCCACGGAATGAGACGCCGGAAACCCCCGGTCAGATCGCCACTTGCGCGTCATGAAAGCCTTGCGCGATTGGAATCGTCGGAAACGCCGACAGTCGTGGCCCCGCGGCGCTACTGCTCGCGTAGAGTCGGCGCGAAAGGCTAGGCGGACGATGCGGCCAGGAGCGTTCCCCAGCCTTTCACGGGCTGGCTCACACGGGCCGCGCGGAGCAGCCACCAGAGCGTGGCGCTCTGGCTCGTGACCACGGGCTTGCCCAGGGCGCGCTCGAGCGGAGTCACCGCCTCGGCGGTCGGGAGCCCGGTCCCGCTGATCAGCACCGCCTCCGCGTCCGGCGCATCGGCGGCGCGGCCCAGCGCCTCGACGCGCGCCGGCGTCTCCTCGTAGATGTTGGCAACGCTCTGCAGCCGGTGGTGGGCGACGATCTCGAGCCCCGCCGCCTGCCAGTAGGCGCGGCCGGCCGTGGCGATGACCTCCGGATAGGGCGTCGCGAGCGCGATGCGCCGCACGCCGAGATGGGCGAGCGCGGCCAGGATGGCCCGGGCCGCAGTGGTCGCGGGGGCGCGCGCGTGCTCGTGGAGCTGCCGCAGCAGCGGCTCCTCGCGCGAGTAGCCCGTGAGATAGCTCACGCCGGTATGGGCGAGCACGAGCGCGGTGAGCCCCACGTCGCCGAGCGTGCGCGTGGCCGCCGGCACCGAGTCGAGATACCCGAGCGTGCGCTGCTCCATGCCGGCGGGGGCGCCGGGCGCGCCGTCGCCCAGGGACGCCATCCGCGCGAAGTGCAGCGTCACCGAGGGCGGCGCCATCCGGTAGAGCTCGGGCTCCACCGTGGGGTTGCCCGAAGGCACCAGCACGCCCAGGCGCGCGACCATGCCCCGGCTCAGCGGTTGAACTCGCGGGCGAGGCGCTGCATGCGCGGGTCGTCCAGCGAGGGGGCGAAGGAGGGGTAGAGCTGGGTCCGGTCGTAGAGGCCGGCGAAGCGCTCGCGGATCTTGGCGCCGATCTCCGACCACGAGCCGATCACCGCGAAGTCCTCCAGCATCGTGTCGCTGATGAGACTCGCCATGCCTGTCCAGTCGCCCTCGAGCGACTTGGCGTGGAGCCGCGGCGAGAGATCCTCGAGGCCGTGCGAGGCCAGCACCGCCGCATAGGTGCGCGTGGAGGCGTAGAACGCGATCTGCTGCTTCACCTGCTGCTTCTGCTCCTCGATCTCGGCGCGACTGTCGCCGATCACCACCATGGTGGACGCCCGGAAGCCGAAATCCAGCCGCGAGCGGCTCGCGCGCTGGAGGCCCTCCGTCACCGCGGGGTGCAGGACTTCGCGGAGATATGTTGCCGAGTGGAACGAGTGAATGTGCAGGCCGTCCGCGATCTCGCCCGCCAGCCGCGCCATGTAGGGATTCACCCCGGCGAGATAGATGGGAATCTTCGGGTGCTCGATGGGGCCGGGGTCGAAGAACGGCGTCATGAGATTGATGCGATAGGACGCGCCCTGGAAGTCGAGCGGCGCCTTGTTCTGCCAGGTGTTCCAGATGGCGCGGAGCGCGCCGACCAGCTCACGCAGCCGCGGTCCCGGCGCTTCCCATTTGACCGCGAAGCGACGCTCGTTGTGCGCCTTCACCTGGGTGCCGAGCCCCAGCGTGAAGCGGCCGCCCGACGCCTGCTGGAGATCCCAGGCGATGTTGGCCAGCACCATGGGGCTCCGCGCGAACGCGATGGCGATCGCGGTGCCGAGGCCGAGCCGCGACGTGGCGGTGGCCGCCACCGCGAGGGGAAGAAATGGATCGTGCTTGGTCTCGGCGGACCAGAGCGCGCCGAAGCCCAGCGCCTCCGCCTTTCGGGCATAGGCGGGGATGTCGCGCAGATCGAAGGAGAGAAAGCCGGTGTCCAGACGCATGGGGCGAATCTCCACGCTCAGGCCGCGCGCGTGCGGGGGTCGAGGAGATCGCGCACGGCGTCGCCGACGACGTTCAGGGCCAGCACGGTGACGAAGATGGCGAGGCCCGGGAGCAGCACCACGTGCGGGCTCAGGATCACGAACTGGCGTCCCGTGGCGAGCATGCTGCCCCAGTCCGCCGTCGGCGGCTGGGTGCCGAGCCCCAGGAACGAGAGGCCGGCGGTGGTGAGGATCTTGGCGCCGACGTCGAGGCTGAAGGCGACCACCACCGGGGAGAAGAGATGCGGCGCCACGTGGCGGGCGAGGATCAGTCGGTCGGGGCTGCCCAGCGCTCGTGCCGCCTCGACGAACTCCCGCTCGCGCACGGTGAGCACCACGCCGCGCACCAGCCGTGCGTAGATGGGGAAGCCCACGATGGCGATGGCGATCATGGCGTTCCGCAGGCCGGGGCCGAGCCCGGCCACGATGGCGATGGCGAGGAGGATGAACGGGAAGGCCATGAGAATGTCCGTGAAGCGCATGATGAGCGATTCCACCCCGCCGCGATAATAGCCCGCGAGAAGCCCCAGGGTCACTCCCAGCACCATGGCCGCGGCGGCGGTGCCCACGCCGGCGAGCAGCGACACGCGCGCGCCCCAGATGAGCCGGCTCAAGAGATCGCGCCCGAACTCGTCGGTGCCCAGGGCATGGCCCGGGCTGCCCGGCGGTCGGAGGCGGCTTGCCGTCTCGACGGTGTCGGGATCGGCGAGGGGCAGCCACGGCGCGGCGAGGGCCGCCAGCACGGCGAGCGCGATGATCAGCAGGGCGAGGGCGGCGAGGCGGTTCTTGCGGAGATGGCGGAAGAACAGGGGGCCGCTTCGCGTCATCTTGCTAGTTGTACTTGATGCGCGGATCCAGCCACGCGTAGAGGGCGTCGACGGCCAGGTTCACGAGCACGAAGGACAGCGCGATCACGAGGACGCCGCCCTGCACGAGGGGAATGTCGCGGGCCAGGATGCCCTGGACCACCAGCGTGCCCACGCCGGGCCAGGCGAACACGGTCTCGGTGAGGACGGCGCCGCCAAGCAGATAGCCCGCTTGCACGCCTACGACTGTCACAATCGGAATCAGCGCGTTCTTCAGGGCGTGGCGCCACACCACGGGGCGCTCGCCGAGACCCTTGGCGCGCGCGGTCCGCACGTAGTCCTGCCCCAGCGTCTCCAGCATGGCGGCGCGCGTGAGGCGCGCGATGATCGTGATCGACGCCGCCGCGAGCGTGATCGCGGGCAGCACGAGATGCGCCAGCAGGTCCCGCGGCCCGCCGCCGCCGTAGGGCGCGTACATGCCGGAGGCGGGGAGCCAGCCGAGCCACAAGGAGAAGACCACCATGAGCACGATGCCCAGCCAGAACGTGGGCATGCTGGCGCCGAACAGGGAGGCGACGGCGGACAGGCGGTCGAGCAGCGAGTTCGCCCGGCGGGCGGAGGCGATCCCGAGCGCGATCCCGCCCACGGTGGAGAGGAAGAGCGCGGTGCCGGTGAGCAGCAGCGTGGCCTTGAAGCGCTCCAGCACCTCCCCCAGCACCGGCCGCTTCATCCAGAGCGAGCGGCCGAGGTCGCCGCGGGCCACATGGGCGATCCAGGTGACGTACTGGACGTGCAGCGGCTGATCGAGGCCGAGCTGCGTGCGGAGCCGGTCGAGGTCCTCGCGATTGGCGTTGGCGCCCAGCATGATCTCGGCGGGGTCGCCGGGGGCCAGGTGCAGCACGAGGAACACGATCACCGAGACCCCGAGCAGCACGGGTCCCAGATGCAGGAGCCGGCGCGCGAGGAAGCGGATCACTGCCGATTTTATCGGAGGCTGACGGCCTCCACGCGGAGGTCGAAGCTCGGGTGGAGCTTGAAGCCCTGCACGCGCTTCGAGGTCGCGGCGATCTGGATCTCGTGATCCACGAACACCCACGGCGCGTCCTCGACGAGGATCTTCTGGGCCTCGCGGTACAGGGCCGCGCGCTTGGCCTGGTCGGTCACGTGCCGCGCGTCATTGAGGAGCGCGTCGAACTTCTCGTTCTTGTACATGGCGCGATTCGGGCCGTTGGGCGTCCACTGGGTGGAGTGAAACAGCGGATACATCACCATGTCCGGATCCTCCGAGCCCGCGGCCCAGGACAGCGCGAACAGCTCCTGCTCCTTGGTCCGGAGCTTGGCGATGTAGGCGCCCCACTCCATGGTCTGGAGCGTCACGTTGACGCCCACCGCGCGGAGGTTCGACTGCATCACGATGGCCATGGCCACCGGGGACTGCATGCCCGAGCCCGACTCCGGCACCCAGAGCGACGTGGAGAAGCCGTTCGGGTAGCCCGCCTCGGCGAGGAGCTTCTTGGCCTTCGCGGGGTCGTAGGGATAGGCCTGGAGATTGGGATCGGCACCCCACGTGCCGGGCAGCACGGGGCCGCGCGACACCACGCCCGTGCCCTTGAGCACGTCCTTCACGATGGCATCCTTGTTCACCGCGTAGTTGAGCGCCTGGCGCACACGCTTGTCGTCGAGCGGCTTCTTGCTGTTGTTGATGCCGAGGTACCAGACGTGCGCGCCCACCTGCTTCAGGAGGTTCACCTTCGCGCTGCCCTCGAGCTGGGCCACGAAGTCGGCGGGCACGCCCACGATGAGATCGAGCGTGCCGGTGAGGAGCTCGGTGAGCCGCGCCTGGTCTTCCACGATGGGGCGGTACACCACGCGGTCCACCTTGGGCGCGCCCTTCCAGTAGTCGGGGAACTTCTCCAGCACCACCTGCTGCCCGCGCGTCCAGGAGCCGTAGCGGAAGGGACCGGTGCCGACGGGAGCGGAGGCGAAGTCCACGCCCGCCTTCGTCGCCGCGGTGGGGCTCACCATGGAGGCGGCCGCGGCCGCCATGACCACGAGGAACGAGGCGCGCGGCTCCTTCAAGATGAAGCGCACGGTGGAGTCGTCCAGCACCTCCACGGCCTTGACGTTGCCGAAGAAGTAGTTGGCGAAGGGGTATTTCCCGAGCTTGGCGGCGGGATGGTCGGCGAGGATCTGGCGCTCGATGGAGAACTTCACCGCGGCCGCGTTGAACGGCGTGCCGTCGTGGAACTTCACGCCCTTGCGCAGCTTGAACGTGTACTGGAGCCCGTCGGGAGAGATCGTCCAGGACTCGGCCAGGTTCGGCTCGAGCTTCGTCGTCTCCTCGGCGAACGTGATCAGCGGCTCCACGATGCGGCGGCCGACCCGGTTGGAATTGAAGTCGGTGACCTGGGCGGGGTCCAGGTTCACGGGCTCGGCCACGAGACCGACGACGAGCGTGCCCGCGGGCTGCGCGATGGCGGCGCCGGCGCCCAGGCCCAGCGCGAGGGGAAGGAGGAGAGCCGGGGCCAGCAGCCGTCGGAGCGTCATCGCATGTCCTCCTTAGGGTACGCGTCGCCTAGGGTACGCGCAGCCGTCCGTCGATCACCGGCACCACGCCGCCTCCCACCTCGATCTCGGTGAGGGCGCCGCCGCGCTCGACGCCGCGGATATGGAGCCGGCTGTGGCGGCCCATCTTCACGCCCTGATCGCTCACGATCGCGACCGGCCCGCCGGCCTTGACCAGCTTCTGCTTGACCAGATAGGCGCCGAGCGGTCCCGTGGCCGAGCCGGTGGCGGGATCCTCGGGAATGCCCGAGGTGTGCGGCGCGAACATGCGCGAGTGCACCCGGCCCGCGCCGGGGTCCGGATCGGGCGCGAACACGAAGATACCGACCAGGGGCTGGTCGCCCAGCGCCTTGATGATCTTGGGCACGTCGAGCAGCGCCCGATCCACGGTGGCGCGGTCGCGCAGCGGCACGAACATGAAGCGCGAGCCGGTGGAGCCGGTCTGGATGGGCGCCCCCGGGATGAGCTCGGCCTCGGTCAGGCCGAGCGCCGCGGCGATCTCGGCGCGATTGGCCATCTCCGGGCCGAACTCGGGTGGGCCGTGGCGCATCCAGATGAAGGAGGGTTCCTTGGGATCGCCCTCGAGGGTGACGGGCACCGGGCCGATCCCCTCTTCCAAGCTAAACGCCGCGGGAGATCGGGGCACAAGCCCGTGCACCGCCATGACCCACGCCGTGCCCACGGTGGGATGACCCGCGAACTGGAGCTCCCGCCGGGGCGTGAAGATCCGCACGCGCGCCGCGCAGTCCGGACGCGTGGGCGGCAGGATGAAGGTCGTCTCGGAGAGGTTCATCTCCATCGCGATGGCCTGCATCTCGCCGTCGACCAGGCCTCGCCCGTCGAGCACCACCGCGAGGGGGTTGCCCCCGAACACGCGGTCGGTGAAGACGTCGACCTGGATGAACCGATATTCGCGCGCGCTCACCTCAGGGGTACATCGAGAAGTCGACCGCCTTCTCGGTGATGAACTCGAGCAGCGCGGGCGTGCCTTCCTTGGTCTTGGCGATGGCCCGCTTGACGGCGGGCACGATCTCCGCGGGCTCGGTGACCCGCTCGCCGTAACCGCCGAAGGCCTTGGCCATGTCCGCGTAGTGGCCGCTGATGTCCGTCGAGCGGAACTTGTCGGTGGACACCGGCATCACCTTGAGCTCGATGGCCATGGAGAAATTGTTGAGCAGCACGGACAGGATCGGGATGCGCTCGCGCACCGCCGTCTCGAAGTCCATGCCGGTGAAGCCGATGGCCGCGTCGCCCCAGAGATTGATGCAGAGCTTGTCGGGGGCGGCGAGCTTTGCGCCCATGGCGAGGCCGAGGCCGTAGCCCAGCTGGGTGGTCTTGCCCCAGCCGATGTAGGAGAGGGGCGACTGGGCCTCCCAGAACGGCGAGATCTGATCGCGCGGGCTGCCCGCGTCATGGGTGATGATGGTGTTGGGCAGATCCACCGTGTGCATGAGGTCCCAGATCACGCGGTAGGGGCTGAGCGGCGCGGTGTTCTGGGTGAGGCGCGGCATCCACTGGTTGAGCCACTCCGCCTTGACGGTCTTGATCCCACGGGTGACCGCGTCGAGACGGCCGCGCGGGGCGCCCTTGAGCCGGTCCTTCACTTCCGCGATCAGCGCCTCCAGCACGAGCCCGGCGTCGCCAATGATTGGATGGTCGACGGGCACGTCCTTGTTGAGGTCGGCGGCGTCGAGCGTGGAGTGGATGTACACCTTGCCCTTGGTCGGGAAGGTGATGCCGTAGTTCGTCGTCGAGAAGCTGCAGCCCACGCCGAAGATGACGTCGGACTCCTGCAGGAACTGGTACACCGCCTTCGGCAGCGATCGGCCGCCCGAGCCCAGCGAGAGCGGGTGATTCTCGGGAAACGCGCTCTTGCCCTCGAGGCTGGTCGTGACCGGGCACTCGAGCAGCTCGGCGAGCTGGCGCAGCTGCGGCCACGCTTTCGCGTAGTGCACGCCCTGGCCCGCGTAGATGACGGGCCGCTCGGCGGCCATCAGCACCCGCGCCGCCTCCGCCACGTCCTTGGCGTCGGGGGCCACCCGCGTGCGCGGGGTGGGCTTGTAGTCGAAATTGTCCGGCACGTCCTCCGCCATCACGTCCACCGGTACCTCGACGAGCACGGGGCGCGGGCGGCCGTTCTTCACCTGGGTGAAGGCGCGGCGCATGGCGTCCGGCACGTCCGCGGCCCGCATCACGTACTCCGCCCACTTCGTGACGTGACGGTAGTTCTGCGTGGAGTTGAAGTTCGGCGGGATGCCCGCGATCTTCCGCGGATACCCGCCCGGGATCACCACGATGGGCACCGAGTCGCCGAAGGCCTGGGCCACGCCGCCGAACGAGTTCTCCGTCCCGGGGCCGTGCTGCATGCAGAACACACCGATCTTCCGCCCGGAGGTGATGCGGCTCACCGCGTCCGCCATGTGCAGCCCGGTGCGCTCCTGGCGCACGATGATGGGCCGGATGCCGGCGACGGCGGCGGCTTCGAGGATGTGATTGACGGGATAGCCGATGATGAACTCGACTCCCTCCCGCTTGAGGATCTCGGCGATGGCGGCGGTGGCCTTCATGAAGCCTCCTTGTGAGGAATAGCCGAAAGAGTACACCAATTCGCCGCGGCGGGGGAGCGGCCCATGCCCGGCGGCATACCGCGGCAGTATGCTGGAACCGGGAGGTGAAGATGCCAATTCAGCCCGTCGACTATCTCGTACATCTGTCGAACGTCCTGCTGCTCGTCGCGTATTCGGTGCGGGACATCCTGTGGCTCCGGTGGTTTGCCGTCGCGGCCGCCCTCACCAACATCCCCTATTTCCTGCTTCAAGGCACCGTGCTGTGGCCGCCGGTGCTCTGGGCGCTGGTGTTCACCGCCATCAATCTGTATCAGATCTCGCGCATCTATCTCGAACGCCGTCCCGTCGTCCTTTCCAGCGACGAGCAGCGGCTCTACGAGCTCGGATTCCAATCGTTGCGCCCTCGCGAGTTCCTCGCGCTGACCCTCGTGGGCGAGTGGAAGGACGCCGCGCCCGGCGACAAGATTGTCATCGAGGGGGAGCCGGCCGCGCGCCTCTGCATCGCGATCTCCGGGAGCGCGGAAGTGCGGAAGGAGAATCGGCCCCTGGGAATACTCGAACCGGGCCACATCATCGGCACCGCGCTCGCCCTGAGAGGTGTCCCGTCGCCCGTGGAAGTAACGTTCATCGCGCCCGCACGGTACATGAGCTGGCCGCTCCCGAGCTTGCTTGCATTCATGGACCGGAGACCGGACCTTCGCGTTGCGCTCCAGAGCCTGGCGAGCCACGACCTCACCCGCAAGATCGACCGGCTGCTCGCCGAACGGTAGTGGCGAGTTGGTGCCGGCGCCCGACACGGGTCGCGCTTTCGACCTTGACCTACCGACCGGCCCTCCTTAGGGTGCTGATGCGAAGGGGCCGGCCAAGCCGGCCGATCACGACCCCGGGGAGGACAGGATGGCCAAGCGTGCAAAGCAGCGGCAGGCGGTGAAACGGGCGGCGGCGCGTCCGAAACCTCCGGCCAAGTCCCATCGGCAAGAAATCCGCGTGCCCGGGATGTCGGAGCCGATCAGCCACTTCACGCACGTCGTGCGCGCGGGCAACATCGTGTTCGTGTCGGGCTGCGTGGCGTCGGACGGCCAGGGTCGCACCGTGGGCGGCGATGACGCCACCGCCCAGGCGCGGCAGGCGCTCGACAACATCAAGCGCTGCCTCGCCGCGGCGGGCGCGACCTTCGCCGACGTCTGCAAGGTCACGGTCTTCCTCAAGAACATGGCCGACCGCGAGAAGGTCAACGTGGCGCGCAAGGAATATTTCGGGTCGCATCGTCCCGCGAGCACCCTGGTGGAGATCTCGAAGTTCGTGCGCGACGACATCCTCGTCGAGATCGAGGCCACCGCGGTCGTGGCGCGATGAGCGTGGAGACGGCGGACGTCGTCGTCATCGGCGGCGGCGTCAACGGCGCGAGCATCGTCTACGCGCTCGCCGCGCGCGGCGTGAAGCGGGCGGTCCTGCTCGAGCAGGGGCCGCTCGCCCATGGCGCCTCCGGCCGCTCGAGCGCGCTCGTCCGCATGCACTACACGAACGAGTGGGACGCGCGCCTGGCCTGGGCGAGCTTTCCGGTGTTCCGCCACTGGAGCGAGCTGATGGGCGGCCCGCCGGTATTCACCCACACCGGCTTCGTGAACGTGGTCGGACCTGAGTTCACGGAGGCGCTCGGAAAGAATGTCGAGATGCTCCGCGGCATCGGCATCAACACCACCGCGCTCACCCCGGCGGAGCTGCGCGACCTGCAGCCCTTCGCGCGGGTGGACGACCTCGGCGCCGCCGCCTACGAGCCGGACTCGGGCTACGCGAGCCCGGTGGACGTGGTGGAGGGCTTCGGGAGACGCGCGCGCGAGCTGGGCGCGAGCGTGCGGCTCTGGACGCCCGCCACCGCGGTGCTCCGCCGCGAGAGCCGCGTCATCGGGGTGGAGACGCCGGGGGGGACGATTCACGCGGGTGCGGTGGTGGTGGCGGCGGGGGCGTGGGCCCCGCGGCTCTGCCGGGCGATGGGGCTCACGCTGCCCGCGCGGCCCAAGGCCATCGACACGGTGGCGGTCACCCGCCCCCCCGAGCTTGCGCGCGGCCACATGGTCTTCATCGACAATGCGCAGGGGAGCTACTTCCGCCCGGAGGGGGGCGGGCTCACCCTCGTCGGCGTGCCGTGCCAGGAATGGGACATCGATCCCGACGCGCTCGGCACCGGCCTGCCGCCCCACGCCGCGGGGGTGGGCGCGGGCATCCTGACCCATCGCATTCCCGCGATGGAGGCGGCCACCCTGGCCCGTGGCTACCGCGCCTTCGACTGCTACAGCGCCGATCGCCACGCCATCCTGGGGCCGGTGGACGGCGTGGACGGGCTCTATCTCGCGACGGCGTTCAGCGGCTCGGGCTTCAAGATCGCCCCGGCGGTGGGGCAGTGCATGGCGGAGGTGATCACGGAGGGCCGCGCCAAGACCGTGGACCTCAGCGCCTTCGGCCTGCGCCGCTTCGCGGAGGGCCGCTCGCCCCAGGGCCCGTATCCCTACGCCCAGCGCCTCGATTACGCGGAGCCCGGCGCGGAGCGGCGGGCGTGATCCCTCGCTCCGCCGACATCGTCATCATCGGCGCCGGCGCCATCGGTACCGCCATCGCCTACCACCTCGCCCGTCGCGGGGCCGGCGATGTCCTCGTGCTCGAGCGGGACATGGTGGGGGCGGGCTCCACCAGCAAGGCCGCGGGCGGCATCCGCGTCGAGTTTCCTCTGAAAATCGAGGTCGAGTTCTCGCTGCGCGGTATCGAGTTCTTCAAGCGGTTCCGCGACGAGATGGGCGCGGAGTGCGACTTCCGCCAGGAGGGCTATCTCTTCCTCCTCACCACCGAGGCCGACGTCGCGCGCTTCCGCAAGAACATGGCCGTCCAGCATGCGCTGGGCGCCGACTCGCGCATGATCGGCCCCCAGGAGGCGCGAGAGCTGGTGCCGTCGATGCGGGTGGACGACGTGCTGGCGGCGGTGTGGGGGCCGCACGACGGCTATGCCTCGCCCAACGACGTCGTGCAGGCCTATGCCGCCCAGGCCCGGGCGCGCGGTGTGACGATCGCCGAGGAGACCGCGGTCACCGGCATCGCGGTGGAGCGCGGGCACGTGGTGGCGGTGGACACGAGCGTGGGGCGCGTGACCACGCGGCTCTGCATCAACGCCGCCGGACCGTGGGCGGCGCCGATCGGCGAGATGGCGGGCCTCCGCATTCCCGTGGACCCGCGGCGGCGCCACATCTTCGTCACCGACGCGTTCACCGAGGTCAAGCACCCGATCCCCCTCCTCACCGACCGCAGCACCGGCTTCTACTGCCGGAGCGAGCAGCAGGCGGTGCTGCTGAGCGCGGGCGACATCGGACCGCGCACCGAGTACACCGCCACCGTGGACTGGAGCATGCTCGAGGAGGCGGTGCGCAAGGCGGTGAATCGCATCCCCGTGCTCGAGTCCGCGCAGATCCGCCACGCGTGGGCGGGCCTCCGGCCCCTCACCCCCGACGAGCACGCCATCATCGACTGGGCGCCGGGGGTGGAGGGGCTATTCCTCGCGGTGGGCTTCTGCGGCCACGGCTTCCAGCACTCGTACGCGACCGGATTGATGACGGCGGAGTGGCTCCTCGACGGCAAGCCGTCGCTCGATCTGAGCGACCTGTCCATCTCTCGCTTCGGAGGGTAGCTATGCGTGGCGTGGTCTTTCTCGGCGATCGTGAGCTCGAGCTTCGCGACTTCCCCGATCCCAAGCCGGGCCCCGGCGAGGTCGTCCTCGAAATGAAGGCCTCCGGCATGTGCGGGAGCGACCTGCATCCCTATCGCGCGCCGCGCAAGGGCAGCGGCGCCGCCGCCTCGCTCGGTCTCGGTGGCACCGGCGGACCGGTGATCGGCGGGCACGAGCCCTGCGGCGTGGTGGCGGAGCGCGGCCCGGGCGTGACGGAGGCGGAGGCGCCCCTCGGCCAGCGCGTCATGCAGCATCACTACAAGGGCTGCGGGCTCTGCAAGCACTGCCGCACCGGATGGTCGCAGCTCTGCCCGCACGGCATCGTGGTGTACGGCATGACCGGCCACGGCGGTCACGCGCCGTACATGAAAGTGCCCGCCTTCACCCTCGTCCCGCTGCCCGACGCGATCTCGTTCGAAGAGGGGGCGGCGATCTCCTGCGGCACCGGCACCGCCTACGGGGCGCTGCGCCGGCTCAACACGTCCGGCCGCGACACCCTCGCGGTGTTCGGCCAAGGGCCGGTGGGGCTGAGCGCCACCATGCTGGGCGCCGCCATGGGGGCGCGCGTCATCGCGGTCGACATCGCGCCCGAGCGCCTGAAGCTCGCCCGGGACTTCGGCGCGGAGGCCGTCATCAACTCCAAGGAGACCGATCCAGTCGCGGCGCTCAAGCAGCTCACGCACGGCGAGGGCGTGGACCAGGCGATGGACTGCTCCGGGCATGCCGACGCGCGGGCGGCCGCGGTGCGGAGCACGCGCACCTGGGGCCAGGTCTGCTTCGTGGGCGAGGGCGGGCAGGTGACGCTCGACGTGAGCCCGGACATGCTACGCCGCCAGCTCACCATCATCGCGTCCTGGACGTTCAACACGGTGGGCCAGGCGGAGTGCGCCCGCTTCATCGCGGACAAGAAGGTCCCCCTGAAGCGGCTGCTCACGCATCGCTACACGCTGGACGAGGCCGCCGCGGCGTACACGCTCTTCGACACGCAGACCACCGGCAAGGGCGTGTTCGTCTTCTGAGAAGGCCGGGGTGAGCAGTCCGCGCGAGGAAGTCCGGCGCACCCTGTTCGGATCGACCGTCCCCCAGAACCTGCTCGGGGCCGTGGTCACCTGGGTGTACTTCCGCTACATCGATCCGGTGACCGCGGTGCGTGGCGTCGATCCGGTCTACATCGCCTTCTCGATCGTCGCCTTCGCGGTGCTGATCGGCGTGGGCTATCAGCTCGGCCGTCGCTGGACTCGACAGCTCACGGCGGCCGCGATGGGACACGAGGCGCCGTCGCCGGCCATCCAGCGTCAGGCCCTGCTCGTTCCCTACATGCTGGCGGCGATCACCTTCATGGGCTGGACCGCCGCCGGCCTGGTCTGGGCCGTGCTGTGGCCGGCGTTGACGGAGACCATGCGCTGGGGCGTCGCGTTTCGCAGCATGTTCGGCATCACGCTGGTCGCGGGGTCGGTCGCCGCGATCACCTCGTTCCTCATCGCCGAGCGCCGCTGGCGGCGCGTTCTGCCGCTCTTCTTCGCCGAGGGCGATCCCTCCCGCGTGCCGGGCGCGCCGCGCCTCCCCGTCCGGGCGCGGCTCCTGCTCGTGTTCGTGATGGTGAGCGTGCTGCCGCTGGCCGTGCTGGGGCTGGTGGCTTACACGCGGGCGGTGGCGCTGGTGGGGGCGCCGCCGCTGACCGCCGGCGAGCTCGTGCGCGACCTGCTCGTGCTGATCGTCTTCCTCCTCGCCGTCGGCGTGGCCGCCGCGGTGGTCCTGGCGGTGCTGGTGTCGCGCAGCGTGGCGGAGCCGCTGGGCGCGCTGGCTGCCGCCATGGCCCTGGTGGAGCAGGGACGTCTCGACACGCGCTGTCCGGTGGTGGGTCGCGACGAGATCGGCGAAGTGACCGAGGGGTTCAACCGTATGGTCCAGGGCCTGCGCGAGCGCGAGCGCGTAACCGAGATGTTCGGCAAGTACGTCTCGCGCGAGATCCGCGACGAGATCCTCGCCGGGCGCGTCTCGCTGGAGGGCACACAGGCGGAGGTCACCATCCTCTTCTCCGACCTACGGGACTTCACGCCCTGGGTGGAGGCCACGGACCCCCGTGAGGTCGTGCGCGACCTCAACGCCTACTTCAGCGAGATGGAGGGAGCCATCCGCGACAGCGGCGGGCTCGTGCTCCAGTACATCGGCGACGAGATCGAGGC
>DATJFY010000084.1:0-48851 GCA_035495415.1 Verrucomicrobiia bacterium
CGGCCTCGAGGCGCTTGGGCGGGGTCATGATCTCGTGCAGCACACCGTCGATCCGGAAGCGGACCCGGAACACCTTCTCGTAGGGCTCGAGATGGATGTCGGAGGCGCCGCGGCGGATGGCGTCCACCAGGATCATGTTGACCAGCCGGACCACCGGCGGCTCGTCGGCCGACTCCTTCAGCTCGAAGATGTCGGCTTTCGCCCAGTTCTCGTCTTCCCCCTCGACCACCTCGACGTCGGCGAGGGCGGTGTCCATCTCCGAGATCACATCGGCGATGCCGCCGGTCTGCGCCTCGTAGAGCCGGTCGATGGCCTTGCGGATGGCGCCCTGCGACGCGACCACTGGCACGACCTGAAGGTTCGTCATGAACCCGACGTCGTCCACCGCGAACACGTTGGTCGGGTCGGCCATCGCGAGGGTGAGCTGGTTCCCCGAGCGCTTGATCGGCAACACCTCGTACTTGCGCGCGATCTGAGCGGGGACGAGCTTGACCACCTCGGAATCCACGTCGAGCTGCGTCAGGGTGATGGAGGGGATGCCGTACTGCTTGGACAGGAAGTCGATCAGCTGGTCTTCGTTGATGAAATCCAGTCTGACGAGGATCGAGCCGAGCTTTTCATTGCTACCCTTTTGGTCTGCGAGCGCGCGCTGGAGCTGCTCCTGGTTGATCAGGCCTTCCCTGACCAGGAGATCTCCGAGGCGTCGGCTAACTGGCTGTCCGAGCTTCGCTTCGGCCATCGTGCGGTTGGGCTAAAAACGCCCGACCGCTCAACTATAACCCAGTCACCTTTTTCAACATATCGGTAAAAGGTTTCTGAGCTTCGGCCTGGTACAAAATGAACTGGACCTTCTGTAACGAGGACTTACCACTCTTGAGATGCTCCGCGAGCGCGGTGAGCATGGCGTCCGCGCTGACCGCCGGCGAGATGCCCCCGACCCCACTGCCCAGGGCCGGGAAGGCGATCGACGTCAGCCGATGCTTCTCCGCAAGCGCGAGCGTCGACCGCGTGGCCGCGCCGATCTTGGTGGGGTCGGTCTTGAGGTCGGGACCCATGGTCGTCGCGTGGATCACGTGGGTCGCCGGGAGGTTACCCGCCACGGTCAGCACGGACTCACCGACCTCCACCGGCCCTTGGCGTACCGCGTCCTCCTCGATCACCGTGCCGCCTTTGCGTTTGATGGCCCCGGCCACGCCCGTTCCCATCAGTAGCTGGGAGTTGGCCGCGTTCACGATCGCATCGACCTCCGCATCCGTGATGTCCCCGAACTGGATCGAGATGGTCGTCGTGCCGAGCTTGGCTTTCATCGCCCGGCCCCCGCCGCGCCGCCCGCTGGCGGCGTGTCCCGCTCCTCGCGGGCTTTCACCATCTCCCAGGTCCGGTCCAGCTCCTCGAGGGATGCGTTGTCCAACGTCCGGCCCGCGGCGCTCATCTCGGACTCCACCTCTTTGAAGCGACGGGTGAACTTCTCGGCGGCCCTGCGCAAGCTGTCCTCGGCATCGACGCCGAGGAGGCGCGCCACGTTCACGACGGAGAAGAGGAGATCGCCCAGCTCCTCCCGCACGCGCTCCGCTTCGCCGGCGCTCGCGGCCTGATCGAGCTCGGCCATCTCCTCGCCGACCTTGGCCCAGGCGTCCCGCCACGTCGGCCAATCAAATCCCACGCGGCCGGCCTTGACCTGCAGGCGCTGGGCACGGAGCAGCGCGGGCAAGGATGCGGGCACGCCGTCGAGGGCCGATCGGGCTTTGCCCTCCCCGCGCTTGATGCGTTCCCACTGCGACAGCGCCTCGGCGGCGTCGGCGACCTGCCCCCCCGCAAAGACATGGGGATGGCGGCGAATCATCTTTTCGTTGAGCCGCGCGAGGAGGTCCCCCATCGTGAACTCGCCGGTTTCTCGCGCGAGCTGAGCGTGGAAGACCACCTGGAACAGGACGTCGCCCAGCTCCTCCTGGATGTGCTCGCTCGAGCCCCCATCAAGAGCTTCGAGCGCCTCATAGGCCTCTTCGATGAGATACGGCTTCAGCGTGGCGCGCGTCTGCTCTCGGTCCCAGGGGCAGCCGCCGTCCGATCTCAGGCGGGACATGAGCGCGAGCAAGGATTCGAAGAGGGTGCCGGCGGAGTCAGGCATGGGGAGTCCTGGAAGCGCACCGTCATTATACACAGACCGCCCGGCCGCGTCCTTGAAGGCGAGAGAACCGCGTGCTAGCCTCGACCGCGTTCGCGGAGGCCCTCGTGGCGCGGAAGACCTCGGGAGGACGGCCATGGCGGAGGAGGAAAGCTTCAAGATTACCGATCGGCGGCACCGCGATGCCGCTGCCAATCCCGCGCCCTCGCCTCGGGACGAGCCCGTTCCGCCACCGTCGCCTCCTCCCACGCCCAGCGCGCCCCCTTCCGGCACCGACCGCGACTCAACCGGGCCCGACCTCGCGAACCTCTTCGTCATGTTCGCGAGCTCGGCCTTGATCGCGCTGGGCGAAGCTCCGGACCCGATGCGCGGCGAGCGCAGCGTCGATCTCGACCAGGCGCGCGAGGCGATCGATATCCTGCTGTTGCTGCGCGAGAAGACGGAGGGAAACCGTACGGAGCAGGAAAGCCAGCTCCTGGAGGAAATCCTCTACGACGTGCAGATGCGCTTCGTCCGGGCCGCGAAGGGCGGAAGCGGCTAGCGCCGCTACTCGGTGCGGATGATCGCGCGCCGCTCCTCGATCTGCACCGAATCCACGACCCCCGGGATCTGAAAGCGTAGCAGCCTCGAGCCGGGCTGCCCCAGCATGAGCCAGAGCAGCCATCTGCCGACCGGCTGCCGGCCGAGGGAGAACTCGCTCACATCCATGCGCGCATAGGTGCGTCCGGTCTTGGAGCGTGGACGCTCGACCACGAAGCGCCCCCGTACGGTGACCCACACCGGCTGGTCGAGCTTCTCGGCGGGCAAGTAGCGCATGAACTGCGGGAAGGGGGGACCCTGCAGGAGATGGCGAAGGGCGGTTTGCCCCTTCACCTCGAGCTGGCCTCCGGCGAAGCGGACGACCAGAGGGCTGAACGGCAGGCCTGCCGCTTCCTCGAGGTGGTTCGAGAGAAACGCGTTGACCTCGGCCTCGCTCAGAATGACGGGGTCCGTCCGGGTCGACCGGCCGGACTCCCGCAGAACCAGCTCGTAGAGCTTGCGCTGGGCCGAGAAGCCGTCGCTGCGCGTAAACCGCGAGGGCTGGACATCGGGGGCCGTGGCCATATTTCCCGAAAGGAAGAAGAAGCCTGCCGCCGCTACTACAACCACGAGAATGGCTACGACGAAGACCAGGCAGCCGAAGCACCCGAAGCGCATCGGCACACGATAGCACCGCGCGAGCGCTAGCCACTCAAACTTCCAACGCCTTTTCCAGTGTTTACCTGGATCTCCACCCTTTACTTGACAGACTAGCACTCATGCAATATAAGTTAACTAGACTAAGATATAGCCCAGGGGGCTGATCAGGCCCGCCAGGGGCGGACCAACAGCTATCAAAAGGAGGAGCGGCAATGACCGTGGTTCGGTGGCGTCCGGTGAATCAGAGCGTGGTGCGGTGGGACCCCTTCCAGGAGGTGGGCGACCTGCAGTCCGAGATGAACCGCGTGTTCGATGGCTTCTTCGGTCGGTCCCTGGGGCCCGATCGAGTCTGGGCTCCCGCGGTCGACATGTTCGAGACCAAGGACGATTTGATGGTGCGGGTGGAGTTGCCCGGAATGACCCAGAAGGACGTGGAGCTCTCGATCACCAGCGATGTGCTGACGATCAAGGGCGAGCGCGGCGCCGGGGCGGAGGAGCACGAGAGCGTGCATCGCAGCGAGCGCTGGTACGGGAAGTTCGAGCGTAGCATCACCCTCCCGATTCCGATCCAGGCCGACAAGGTGAAGGCGACGTATCGGGACGGCGTGCTCACGATTCAGCTCCCCAAGGCGGAGGAGCTCAAGCCGCGGGCGATCAAGATCGACGTGGCGTGATCGGACAGCGACCGGAGGAGGGAGGCGACGGCGTCCCCCTCCTCCGCGCACATAGATTGTACGGCTCGGCGATGTAGCGTTCGACCAAGACACACACAGAGGAGATGGACGACATGGCGAAGGTGATCGGCATCGATCTGGGGACGACGAACTCGGTTGTAGCAGTCGTGGAAGGCGGAGATCCCACCGTCATTCCCAATCAGGAAGGAAGCCGGCTGACCCCGTCGGTGGCGGCCTTCACGAAGGAGGGCGAGACCCTCGTCGGGCAGGTGGCCAAGCGGCAGGCCATCACCAACCCCGACAACACCGTGTTCTCCATCAAGCGCTTCATGGGACGGCACTACGACGAGGTGCTGCAGGAGATCAAGCTCGTGCCCTACAAGGTCGTCAAGGCCGGTAGCGGCGACGCGCGGGTCGAGGTCCGGGGCAAGGTTTACTCCCCGCAGGAGATCTCGGCGCTGATCCTCCGGAAGCTGAAGGAGGCCGCGGAGGCGTACCTGGGCGAGAAGGTCGCGCAGGCGGTGATTACGGTGCCGGCCTACTTCAATGACAGCCAGCGTCAGGCTACCAAGGAGGCGGGCACTATCGCCGGGCTTGAGGTCCTTCGCATCGTGAACGAGCCCACCGCGGCGGCCCTCGCCTACGGGCTCGACAAGAAGAAGGACGAGACCATCGCGGTGTACGACCTCGGCGGCGGAACCTTCGACATCTCGATCCTCGAGATCGGCGAGGGCGTGGTCGAGGTGAAGGCGACCAACGGCGACACCCATCTCGGCGGTGATGACTTCGACCAGCGGGTGATGGACTGGATCGCCGACGAGTTCAAGCGCGAGAACGGCATCGACCTGCGGAAGGACCGGATGGCCCTCCAGCGGCTGAAGGAGGCCGCCGAGAAGGCCAAGTGCGAGCTGTCGACCACGGTGCAGACCGAGATCAACCTGCCGTTCATCACCGCGGATGCGACGGGCCCCAAGCACCTGGTGCTCACCCTCACCCGGGCGAAGCTCGAGTCCCTGGTGGCGGACCTCATCGAGCGCAGCATGGTGCCCTGCCGCGAGGCGATGCGCCAGGCCGGCGTGTCGAACGCCGACATCGACGAGGTGATCTTGGTCGGCGGCCAGACGCGGATGCCCAAGGTGCAGGACGAGGTGAAGAAGCTCTTCGGCAAGGAGCCCAACAAGACCGTCAACCCCGACGAGGTCGTGGCGGTGGGCGCGGCGGTGCAGGCGGCGGTGCTCACCGGTGAGGTGAAGGATCTGCTCTTGCTGGACGTGACGCCGCTTTCGCTCGGCATCGAGACGCTGGGCGGAGTGATGACGCGCCTGATCGATGCCAACACTACGATCCCAACCAAGAAGAGCGAGGTGTTCACGACGGCGTCCGACAGCCAGCCGTCGGTTGAGGTGCACGTGGTGCAGGGGGAGCGGCCGCTCGCGCGGGACAACCGCACGCTGGGCCGTTTCCATCTCGACGGGCTTCCGCCGGCGCCGCGGGGAGTGCCGCAGATCGAGGTGACGTTCGACATCGACGCGAACGGCATCGTGAACGTGTCCGCGAAGGACAAGGCCACGGGCAAGCAGCAGAACATCACGATCACTGCGTCGTCGACCTTGACCAAGGACGACATCGACCGGATGAAGCGCGAGGCGGAGGCCAATGCGGCCGAGGATGCCAAGCGCCGTGAGGAAATCGAGGTACGGAATCACGCGGACTCGCTGGTGTACACGACCGAGCGGACGCTCAGCGAGCACGGCGACAAGGTGTCGGCCGAGGAGAAAGCCGCCGTCGAGGCCGCGCTCAACGACGCGCGCGAGGCGCTGAAGAGCGGCGACCTCGACCGGATCAAGCAGACGCAGGACGCGCTGACCAAGGCCTCTCACAAGGTGGCCGAGGCGATGTACCGCGCGCAGGCGGCGGGGGCCTCAGCGCCCGGCGCGGAGGGCCCGACGGGGCCCGGCGAGGCCGGCGCCACCGCCGACCAGTCCAAGGGTGACGTGATCGACGCCGAGTTCAAGGACCTCGGCGGCGAGAAGAAGTAAGAGGAACCAAGCGCTGGGGGCTGCCTGCGCGGGGAGGCGGCCCCGCTCCGAAACCCGTGGGTGTTGCCGGCGTGGTTGAGGAGCGGGCCGCTCCGCGCAGGTAGTTCCTGGCTCAGACGACGCTATGGCCAGAGACTTCTATGCGGTGCTGGGAATCGAGTCGGCCGCCACCGCGGCGCAGATCCGCCGTGCCTATCAACGGCTGGCGCGGCGCTACTCGCCCGACGTGAATCTATGGGATCGTGAGGCGCAGGCGCTGTTCGACGAGATCCAGGCCGCCTACCGTGTGCTGGGCGATCCCTCTGCGCGCGTGCTGTACGATCATCAGGCCAGCTCGGCCGATCGCCCGACCGAGGCCACCGGCCCCCGCCGCGCCGGCCGACGTCGCGGCGACGATCTCCACGCGCCGATCGAGCTGGCTTTCGAGCAGGCCGCGGCGGGGCTCACCACGGAGCTGAACCTCGAGCGTTTGTCGGGGTGTCAGGCCTGCGCGGCGCGCGGCACGCAGCCCGGCGCCGAGCCGGTCCGGTGCGCACACTGCGACGGAAGCGGCACCGTATGGGCCGAAGGCACGCTGCGGCCGACCGAATGCCCGGCCTGCGGCGGCGAAGGCCAGCGCGTGACCGCCCCGTGTCCGGCGTGCCGCGGTCGCGGGGTCGCCCCCGCGCGTGCCATCGTCCGCGTGGCCATTCCCGCGGGAATGGACACCGGCTCGCAGATCCGCCTGCCCGGAGAGGGTCACGCCGGGCCGTTCGGCGGCCCGCGCGGCGATCTCGTCGTGATCACGCGCGTGCACGAGGATCCCGTGTTCACGCGCAAGGGCGACAATCTCCACGCCGAGCTTCCCGTCACGATCGTCGAGGCGGTGCTGGGGGCCCGGGTCCCGGTTCGGGCCCTCGGCGGCGAGGTGGACGTGGTGCTGCCCCCGGGGACCCAGAGCGGGCAGGTCCTTCGGATCCGCGGGCGCGGCATGCCCCGCCTGGCGTCGGAAGGCCGGGGCGATCTCTACGTGACCGTGGTGGTCGAGATCCCGCGTGGCCTGGATGCAAGGACGCAGGAATTGGTGCGTGACCTCGGGCGTCTCTTGCCGGGGCCCACGACATCCGAGAGAAGGACGGCCCGCGTATGACCGACAACAAAGCAAAGCCGCTCTACATGATCGGGGTGGTGGGCGAGATGCTGAAGCTGCATCCGCAGACCCTCCGGATGTACGAGAAGAAGGGCCTGATCCGCCCGAGTCGGACGGAAGGGAAGACGCGGATGTACTCCGCGGAGGACGTCGAGGAGATCGCGCGCCTGGTCCGGTTGACCCGCGACCTCGGGGTGAATCTGGCCGGCGTCGAGATCATCCTAAAGATGAGGCATCGGATGCTGGACATGCAGGCTCAGATGGAGCAGCTCCTCGGCTACGTGCGAGACGACGTCGCCCAGAAGCCCGACTCCGCGAGCCGGGGGACCGGCGAGGCGCTCGTGCGCGCCGCCTCCCGCCAGCTCTCGCCCGTCGAGATGTTCTGAGAGAAAGGACAACGCAACCATGGCGAGCCAGGTTGAGAACAAGGAGTTCCCGGGTGGCGGAGTACGCGCCGACGGCGGCGTGACCGTGCCCGAGGTGCTGTCGATTCTGCCGCTTCGGGATACCGTGCTGTTCCCGCAGGCGGTGCTTCCGCTGGCGGCGGGCCGCGAGGCCTCGGTGCGCCTGATCGACGATGCGGTCCGTCACGGCCGCCTCATCGGCGTGTTCGGGCAGCGCGATCCCTCCCACGAGGATCCGCAGGAAGCGGATCTACACCGGGTGGGTACCGTCGCGGTGATTCACAAGATGGCAAAGCAGCCCGACGGAACCGTCCGGGTGGTGGTCCAGGGTCTCGCGCGCATCCGCATCGTCGAGATGACGCAGCGCCGGCCGTTCCTCCAGGCGCGGGTCGAGCAGGTGGCGGAGATCACGCCGGCCACCGGCGACCTCGAGACCGAGGCGCTCGAGCGCAACGCCGGCACGCTGTTCCGACAGGTCGTGGAGCTGTCGCCATTCTTGCCCGACGAGCTGGCCGGCGTGGTGCAGAACGTCACGGGGGCGGGGGCGATCGCGGACGCCATCGCGGCATCGCTACCGTCGCTGAAGACCCAGCTCAAGCAGGAGCTGCTCGAGACGGAGTCCGCCAAAGCGCGGCTCGGGCGGCTGGTCGCGGCGCTCACGAAGGAAGTGGAGGTGCTCGAGCTCGGCTCCAAGATCCAGTCGCAGGTGGAGTCCGAGGTAGGCAAGGGCCAGCGCGAGTACTATCTCCGCGAGCAGCTCAAGGCCATCCAGAAGGAGCTCGGCGAGAGCGACGAAAGGGGCCAGGAGTCGACCGACCTCCGCGCGAAGATCGAGGCGGCGGGCATGACCGAGGAGGCCAAGCGGGAAGCCCTGCGCGAGCTGGATCGGCTCGCCAAGATGCCGCCGGCGGCCGCAGAGTACACGGTGGCGCGGACGTACCTGGAATGGCTCATCGCGCTGCCCTGGTCCAAGCAGACCGAGGACAATCTCGACCTCGCCAAGGCGCGAGAGATTCTCGATGCCGATCACTGGGGTTTGCCGAAGGTGAAGGATCGCATCCTCGAATACCTCGCGGTGAAGAGCATGCGGCCCGCGGGGAAGGATCCGATCCTGTGCTTCGTGGGCCCTCCGGGCGTGGGCAAGACCTCGCTCGGCAAGTCCATCGCGCGGGCCCTCGGGCGGAAGTTTCACCGCATCTCGCTGGGCGGTATGCGCGACGAGGCGGAGATCCGCGGCCACCGGCGCACGTACATCGGGGCCCTGCCCGGCCAGATCATCCAAGGCCTCCGTCGCGCGGAGTCGAAGAACCCCGTGTTCATGCTGGACGAGATCGACAAGCTCGGCATGGACTTCCGCGGTGACCCCGCGTCGGCGCTGCTCGAGGTGCTCGACCCCGAGCAGAACTCGGCATTCCGCGACCACTACATCGACGTGCCGTTCGATCTCTCGCGGGCGCTCTTCATCACGACCGCGAACGTGCTCGACACCGTACCGGCGCCCCTGCGGGACCGGATGGAGATCATTGAGCTGGCCGGCTACACCGAGGAGGAGAAGGTGCACATCGCGAATCAGCACCTGATCCCCAAGCAGGCGGCCGATCACGGGCTCACGCTCGGTGAGCACCTGCGCTGGACGGACGCGGCGGTCCGTCACCTCGCGCGTGGCTATACCCGCGAGGCCGGACTCCGCAATCTCGAGCGAGAAATTGCCGCGATTTCCCGGAAAATCGCCAAGCGCCGGGTCGAAGGCGCGCACGACACCGTCGAGGTGACGCCCGCCCTCGTGAGCGAGCTGCTCGGAGCGCCGCGCTTCGTGCAGGAGGAGCTCGAGGAGCGGACACGGGTGCCCGGCGTGGCGGTGGGGCTGGCGTGGACTCCCGCGGGCGGCGACATCCTGTTCATCGAGGCCACCCGGATGAAGGGGGCGAAGACGCTCTCTCTCACGGGCCAGCTCGGCGACGTGATGAAGGAGTCCGTGCAGACCGCGCTGTCGTGGATCCGCTCGCACGCGGGCGAGCTCGGTGTGCGTCCGGACTTTTGGGAGCACTCCGACATCCACGTGCACGTGCCGGCGGGCGCGATTCCGAAGGATGGCCCCTCGGCCGGCGTGACCATGGTGACGGCGCTCGCCTCACTCCTGAGCCGGCGCCCGGTCAAGCCCGAGCTGGCCATGACCGGCGAGGTCACACTCTCGGGGCGGGTGCTGCCCGTCGGGGGCATCAAGGAGAAGGTGCTCGCGGCGCGGCGTGCGGGGGTCAAGACCGTGATCCTTCCCAGCCGAAACGAGAAGAATCTCTTGGAGGATGTGCCGGCAGAGGCCCGCCAGGGGATGACCTTCCACCTTGTCGAGTCGGTGGAGCAGGTGCTCCCGTTGGCGCTGGAGGACTTTCCGCAGGCCAGCGCGCCCGTGCTGAGCGAGCTGGTCGGCTCGAGTAACTGAGTCGCGACTGTCCCGTTCCCGGACTATCGTGGAGCAGGGCGTGACATCACAGTCCCGGCCGCCACGTAAGTGGCGGTCGGGATTTCGCTATTCGCGAGCCTTGCCGTAGTCAAGGCTCGCCGCTTATCCTCGAAGTATCGTGTACAGGGCCACTTTGGCAGGTGTGCTCCTGCTGGCCGCGACCGTGGTTCCGGTCGACGGCCATGCCGCGTCCTATCGTCTGACCGACGAGGAGGGCGTCACCCACTTCACCAATGCCCCCACAGACCCCCGTTATCGGTCGATGGCGGGCATGTCGGGAACGGGGGCGGGCTGGCTCCGCCTGCCCCCCAGCGTCCAGGCGCGCTTCACCGAAGAGATCAAGGCCGTGGCCGCCCGGCATGGGGTCAGCGCCAGCCTGGTCGAATCGGTGATCCGCGTGGAGTCGGCATTCAATCCGAGCGCGATCTCCCCGAAGGGCGCGCAGGGCCTCATGCAGCTCATGCCGCAGACCGCCTCATCACTCGGCGTTCGGAACGCCTTCGACCCCAAGCAGAACATCGAGGGCGGCGTGCGCCACCTGCGCTACCTGATCGACCGCTACCCCGGGAACCTGTCGCTGGCCATTGCCGCCTACAACGCGGGCGAGGGCGCGGTGGACCGCCACCGGGGGATCCCGCCGTATGCGGAGACGCAGGAGTACGTCCGCCGGGTGCTCCAGCTGAGCGGCGGGGGCGGCGGGCAGGTGATCTACCGCCTCGAGGATGCAGCGTCGGGCACCGTGACGTATACGAACGTGCCGCCGGCCCGAACCTTCCGCGTCCGCTGACCCGCAAGCCGCCTCAGCTCGCCCGGCGATCCAGCGTCCGGTACTGCACCGCCTCTGCGACGTGGTCGGTCGTGATCCCCTCGCTCCCTTCGAGATCCGCGATCGTCCGCGCTACGCGCACGATGCGGTGGTAGGCGCGGGCCGACAGCCCGAGGCGGGCGACCGCGCGCGCCAGCAAGCGGGCCGCGTCCGGCGGTAGAGCGCACCAGCGCCGCAGCATGCGGGCCCCGATCCGCGCGTTCACCCGGATACCGGTCCCGTCGAAGCGCGCCGCCTGGCGGGCCCGCGCCGCCGCCACGCGCGCGCGGATGGCCGCCGATCCCTCGCCCGACGGCTCCCCGGTCAAGTCGCCGATGTCCACTGCAGGCAGCTCGAGGTGCAGGTCGATGCGGTCGAGGAGAGGCCCGGAGAGGCGCCCCACGTAGTGCTCGCGCTCGGCGGGCGTGCACACGCATTGCTCCACGGACTGGCAGGCGCGGCGGCAGGGATTGGCAGCCGCGACCAGCTGAAAGCGCGCGGGGAAGGCGGTGCTGCCCGCGGCGCGTGTGATGGTGACCTCGCCCTCTTCCAGGGGCTGGCGCAGCGACTCGAGCGCCCGTCTCGAGAACTCCGGGATCTCATCGAGGAAGAGCACGCCCAGGTGGGCAAGGCTGACCTCGCCCGGGTGAAGTCGTCCGCCACCCCCGATCAATGCGGCGTCCGAGACGGTATGATGGGGGGCACGGAACGGACGCGTGCTCACGAGCCCGCGTCCCGAAGGCAGGAGCCCCGCCGCGCTCCATATCGCCGACACCTCGATGGCCTCCTCGAGCGAGGGCGGCGGCAGGATGGTGGGCAGCCGACGCGAGAGCATGGTCTTCCCCGCGCCGGGCGGCCCAAGCATCAGGATGTTGTGCGCGCCGGCGGCCGCAACCTCGAGCGCCCGCTTGGCGTGCGCCTGGCCGCGCACCTCGGCGAAGTCGATCCCGTCCGCTGGCAGCTCGCCGGGCGCCACGAGCGGGGGCGCGGCCTCGGGGATCGCGCGCTCGCCCTGCAGGTACTCGATGGTCTGACGCAGCGTGGTGAGTGGAATCACCTTGACGCCTGCGATGGCGGCGCTCTCCGCGGCGTTGGCCTCCGGCACGAGCAGACGCGAGACACCGTCGCGGCGGCACTGCAGCGCCATCGGCAGCGCGCCGCGCACCGGGCAGACCGCGCCGTCCAGCGAGAGCTCGCCCACCACCGCGAGACCCTGAAGCCGTTCGGGCCGGAGCGGACCCTCCGCAGCGAGGATGCCCAGCGCCATCGGCAGGTCGAATGCCGGGCCTTCCTTGCGGATGTCCGCCGGCGCCAGGCTCACCGTGATCCGCTCGATGGGAAACGTGTAGCCCGAGTTCTTGATGGCGGCGCGGATCCGGTCGCGGCTCTCGCGCACGCTCGAATCCGGGAGCCCGACGGTCGCGAAGCTGGGCAGGCCGCTCACCACGTCGACCTCCACCCAGATGCCGACGGCGTGGATGCCGTGAAGCCCCACGGAGCGCACGCGCGCGATCACGCGCCGAGTGTGGGCGGGCGGCGCGCGGGCGGTCAATGCGTCGAAAGGGATACAGCCCGCGACGCGGGACGGCTTAGCTGTTCAGCCGGCGCTTCAAGAAGCCCAGCAGGCCTTGCGGCATGAAGATCACCATCGCGGTGAAGATGATCCCCACGGGGATCAGGTAGTACTCCGTGAAGTAACGAGAGAAGCCCTCGCGCAGCAGGAGGAAGAAGGCGGCGCCGGCGATGGGGCCGACCAGGGTCCCCATCCCGCCCATCACGTTGAAGATCACGACCTCGCCAGACACGGTGAAGAAGACGAAGTCGGGGGCGGCGAACTTGTTCTGGAGCGCGTAGAGCACGCCGGCCAGACCCGCGAAGAGGCCGGAGAGCATCACTGCTACGATTTTGTAGCGCTCCACGGAGTAGCCGATGGCGCGGGTCCGGGGCTCGTTCTCCTTGATGGACTGCAATACCTTCCCGAAGGGAGATTGGGTGATGCGCCGGAGCACCAGGAACGAGATCGTGACCACCGCGAGCACGAACCAGTGCAGCGTGGTCGCGGTGAAGGGCAGCGAGCCCAGGCCGAGAAGACTCAGTGCGGGCTGCCGGAAGGTGAGGCCATTCTCCCCGCCCGTCACCTCGGTCCACGTGAAGATGATCACGTAGAAGATCTGCGAGAACACGAGCGTGGTGATCGAGAAGTAGATCTCGCGCAGGCGCGTGGCGAAGAAGGCCACGAAGGCGGCGACGCCCGCCGCCGCGGCCAGCCCGTAGAGGAGCGTGACCCAGAGATTCGGCGGCTTCGTGGTGAGAAGCGCGGCCGCCGCGCCGTACATGCCGAGGCCGAAGAACGCGGAATGGCCGAAGGACACCATGCCGGTGTAGCCAATGAGGATGTCGGACGACATGGCGAGCAGGCCCCAGATCAGGATCTCGGTGGCGAAGCGCGCCCAGAAGGGCGGCAGCACGAGCGGGGCCACGAAGAGCAGGCCCACCGCAATCACGACGCCGGCCCAGTACGCGAGATCGGGCCGCTGGCTCATTTGGGCGTGGGCACGAAGAGACCGGTCGGGCGCACGAGGAGCGTGAGGATCAGGGCCACGAAGGACACGATCACCGCCTGGGCGGGCGACACGACCAGCGAGGCGTAGGCCTCGAGCAGGCTAATGAAGATCGCCGCGAGGATGGAGCCGCCGAGATTGCCCATGCCCCCGACGACGACGACGATGAACGCCCGGAGGGTGAAATCGAAGCCCATGTTCTGGGTCACACCGCCCAGCGGCCCGAAGAGCACGCCGCTCGCCGCCGCCATCGCGGCCCCGATGGCGAACACCGCGGTATGGACGAGCGGCACCGGGATTCCCATCGCCGCCGCCATGACCCGGTCCTGCGTCGTGGCCCGGATCCAGATGCCGTACTTCCCATACTTGAGGAAGAGGTACAGCGCCCCGATGATGGCCCCGGACAGGAGCGCGGTGAGGATGCGGTACCACGGGTACTCGAGGTAGAAGAGCGGAAACTGTCCCGACACCGGCTCCACGATCTGCCGCGCCGACGGCCCCCACTGCCAGATCGCGTACTTCTGCAGCACGAGCGAGATGCCGAACGTGGCGAGGATCGTGGTGAGGGGATCGCGCCCGATGAGCGGTCGCAACGTGGTCACCTGGAGCAGCGCGCCGAACACCGCGATCGTCACCGCGGCGATGAGCAGGCCCAGCCAGAAGTTGCCGGTGGTCGCCACGGTGGTGGCGCCCACGAACGCGCCCAGCATCACGAGGTCGCCGTGGGCGAAGTTCACAACGTCCATGATCCCGAAGATCAGGGTGAGGCCGGAGGCGACCAGGGCCAGCACCATGCCGTTCACGAGGCCGGTTACGGTCTGGATCAGGATCTGGTCGAGGGGAATGGCCACGACCTACACCCCCAGGTATTGCCGGATCACGGCGTGGTTCGCCCGGAGCTCGGCGGACGACGCGTGGTGCTGTACCGTCCCCTTCTCCATGATGTAGCAGCGGGTGGTGGCGTCGAGGGTGAGCGGGACGTTCTGCTCGACGAGCAAAATGGCGACGCCATCGCCGCCCAGACGATGCACGATGTCCTTGATCTGGGAGACCATCCGGGGCATGAGGCCTTCCGTCGGCTCGTCCAGCAAGATGATCTTCGGCTCGAGCATCATCGCGCGCGCGATCGCCAGCATCTGCTGCTCCCCCCCGGACAGCGTGCCCGCCGCCTGCGAGCGCCGCTCGGCGAGCACCGGGAAGTAGGCGTACACCTTCTCGAGCAACGCGTGTTTCCGCTGGTCGGTGACGCCGGGCCGCTCCAGCCCGGTGCGGAGGTTTTCCAGCACGGTGAGCAGGCGAAACACCCGCCGGTCCTCCGGCACCCACGCGATCCCCATGTGCGCGAGCTTGTAGGGCGGCAGTCCCGCGACGTCCTTGCCCTCGAAGAGGACGCGGCCGGCGGCAGGCCGCACGACGCCGGCCACGGTCTTCATCGTCGTGCTCTTGCCCACGCCGTTCCGGCCGAGCAGGCCGACCACCTCCCCCGCCTGCACCTCGAGCGAGACGCCGTGCAGGATGTGGCTCTTGCCGTAGTAGGTCTGGATGTCCTCGAGGCGGAGCAGCATCAGCTCTTCAGGTAGACCTCTTGCACCCGCGGGTTGGCCTGGATCTCGGCCGGCGTGCCCTCGGCGAGCACCTCGCCGTAGTGCAGCACGGTGATGGCGCCGGCCAGGCCCATCACCACCTCCATGTCGTGCTCCACGATCACGATGGTGAGGTCGTGAGCGATCCGCCGGATCAGCTCCACGGTGGACTCGGTCTCGGCCACGCTCATGCCCGCGGTGGGCTCATCGAGGCACAGGAGCTTGGGCTCGGTCGCGAGCGCGATGGCGATCTCCAGGGTGCGCTGCTCGCCGTGCGAGAGGTTGGCGGCGAGCTCCTCGGCCTTGCCATCGAGCCCCACGTCCCGCAGCACCGCGTGCGAGCGCGCCATGAGGTCGGCGAAGGACCGGTGGTGGCGCAGCAGACTCCAGCCGTGATGACGCGACTGGGCGGCGATGCGCACGTTCTCGAGGACGGTGGCGCCGGGCAGGATGTTGGTGATCTGGTAGGAGCGCGCGATGCCCCGTCGGGAGATCAGATTCGGCGGCAGGCCCGCCACGTCCTCTCCGTCGAGCACCACGCGGCCCGACGAGGGGCGGAGCACGCCGGTGATGCAGTTGAAGAAGGTGCTCTTGCCCGCGCCGTTGGGGCCGATGATGGCGCGGATCTGTCCCTGCGGCACGGCGATGCTCACGTTGTTGACGGCCATGAGGCCGCCGAACCGCATGGTGAGCCCTTCGGTGCGAAGGCGAAGGGAGGAAGCAGGCGCCCCCCGGCCATCACTGGCCGGAGGGCGCATCGTCGAGGAACTGCCGTCGGCCACTAGGCGAACTTGCAGGCGACCGGGACGATCGTTTTCTCCTTGGGAACCACGTCGAGGATCTTGTACTTGCCGCCCCGCACCTCGAACACGAACTCGCGCAGGAAGGCCTGGTGATCCTCCTTCCGCAGGAGCTTATCGCCCTGCGGGAAGTCGTCCCCTTCCTTCATCTCCAGTCCTTCCAGGGCCTCGATGAGCTTCATCGAGTCCGCCCGTCCCTGGAAGCCGGACTTCTGCATGCCGACCCTGAGCGCGTTGACACCCTCGTAGTTGGACTGCACGTAGCGGTCGGGAAGGGGCCCGCTGGGATCGATCGCCTTCAGGCGCGCGGTGGAGTCCTCGAGGAAGCGCTTGTGGTGGGGGGTGTTGAGGGCGCCATCGAGCACCGGGAGATAGCGATCGATACCCACGAAGCCGTCGGCCTTGGCACCCATGGCGGGCATGCTGACCGACACCACGATGGCGCCGTCGCCGGCGATCTTGTACTTCTTGCTCAGCCCGAGGTCGAAGCTCTGGTTGACGAAGGCGATGCCCTGCGGGCCGAAGAAGATGCCGAAGAGGCCGTCGAAGCTGCCGCTGATCTTCGACAGGAACGACGTCATGTCGGCGGTGCCGAGCGGGACGCCAGTGGTGCCCACCACCTCACCGCCGTTCTTCTTGATCTCCGCCGCGAACGCGTCCTTGGTGGACTGTCCCCACGCGTAGTCCGCGTAGGCGATGTGCCACTTCTTCCCCATCTTGTTCACCAGGTGCGGCGCCGCCGCCACCGCCTGCGCGGGCGCGAAGTCGAACGGCCGGAACGTGTACCGGCTGCACTTGCTCTGGGTGATGGTGGTGTCGAGGCACACCGTGATCATGTTGACCAGCTTGTGCTCCTCGTACACGGGCATACAGGCCAGGCACACGTTGGAGAGGTAACCACCCGCGTGCGCGTCGATCTGGTCGTCCACCACCAGTTTCTCTGCCTTGCGCCGCCCCACGTCGGGCTTGGACTCGTAGTCGGCGATCAGCAGCTCGACGGGGCGGCCGCTGATGCCGCCGCCCTTGTTGATGCGGTCCACCGCCATCTGGACGCCAACCAGCGCGGTCTTGCCGCCGGCGGCGGCGGTGCCCGACAGGGGCTGCAGCGTGCCGATCTTGAAGGGCTTGGCTTGCCCGAAGGCGGCCCGCCACGGCGCGGGGACGAGCATCGACGCGCCGAGGGCGCCGGCCGCCGCGGCGCCGAGGCCGAGCAGGTGACGCCGTGTTACTTTCCCGCTGTACCAGAAGTCTTCCGTCCGCGCCCAGGGCTCGTCGTGCCAGCGCTCTGCCATGGTCAACTCCTCCCGTTGGATCCCGCTCTCCGGGGGAGCGGGATGCGAGTGATCGGGCTGCTCACGACCGCCGATCGTCGGCGACCTTCCGGAGCGCGGCCGTGAACGCGTCCGTCGTGTGGCGAATCTCGTCCTCCCCGTGGCTCAGGGAGACGTAGAACTTCCCCGCGGCCTTCAGGACCCCGCGGCGGATCAGCTCGTCGGTGAACGCGCGGTGGCGCGAGCGGTCCGCGGTGAGGGTAGCGCGGTAGTCGGTGATGGGGCGGTCGGTGAAGTAAATTTCGAACACGGGCGCCTCGCCCGCTACTTGAGCGGGCACACCGGCCGCCTCCGCCGCGTCCTTCAGCGCGGTCTTGATCCGCGCGCCCGTCTGGAAAAGCCGCGCGTACGCGCCGGGCCGGCGGAGCTCGGCGAGCGTAGCCAGCCCGGCCGAGGCCGCGATGGGATTGCCGTTCAGCGTGCCCGCCTGGGCCACGAATTCGGGCGTGCCCTCGAGCTCGGGCGCCAAGTGCCGCATGATCTCGGCGCGGCCCACCACTGCGGCGAGCGCGAAGCCCCCGCCCACGATCTTACCGAGGGCGGCGAGATCCGGCACCACGCCGTAGTATTCCTGCGCGCCCCCGTACGCGAACCGGAAGCCGGTGACGATCTCGTCGAAGATCAGGGGCACGCCGAAGCGCCGCGTGATCTCGCGCACGCCGTGGAGGAACCGCTTGTCGGGCGGGATCAGCCGCTGGAACGGCTCCATGATCACCGCCGCGAGGTCGCCGTGGTGCGCGGCAAGGATGGCCTCGGTCTCCGCGAGGTCGTTGAACGGGGCGATCAGCACGTGCTCCTGAATGGCGTGCGGGATGCCCGCGGAGTCGGGAGTAGGGGCCGGATAGGCCTTGGGCGCATGCGGCCCCACGCTCATCAGCGAGTAGTCGTGGGTGCCGTGAAACCCACCCTCGAACTTCAGGATCTTCTCGCGGCCGCGGAACGCGCGCGCGACGCGGAGGGCGAAGAACGTCGCCTCGCTGCCCGACGACGTGAAGCGTACCTGTTCCGCGCACGGCACCGCGCGGCAGATCTCCTCGGCGAGGGCCAGCGTCGGCTCGCTCAGCTGGAAGTAGGTCGTGCCCTTGCTGAGCTGCCGCTCCACCGCCGCGACGACCGCGGGGTGCGCGTGCCCGAGCACGAGCGGCCCGGAGCCCAGGATGTAGTCGACGTACTCACGGCCAGACACGTCCACGAGGCGGGGCCCGCGTCCCTCCCGCACCACGAACGACAGATCACGGGGAGCCGAGTATCCGCCGAGGATACCCCCGGGCAGAAAACGAGCGGCCTTGTCCAGGAGGGCGTCTTCTTCCGGTGATCGGCCAGACGAGAAAGCCATCGGGCGCCTTCTTATACCCTATCGGAGGTGTGGGGCGCAAGACCGGCCGGGCGAGGGACGGCGACTCCAGAATGTCCCATTTTTCGGGCACGTGGAGGACGCCGGGCTGACGGCCCAGGGGAGCTTTGTGACGGTGAGGGTCAGCCCGACGCGCCCCGGCGCGAGGGGCGGGGTGGCGATGAGCCGGCTGATCTGCGCGGCGGCGCTCGCGGGGATCGCGGCGCTGGCCTCCGCCGCGGAAGCCGGGTCGACCACCAGCAGGTTCGCGGTGAGCGCCGAGATGGTGCGTACCTGCGCCGTGGAGAGCGGCGGCGCCAAGGGCGCGGAGGTGATCTGCGTGAAGGGGACACCGTGCCGCGCATCGGCCGCGGTCCCGTCGCCGCCGGAGCGTCCCCGGCCGCCGCGCCCACGCCCCGGGTCCTGGAGTCGGCCGCTAGCGTGCGCGTCAGCGTCGACTTCTAGCTCGCGCCTTTGCCCGCGCCCGCTCGAGCTTCCGTCGCGGCTGGCCCGGGCCGCGCTGCGCGCTCCACCCCGCCAGGTTGGCCTCGATCTGCCGCGCGTGGATCTCGAGATGCTCGGCGTAGAGCCCGAGCCAGCCCTCCACCGTGTAGGCACCAATCTCCGTGTGGCGGCCGCTGCGGCTCCAGCCCTCTTCCGCGAGCGTCCGCAGCAGGGGGACGGTGTTCGCGCGAACGGCGGCCACGGTGGCGAGCGCCGGGGCCAGGGGACGGCGGGCATAGTCCAGGGCACGCGCCCACTCTTCCTGGTTGTAGCCCACGATCATCGGATCCCGCTCGGCGAGGAGATAACGCAAACGAACCTGGGCGGTGCTTTCGCTGTCCGCGCAGTGGAGGACGACCTCGTGCGCAGACCACTCGCCGGGCGCCGGACGCCAATGGAGGGCGGCGCGGGGCACACGGCGCAGCGCCGCCCGGAGACGAGCGGGTCCCGCGGCGTAGCGGGTGATCGCCGCGCGGCGCTCCGCCGGCGTCACGGCTCGGCGCCCGCGGCGTTGAGGCGCGCGTCCCGCAAGGCGAGGCGGATGCGATGGCGCTCGTCGTCGGACACCGGTGTGAGCGGCGGGCGCACGTGTGCGGCGGGGATGCGGCCCAGCAGCGCGAGCGCCTCCTTCATACGGTTGTGCATGTCGACGAAGGGCGGCGCGTAGAAAACATTCACGAGGGGGGTGAGACGCTCATTGATCGCCCTGGCCTCCTCGAGGCGGCCCGCCTTCACCGCGGCATAGAGGCTCGCCTGGAGATCGGTGGCCACGCTGCCCATTCCGGAGATGCAGCCATCGGCGCCGAGGGCGAAGCTCGCCATCAGCGACATCGTGAACGACGAGAGCATCGCGACGGGCCGGCCCGACGACCGCAACGCGCGAAGGTTCTTCTCGTAGGCCACGATGTCGTTCGACCAGTCCTTCACCGCGGCTACCGTGGGGATCTTGCAGAGCGCGGTCAGCGTCTCAGGTCCATAGCCGATGCCCGAGGCGGGCGGGTACTCGAAAACGATCAGGGGCAGATCCACGCCGTCGGCGAGCTCGGAGAAATGGCGCAGCACCATGTCCGGCTTCAGCTGCGCGCCCCACATGAAAAGGGTGGGGGGAAACACAAGGAGTCCCGCCGCGCCCGCTCTCTGCGCATCACGCGCCAGCTCGACGGCCTCCCGCGTGCCGTCCGAGTAGACCCCGGCCACGACCGGCACCTTCCCGCCCATCTCGTCGAGAGCGATGGCGAGCGCGCGCCGGCGCTCCTCGCGCGTCAGCGACGAGACTTCCGCGGCGTGGCCGTTGGCCACGATGCCGGTCACGCCGGGCGCATCTGCGAGCCAGCGCAGATGGCTCCGGTAGGCGCGCTCGTCGATCTCGAGGTCGGCGGTGAAGGGCAGGAGGTTGGCCGGCATGCAGCCCTGAAAGCGCAGGTCGTGTCCCATCGCGGCTCCTCGTCGTCCTACCAGTTGGCGATCTCGTCCGCCACCGCCTTGGCGGACAGCACCCGCGCGTAGGCGCGGCCGATGATGTCGAGGGTGACTCGCTGGATCTCCGGCCAGAGCGTGGCCACGCCGTCCTCGACCACGGTGATGCGGTACTCCCGGTTGAATCCGCCCACTACGGTGGCGAGCACGCAGATGTCGGTCATCGTGCCGGTGAGCACCAGATGATCGACCCCGCGCGCGCGCAGCGCCGAGTCCAGGACCGTGCCGTTGAAGCCGTCGTAGTAATGCTTGTGCACCACGAGCTCGTCGGCCCGGGGCTCGAGGTCCGACACCGTGGCGGTGTTGGCCTCGCCGGCCAGGCAGGAGGACGAGGGCATCCCGAAGCCGCGGGGCGCGCGGGGCGTGGCGCGAAGGTGCTCGGGATGGAGCGCGCCGACGAGCAGGGGGGCGCTTTCCGCATAGATGAACTCGGTGAAGACCACGGGAAGAGCCTGCCGGCGGAACACGCCCACCAGCTCCTGCAGCCGCGGCACGATGTCGCGCGCCGGCGGCACTTCCATCGCCTCGCCCGGATCGAGGAAGGCCCGCTGCATGTCGACCACGAGCAACGCCGTGCGGCCGGGGACCAGCGCGAGGGCCTGCTCGAACGCGGGGCGCCGGTCAGTCACCGACTTGATCTACGGCTGCCTATCGGGTCCCTCGCTACCACGGCGCAACGCTGAATGCGTTCGGGATGTGCCGGATCGCCTTGACGCCACCCTCGTCGTTGACGATCACGGCGATGACGTCGAAGCGGCACGGCATCTCGCGCATGCGCTTGGCCTTGAGATAGCCGTGCGCGAGCTTCCCCAGACGGTTCTGCTTGCGCGTGCGCACTCCCGCCTGGGGCGGATCACCCTCCAGGTCCTTGCGCGTCTTCACCTCAACGAAGACGAGGGTCTTGCCTTCCTTGGCGACGAGATCGATCTCGCCCGCCCGGGTACGGACATTCTTGTCCAGGATGGCGTAGCCGCACCGCGCGAGGAATCGCGCGGCCTCGTCCTCTCCCTTCACTCCAATGGTTCTACGTGTGTCGGTGGGCACGGGTCACTCCTTGACCGGCGCAGGATCGATCAATCACTTCAACACTCGAACAGCTCCCCCTGCCAGGCGACACCCTGGAAGGTGCGCCGGTGCAAGGGACAGGGACCGAACTTTTTGAGAGCGGAGCGGTGCTCCTCGGTCGGATAGCCCTTGTGGCGGACGAATCCGTACTCGGGATAGACCGGGTCGAGGTCCTCCATGAGGCGATCGCGCGTCACCTTGGCCACGATGGACGCCGCCGCGATCGTGGCCGAGCGCTGATCCCCGCGAACGAGATTGCGCTGCGGGCAGGGCAAGTCCCGCAGGCTCACGAAGTCCGTGAGCACGAGCTCCGGCATCGCGCTCAATCCGTCCAGGGCTACTCGCATCGCCAGCCGTGTCGCCTCCAGGATGTTCACCCGGTCGATCGTTCCCGCATCCACGACGCCCACAGCGTACGCGATCGCACGCATCTGAATGAGCCCGAAGAGCCGCTCCCGCTCCTCGCGGATGAGCCGCTTCGAGTCGTCCAGCCCATCGATCCTCGCGCCCGGCGCCAGGATCACTGCCGCCGCCACGACGGGCCCCGCGAGGGGGGCTCTTCCTGCCTCATCCACACCGGCGATCCGGCCGATGCCGGCCCGCCAGCCGACTCCCTCGAAGCGGTACGGGGCGCCCGTGGCGCGCTCCGTCCGCCCTACGCCTGCTGCTCGCCCGCGGCGGGCACTTGCGCGGTGCGCTTCTCCTTGAGCCGCGCCGCCTTTCCCGCCAGATCGCGCAGATAGTAGAGCTTCGAGCGTCGCACCGCCGCCCGCTTGGTCACCTGGACGCGGTCGATGCGCGGTGAGTGGAGGGGAAACGTCCGCTCCACGCCGACGCCGTAGGATATGCGCCGCACGGTGAAGGACGCGCTTGCCCCGCCACCCCGCCGGCGGATCACCACGCCCTCGAAGGCCTGGAGCCGCTCCTTCTCGCCTTCGACGACCTTCACCTGCACCCGTACGGTGTCGCCCGGCCCGAACCCCGTTCGGTCCTTCTTGAGCGCCGCCGCATCCACGATCCGGATCGCTTCCATGACGTGTCTCCCGTCTTCGTCGCTAGATGTAGTCCGAGGGCCTGCGGCCGTGATTGAATCCGTCCACCCACTTCTGCTCCTCGGGCGAGAGGTCCGCGGTCTCCAGGAGGTCGGGGCGACGCTCCCACGTCCGCCATACCGACATCACTCGGCGCCAGCGCGCGACCTTGCCGTGGTCGCCGCCCAGCAGCACCGGTGGCACCGCCCAGTCCCTGAACCGTTCGGGCCGCGTGTACTGCGGATGCTCGAGGAGTCCCCGCGAGAACGAGTCGTGCTCGGGGGCGGCGGTGTCGCCGAGGGCGCCCGGCTGAAGCCGCGTGACCGCATCCACCACCACGAGCGCCGCCGGCTCGCCGCCGCTCAGCACGTAGTCGCCGATCGACAGCTCCTCGTCCACGAGGTGCTCGCGCACCCGATCGTCCACGCCTTCGTAGCGGCCGCACACCAGCACGAGGTGGGGCCGCCGTGCGAGCTCGCGCGCGACGCTCTGGGTGAAGCGCCGGCCGGCGGGGTCGAGCAGGATGACGTGGGCTCCCTCGCGGCGAGTGGCCTCGAGCGCCGCGGCCAGCGGCTCGGGCTTGAGGATCATCCCGCCGCCGCCCCCGAACGGGGCGTCGTCGGTGACGAGATGCCGCCCGCTCGCGTGGTCGCGGAGGTTCACCAGGCGCACGTCCACCAGGCCGCGCGCGCGCGCGCGCCCGACGATGGACTCGCCCAGCGGCGCCTCCAGCATCCCCGGGAACAGCGTGACGATGTCGATCCTCACAGCGTGTCCAGCCCCTCCGGCGGATTCGCGACGATGCGCCGCTCCGCCACGCTGACCTCCTGTACAAATTCCGGCACGGCGGGCAGCATCCATTCGCGCCCATCCCGCTCGATCACCCAGAGCGGCTGCGCGGGCGAATCCTCCACCCTCACGAACCGGCCGAGCGTCCGGCCGTCCGCGGTCTCCACCGTGGCCCCCTCGAGCTGCCACGGATAGAACTCGCCTTGCCGCGGCGGCAGCGCTTCGGACCGCTCCACCGCCAGCAGCCGCCCCTGGAGCGCGCGCGCGGCCTCCGGCGAATCCACGCCCTCCAGCCGCACCCGCACCCCGTCCCCGTCGAATTGCCGCTCGACCACGCGGCACGCTTCCCGCCGGCCGCGCGCGGGCTCCCACAGGAAGCACGCTTCCAGCCGGTGGAACCGCTCGCGCGGTCGATCCGTCAACGGCCGCACCCGCACTTCGCCGCGCACCCCGTAGGGCCGCAGCACCTCGCCGACCGCGATGAGCGGCGGGTCGGCGTCCATCACGTCAGGCCTTGCCGACTCCCGCGCGAGCGAGCAGGTGCTTGACCGTGTTCGAGGGCTGCGCGCCCTTCTTGATCCACGCGACGGCCTTCTCGGTCTCGATCTTGATGACCGGCGGGTTGGTGAGCGGGTTGTAGTGTCCGATCACCTCGATGAACCGCCCGTCCCGCGCCGCGCGCGAATCGGCCACCACCACGCGATAGGCCGGCTTCTTCGTCGTTCCCGTTCGTCTCAGTCGGATGTGTACCGCCACTGGCTCACCTCGTCGTCTTCTGGTTAGCGCCCGAGAAACGGCAGGCCGCCCTTGAGCTTGCCCATCCGTCCCTCCATCTGCTTGAGTCCCTTCATCATCTTCTTGAGCTGCGCGTGCTGCTTGAGCAGGCGATTCACGTCGGCCACCTGCGTGCCGCTGCCGCGCGCGATGCGCATGCGGCGGCTTCCGTTGATGATCGACGGTTCCTGCCGCTCGCCCGGCGTCATGGAGGCGATGATCGCCTCGTAGCGCTGGAGCTCCGACTCCTCACCCCGCAGCTCCCTGGGCATCCCCGAGCCCTTGAAGAAGGGCACCATGTCCATGATCTGCTCGAGCGGGCCCATGGAGCGGAGCTGCTTGAGCTGCTGAGCGAAGTCCTCGAGCGTGAAGCGCTCGGAGCGGATCTTCTTCGCCAGCTCCTCGGCTTGATCCTGATCCACCACGGACTGCGCCTTCTCGACCAGTGTGAGGACGTCGCCCATGCCCAGGATGCGGGCGGCCAGACGGTCGGGATGGAAGGGCTCGAGCGCGTCGGTCTTCTCGCCCATGCCCACGAAGGCGATGGGCCGGCCGGTGACTGATCTGATGGAGAGCGCGGCTCCTCCGCGGGCGTCGCCGTCCATCTTGGTCAGGACGAACGCGTCCACGCCGACGGCCGCGTTGAACTTGTCGGCCACCGTCACGGCGTCCTGGCCCGTCATCGCGTCGACCACCAAGAGGACGTGGTGGGGAGCGACCTCCTTCTTGATCGCCTTCAGCTCGGCGAGCATCTCCTCGTCGATGTGGAGGCGGCCGGCGGTGTCCAGGATCAACGGCGAAAGCCCGCGCTGCGCGGCCTCCTCCCGCGCCTGCCGGCAGATCGCGACGGGCGAGGCGGCGGGATCGCCCAGCACCGGCAGGCCGAGGCTCGCGCCCAGGGTCTTCAGCTGATCGATGGCGGCGGGCCGATAGACGTCCGCCGAGGCCAGCATCGGATGCTGCCCGCTCTTCTGGAAGTGACGGGCGAGCTTGGCGGCGGTGGTGGTCTTGCCCGAGCCCTGAAGTCCCACCAGCATGACGATGGTGGGGGGATGCGGCGCCATCGCGAGGCGATGGGCCGAGCCGCCGAGCAACTCGACCATCTCGTCGCGTACCACCTTCACGACGTGCTGGCCGGGCGTGAGCGACTTCAGCACGTCCTGCCCGATGGCTTTCTCGCGGACGCGCTCGACGAATCCCTTGACGACCTTGAAGTTGACGTCGGCTTCGAGAAGGGCGACGCGCACCTCGCGAAGCGCTTCCTGGACGTTTTCCTCCGTCAGCCGGCCGTACCCGCGAAGCCGGTCGAAAATCGCATTGAGACGAGTCGAGAGATTGTCAAACATGGAGGACCCCTAAGGCTAAGGGCGGAAAAGCTAAAAGTCAAGCCTATTTGGGTACTTCCGAGGCACTCCGTAGAGCGCGGACTTCCTGGGCGGGATCCGGGCTTCCGAAGATTGCCGAGCCGGCCACGAGGACGGAGGCGCCGGCCCTCGCCAAGGCCCCGGCGTTGTCCTGCTTGACCCCACCGTCCACCGACACCTCGACCAGCCGGTCCCCGAGCAACTGCCTGATCTCCCGAATTTTTCCGTACGCAGAGGGAATGAAGGACTGCCCTCCAAAGCCTGGGTTCACCGACATGACCAGGACCAGGTCGAGGTCGTCCAGGACGCACTGAAGGGTGCCGGCCGGAGTGGCCGGATTGAGCGCCACCCCGGCCCGGGCCCCCGCTTCCCGGACCTGTGCGAGGCAGCGCTGGAGGTGGGTCGCCGCTTCCACATGGACGGTGACCAGGTCGGCCCCCGCCCGGACGTAGGTCTCCACCCATCGCTCCGGCTCCTCGATCATGAGGTGCACGTCCAGGGGCAGGCGCGTGCGCTTCCTGATCGACTCGATGATGGGCGGTCCCAGCGTGAGATTGGGGACGAAGTGACCGTCCATCACGTCCACGTGGAGCAGATCGGCGCCGCCCGCCTCCACGCGCGCGATGGCGTCGCCGAGCGCGGCGAAGTCGGCGGAGAGAATGCTCGGCGCAATGCGGGCCACGGCCCCACCTTACTCGACGCCCTCCCGGCGACGCAAACCCTCACGTGCCCGGGTGATCAGGCGCGCTCGGCCACCGCCTGGGGATCGCGCTTGCGCAGCACCACCAGCGCTGCCGCGAGGGCGACGATCACCGCCGCGACTAGCGCGGTCTCGATCATGGCCGCCCGGAACACCTCGCCGCCCTTCCGGGCCAGCTCACCCAGCTCGGCGGTCAGCACGATGATGCGCCGCACCGAGGCGATGAGGGCCACCAGCAGGAAGGGCTCCGGAACGAGCAGGTGCTCCCGGAAGGACACCTGCACGGTGTAGAGGATCTCGACCACCATCAGGACGAGCAGGGTACGGTCCAGGAACGGGATGATGTTCATGCTCGAGACGCCCGATGCGAAGGTGTGCCAGAAGGCGAGCGCGGCGTCGAGCAGCAGCGCGGCGAGGCCCGCGGCGAGTAGCACGCCCAGGACCACGTAGACGATGTCCTCGACCGTGGAAAAGATGCGGGCGACGGTTTCGCGGAAGCGACTGCGCCCTCCCGACTTCATCGGGTTGAAGCCGGGGCCGCCTCGACGGAGACGCGACGCATGGGGCTCACGACCCCGATTCGCCAGATGGGGCCGCCGGTGGCCAGCGACGCCTCGCAGGCCACGAAGGCGGGCACGGGGTCATCGAGCACCCAGCAGAACTGATCGGGCGGCGTCTTGCCGAGGAGCTTGGCCGCCGTCCCGAGGATGAAGCCGAGCTTCGGCGCGAGGCGGTAGCGTCGTGCGGGGCGAGTCTCCGCTCCGACCTTGCCGGGATCGTCGCCCGCCGGCACGATATCGAGCCCGATGACGCGCGGCTTGGGCGTGAAGGCGACGACGTGGACGGAGGCGGTGTGCCCGTCGGGCAGGTTCCGTACGAGAGTCAGGAGGAGGCCGTTGTACGTGTCCTGCGGCAGCTCGAGCGTGCCGCGATACGTCTGCGCCTTGTCGCCCTTGTGCGACTGGACGACATACTCTCCGGTGTCCTTCGTCAGCGATACCTCCATCGCCTCCGGGAACGAAGGCCCCTTCTGGACGAGCTTGTAGCTCACGAGGGCGAAGCTCTTGTTCTGCGTGAACACGACGATCTCGTCGTACAGGGAGCCGTCATGGAAGCGGAGCACCATCCGACTTTCCACGCGCCCGTTGCGTGCGACCTGAGTGAGGTCGCCCTGGCCGAGGCTCTTGCCGTCGAGCGCGTGGACGGTGAGAAAGCCACGTGTCACGCCCTCGGCGAAGCGCACCGCGACCGGCTCCGCGCGCGCCGCCGAGCCCGCTCCGAGCAGGAGCGCGAGCCCGAGCAGCGCGGCGGTGCCGGGCCTAGGGCAGACGAGGCGGCGCCGGAGGAACCGGTGGAGTCGTTCCACTCGGGATCCAGACCCAGTAATAGGGCACGACCTTCCCGTCGCCGTAGAGCTGGTAGCGACCGTCCGGGTAGTTCACCACCCGCTCGCCCGACGGAGCCACGACGACCGGCGTCGCAGCGGGTACGGTCTTCTCCGTGGTTTTCTCGTGATAAATGCATCCGCCGAGGAGCACGGCCATCAAGGGCCCGGCCACCGCGGCGCTCAGCACATAGCGCACACTCGCGTGACTCATCACACACCTCCGCCCCTCCGCCGAGCATCCGCGATGCCAACCTTCCGCGGCCTCGCGCGCCAGATTTTCCGCGAGGTGGCCGCGCGCTTCGCGGCGCGGCGCGTCGAGCGAGCGCAAACGACCGGGTAATCCATTCCCTCGCTCGCACCTTTCGGATAGAATTGGCGACGATGCTCGCTCACTCGCCCGGTGATTCCACGCATCCCGAGCGTCTCGGCTGGCAATCGCTCATGGAGTGGCTCGCCATCGCGGTCGCCTCGGCCCTCTGGCTGTTCCTCGCGGCGCGGCACGTGTGGAGCGGCGGGCTCGACGCGTCCTTCTGGTGGGTGACCGCACTGGGCGCGGCGGTGGGCTACCTCGCCGGCGACTTCATGTCGGGCGTCGTCCACTGGTTCTGCGACACGTTTTTCGAGGAAGATTCGGCCCTCATCGGCCGGGTGCTGATTCATCCCTTCCGCGAGCACCACCGGGATCCGCTCGCCATGACGCGCCATCACTTCGCCGAGATCGCCGGGAACAGCTGCCTCGCCCTCGCGCCGGTGCTGGCCATCGTGGCGCTGCTTCCCGCGCCCGCGCGCCGGCTGTGGCTGGGCGCCTACGCGGCGCTGCTGGTCTTCACCCTGGTCGCGGTGGTGACCAATCAGCTGCACAAGTGGGCGCACATGCCGACGGTGCCCGCCTACGTGACACGCATGCAGCGGGCGGGGCTGATTCTCCGGCCGCTACGCCACGCGGCGCACCACCGCACCCAGGCCGAGGCTTACTGCGTGGCGACGGGATGGCTCAACCCGTTCCTGGACCGCCTTGGCTTCTTCCCCGCCGTCGAGCGCACGCTGGTCGCGCTGGGCCTGCCCATGTCCGAGACGGCGCCCCGCTGGGCGCCGCGTCAGCATAGGAACGGCCCGGTTCGCTAGAACCGCCGCCTCCGCGCCTTGCGCCGCTTGATGAGGAGGCTCGCCACCCCGGAGAGGAAGCCGGCGACGACCCGGCCACGCCCACCGCGCCCGGCAGTACCGACACCACTCCGAGGGCGAAGCCGGCGAGGCCGAGCCCGCGCGCGCCCGCTCATGCACCACCGGTGCGACGCAGCCGGATGGCGGTGAAGGCGTCGGTGCCGTGGCGATGCGGGAAGAGGCGGACGATGCCGCGCGCGTCGGGTGCGACGGGAAAGGCGACGGGCGGGTCCACCGCCCAGTTCCGATGGGTCTCGAGGAAGGGGAAGACGACGTCCTCGTTCTCGTCGGGCTCGGGCGAGCACGTCGCGTAGACGAGGCGCCCACCGGGCTTCGCCATCGATGCGGCGGAGGCGAGGATGGTGCGCTGCTTCTGCTGAAGGCGCCGCAGGTCATCCTCCGTACGTCGCCACTTCACTTCGGGATTGCGCCGGACCACGCCGAGGTTCGAGCAGGGCGCATCCACCAGCACGCGATCGCAACGGCCGGCCCAGCGGGGCGCCAGCGCGGCAGCGCCGCCCACGTGGGACTGGATGATCGTGAGGCCGAGACGCGCCGCGCCCCGATCCAGCAAGGCCAGCCGCGCCGCCTGGGGATCGAAGGCCACGATGCGACCGCGATTGTCCATCAGCTCGGCCAGGTGCGTCGCCTTGGTGCCGGGCGCGGCACAGACGTCCGCCACCGTCTCGCCCGCGCAGGGCTCGAGCAGGCGCGCGATCAGCATCGAGGCCTCGTCCTGCACCGTGCACCACCCCTCCACGAACGGAGCCAGGCGTGCGGGCGCCCCCTTCTCCAGCACGAGGCCCTCCGGCGCCAACGCGGTGGGGCGCGTCTCCGCGAGATCCTCGTCGCGCAGCCGCCGGGCCAGGGCCTCACGGTCGATGCGCAGCCGGTTGGCCCGCAGCGCGATCGGCGGGCGCTCGTTGCCCGCCGCCATCAGCGCCTCGGCTTCGTCGTGACCATAGCGCGCGATCCAGCGCGCGGTGATCCAGTCGGGATAGGACCAGCGCACGCCCACCGCCGCCACCGCGTCCGCAGGAAGCGAGGGCGCGCCAGTGGCCCGGGTGAGGGCACGCAGCACCGCGTTGACGAACTCCGCCGGCCCCGATACACGCGACTTGAGCTTCGCGAGGCTCACCGCCTCGTCCACCGCGGCCCAGCGCGGCACGCGGTCGAGGAACAGCACCTGATACGCGGTGAGCCGGAGCAAGGCGCGCACCCAGGGGTCGAGGCGGTCGAGCGGACGGTGGAGATGGGCGCCAAGCCGCCAGTCCAGGTGGCGCTGCCACCGGAGCGTCCCGTACACGATCTCGGTGCAGAGCGCGGCGTCACGTGGCTCGAGGGCGGCGCGGTCCAGCGCGTGCTCGAGCGCGATGTCGGCGAAAGCCCGGTCGCCCTCCACGCGGACGAGGATGCGCAGCGCCTCGAAGCGTGCCTGTGAGATCGGGCCGGCGCGCAGCACGGGGCTCACGCCGTCACCTCGCTCACGCGGTGGCCGGGACGCAGCCGGGCCCCCCGGAGGAAGTCCTCCCACGCCATCGCCTTGCGGTTCTCCGGCTGCACCTCGAGGGGGAGCAGCAGGCCCTCGCCGGTGACGATGGCGGTGGCGCCCGGACCGGTGGTCACCAGTGTCCCAGGGGCGTCCGTCGCCGGATGCGGCACCGCCGCCGCCCGCCAGATCATGAGCCGTCCGCCGGGCGTCGTGAGCGCGGCGCCCGGCCAGGGGTTGCATCCCCGCACGCGCGCGGCGAGGTCGCGAGCCGGCTCGGCGAGACGCAGCCAGCCATCGTCTTTCTTCAGGCGAGGGGCCAGGGTCGCCTGGGCGTGGTCCTGCGGCGCAGGGGCGATCGTGTCGAGACCGGCGAGCGTCCGGAGGAGCACGGAGGCGCCGAGCGGCGCCAGGCGCGCCGCCAGCTCGCCCGCCGTCTCCTCGGATCCGATGGGCGTCGTCTCGCGCAGCAGCATCGCGCCGGTGTCCATGCCGGGATCCATCTGGAACGTGGTGATCCCAGTCTCGCGCTCCCCGCGAATGATGGCCCAGGCGATCGGCGCGGCGCCGCGATAGCGGGGAAGGATGGAGGCGTGCACGTTGATGGACCCGCGCGCGGGCACGTCGAGCACCGCCTTGGGCAGGATCTGGCCGAAGGCGACGACCACCGCGACGTCGGCGCGATAGTCGGCGAGGCGCTCCGGCCAGCCGGGATCGCGGAGACGCGGCGGTTGCAGCACGGGGATGCCGTCGGCGAGCGCGCGCTCCTTCACGGGGGGCGGGGTCACGCGCTGGCCGCGGTGGGCCGGCTTGTCGGGCTGCGTGATCACCGCGACGACCTCGTGCGCGCTCAGCAGGGCGTCGAGGGTCGGGAGGGCGAAGATCGGTGTCCCGTAGAAGAGGACCCGCAACCGACGCCCGCCTTCAGAGCGCGAAGGCGTGGTGCGGCGCCTCGGCGGGGAGCCCTTCCTTCTGGATCTTCTTCTTGATCCGGTCGCGCGTCACCGGGGGCAGCCGGTCGATGAAGAGGACGCCGTCGAGATGGTCCATCTCGTGCTGGATCACCCGGGCCTGGAGTCCCCGCGTCTCGAACGCCAGGGGACGACCCTGGGCGTCCTGGGCCTCCACCCGCACCCACTCACTGCGCTCCACCTCGCCAAAGATGCCGGGAATGGAGAGACAGCCCTCCTCACCCTGAATGGATCCCCGACGCTCGACGATGGTGGGATTGATCAGCGCGCGCGGCCCGCGGCTACCGTCATCCACCAGGATGAGGCGGATGGAGATGCCGACTTGCGGCGCGGCCAGCCCGATGCCGACCTGGTGGTACATCGTCTCGACCATGTCGGCGATGACGCGCTGGACCTCGGGCGTCACTTCAGCCACCGGCTCGGCCCTCTGCCGGAGAATTGGATCGCCATAGCGTCGAACGGTAAGAACGGCCATGTGTCGGCGTCGACTCCCTGTTGGTGATTCGGATCTTCTGATTTGATCTACGGTCACCGCGAGCGGTGACCTCTGTATTGTAGCGATCTTTCAAGGGGCATCCAGCATTAGATCGCGTCGATGTCCAGGATGCCGCCCGCGCGGCGGCGCCGCTCCAGGAAGGGGCGCAGCGGCTCCTCCAGCAGATGCGCGAGGTTCTCCGGTCCCTTGACCAGCATGCGCCACCAGGGCCGGCGGCCGAGGGCCACGCCGCGTGGGGCCGGAGGATACACCGTGAGGCCGGGGACGCCGCGGAGGGCGGCGGCGCATTCCTTCAACAGGCCGCGCGCGCCTTCGGCACTCTTGCCCTGCACGCCGATCAGGCACAGCCGGCGAAACGGCGGGTAGCCCAGCTCGGTGCGAAAGCGCAGCTCCGGCTCGTAGAAGACGTCGCGGCGGCGTCGGCGCGCTGCCTCGACGACGTAGTGCTCCGGGTGGAGCGTCTGCACGACCACGCGCCCGCTCGCGCGCACCGCCTCCATGGCCGCCCACAGCGTCTGAAAGGCGCGCTCGCCGGCTCGGAAGTCGGGCACGCGCAAGAGACCGTCGAAGGCAATGAACCCGACCGCGGCCAGCGTGCCCGGCTCGAGTCCCCGCAGGACGCCGGGACCACCCACCAGCACCTTGGCCTCGGCGGCGCGCGCCGCGTCCCGGCCACGGCCCCCCGACCTCGCCACGGTGAGACGCGGGAAGCGCTTGCGGAGCGCCGTCATCACGCGCTCGGGGCTCCAGCCGAACGGCGAGAGCCGATGACCGCCGCAGCGCGGGCACGCGCCGGGCAGCGGGCTCGCGCGCCCGCAGAGTCGGCACTCGAGCGCGGCGCTCACGCGAGCGAAACCGAGCCCCACGCCGCAGTCCGGGCAGCGCAGCACCTCGCCGCACTCGTCGCAGCCGAGCGCCGCGGCGTCGTGCGAGACGACGAGGGCCACGCGCTCGCCCCGCCGCGCAGCGTCGTCGAGCGCGCGAGTGAGCGGGAGCGTGAACGGGTGGTTGCGGAGGATGCCCTTCGTGTCCGCCGTGACGAGCTCGGACGCGGGGCTCGCGGCCGCAAGCTCGGGACACGCCACGCGCTTCTCGTTGGTCGCGTGCCAGATTTCGGCGGAGGGCGCGCCGGCGAGGAGCAATAGCCGGCTGCCCTCTCGGCGGGCGCGTTCGAGCAGTAGCTCGCGCGAATGCAGGCGCGGGGCGCCGGGCGGGCGATGCGCGGGGTCTTGCTCGTCCAGCAGGGCCAGGGTCGCGGGCGCGGGGAGTGGCAGGAGCAGCGCGGAGCGCGTGCCCACGACGACGCGGGGGCGCGCGCGCAGGGCGCCGAACCACGCCGCGCGCCGCGCCGCCTCCGCGGCGCCGCTATCGAGTCGTGCCGCGCCGAGCCGCTCGGCCCAGCGGGCCGCAGACTCGATGTCGGGCGCGACCACCAGCACGGAACCGGGGGCGCGCCCGACCTCCTCGGCCAGTCGCGCGTGACGGTCGAGGTCCATCCACAGCGTGGGCATCGAGGCGTCGCCCGCCGCGGGCTCGGGTGGCGGGGCAAGCGGCTCCGCGGCGCCGCGCCAGGGCGGCGGCGGCACGAGCGCGGCCAGCGTCGATCCGGGCGAGGAAAGGCTCTCCCCCGCCGCCCACAGCCCGAGGTCCAGCATGGCCGCGGAGAGGGCCGCTACGGGCTCCAGGGGGGCCTGCACCTTCGCGAGCCCCTCCGCGTCACCCTCGCGTAGCGCCACGACCAGGCCCACGCGCGGACGTCCCTGCAGCGGGGCGAGCACGCGCTGGCCGCGCGTGAGCCGCAGCCCCGGCGGGATCGCGTACGAGAGGGGACGACGGAGGGGAAGGTCGAAGACGATCTCGGCGACCGCGCCCGTCACGCGCCCTCCCCCGTCAGGGGAGGGGGTTCGGATGCGGGGCGCCGCTCAGCCGATCGAATTCCCGCCGCGCGAGCTTGAGATCGTCCCACGCCATGCGCCGATACGTGGGGCCCGGATTCCGCAGCAGGAAGGCGGGATGGAAGGTCGGCACGAGCACACTGTCGCGATACTCGTAGAGGCGGCCCCGCAGCTTGGTGATGCCCTCGCGCGTCCCGAGCAGGGTCTGCGCGGCGAAATTGCCGAGGGCGAGGATCACCGCGGGACGGACGGTATCGAGCTGCGCCATCAGGAACGGGTTGCAGGCGGCGACCTCGTCGGGCTCGGGGTTGCGGTTCCGCTCGGGGCGGCACTTCACCACGTTGGCGATGTAGGCGTCGCGCTCGCGGTCGAAGCCCACCGACTCCAGCATCTTGGTGAGGAGCTGGCCGGCGCGGCCCACGAAGGGCTTGCCCTGCTTGTCCTCCTCCTCGCCCGGCCCCTCGCCGACGACCATCAGGCGGGCACGCGGACTGCCTGACCCGAAGGCAATGTTGGTGCGGCTGTGGCAGAGCTTGCAGAGCGTGCAGCCCTGCAGCGCCGCCTCCTGCGCGGCGAGGGTCTTTGCGGGGTCCACCGCGGGCGGTGGCGGCGTCGCGCTCGCGGCCCGCGTGATCTCGGTCATCCCGAGATCACGGTGATGCCGCAGCGTCTGGGCGACGTCGCGCAGCGCATCGGCGAGCTCGCTCACGGTCTCCCCTCTCCGTTCAGGGGTGAGGGCTGGGGTGAGGAGCTGCCGAGCCCGCCGCCCGCAGGGCGAGCACGCGGTCGAGGATCGCGTCGGCGACCGCCACCTTGCTCATCGTGGGTAGCTCGACCTCGCCCCCCCAGCGATCGAGCAGCACCACCTGGTTGTCGTCGGCCTCGAAGCCGATGCCGCTCCGGCTCACGTCGTTGGCCACCAGCAGGTCGATGCCCTTGGCGGAGAGCTTGGCGCGGGCATTCTGCCGCACGTCGTTGGTCTCGGCGGCGAAGCCCACGAGGAAGGCGCGGCCCTTGCGCGAGGCCAGCTCGCGCAGGATGTCCGGGTTGGGCACGAGCGTGAGGGTGAGTCCCTCGTCCTTCTTCGACTTGATCTTCTGGCCGGCGGGATGATCGACACGATAGTCGGCCACCGCGGCCGCCTTGATCACCACGCTCGCGCGGGGCAGATGCTGGAGCGCGGCCTCGCGCATCTCCTCGGCGGTCTGCACCGGCACGTAGGCCGCGCCCGGCGGCGGCTCGAGCGCGGTGGGCCCGGCGATCAGGATGACGTCGGCGCCGCGGCGGAGGGCGGCGGTCGCGATCGCGTGGCCCATCTTCCCCGACGAGCGATTCGAGAGATAGCGCACGGGATCGATGGGCTCGCGCGTCGGCCCGGAGGTGACGAGCACGCGCTCGCCCGCCAGGTCGCGAGTGGGGGCGAGGAGCCGCTCGAGCGCCTCGACGATCGCGTCCACCTCGGGGAGCCGCCCCTTGCCGCTGAGCCCGGAGGCGAGGGCCCCCGCGTCGGGCTCCAAGATAACGACGCCCCTCTTGCGTAAGAGCGCCACGTTGGCCGTCACCGCCGCGTGGTCCCACATGCCGCCGTCCATCGCGGGAACCATCAGCACCGGGCCCCGCGCAGCGAGGAGCAGCGTGGTGAGGAAGTCATCGGCGAGGCCATGGGCGGCCTTGGCGAGGACGTTGGCGGTGGCGGGGGCCACCACCACGGCGTCCGCGCGCTCGGCGATCGCGACGTGCTCGACCGCCTCGCCGCTCTGGGGATCGAAGAGGTCCGAGAGAACCGGGCGCCCCGACAGCGTGCGCCACGTGAGGTCGCCGACGAAGCGCTCCGCGTGCGCCGTGCGCACCACCGTGACCGCCGCGCCGAGCCGGGTGAGCTCGCGGAGCAGGTACACCGCCTTGAACGCGGCGATGCTGCCGGTGACGCCGAGGATCAGCTCCTTGCCCCGGAGCGCCACGGGCTCAGCTCTTCGGAGCGTCGTCGTCCTTGAGCCGATAGCCCACCTTGGCGTCGGCGATCTCTTCCAGCGAGACGCTGGTGGGCTTCTTGTGGCGGCTCTCCAGCTGGGCCTGCGCGCCGCGGTTGAGCTGGCGCGCCCGCTTTGCCGCGAGCACGACGAGCAGGTAGCGGTTGGAAACCTTGTCGAGGGAACGCTCGAGGGAAGGGAACGCCATCAGTTGGGAACCTCCACGTCGGGGAATCGGATGGTGAGGCGGCTGGTCCGACAGCGCTCGGCCTGGATGAGGGTGGCGAGCTGGTCCACCGCCTCTTTCACATCCCGGTTGATGATGAGGTAATCATACTCCCGCCACGCCGCGATCTCCTCGCGCGCGCGGCTCAGGCGGCGGGCGATCTCGCCGGCCGCGTCGCTCTTCCGTTCACGCAGCCGCGCGTCCAGCTCGGCGAGCGAGGGGGCCATGATGAACACCGACACCGCCTCGGGATAGCGCGAGCGGAGCTGCCGCGCCCCGTTGGTGTCGATGTCGAGGAGCACGTCGAGCCCGCGCGAGAGGGCGGCCTCGAGGGGCTCCGCCGGCGTCCCGTAGTGGTGGCCGTGCACCTGCGCCCACTCGGCGAACTCATTGCGCGCCCGCATCGCCTCGAATTCCGCCGCGTCTACGAAGTGGAAGTCGGTGCCATTCACCTCGCCGTTCCGCGGCGTCCGCGTGGTGTAGGACACGGAGTAGTGCAGATTGGGCACGAGCGAGCGCACCTCGTGGCAGAGGGTGGTCTTCCCGGCGCCCGAGGGCGCCGAGACCACCACGAGCGTGCCGCGCCGCTTGACGATCTCCATTACTCGATGTTCTGAACCTGCTCGCGGATCTTCTCGAGGGTGGACTTGGCCGCGATGACCGCCTGGGAAATCTCGAGATCGTCGGCCTTGGAGCCGACCGTGTTCACCTCGCGATTGATCTCCTGGATGAGGAAGTCCATCGTGCGCCCCACCGGACCGTCGGCGCGCACGAGCGCGCGCAGCTCGCCGAGGTGCACGCGCAGCCGCGCCAGCTCCTCCGTGATGTCGGCGCGCTCGGCCAGCGCGGCGATCTCGGTGGCGAGGCGGCCCTCGTCGAGCGGCGTCTCGCCCAGGAGGGCGTGCACGCGCTCGCGCAGGCGCTCGGCTCGGCGCGCCTGGGCGAGCGGAGCGCGCGCGGTGACCTGGTCGACGCGCGCGGCCAGCGCCTCGTGGAGCGCGGCAAGCTCCTCGGCCAGCGCCTTGCCCTCGGCCTCGCGGCGCGCGACCAGGTCGCCGAGCGCTCGCGCGAGCGCCTCGGCAAGGAGCGGCCAGGCCTCCTCGGGCGCGACCGCGCCCTCGGCCTCGCGGGAGAGCACGCCCGGCTGGCCGAGCAACCATTCGAGCCTGAGCGCGGGCGCCAATCCCAGCTCGCCCGCGAGGGCCCGGGCGACCGTCTCGTATTCGCGGGCCTGGGCGATATTGACGCTGAGCGGGGTGAGGGGACCGCCGCCCGCCGCGGTGAGGCTGGCGCTCACGTCGAGCCGGCCTCGCGTCGCGGCCGCCTGAACGAGGCGGCGCGCCTCGGCCTCGAAGGAGGCGAGCACCCGCGGGAGCTTCAGGGAGACGTCGAGGTGCCGGTGATTCACGGAGCGGCACTCGACACTGACGGCCAGACGGGGACCGGAGGTGTCGGCGCGACCGTAGCCGGTCATGCTGCGGATCATACGCCGGCCAACTCCATCGTCGGAGGATAGCCCAAAAAGATCTTTCCTGTCAATGCCTTCGGCGTGATCGCTCGTTGACACATCGCGTCCCCGACGTGTAGAGTGCGACCGAGCATTCATCCTCATCCGTGGTTCCGTCGGAGGACATCCATGGCCGAGTCACCCACCCCCGCGCGCTGGACGCGCCGCCACCTTCTCGAGATCGCCGCCCTCGCCGGGGGAGGCCTCTTGGCCAGTCGACCCGGTCCCGCGCGGGCTCAGGGCGCGCTCAAGACCATCACCGCCTCCCACAGCGTCTCCACGTTCGTGTACGGCCAGCACCTGGTGGCCGCGCAGAGGAAGTTCTTCGAGGAGGAGGGGGTCAAGACGCCGGACTTCATCGTCCCGGGCGGCGGCGCGCGTGTGGTGCAGGCGGTGGCGGCGGGTCAGGCGATGTTCGCCCTCGGCGATTCCAATCACCCCCTCAAGACCACGGAGAAAGGTCGGGACGCCGTCATCCTGTTCGCAACCGACCACCGCTGCTCGTACGCCAACGTAGTGGTGCGCAAAGACCTCTTCGACAAGGGCGTGAAGAGCATGGAGGCGCTCGGCGACGAGAAGCTCGTGGGGCGCAAGGCGGTGGTCGCGGCGACCGCCATCGGCTCCGGCACGCACGTCTACGGCGTCTACGTGTGCAAGAACATCAAGGCGGCCGACGGCAAACCCGTGAACGACCACGTGGAGTGGGTGGGCGGGGGGGCCTCCACCACCATGCTGGGCGGCCTCAAGGGCGGTAAGTTCGACGCGATCATGGCCGTCCCGGAGTGGCAGTCCGCGGCGGTGAGCGAGGGGTTCGGGCGGCCCATCTACGACATCCTGGACGAGAAGGCCTGGAATCGCGTTTTCGGCGGGCGCATCCCGGTCACCGTGGGCTACTGCCTCAAGGAGACGGTCGAGAAGTCGCCCGACCTCGTCCAGGCCTATGTGAACGCGTGCTACCGCGCGCAGCAATGGATCCGGAAGGCCAAAGACGACGAAGTCGTGGATCTCCTTCACAAGCCCTACATGGAGACGTTCTCCCGCGAGACCGTGCTCGAGTCGGTGCGCTACTACCGCACCATCTTCGACTGGGACTTCGTGGTGGACGAGGCCGACTACGCCCGCGGCGAGAAGGTGTGGATCCCCACCGCGCTCGACAAGCCCATCCCGTACGCGAAGGCGGTGGACATGAGCTTCGTCCGGAAGGCGCAGGCGAAGTACAAGTCGTGAGGCAGTGACGGTCTCCCGCGTCCGGATCGCGATCCGCGACCTCGAGAAGACCTTCGTCGAGGGCGCGCGCGAGGTCCGCGCGGTGGCCGGCGTGTCCCTGGACGTGCGCGATGGCGAGTTCGTCGCGCTGGTCGGCCCCTCGGGCTGCGGCAAGTCGACCGTGCTCAACATGATCGGCGCCCTCGTGGCCCCCTCGGCGGGGTCGGTGCTGGTGGATGGCCAGCCGGTGCGGGACCGGGCGCCGCGCCAGGTCGGCTACGTGTTTCAGAAGGACACCGTGTTTCCCTGGCGCACGGTGGAGGACAACATCGCGCTCGGGCTCCAGTATCGTGGGGTGCCGCCGGCGGCGCGGGCGGCGCGCGTGCGGGAGGCGATCGCGCTCGGCGGCCTGCAGGGCTTCGAGCAGGCCTTTCCCGCCACCCTCTCCGGCGGGATGCGGCAGCGGGTCGCGCTGCTGCGCTCGCTCGTGGTGGATCCCGACATTCTGCTCATGGACGAGCCGTTCGGGGCGCTCGACACCCACACCAAGCTGACCCTCCACGCCGCGCTGCTCTTCCTGTGGGAAGCCAAGCACCAGACGGTCGTCTTCGTCACCCACGACCTGTCCGAGGCCATCACGCTCGCCGACCGCGTCGTGGTGATGACCCGTCGGCCCGGACGCATCAAGCGCGTGTACGACGTGAAGCTCCCGCGACCGCGCGACGTGATCCGCCTGCGCGAATCCGACGAATACTCGCGCGAGTACGGCGAGATCTGGCACGAGCTTGGCCAGGAGTTCGAGCTGGGCGAGGCGCAGCCGAAGGCGAGCCGAGCGGAGACATGATGCTTGCCCGAGCGCAGCGAGGGCGGGGCCGGTGGCGGGTCCTCGCCTGGCAGCTCGCGATCCTCGTCGCCCTCCTCGTCGCGTGGGAGTACCTCACCGGGGTCAAGGCGATCTCGAAGACGCCCGGCCTCTACTGGATCGATCCCTTCTTCATCAGCCGGCCGTCCAAGATCATCGAGCGCTTCATGCACCTCGCCTCGCCATCGGCGCGGCTCAGCATCTGGGCGATGGCGTGGTCCACCGTGCAGTCGACGCTGTGGGGCTTCCTCGTGGGCGTCACCAGCGGCTTCGTCGCCGGTCTCGTGCTGGGACGGCGCGACGGCCTCGCCCGCATCGCGTCGCCCTTCATCGTGGCCTTCAACTCGCTTCCGCGCATCGCGCTCGTCCCGCTCATCACGATGATCTTCGGCTTCGGGCTCCTCGCCAAGATCGTGCTCGCCTGGAGCATCGTGTTCTTCATCGTGTTCTTCAACACCTTCCAGGGCGTGCGCAGCGTGGACGCGGACCTCATCCACTCCGCCCGCTTCCTCGGCGCCACCGAGGGGCAGGTGATGCGGACGGTGATCGTGCCGTCCACGCTGGCCTGGACCTTCGCCTCCCTCACGCCGTCGATCTCCTTCGCGCTCATCGGCGTGGTGGTGGGCGAGTTCATCGGCGGCGAATCGGGCGGCGGGCTCGGGTACCTCATCATCCAGAGCCTCGGCACGCTCAACGCCGCCGACATGATGGTGGCGCTCCTCGTGCTGGGCGCGATCGGCATCGTGATGGCGCTGGGAATCCGCCAGCTCGAGGCGCGGCTCCTGCGCTGGCGCCCCGAGTACCGCAAGCCGTGACCGGCGGTCGGACGCTCCTCCACGCGAAGGAGCCGGAGAAGCATTCCCACAACCCGCTCGTTCGGTACTTCAAGGTGCTCGGGCCGGGTCTGGTGACGGGCGCCTCGGACGATGACCCGAGCGGGATCACGACCTATTCGGTGGCGGGCGCGGCGCTGGGCTATGGCATGCTGTGGACCGCGCTCGCGACGTACCCGCTCATGGCCGCCGTACAGCTCGTGTGCGCCCGCATCGGCCTCGTCACCGGCGAAGGGCTGGCCGCGGTGCTACGGCGGCACTATCCACGGCCTTTGCTCTACGTGGTCTGCCTGCTCCTCCTCGTCGCCAACGTCTTCAATATCAGCGCCGATCTCGGCGGGATGGGAGAGGCCGCCGAGATGATCTCCGGCGTGCCCGGCGTGGTGTGGGTGCCGCTGTTTGCCCTCGTCATCGTCGCGATGACGGTCTATTCCTCCTACGCCGCCTTCGCGCGCGCCCTCAAGTGGCTCACCGCATCGCTCTTCGCGTACATCGTCGCCGCGGTGCTCGCGCGTCCCAGCTGGGGCGCCGTTCTTGCTGCGACCCTCGTACCCCGCCTGAGCCTGGATCCCCTCGCGCTCGCCACGCTGGTCGCGATTCTCGGCACGACGATCTCGCCGTACCTCTTCTTTTGGCAGGCCTCGCACGAGGTGGAGGAGGAGAAGGCGCACGGCCGTCACACGCTCTCGCAGCGTCGGGGGGCGAGCCCCCACGAGCTCGGCGACGCCGCCCTCGACGTGAACACCGGCATGCTGTTCTCCAACGTCGTCATGTACTTCATCATCCTCGCGACGGCGGCCACCGTGCACCGAACGCAACCCGGCGGCATCGAGACGGCGCGGCAGGCCGCGGAGGCGCTCCGCCCGCTGGCCGGCGAGGCCGCCTATCTCCTCTATGGGCTGGGACTCGTGGGCACCGGCCTCCTCGCCATCCCGATCCTGGCGGGCTCCGCCTCGTTCGCGCTCGCCGAAGTCTTCCGCTGGCCCGCAGGCCTCGCCATGCCGGCGCGCCGCGCCCCCCGGTTCTATCTCGTGCTCGCGGGTGCGGTATTGACCGGCATGGGCTTGACCGTGCTCCAGCGCAACCCCGTGCACGTGCTCTTTCTCTCCGCCCTCCTCAACGGCCTGCTGGCGCCGCCGCTGCTGGCGCTCGTGATGCTGGTGGGCGGCAATCGGCGCATCATGGGTGCGCATGTCAGCGGTCGCTGGCTAACGATGTTGGGCTGGGCCGCAACGGGTGTGATGACCGCCGCGGCTCTCGCCTTCCTCTTCGGAGGCCGCTGAGTGGCCGCCGTCGCGCCGGCCCACCGCGGCCCTTTCTTGACAGTCCCCGACGACACGCCTAGCATGCTCGCCAGCCAGCCAAGCCCGGGTCCGTTCTTTCACTCCACCGCAGCAGGGAGGGTCAGATGGCGACACTGAGCGTCAATGGCAAGACCTACCAGGTGAACGCGGCCCCGGACACGCCGTTGCTCTGGGTGATCCGCGAGCACCTACAGCTCACCGGCACCAAGTTCGGCTGCGGCGTGGCCCAGTGCGGGGCGTGCACCGTCCACATCGACGGCAGTCCCACGCGATCCTGCCAGGTCCCGCTCTCCGCGGCCGCCGGGAAGAAGATCACGACGATCGAGGGGCTGCATCCGCAGGGTCAGCATCCGCTGCAGGTCGCGTGGATCGCCGAGCAGGTCCCGCAGTGCGGGTACTGCCAGTCGGGCCAGATCATGCAGGCGGCCGCCCTGCTCGCGCGGAACCCCAATCCGACCGACGAGGAGATCGTGTCGCACATGTCGGGCAACATCTGCCGCTGCGCGACGTACCTCCGGATCAAGCGCGCGATCAAGCGCGCGTCGAAGGGGGCGTAACGATGAGCACCGCCATGGACCGTCGCGACTTCCTGAAGTCCGCCGGCGCCGCCGGCGTCGGGCTCACCGTCTACTTCACGATTCCCACCATCGGCCGGAACGGGCTCGTCGAGGCCGCCGCCAAGTACGAGCCCAACGCCTTCATCACGATCACCCCGGACGGGCTCGTGACCGTGCACGTGCTCAAGGCGGAGATGGGGCAGGGCGTGGGTACCGCCCTCGCCCAGGTCGTCGCCGAGGAGCTCGAGTCGGACTGGAAGGAGATGCGGATCGACTATCCGATGGCCGATCCCAAGTACGGCCTCATGCTCACCGGCGGGAGCTGGAGCATCAACTGGACGTTCGACAGCCTCTCGCGCGGCGCCGCCGCGGCGCGCCTGGCCCTGATCGACGCCGCCGCCAACTCGTGGAAGGCGCCGGCGAGCGAGTGCGTCGCGTCGAACGGTAAGGTACATCACCTGCCCACCGGACGGGTCCTCACCTACGGCGAAATCGTGGCGAAGGCGCCCATCACCAAGACCTTCTCCGAGGACGACCTCAAGAAGCTCACCCTGAAGAAGCCGTCGGAGTACAAGGTCATCGGGCAGTGGGTGCAGCGGCTGGACATCCCCGAGAAGACGAACGGCAAGGCGAAGTTCGGCATCGACTCGTTCCTGCCGAACATGGCGTATGCGAAGACCTCCTATCCGCCCACACGTGAGGGCGCCAAGGTGACGGCGGTCGACGACAGCGCGGCCAGGAAGGTGCCCGGCTATCTCAAGACCATCCGCATGCCCGACATGGTGGCGGTCGTCGCCACGTCGTACTCGGCGGCGGTGAAGGCGCGCGATGCGCTCAAGATCACCTGGGATCCAGGTCCGAACGTCAACGTCAGCTCAGCCAGCATCTTCGCCGACTATCAGAAGAAGGCGGCCGATCCGGGGGCCGGCGTCGAGTGGCACAAGACGGGCAATCCGACCGCGGGCGCGCCCGCCAAGACCCATCAGGCGTCGTTCAGCACGGACTACGTGGCGCACATGCAGATGGAGCCGATGAACTGCGTCGCATCGTTCAAGGACGGGGTCCTCGATCTCTACACGGGGAGCCAGTTCCAGACCATGGCGACGGGCGCCGCCGCCGCCGTGCTGAAGATTCCGGAGGCGGACGTCCGCTTGCATCAGACCTATCTCGGCGGGGGCTTCGGCCGGCGCCTCGAGCCGGACGCCATCGTCGAGGCCGCGCTCATCGCGCGCGAGGCGGGGCGACCCATCAAGCTCATCCGGTCGCGCGAGGAAGACCTCCAGCGCGACGTCTATCGCTCCGCCACCTACCAGGTGCTCAAGGCCGGCATGGATGCGTCGGGCAAGCTGGTGTCATGGGACGCCACCGTCGTCTCCGGACACCCCGGCGGGCGCTGGGGGCCGGACTTTCTCAACAAGCAGGGCCTCGACGACTTCGCGCTGAACGGCGCGGACCACGTCTATGACATTCCCAACCAGGTGGTCCACGGGGTGCGCGCGGAGACCGGCATCTCGGTGGGCTACGTGCGCGCGGTGGCGCCGAACTACACGTTCTTCGCCGTCGAAACATTCGTGGACGAGCTCGCCCATCTGAACAAGGTCGACCCCGTGAAATACCGTCTCGACATGCTCAACGGCTCGCCGCGCCTCGCCAACGTGCTCAAGATCGTGGCGGAGCGCTCGGGCATCGGCACGACGCAGCTGCCGCCCAATACCGGCATCGGGGTGGCCTGCGTGTCCGCCCAGGAGAAGAAGACGCCCACCTGGACCGCCACCGCGATCCAGGCCAAGGTCGATCCCGCGACCGGCAACGTCAAGGTCGAGAAGATCATCTGCGCGGTGGACTGCGGCATCGTCGTCAACCCCGACGGCGTGCGCTCCCAGGTGGAAGGATCGCTCCTCTTCGGCCTTTCCAACGCGACCAAGGAGAAGGGCACCGTCGCCAAGGGGACGCTGGAGCAGAAGAACTTCGACACCTACCAGGTCCTGCGCATGAACGAGGTGCCCGACGTCGTCGAGGTGCACGTCGTCCAGAGCACCGAGTATCCCACCGGCGTGGGAGAGCCAGGCGCGACGACCATCGGGCCGGCGCTCTCCAACGCCATCTTCGCCGCCACCGGCGCCCGGGTGCGGCAGCTGCCCATCCAGTCCGACCGCGTTCTCCAGGCGCTCCAGCAGAAGGCCTGACCGGAAGCCCCACCGGGGGCGGGGCCGCTAGAAGAGAGGCGGTTCCGCCCCCGTTGCGGTAGGGTAGGGGTATGCGGGACGCGGCGGGGGGCACCCTGCTCGTGGTGGACGACGAGCCGGAAATGCGGGCGCTCCTGGAGGACATCTTCACCGCCGAAGGCATGCGGGTTGTCAGCGTCGCCGACGGCTCCGAAGCGGTGGAGGCCTATCGCCGCGAGCGCCCCGCGGTCGTGCTGCTGGATCTCATGATGCCGCAGAAGGGGGGGCTCGAGGCCCTCCCCGAGATCCGGCAGGTCGACCCGCTCGCCTGCGTCATCATCCTCACGGCCTTCGTCGAGATCCCCAAGGCCGTCCAGGCCATGCGACTCGGCGCCTACGACTACCTCACCAAGCCCTTCGTCAAGGAAGAGCTGGCCCTCACCGTGCAGCGCGCCCTCGAGCATCGCCGTCTCGTGGCGCGCGTGGAGGAGCTGGAGAGCCAGACGGGTCCCGTGGGCTCGCTCCGGGCGCTCATGGGGCCGAGCGCGGCGGTCTCCCGGGTGATCACCACCGGCCTCGAGGCCGCGGCGGCCAGCGGCCACGTGGTCATCGAGGGTGAGCCCGGCACCGGCAAGGAGCTGATCGCGCGGGTCATCCATCAGCAGAGCGCGCGCCACGATCGTCCGTTCGTCACCCTCGACTGCGCCGCGGTGGCGGAGTCGTCGGTCGAGACGGAGCTGTTCGGCTACGAGCGGGGCGCGGTGCCCGGCGCCGACCGGAGCCGTGACGGCCAGCTCCAGCGCGCGGACCGGGGTACGCTCTTCCTCGATGACGTCGCCGCGCTGCCCGCCGCCATCCAATCGCGGCTCTTCCGCGCGCTCCGCGAGCGGCGGGTGCAGCCGGTGGGAGGAACCCGAGCGGTGCCGATCGACGTGCGTGTCATCGCCGCGTCCCGCTCGCCGGTGGATCACGAGGTGCGGGCGGGACGCCTGCGTCAGGACCTCGCCCAGCTCCTCGCGGAGAGTCGTGTCCCGGTGCCGCCGCTGCGGGAGCGCCGCGAGGACATCATGGCGCTCGCCAACCGCTTCGCCGAGGAGATGGCGATGGAGCGCGGCCGGCCCCTCCGCGCGATCTCGGAGGCGGCGTGGCAGCTCCTGCTCGCCCACGCATGGCCCGGCAACGCGCGCGAGCTGCGTGACGTGATCCGTCGCGCAGTGCTGCGCTGTGAGGACATCATGGAGCCCGACCATCTCTGGCCCCGGGGACGCAAGACCGACGCGCCCGCGCCGCGCCACGCGCCCGGTGGGCTGTCCCTGCGCGAGCTCGCCGACCTGGGCGCCGCGGAAGCGGAGCAGCAGGCGATCCGCGAGGCGCTGCGCGCGAGCCGCGGCAACAAGAGCGCGGCGGCGCGCCTGCTCAAGACCGATTACAAGACGCTCCACGTCAAGATGCGGCAGTACGCCATTTCCGGCGAGGAGTTCCGCCCCGCTTGACAAGGCTCCCACGCGTGTGGGAGTTTCCCCCAACGCTTCCGTCCTGACGCACGTTCTGTCCGCTCCGTCCGCTCGGTCCGCTCCGGGTAGAAAGGTTCGCGAGGATCGCTCCCCGCCGCACCGGATCAGGAAGGAGAGCAACGATGCCGACACAGGACCCGAAGGGTACTTACAGTGGCGTGAGCCGCCGGCAATTCCTTCGCCGCGCGGGTGGGACGGCCGTGGGGCTGGGCGCGCTCGCGCTGAGCCGGCCCATCTCGAAGGCGGCGGCCCAGGGGGCTTCCCCCTATACCGAGTGGATTCCAGCGAACACCAAGGCGCCCAAGCGGGGGGGCACGCTTACGCGGGCCTCGGCCTGGGACCCTCCCATGCTCGACCCCCGCCTCACCCAGTCGGTTGGTCTGTATCAGTTCGCCGGCCTCACCAGCAATCGCCTCGTTCGCTACGCATTCCCCGACGAGGCCAGCGGCGCCGGCGACATGAGCCTCAAAGGCGATCTTGCCGAGTCCTGGTCGGCGAGCCCCGATAACCGTGTGTGGACCTTCAAGCTGCGCCAGGGTGTGAAGTGGCAGAACGTGGCCCCGCTGAACGGCCGCGAGCTCACGTCCGCGGACATCAAATATTGCTTCGAGGCCTACGCCAAGGAAGGCGTGCAGACGTTCAACTTCAAGGAGATCGAGGGCATCGAGACGCCGGACAAGTACACGGTGCGGCTGCACATGCAGACGCCCAACGTGTTCGTGGCCCACGCCCTCGCCGAGCCCATTTCGATAGTTTTCTCGCGCGAGGTGCTCGAGGAGGACGGTGACCTCAAGAAGCGGCTTATCGGAACTGGGCCCTTCGTCCTGAAGGAGCACACACGTAAGGTGAGGGCCGTGCTGCGGCGCAACCCCGACTACTGGGACAAGGGTCGTCCATACCTGGACGAGTACATCATCCTCATGACACCGGACGACGCCACCCGCAAGGCCGCCTTCCGTGCCGGACAGGCTGACTTCGTCTGGATGGCCAGCCCCTCCGAGGTGGAAGCGATTCGCAAGACGAACCCGAGCGCCTCGGTTCAGGCGTATCACAACTCCGCGGTGTTCTTCGGTCTGGCCATGTCGCAGGACAAGCCGCCATTCAATGATGTCCGGGTGCGGCGCGCCCTTTCCATGGCGATCGACCGCCAGAAGCAGGTGGACACGGTGTTTGAGGGCCACGGCATCCTCGGCTGGGGCGTGCCCTACATGTACTTTCAGGAGAAGCCGCTCACCGCGGCCCAGTTCGGCCCCTGGTGGCAGTACAAGCCGGCGGAGGCAAAGAAGCTCCTCGCCGAGGCCGGGCATCCCAACGGATTCTCGACGACTCTCTTCTACTACGAGTATTGGCCGCAGATGACTTCGCAGGTGCAGCTCGTGCAGGCGGAGCTCAAGAAGAACCTGAACATCGACGTCAAGATCACCAAGCTCGACTACACGACGTACTACGGCCGCTATGTGGAATCCAAGTGGGAGGGGCTGTGCTGGGGCTTCCAGTCCGGGCACGCCGTCGGTCTCGACGAGCGGACGTACCAGTACATGCATTCCAAGTCCACCAAGAATTTCTTCCGGGTGAACGATCCCCAGATCGACGAGCTAACCACCAAGCTGCGCCAGACGCCGGATCCAAAGGAGCAGCGAGCGATCACCAAGAGGATCGTGGACCGCGAGTTCGATCAGGTGGCCCGGCTCTGGATGCCGTACGACAACGGGTTCATCGTCGCCCAGCCATTCGTGCGCAACCACGCGTCCATCGCGCTGCGGCGCACCGACGGTTACGGTTCGCCCCACATCGCGCGGGTCTGGCTGGACAAGTAGGAGCGGCGGCGGCGAGGGAATAATGTACAAGTACGTGCTGCGGCGAATGTTTCTGGCCGTGCCCGTGCTCCTCCTTTCGTCGCTCATCGTGTTCGGCCTTATGCGTGTCATGCCCGGCGACGCGCTCACCGTACTCATGGGCGAGTCGGGCAACATCAGCGAGAAAGAGCTCGCCAAGGTTCGGAAGGAGCTCCGCCTGGACCTCCCGTACTATCAGCAATACGGACTTTGGCTCTGGCAGATGATGAGCCTCCGGCCGGGCGACTCGCTGCTCACCGGCGAGCCCATCACGGTGAGCCTGCGCAAGGCCATCCCGGTCACCCTCGAGTTGGCCGCGCTCGCCATGGTCCTCGGGCTCGTCATCGCCATCCCCATCGGCGTGCTCTCGGCCACGCGCCAGGACACCGCCTCCGATTACGCGGGCCGCGTGGTGGCGGTGTCCGGCCTCTCATTCCCGGACTTCTGGCTGGGCACGCTCGTCATCACGTTCGCCGCCATCTGGTTCCACTGGATCCCGCCGATCGGCTACACGAGCCTCTGGGACTCGCCGTGGAGGAATCTCCAGCAGTTCCTGCTTCCCGCCGCGGTGCTGGGGTTCCGCCTCTCCGCGGCCACGATGCGGATGACGCGCTCGACTGTTCTCGAGGTGCTGCGTGAGGACTACGTGCGCACGGCGTGGGCCAAGGGGCTGGCCGGGCGCATCGTGGTGTACAAGCACGCGCTCAAGAACGCGCTGATCCCGGTCGTCACCGTTATCGGCGGGCAGCTCGGCGTGCTCCTCGCCGGCGCGGTCGTGATCGAGACGATCTTCGCGCTTCCCGGCATGGGGCGGCTCACCGTGGAAGCGATCCTCTATCGCGACTATCCGGTGGTACAGACCAACGTGATGCTGGTGGCGGCGACGCTCGTCACGCTGAACCTCCTCGTCGATCTCACGTATGCGTGGCTCGATCCACGGATCCGGTATAGCTGAGGGGAGAACACTCATGAACGGTGACCGCGGCGCGGCATCCATGACGGCTGCGGTGGCGGCGCCCCCCGTGCTCGAGGCCGCCCATGCGCCTTGCGAGGAGACGATCAGCCGCGTCCGCCTCCTCTGGCTCACCCTGCGCCGCAAACCGCTGGGCGCGGTGTCCGCCGCGCTCATCCTGCTGTTGATCCTCACCGCCCTACTCGCCAATGTCCTGGCCCCCTTCGATCCGCTGGAGACGCGTCCGGACATTCGGCTGCAGCCGCCCAGCCGCGAACACCTCTTCGGCACCGACGACATCGGCCGCGATGTGCTGAGCCGTATCATCTATGGCTGTCGCATCTCGCTCTGGGTGGGACTCCTCGCGGTGGGCATCGGCACGGTGGCGGGA
>DATJFY010000085.1:0-10344 GCA_035495415.1 Verrucomicrobiia bacterium
CAGGGGCGGCTCCTCGCTCGCCGATGCGCTGGCCATGCATCACCCGCGGCCGTTCTCCCGGCTCTACGTGAACATGGTGCGGGCCGGAGAGAAGGGGGGCGCCCTCGAGGCCACGCTCCGGCGCCTCGTCGAGTTCCTGGAGGAATCGGGCGAGTTCCGCGACGCGATGGTCTCGGCGCTGATCTATCCCGCGCTGCTGGCCGGCGTGGGCGCCGCGGCGGTGATCTTTCTGCTGGCCTTCGTCGTACCGCGATTCGCGGCCATCTTCAGCGACGTGGAGTCGACGCTCCCGCTGCCCACCCTCATCCTCCTCCGCGTGAGCGAGACCATCCAGCGTCACGGCTGGCTGCTGGGCATCCTCGCCCTCGGCCTCGTCGCGGCGATACGGCTGGGCCTGGCGACGGCGGGCGGCCGCCTCCGCGTCGATCGCCTGCTCCTCGCCCTCCCCATCGTGGGCGAGGTGATCGTCAAGATCGAGATGACGCGCTTCAGCCGCATCCTGGGCACGCTGCTCCGGGGCGGCGTGGCATTAGTGAGCGCGCTCGCCGTGGTCACGGAGCTGCTGGGCAACCGCGTGCTGGCGCGGGCGGTCGCCGGCCTGGGCGACGGCGTTCGTCGCGGCGCCGGCCTCGCCCAGCCGATGGCGGACGCCGGGATCTTTCCGCGTCTGGCCGTCCACATGGTCCGGGTCGGCGAGGAGACGGGCCGGCTCGAGGACACGCTGCTCAAGATCGCCGCGACCTACGAGGCGGACAGCCGCAAGGTCCTCAAGCGGCTGATCGCCCTCACCGAGCCTTGCGTCATCCTGGTGATGGGTCTGGTGGTAGGCTTCATCGTCGTGGCCATGCTGCTGGCAATCCTTTCGATCACCGATCTACCCGTCTGAGCGCGGCAGGCGGACCCGTTCCATGACCTCGAGAACGACCGGGCGCGAGAGAGCTCGCCATGGCGAGCGGGGGTTCACGCTCGTCGAGCTCCTGGTGGTCATCATCATCCTGGGTCTGCTCGCGAGTCTCGTCGGCCCGCGGCTCTTCGGCCGGGTCGGGCAGAGCAAGCAGGCGACCGCCAAGGCCCAGATCGAGCTGCTGGGCGCCGGCCTCGATCAGTACCGGCTCGACGTGGGATCGTATCCGCCGTCGGCCGCGGGGCTCTCGGCGCTGGTCCAGAACCCCAACGTGTCCAACTGGAACGGCCCCTATCTCAAGAAGAATGCCGTGCCCCAGGATCCCTGGGGCAAGCCGTATCAATACAAGTGCTGCCCCGGCGACCACGGGGACTACGACATCTGGACCTTCGGGGCGGATGGCGCTCCCGGAGGGGAGGGCGAGAACGCGGACATCGCATCGTGGGACACGAGGTGAAGCGCGGCGCCGGCTACACGCTGCTCGAGCTGGTGCTGGTCCTCGCCGTGCTGGCGGTGGCGAGCCTGGTGACGGCCCCCGCGGTCGGCCGCGCCGTTGACGGGATACGCGTGCGGACGGAAGTGGCAGGCGTCGCCTCGCTCCTGCGCTGGGCCCGCGAGGAGGCGGTCACCCGCGGGCAGGCGCGCGAGGTGACGCTCGACGCCGACGGACGCGCGTTGCTGGTGCGGCGCCCCGATGGCGGGACGATGGCGAGCGTGGAAAAGCGCCGCGCCCTGTCCTCCCTGGTGCAGGTGATCCCGATGCCCGGCCCCGTGCAGCCACCCATCACGTTCACGCCGCGGGGCCGCTCGAGCGGCGGCACGGTGCGGCTCGAAACCGCGGGGCCGCGTGTGTACGTCGTGACGGTCGACGCGCTCACCGGCCGCGTGACGACCCGGCGGGTCGATTCATGAGCCGTGGGTTCACCCTGCTCGAGGTGCTGGTCGCGATGGCCATTCTCTCGGTGGCCCTTGTCGCCATGATGCAGCTGTCCGCCCAGGGCCTGCGCCTGCTCCGCGTCTCGGAGGATTACCAGGGGGCGGTACGCCTCGCCGACCGGCTCGCGCGCACTGCCGAGCCCGACCACGAGGGTGTGGAGACGGGGCAGCAGGGGAATTTGCGCTGGGAGCGCCGTGTGACCGCGGTGCCAGTGCCCGATGAGCTCACGAGCGGCGCCGGGCCGCAGCCGCGCCTCTATGCCGTCTCGATCGCGGTCGGCTGGGGGGTGCGCCGCACGCTGGAGCTGACCAGCCTGCGCGCCGTCGTGCTGAGCTCCGATGGCTCGAAGAGCGAGGCCGCGATGCGATGAGATCCCAGCGCCCTGCCGGATTCACCCTCGTCGAAGTTCTGCTCGCCCTCAGCATCGGCGCCGCGCTCCTGGTGGTGGTCTTCGGCGGCGTCCGGGCTGGTCTGGCCGCGTGGGGCCGCGGTGAGGCACGCGCCATGGCCCTCGAGCACGATCGCAGCCTGGAGCAGCTCCTGGCGCAGACGATCGCGGGCGCGTTTCCCTACCGCGGCAATGTCGCCCGGCCCGGCGCCTCCGGGCTCCTGTTCGTCGGCGAGCCCGATCGCATCACCCTCGTCACGGTCGCCCCGCCCATTCCCGCGGCGATGCCCATCGCGTTCACGGCGGTGCACGTGTCGCGCGACGAGCAGGGCCTTCAGGTGCGCCAGCTCGCGCTGCCCAACCCCGATCCGGTGGACCGGACGGCGGCTGTTCTTCGCGATTCCGCGGTGGTGGCGCTTCGCTTCCGGTACCTCGACACGGAGGGCGAGACCTGGAGCGACCGGTGGGAGATGGGCAGAGAGGACGCGCTGCCGCGCGCCGTGGAAATCCGGCTGGCGACCACCGTCGGCGCGCGCGTCGTGGAGCAGCCTCCCCTCGTGATCTCCATCCGGGCCCTGACTCCATGAGGCGCGAGCGCGGCTTCGTGCTGATCTCGGTCATGCTGGCGCTGACGCTCCTGGGGCTCGTGGTCACGGAGTTCGTGTTCTCGATGCGCCTCGAGGCCTCCATGGCCCGCTCGTATCGGGACCAGGTGCTGGCCGAGCACCTGGCTGACGCCGCCGTGCAGCAGGCGGTCCGGGAAATTCTCGGCCAGGCCCAGATCGTGGCCCCCGACGAGACGGGGCAGCTGGTGTTCTACCGCGCGCTGCCGGGCCAGACCTCGCCGCGGCGCCTGCCGACGATGTCCCGCACGCACGTGCCGCTGGGGCGCGGGGAGTTCTCCTACCGCGTCACCGACGAAGCCGCGCGCCTGGGCATCAACTCGGCGCCGCCCGCCCGCATGGATCGCCTGCTCGCCGCGCTCGGGCTCCCCCGCTCGGAGCGGGACATCATCAACGATTCCATCCAGGACTGGCGAGACCGCGACGAGCTTCGCCGGCTCAACGGGGCCGAGAGCGAGGACACCTATCTCAAGCTCCCCGTGCCGTACCGCTCGCGGAACGGCAATCTCCAGGACGTGGCCGAGCTACGCCAGATCCGCGGCGTGACGCCAGAGCTCTACGTGGGGACGCGAGAGCGGCCCGGTCTCCGTGATCTCCTCACCGCCATCCCACTCGGCGGCGTCAACCTCAACACCGCCGCCGCGCCGGTCCTCACCGCCTTCGGCCTCGCGGACGCCGAGGTATCCGAGGTCCTGGGCGCGCGCCGCCGCACGCCGTACCTCACGCTGCCGGCCCGCTTCGCCGGCCGCGGCCTCGTTGTAGAGACGGCGACATTCCGGATCGAGGCGGAAGGCGCCATCCCGGGCTCGGCCACGAGCCGTCTCGTCGCGGTCATTCAGCGCGGGGCGCCCGGGGGGGGCGCAGGCGTGACCGTCCGGCAGTGGCGTCCGGTGACCGAGCCATGATCCGCGACTCCGTCGGCCTCCTCCTGGAGGAGGGCGGCCGTCTCACCGGCGTGGCCCTCGGGGGACACGATCGGCTCGCGCACTTCGTGGTGGAAGGCGCCGAGGACATGGCGGGCGCGCTCGATGCCGAGCTGCGGACTCGGACCCGGGCGCCGCGCATCGGCATCGGCCTCGACCGCCGCGCTGTCGTGGTGAAAGCGCTGGACCTGCCCGGCGGGAACGAAGGCGATCTCGGCCAGATGGTGAGCTTCGAGCTCGAGCGGCACGTGCCGTTTCCCGCGGAGGAGATCTGCTCGAGCTGGGTCGAGCTGCCGGGCGAGGCCGCTCAATCGCGGCGGCTGCTCGTCACCGCGCTCGGGCGCCGGACGCTCGACCATCCACTGGATCTGCTCGCGCGTGCGAAGCGGCGGCCTGCTGCCATCATGGTGGCCAGCCACGAGCTGCCGGGGCTCCTGTCCCGAGCGCTGCCGCCGCGGCGCACGGTGTGGGCCCACCGTCACGGCGGCCGCACCGATCTCTTGATGCTCGTGGGGCCCACGCTACACATGAGCCGCTCCGTGGCGAGCGCCGATCCCCTCGGGCTCGCGCGAGAGATCCGTCGCAGCCTACCGCTCGTCGGCTGGGAGCAGTGTGACGTCGTATGGCTGTCGGGCGACGAGGCGGCCGCCTGGACCGCGGATCGCGACCTGGAGCGCGCGCTCGATGCGCCCGTCTCCACGCCGCCCTACGACACGCGCTGGAGCGGCCTCGTCGCCGCGCTGCCGCCGGAAGGGTCCGGCGCGGGCCTGCTGGCGCTCGCGGTGGCCCTCGGCGCGCGCCGTCCCGCGTTCGATCTGCTGCCCGCCGGGCTGCGACCCTGGAAGCTGACGCGTCCCCACCTGGTGACGGCCGGCATCGCCTGCGCCACCGTGCTGCTCGGGCTCAGCTTCGCCATCACGCACGTGGCTCTCTCCGAGCGCTATCTCGGGCGCGTGAATGACGAGATTCGGCGGCTCGAGCCCGAGGCCAAGGCGGTCGAGACGCTGGCCGCGGAGCGGGATCGTACCCGGCGTCTCCTGGCCGGATTGGACTCCGCGCGGCGCGCGAGCCTGCCCGCGCTGTCCACGCTCCGGAACCTCACCGAGACGCTGCCGGAAGCCGCGTGGCTGCAGACGCTCAACATGGATCCGGAGGGCGTGGAGCTGATCGGTCAATCCGTTGCGGCCAGCCAGCTCATCCCCATCCTCGAAGGCTCGCCCTGGCTCGAGCGGGTCGAGTTCACCTCCCCGGTGACTCAGCTCCAGGGCAAGGAGCAGTTCCGCATTCACGCCGCGTGGGAAGGGCGTCCCGCGCCGCCCGCCCGGGAGCGTTAGCATGGCCAGCCTCGGCCGGCGCGAACGCATCCTGATCGGCGTCGGGGCGGTCGTCGTCCTGCTGGTCGGGATCTATCTCTTCCTCGTCGATCCGCTCGTGGCGCGCGCGCGCGAGGCGGAGAGCCGTACCGCGGCGCGCGAGGCCGTGCTGGAGCGCCGCCGGCTCACCATCGCGCGGGGCCCGCGGATCGCGGAGGAGCTGCGCGGCATCAAGAGCCGGCTCGAGTCCGAGTCGGCGCGGCTGCTGCAGGGGCCCACCGCGCCCCTCGCCGCCTCGGAGCTTCAGAAGCTCGTCAAGGACGCGGCCGCCAACAGCAACATGGAAGTGCGGAGCGAGCGCGTCCTCCAGGCGTCGGATCGCGAGGGTCTGCAAGAGGTCCCGATCGAGATCATCGTGGCGGGCGGCATTCGCGACACCGTCGCCGCGCTCTACCGGATCGAGCATGCCGAGCGCCTGCTGATGATCAAGGACCTCAAGATCCGCGTCGTGGCGGTGGGACAGCCTCGGAATCTTTTGACCACGCTCACGGTGGCCGGCTACATGATGCCGGCGGTGTTGGCGCCCCGGAGCAACTAGCGTGTCGCGCGGGCTCTTCCTCGCCAACGTCCTGGTGGCCGGGCTCGGCTGCCTCTTCGCCGCGGGCATCGTGCGTGATGTCATCGCCCACCGCTCGCTCCCGCCCGCGCCCGCGGCGAGCGCGAGCCAGCCCACGGCCGACGCAGCCGACTCCTCGGCCGCGCCGCCGCCCATCGCCTCGTATCAGATCATCGCGACGAAGAACGTGTTCGATCCAGGCCGAACGGAGGCGACCGAGGCCTCCGCCGCTGCCGCGACGGTCGCCGGCGTGAGGCCCATCCTCCACGGTGTGGTCATCGACGGGCGGCGGAGCCGCGCCTATCTGGAGCAGCCGCCGGAGCGCCGCGTGTTGGGCTATTCGGTCGGTGACCCGATCGCCGGCGGGCGGCTGGAGGCCATCGAGCCGGACCGCGTGGTGATCGCCCGTCCCCAGGGGCGGCTCGAGGTGATGCTGCAGGATTCGTCGAAGCTGCCGCAGGTCATACCCGGGGCGCCGGCACCGCCCCCACCGGGGCCGCCACCGCCGGCCCGATCAAGCTCGGGGCGCGTGACGACCCCGCTTCCGCCGCGCCCGACGCAGTGAAATGCCGGGCGCCGCGCGCCCTGATTCCGGCTCGCGCGGCGCCCGGTGGTTGGTGTCTTTACTCGATCACGGTGTCGGGCAGGCCGACTTCACGAAGCAACGCGGAGCGCTGGGCCTTCAGCGCCGCGTTCTGCGGCGACTCGTCGATCAGCTCGTTCAGCGACGCGATGGCGTCGTACCAGATGCCCTCGCCGGCGAACACGGCGGGCCGGTCGGCCTTCGCGGCCGTGGAGAGCTTAGCGACCAGATCCGGCGGCATGGCGACCCGTTCGAGGCTGGCCCCAGCCAGGATATCCTTCGACCGGCGACCGGTGTCGGGCATCACGGCGACGTACCACTGGTACGCGACCGTGGGCTCGAGCTTCACGCCGTGCTCGGCCAGCCGTACCTCATGAACGCCCGCCGCCACGGGCGGCTGGATCTTGAGCTCGATGAGGGGATCGGTCTTCTGCGGGTCGACCAGCGTCAGCTCGACGGGATGCGAGCTCGGGCTCGAGATGAACCAGTAGAGCACCGGCTGATCGCTGACGGTCAGCCCGGTATGCGGAGGGGCCAGCACCGACAGGACGAACGCCTCGCGTCCGGTGCCGCGCGTACCGCCGCCGACACGGCCGCCGGGAGCGCCGCGGAGCGGCGGCTTGTAGACCGGCGCCGAGGAGCCGCCCTTGGCGTCGGAGCTGACCGCCTCCGCCGGCTTCTGCTGCGCCTCGACGGGAGGCGGCGGCGCGACGAACGCGACGGACCATAGCGTGATGGACGCCACGGCGATCAGACCCACTGCCCTGGATTTCGATTTCGACCTAGCCCTCATTGCCGTACCCCCCGCGGAAGCCCCGTTCCGGCGACACTGGGTGTCGCGCGCGGGGTTTCTTCCGCTCTCGTTGATTCCGACCCGACGCGGGCGGCCGTCGGAGTCTGGACCGTCACCGCCGCCCGTTCGCCGAGCACCCGATAGATCGCCACCAGCTGCGATTTGCCCTTGAGTCGCGCCTCCGTCACCCACTCCGTCTCGAACAGATCGCCCACATACGCATGGGTAGATTGCCCGATCAACGTCCGGCACGGGCGGACCATCGGGTCCGGCGGATACACGTCCTTGTCGAAGCTTTCCAGCCGGGATGCCGTGTTCAAAGTGTCGCCAACCACCACGTATTCCCACCGTTCCGTGCTGCCTAGAGTACCGGAAACCGCCTCGCCGGTGACGATCCCAATTCGCATCCCGGTGACCGGTTTGCCCGCCTGCTTCCATGCGTGGTTCATCTCCAGCAAGCGCTGTTCCAGCGCCAGGGCACAACGCACTGCGTTGACGGCGTCCCGGGCAATCTCGTCCTCGCCTCGGCGGGGCACGGGCACTCCAAAGAGCGCCACAATCGAATCGCCCGCGTACTGGCGGATGACGCCCCCGTGGCGGCTGATCACCGGGGCCATCGCGGCCATGTACTGGTTGAGCCAGTCCATGAGTTGCTCGGGGGAGAAGGCCTCGGATACCGTGGTGAAGCCCGTCAGGTCGGTGAAGAAGGCCGTGACGATCAGGCGACGAGGCTGGGGCCGGCCGCCTCCGGCGAACTGCTCCCGCTCCCGCCAGATGTCCTCGGCCACTTCCTTGGACACGTGCTGGGAGAAGATGCGCATCAGCGTTCCGCGCTCGGCGCTCTCCCGGTACGAGTGATAGGCGATCAGAAAGCCGGTGGCGAACGAGAAGGAGAGCGCGGGCGGGACCACGCTCCACCACCAGCCCGCCAAGAAGGCGAGGTAGGCGGTCATCACGACAATGATGAGACCCAGGACGAAGGCCACGGTCAGGACCCGGGCCTTGAGGGTTCGGATGCCGAGGAAGGCCCCGAGGCTCGACCACAGAAGCACCCACAACCAGGTCGCCAGGAGAGGCGGGCTCCACAGGGGGCGGTCGCCGCTGGTGGCGATGCGCAGCAGCTGGCTCACGAGCGAGCCGTGGATTTCGACACCGGGCACGTGCTGCTTGGGCCGTCGCCCTGCGCTGATGGGCGTGTAGAAGTCGTCCTTGACGCTCTCGGCCGTCACCCCGATGAGGACGACGCGGTCCTGCACCGACTCGCGCGTGACCTCGCCCTGCAGAACGGCGCTCAGCGTGGTGCGTGGGAAAGGCCGGGCGCCCTCGCGATAGTCGACGAGGAACTGATAGCCCCGGGCGTCCAGCCCGACGTAGGGGCCGTCGTGCGAGCCCAGAGGCGGGATCGACGTCTGCCCCAGCCGCACGATGCCCTCGTCGCTCGGGTCGGCGCCGAGGCCGATCTTTTCGGGCGCCAGGTAGAGCAGCGCCAGGCGGAGCGGGAACGAATACAGCGCGGTCTGGCCGTCATCGATGAAGAGAAGCCCGCGCCGCACGATGCCACCGGAGTCGACGACGACGTCGTTGAATCCGATCTTCTCCGTGCCCTTCGTCGCGGCGGGCGGCGCCACGCCGGTGGAGCCTCCCTCCCCGAACTTCGTCACCACCACGATGGGGAAGTCCGCGGAGAGCAGATAGTCGAGCTCGGCGGTGCCCGGCGCGATGGGCACGTCGCGGTAGATGTCGAGACCGATGGCACGGGGGCGCAGCCGGAGCAGCGTGTTGATGGTTCTGGCCAGCACGCCGTCTGACAGGGGCCAGGCTCCCTGCTCCTGGATGTCCCGCTCCGTGACGGTGACGATGAGGATGCGGGGGTCGGCCTGGCCCTCGGCGCTCGGGGCCCGGACCCGCAGGAACCGGTCGTAGATCGCCATCTCCGCCGGCTCCAGCACGCGCGCGACGCGGAGGCCGATCACGATCCCGGCCACGGTCACGGCGACGAGGAACGCGATGGCCCAGTCGGGCAGGGCGCCCGGCATGAATCGCTTGATGAGCCGGCGCATCTCAGAACACCGCCAACAAGAACTGGAAGTGCACTCCGGCGTGCCCCTTCTTGTCGCCCCGACCGCCCGACACGATGACGTCCTGGAGCGGATCGGCCTCGCCGAGGATCCTCGTCTCCCGCAGGCGGTAACCGAAATATACCTCGAATTGCGGCCTTACCGACACCACGCCCGGAAACGTCAGGGCCCACCGAAGGCCCATCCCGACGCTGTAAATATCGGTGGGGGAAGGGGTGTCCCCGACCGCGTTCCACCCTCGGCCATAGTCGAAGAACGGGGCGAGCTCGAGATAGTCGGCCCATCGCTTACTGCGGGCCAGTGGCACCCGCAGCTCGAGCGAGGCGATGAGGGCGTTGTCACGGACGAGGGTGTTCTCGCGGTAGCCCCGGACCGTGTAGCGGCCGCCGACTGACACCTGCTCGAGCACGAGGAGTGGATCGGGCGTGAGCTGCACGTCGGTGCGGGCGATCAACTGCGTATCGAGGAAGGGAAGCCGCGCGGCATACTGGGCTTGTCCCAGCCAGGCGAAGAATTTGCTGTCCGGCACATTGGAGCTCGAGGCGATGGTGGCCCCCAGCGCATCGATGCCGACCGAGAAGCGCGAGCGAAGGGCGATCGCCTGATTCTGCGTCCGGTGGACGTACTCGAGGGCGAGCCGCAGCGCGGTCGACACCGTTATGCCGTTCGGCGGGGAACCCGGCAGGAGCGGGAACGGGATGCCGAGCAGCGTGGTCTTTTCCTCGAGCCGTTCCCCGATCAGCTCCACCGCCGCGGTGGTGTTGCGGGTGCGATAGACGGGCTGCCGGAGGCCCAAGGTAAAGATCTCGGATGTCTCGTCGATGTCCAGGTCCGCGAACTGCTCGTCGATCACGGTGAAGGCGTTCCGACGGTACTGGAAGCTCAGCGTCGTGTCCCATTTCGTCACCGGGAGCGCGTAGCGGAAATCCAGGAGCGGATCAAGACCTTCCGATCGCCCGTAGCGAAGCGTGAGGATGTCTCCGAACCCAAGCAGGTTGACGTCTTCGACGGTGACGATGCCGTTCTCGGCGCCCACGGAAGGCGCCTGGTAGTTGTTGAAGTCGAGGAGAAGCCGGAAGGGCTGCCGATCCTCGACCTGCACGTCCAGGACCCCCTCGCCCGGCCGAAGGCCGGGCTTGAGATCGACCCGGAGCCGCTGGATCCGCGGGTCGTCGAGGAGCAGCTC
>DATJFY010000086.1:0-3584 GCA_035495415.1 Verrucomicrobiia bacterium
GCCGGTGCACGCCCCGGACTTCAAATCGTTGAACCGAGGCTCGGTGTTTCGAGGGGTTAAATGGAAGTCCTCGACACACCGAGCTTCTCGTTTTCTCGCCTGAGGACACGAGTCTCTCCACGCCCCGGTTGTCTCCACCTCGTGAGCACACGGTGAGCACACGGCGGAAGCGCGCGTATGACCTTCTCAGCTCGCGTGCGTCCAGCTATGCGCCTCCCCTCGGGCTTGGCCGGCCGCGTAAACACTGCGTAGTGAGATGAAGGGGCGGCCCGCGGGAAGATGTAAGGACCTCTTAGGAGATTTACATGAAGGGAGGAGGGCAGACGATGAAGGGTCCCGCGGGCCTCCAGCAGCACCGCGCGTGGGTCGCGCTGCACGGGGGCTGGGAGCCTCGCGATCCGCGCCCTGACCGTGCGAGCGTGGACGCCATGATGGCGCGTCTCAGCCGTGAGCGAGAGCAGCCAGAGGCAGCCATCGTCGCCCGGGTGATGATGCGCGCCGCCTACACGCCCGCGGAACGGGCGGATGTCGAAGAGACCGCCCGCCAGGCCCTCACGGTCGTCGTCAGGACGGCACGGCGACTCGGACGTGCCGGTCTGCCCTTGACCGGGAACGCCATGTTTGTCAACGGCCTGCCAAGCAGAGCCGCTCAGGGTCGGCCATCGGGAGCCAGCGCAGTGCAGTGATCGGACCTCAGTCATCGTGATTAGGCCGCAGGCCGTGGCCGTCGAGCGGTGGCCTGCTTCTTGGTGTGCTCGGCGCGGAAGCTGGCGCCGGTGATCTCGACAAAGTGGGCGCCGTGGGTGAGGCGATCGAGCGCGGCGGAGGCGAGCAAGGCCTCGCCGAAGAGATCTGGCCACTCGGCGCGGTCTCGGTTGGAGGTCAAGACGATGGACGCTTTCTCGTACCGCTCGTTGATGACGTCGTAGAGGTCCTCGGGCCCCGGCGCGCGCAGCGCCTTGAGCCCGAAGTCGTCGAGCACGAGCAGCTCCGGACGCGTGTAGCGGGCGAGGCGCTGCTCGTGGGTGCCGTCGGCCCGGCCGCCGGCGAGGTGGGTGAGCATCTTCGCGGTGTCGATGAAGAGCGCGTCGAAGCCGCGGCGGCATGCCTCGTGGGCGAGCGCCTGGCCGAGGTGGCTCTTGCCGACGCCGGTGGGGCCGTAGATCAGGACGTTTTCGTGGCGCTCGATGAACTGGCAGGTGGCGAGATCGAAGACCTGGGCCTTGTTGAGCTTGGGATTGAAGCTGAAGTCGAACCCCTCGAGGGTCTTCGTGGGGTCGAAGGCGGCGCGCCGCAAGCGGAGCCGGAGCTTGCTCTGGGCGCGGCGCTCGACCTCGTCCTGCAGGAGCAGGGTGAGGAACTCGACGAAGGAGACCTGCTGCTCGACGGCCTGGCGGTTGCGGACCTCGAGGGTCTCGAGGATGCCGGACAGGCGGAGGGTGCGGAGCATCGGGGTGAGCTGATGGGTCAGGTCCATGGGCCGCTCCTTCTACGCACCGGGGTCGGGGAAGAAGGTGGACCAGGGGCGGGCGTGCCGCGGCGCCGGCAGCGCGGCGACGGGTGGCGCAGCGAGGAGGCCGGGGAGGGGCTGCGCGTCGAGGGCGTGGGCGAGGATCGTCTTGATCGTGTGATAGCGGTACTCGCCGACCGCATGGGCGCGGGCGCAGGCGGCGTCGAGGCGGGGCGCGCCGTAGCGCTGCCCGAGGCGCAGGATGCCCTGGGCGCTGCGGAGGCGATCGAGTGGGCGCTCACCGAGGAGGATCTCGATGAAGTCGGCGCACGCCGGCCCGACCTCGGTGGCGCGAGCGCGGCACCAGGCCGGCGTCTGGGTGAGGAAGTGGATCTTGTCCGGCGGCAGGTGCGCCAGCAGGGTGCGCCGCTGGCCCGGCCGCGCCCGGCGGTGGGTGGCAACAAGGGTCCAGTCGCGGAACAGCTCGACCTTCATGCCGGCGGCGCGGACCCAGAGGCGCTCGCCGATCAAGCGGTGGGGCGCGGAATAGTACGCGCCCGCGAAGACGACGTGGCAGTCGCCATGGAGCTTGGCCTGCTTCCACTCGGCGAGCTCCCAGGGCGTGACGGGCAGCGGGCACAGCGCGGCCTGCTCGACCTGGTCGAAGACGTCGAGAGGGATCTGCTTCGTCGTGCCATGCACGCGCCGACCGGCCGTCTCGACGCACCATCGCCAGAGGTGACGATTGCCGTCGTGGACGTCGCGGAACTCGCGCCCGGCCAGGGCGTTGCGCCTGACGTAGTGGACCCCGCCCTGTTCGACCTTGCCTTTGTGCTCGGGCGTGCGCGGCCGGCAGGGGGCGATGAGGAAGCCATAGTGCTCGGCGAACTCGCGGTAGCTGCGCTGCACCTCGGGATCGTGCAGGGCCGCGTGGACGATGGCGGCCCGGAGATTGTCGAGCACGACACGACGCGGGACGCCGCCGAAGAACTCGAAGGCGGCCCGGTGCAGGCGCAGCCACGTCGCGACCGTCTGGTCGAACACCAGCTCGGCGTACTGATGGCGGCTATGCGAGAGCACCATGACGAAGACCCAGGCGCGGCGACGACGGCCGAGATCGGGATCGACGAGCTGGCCGGCGGCGCCGAAATCGACCTGCGCTTCGTCGCCGGGCTCCACTTCCAGACGCAGCGTCGCGCGGCCGCCCGGGGCGAGCTGGCGAAGGAAGCGCTTCACCGAGGAGTAGCTGCCGCCGAACTGATGCTGCTCGACCAGCAGCTGGTAGATCGCCTGGCCCTCCACCCCGTCGCGATGCAGCGTCTCCACGCGCTCCCGGTACGGCTCCACAAGCGACTGCTCATGCGGCGGCCGCTCGTGCGGCGCCGGCGCGAGCAGCGCGGCCAGCGTCGCCGGCGGTGGCAAGGGACGCTCGAGCAGGTGCTGCGGCGTGGCCCAGTCGCGGTACCGCGCCACGGTGTTGCGGCTCACGCCCAGATCGCGGGCGATCCGGCGGTCGGGCTCCCCCAGCTGCAGGCGGCGCAAGATCTCTCGGACATCGGTCACCGGACTCCTCCGTCCAGCCATGCGTCCCTCCGTCGATCGGATTGGACCTCTCGACGAGAGTCGGCATGGGCTGAGGCTGGGACCAAGGAGTCCGATCACCGCCTGCCGGGTGGCTCCACATGGCCGCCCCTGGGTGGCTCCATATGGGTGACCCTGACCGGCTCAGCATGGACGACCCCGGGTGGCTCTGCTTCCCCGACCCCGGTGGCTCACTATGGGGCGACCGCTGACAGTCTCGCTCTCCCCGCCAACTCTCCGGCGGATTCTGCGCGAGCACCGCGTCCCCCGCGTCTCCCAGAAGCGGTACCGGCCAGGACCGACGCGGCGTCCCGAGCTGCACGTGCCAGGGCAGTCGGTCCAGGTGGACGTCAAGCATCCCAAGACACAGTCGGGACGCCTCTACCAATTCACCGCAATCGATGAAGCCACACGCTACCGCGTCCTCAAGATCTACGACCATAACTCCATCCAGTCCGCCATTCACTTCATCAACGAGGTCCGACAGGCGTTCCCCGCGGCGATCCGGCGGATTCAAACTGACAACGGCTCCGAATGGGGCACCGACTTCACC
>DATJFY010000087.1:0-31829 GCA_035495415.1 Verrucomicrobiia bacterium
GACGTGATGCGCCGCTGGCTCCGCCAGCTCGACACCGAGAGCGCCGCCGCCGAGCATCCCGCTTCCGTCTTCCTCTTCGACTGCCTCTACGCCGGCGACCCCAACGGGAGTCCCACCAACGAGGCGACGCTCGACCTCCCCTACCACCAGCGCTGGGAAACACTGGAGCGCATCCGCGGCGACCTCCCCGCCATGCCTCGGCTGGTGGTAGAGGGTCCGCCCGAAGAGCCTGCCCCTGAGACGCTCGCCCAGATGCAGCGCTTCTACGACGACGCCATTGCCGCCGGCCATGAGGGGGTGATGGCCAAAGCCCTCGACGCCCCCTACGCCCCCGGCCGGCGCGGCGCCAACTGGCTCAAGATCAAAGCCGAGACCACCCTCGACCTGGCCATCATCGGCGCCGACTGGGGCACCGGCCGCCGCCACCAGTGGCTCTCCAACTACCACCTCGCCTGCCGTGACGAGACCACCGGCCAGTTCCTCTCCGTCGGCGAGACGTTCAAGGGGCTCACCGACGCCGAGTTCGCCGCGATGACGGAACGGCTGCGCGCCCTGGCGGTCGATGACGACGGTTACACCGTGCGCGTGCGGCCGGAGGTCGTCGTCGAGGTCGAGTACAACGAGATCCAGCGCAGCCCGACGTACCGCTCCGGGATGGCGCTGCGCTTCGCCCGCATCGCGCGCATCCGCGACGACAAGGCTCCGGGCCAGGCGACCACGCTCGACGAGCTCCGTGCGCTCTACGAGAAGCAGTTCGTCACCAAGGGCCGGGCCGGGGGGGCCGCGTAGTGGGGGACGCCCTGCCCCCCGGGACGTCGTTCCCCAGCGTCGATGTCCACGTCCACCTTCATCCCGACGGGCTCGCCCGGGCGATCGAGCGCTGGTTCGCTCAGCGTGGATGGCCGGCCGGGCACTCCTTCGAGCCTTCCGCGGTGGCCGACACCCTCCGGAGCCGCGGGGTACGCCGCTTCTGCTTTTTCTCCTATGCCCACAAGCCCGGCATGTCGCGCGCGCTGAACCGGTGGCTGTCCGAGCAGGCTGCGCGCCTGCCGGAGGCGGTAGCCCTCGGCACCCTGCACCCGGAGGATCCCGACGTCGACGAGATCGCGCGCGAGGCCACCGGCGACCTCGGGCTCCGCGGCTTCAAGTTCCATCACTCCGTCCAGCGCTTCCACGTGGACGACGAACGGCTGTTCCCCATGTACGAACGGGCAGAGGCGGAGGGCCACCTGTTCGTGCTCCACGTGGGCACCATGCCCTATCGCGATCCCTTCACGGGAGTCGAGCGCTTCGCGCGGCTGATGCAGCGCTTCCCGACGCTGCGCGTCTGCGTTGCGCACATGGGGGCGTTCCAGACCGCGGAGTTCCTGGCCCTGCTGCCTCGGCATCCCGAGCTCTATCTCGACACGACGATGGCCATGACATCCCATGCCACGCCCTACACCGGGGCGGACCCCGGCGCGGTGTCGGATGCGGACCTGCTGCAGCACCAGGACCGCATTCTCTTCGGCTCAGACTTCCCGCTGACTCCGTACGACTACGAAGAGGAGCGCCGCTGGGCGTGGACGCGAGGGATCGACGACGTCGTGCGCCGCAAGATCTTTCACGACAACGCGCTGCGGTTCCTACGCTGAGCCGGAACCCCTGCCTTTGCCGGGCGCGGCCTACCGAGGCCGCAGCTTCTTACCGATAGCGATCACATCCCGGTGTAGCCGCCGTCCACGAACAGCAGCGTGCCGGTCACGTAGGAGGCGTCGTCGGAGGCGAGGAACAGGATGCAGGCGGCGACCTCGTCGGGCGTGCCGTGACGCCGAAGCATGGTGCCCTTGGCCGCGTCGTCCCGATACTGCTCGAACGTCCGGCCGAGCGCTTCGTTGCGCTTCTCGTGAAAGGGCGTGTAGATCGGCCCGGGGCAGACCGCGTTCACGCGGATGCCCTCCGCGGCGTGATCGGCCGCCATCCCTCGGGTGAGCCCGGCCGCTGCCGCCTTGGTGGTGTCGTACTGCGTCGTCTTGCCGATGCTCGTCACCGACCGCACCGAGGCAACATTGACGATGCTGCCGCCGCCGGCCTGCCGGAGAAGCGGAATTGCCGCTTTCGCGCAGAACGCGTACCCCTTGAGATTCACCCCGAGGATCTCGTCCCAGCTCTCCGCGCTGGCCTCCTCCACCGTGTGATAGAGGCGGACCCCCGCGTTGTTGACGAGGACGTCGAGCCGGCCGAACCGTTCCGCCGCCTGGCGAACGAAGGCGGCAGCCTCGGCCTCGCGCTCGACGTGCGCTTCCACGAAGACGACCTCCCCGCCGCTGGCCGCGATCTCCGCCGCGACCCGCTTGCCGCGGTCGGCGTCCCGGTCGGCGAAGGCGACCTTGGCGCCTTCCCTCACGAACCGCCGCACGGTCGCCTCCCCGATCCCCGAGGCTCCGCCACTCACCGCCGCCACCTTCCCGCTCAGTCTTGCCATGCTCGATGCCTTTCCTCGCTCACACTAAGCTCGGGGTACGTGCAGGAGCACGCGCTCGTACGTCGTGCGCGTGCGCGTCGAGAAGGCGCCGATGTCGCGGTCGTAAATCTTGATGAGCTCTTTGATCTCCGGGCCGCTGAGCGCCGCCGCAAGCTTGGCCGCGCTCGCGAAGGCGTAGAGGGCCATGTACTGGTGTGAGCCGTCTCCCAGCACGACCCGGTAGCGCGCGGCGCCGAGGCAGCCCGGCAGCATCCGCACGGCATCGGGCACGTGCTCGCTGTCGTACCAACGGTCGAACTCCGCCTCCCGGCCGGGCTCGACAGTGGCGCGCACGCTCAGCATGTGTTCTGGAAACATGTCCATTCTCCTCGGGCGGCCTTCGTGCTCGCTGCCTGCATTATCCGATATCGCAGCGACCCGTGGCGTGGCAGCATATGAGAGATGCCCGCCGGCGGTGTCCCCAGCGAGCGGCACGGCGTGGACGGATCCGAGGTGGTGAACGACGGCGAGCGCCCGCTACGCCGGCGCGAAGATAGTCGTCGGAGTATCGGACCCAGGCGCTTCGCTGGAGCGGGGCTCCGGCCCCGCGAAGGCGCCGTCACGCTGCAGCGTCGGGAGCACACGGTCGGCGAACAGGCGTAGATTCAGCTGCGCCTCTTCGTTCGGCATGCCGCCGTAGCCGAACTCGCCGACCAGATGCGCGAGGCCGGTCAGCCGCTGCAGCTCGGCGATCTGCTGGAGACAGTCGTCGGGCGTGCCCACCACCTGGATCCTGACGTAGAAATCGGTCGCCTTCTTCCGATAGGTCTCGTCCTTCATCTTCGAGTATGTCTTGGCCATCCCGCCGTAGAACTCGTAGCCCTTCACCGTCGCCAGGTGGCCGTCGGAGAAATGGTAATGCGTGTCGATGGAGTCCCACTTGCGTGCCAGATAGAGCGCGGCGCGCTCGTGCGCCTCTTCGCGGCTCTCCGCCACCGAGATGTTCGTCGAGATGATGGGCGGGCGCGGCGTGTGGCCCACGCTGGCGGTGATGTCGCGGAAGCGCTGGATGTCCTCGGCCGCCTTCGGCCACTCGTTCTGCATGATGACGAGCAGGCCGAAGCCGAGCTTCGCCATGATCTCCGCCGACTCCGGGCTCACGGACGAGGCGTAGAACCGCCGCTCGGGATGCGAGACCGGCCGCGGCCGGATCGACATCCTCGGGATCTTGAAGAATTCGCCCTCCCAGTCGAACACGTCATGGGTGAGCGCCTTGATGACGATGCGCGCCGACTCCACGAACCGGGCGCGCGCTTCCTCCATGGACACCCGGAAGCCCGCGTATTCCACGCTGGCCGCGCCGCGGCCGAAGCCGAACACACAGCGGCCGTTGGAGAGGATGTCGAGCAGCGCGATCTCCTCGGCGACCCGTACCGGGTCGTGCCAGGGCAGGACGATGACGGCGGTGCCGAGCGCGATGCGCCGGGTGCGCCCCGCGAAGTAGCTCAGGAGCTGGGTGGGATCGGGCGACATCGAATAGCCGGTGAAGTGGTGCTCGAGCGCGAACAGCGAGTCGAAGCCGAGGGGCTCGGCGAGGTCGCCCAGCGCCAGGTGCTCGGCCACCACCGAGGCGTCCGAGCGCCCTTCCTTCGTGAGCATGTTGAGCGAGATGCCGACCTTCATGCTGTCCTCCCCGTCGGGGGCGATTGCGGATCGTCCGCACCAGCGGACTTGGACCGAGGGTACTGAGCGATCCTCGAGCCTGTCAACGCGAAAGCCGAAGGGGCCGAGGGTAGGCCCCCGGCCCCGCGGCGGCGCGACGGCGCGACGCTCAGCCTTCTTGCTCCAGGATCATGAAGTGGGGCGCCCCCCCGGTCGAGATCTCGACGGCGTTGGCCATGGTCTTCTGGGCGGCGGGCAGGGCCGCGCACTCCTGAAGGGCCTTCAGGCTGGGGAACGTGATCTCCGTCAGTCGGGCGAACGGCGACTTCCCCCCCGGCGAGCCGAGAATGCGATGGGAGGCGAGGCCGGTGGCTCCGGCCAGGGACGCCTTCCCCATGGGCAGGTGCTCTCGGTCATACCGCCGGTTGAACAGCTCGGCGTCCGTGGGGGTCGGATACAGCACGAGAAGTTTGACGCTCATGGTCTTGCCCTCCTTGGGCTTGAGTGATTTACCGCACGCCTGAATAGGTCCCGAGGAGCACCGAGATTACACAGGTCAGGGGCGATACCCGGCTGAGAGCATGCAGCTTCGCACCTTTTGCTTGGCCCGGTGCAGCAGGACGGCGACATGCGACGGGGGCAGTCCAAGCATCCCCGCCACGTCTTCGCCGGGGATTTCCTCCAGCATGCGCAGCGACACGACCGCGCGCTGCAGCTTCCCCAGATGATCGAGGCACCCGATCATGAGCGCGTACTCCTCCGCCTGGGCGATCAGCTCGTCGACCGGCAGCGTGTCCTCGGTCAGCAGAGCCAGGGCCTCGTCGCCCGATTCGTGCGGTCGGGCGATATCATGCCGGCGGCGCCGATTGCGCGCGTGATTCCGCGCGAGGACCGAGAGGAGCTTGAGGGATCCCTCTTCCGATTCGACCAGCTGTCGAGCTTGTGGCAGCAAGAGGAACGTGTGAAACGCGTCCTGAACGCAGTCGAGCGAATCCTCGTCCCGCAACCCCTCGCGCCGAGCCAGACGGAAGAGTCGTCCTCGGTGGGTGTGGACGAGCCGAGTCACCCATTCCAGCAGGCCCGCCGCTCTGCCGGCGGGCGCCACCTCGGGCAGCCGAGCGATTGCTGCGGTCATACGGTGCTCCTCGAAAGCCGCATGTCGGCGCCGCTCACGCGCCTGACCTCGGTGATGGAGTCGAACGGGAAGTCGACCGCCGCGTGAGCCTTGCGGATGGCGGCTTCGTCCGGCCCGGACATGAAGCAGAAGGCCCTGCCTTCCCGGAGGCTCACGTGGGCCACATGCGCGTACACCTCGAGCTCGCGTCCGGCCACCTCGAGCGCGTCGAACCGGGCAAAGAATTGCTCTTCGCTGAGCTCCTCGACTGGGAAGCTGCCCTTGGTCCTGTCGTGGGTATCCATGAAGTACTTCATCAGCGGTCTCCTTTCCTCCTGGTTTGGCCTTGCTGGATGGTTAGTCCCGAATGCGCACTGGCCGTTACAAGCCGACGAGCGCAGTGGGGGAGCCGCGTACGTGCTACGATCGCCGCCGGGTGGAGAAGGCTTGGCAACCAGCGATCAACCCACGGGCCGGGAGGATTGGACGCTCCTCGACGCGCTTCGCCGCGGGGACGACGACGCCTTCGCCCGGCTCGTCGCCGAGCATCACGCCAGCCTGCGTCGGGTGGCGCGTCTCTACGTGGCGAACGCCGCTATCGCCGACGAGGTCGTGCAGGACACGTGGGTGGGCGTCATCCGCGGTATCTGGGCCTTCGAGGGCCGCTCTTCGATCAAGACGTGGATCTTCCGGATCCTCGTCAATCGGGCCCGGACCCGCGGCGCTCGTGAGGGCCGGAGCCCATCGCAGACCAACGATTTGGCGCCCGAGACAGTGGCCGAGTCGGACTGGGCCGCACCGACGGTCGATCCGGGCTCGTCGCCCGAGCAGAGCCTCTTGACCAAGGAGCTCGGTGAAAGGCTCCGGACCGTCATCCACACGCTGCCGTCCAACTTGAAGACCGTCTTATGGCTTCGCGATGTGGAGGGATGGTCGTCGGAAGACGTGTGTAACGCCCTCGCCATTCAAGAGACGAATCAGCGCGTGCTCCTGCACCGCGCACGTTCGCGTGCGCGGGCCGCGCTCGAGCCGTACCTGGAGGGCGCCCCCCGGGGCGCGGGAGGCAGATGACTCCATCGGCGGATATGACGTGCCACGAGCTGAGCGAGCTCGTGACCGCTTACCTGGACGGGGCGCTGGCCCGAGAGGAGCGAGAACGGCTCGAAGCCCATCACCAGGTATGCTCGCCTTGCCAGAGCCATCTCGCGCAGATGAGGCTGGTGGTATCCGCTCTGGGTGAACTCGAGCCCGCCGCGCGCGAGGAGCTCTCGGCGGAGCAGGGTCGCATCCTCGGCCTGTTTCGGACCCACGGGCTTCACCGCCGCGGGCAGCCGACGCGGGACATCCCTCTCGGCCTCGGGGGCGAGCTCGCCGCGGTGGGTGACCACATTGCGTGCTTCTGGGAATCCGAGCGTGAGTTCGACGCACTCGCCGGCTTTTTGGCCGCGGGCGCGTCGTTCGGGGAGGCGTGCATGCTCATCGGTGACGACGCCGCCAACGAGCGGATGCTGGCCGGCTTGGCGCGTCGCCATCTGAACGTCGAGGCGCTCATGCAGGAGGGTCAGCTCCTGGTGGCGCCCGTCCGCTCGTCCGCCGATGCCCTCCTCTTCGAGGTCGACGCGCGGATCAAGGAGGCCGTCCATCGTGGCCTGCCGACGGTCCGCATCCTGGGCAACCTGAACTGGGGACGGGGCACGGCCGGCTGGCCGTCCGATGGGGAGATCCTGCGGCTCGAGGCGCAGGTGACCAGCGCCGCGGAGCGCCTGCCCTGCATCGTCGTGTGCGCCTACGACGTGACCACCCTACCCGGTCCGATGCTCCTGAAGGGCGGGCTGGAGTGCCATCCAGTGACCTTCCGTCGCGACTGTCTTCGGCACAACGAGCATCACGTGCCGCCCGGGCGGTTCCTCCAGGAGCTGTCCGCCGGCTCCGCCTAGCGTCCCCTCGCATCGCGCGGCGGTCAGCGCATCGCCCCCTGGGCGAACGCGCCGACGATGGCGCCGTACGCCAGGTGCCCGATGACCATCAGCAGCGGCGTGGTCTGACCGTAGTTGAGCAGCATGAATCCCGGAGCCTCGAGGAGCGGCGACGAGTCCGCTGCGCTGTCCGGCGCGCCCATTCGAGGGTGTACGACGGGCAGCAGGATGTTGACCAGCGTGGTGCCGGCGAACAGCGCGTGAACGAGCCCGAAGGCCAGGCCCAGACGCCAGCCGGCCTGCCCAAGCGCGACGAACCCCGCGTAATAGAAGAGCGAGAAGATCAGGCCGGCGACGAAATGCAGCGCGTACCCCAGGAGCCTCGCGCGCGTACGGTCGTCGGTGAACGCCGTGCCCAGCAAGAACGGAATATCCATCCGCGTGAGGCGAAGCTCGTTCCCTATCGCCACTACCGTCGTCAGCACGATCGTTCCCGCGAAGCCGCCGCCCAACGCGCTCCACATACTCATCGCGAAACCTGCTCCAACGCGACGGCGGCGCTGATCAGAGCCAGATGGACGAGCCCCTGGGGGAAGTTGCCCAGGAATGTGCGGGACGCGGGCTCGATCTCTTCGGCGTAGAGCCCGACGTCGTTCGCCAGCGCCACCAGCTCGTCCATCAGCTGCTCGGCGTCGCGCCGCTGACCAGCAATGGCCAGGGCCTCCACGAGCCAGAACGAGCAGCACACGAAGGCGCCTTCCCCGTGGGACAGCCCATCGTCACCGGCATAGCGCCGGAGAAACACGCCGGTGCTCAGCTTACGACGAATCGCCTCGATGGTTCTCCGGATGCGCGGCGCATCGGGCCGATCGTAACGCCCAATGGCGAGCAGGAGCAGGCTCGCGTCGAGCTCGTCACCCCCGGCGTACCAGGCGTAGCTCTGCTGGGCTTCGGACCAGCACCGCTCTTCGATGAAGCGGCGGATCGCCGCGGCTTCCCTCGCCCAGCGTGCCGCGCCGCGGAGCCGGAGGTGGCCCGCCTCGGCCAGACGCTTGGCGCGATCGAGGGCGACCCAGCACATGGCCTTGGATTGCGTGTAGTGGCGAGGCGCGGCGCGGACCTCCCAGATCCCGGAGTCGGGCTCGCGCCATTTCGAACACACGAACTCGGCCAGGTTCGCGATGTTTCGGGCCGTCTCGCGGCCGAGCTGATGGCCCCGGTGCGCGTATTGATACGCGGCATCGAGGAGCTCTCCGTAGGTGTCGAGCTGCAGCTGAGCCGCCGCCCCGTTACCGACCCGGACGGGACGCGACGCGCGGTACCCGTCGAGCGGCAGCGCGCGCTCGGTGGTGACGATCCCGCCGTCGAGCCGGTACAGGACGTGGAGCCGGGGCAACGTCCGCCGGGTCGCGTGCATGAACCACCAGAAGAACGCCTTGGCCTCCATCTCGCACCCGAGCTGCAAGAGCGATTCCAGGATGAACGAGGAGTCGCGTATCCACGAGAAGCGGTAGTCCCAGTTGCGCGCGCCGCCGATCGCCTCCGGCAGCGACGTCGTCGGCGCCGCCGCGATGGCGCCCGAAGGCGCGAACACCAGCAGCTTCAGCGCGAGAGCGCTGCGCACGACGGCATCGCGCCATGGCCCCTGGTAGGTGAGCCGAGCCGCCCACTCACGCCAGAATGTGAGCGTGGTATCGATGCGCCGCTCGACGTCATCGCGGGACGGAAAGATCAACGGCTCCCCATGCGCCGCGACCAGCGCGAGCGTGGCGCGCGTGCCCACCCACGCATCGAACCGCCCCGCGATGCCCGCCTCGTCGACCTCGACGGGGCCGGCGTTCCAGCCGCACACCGCCAGCGCGGTGTTGCCACTCGTGGCGACGGGACATCCCGCCCGAGGCTCGATCCGGGTCTGCGCGAGCCCGTAGTCGAAGCGCGGCTCGACCCGCCAGCGCATCGGGACGCGTCCTTCCAGGCCTTCGACGCGGCGGGCGAGCTCGCGGAGGGGAGCGAGGCCGCGCCCGGGGAGCGTCATCACGTCGGTGACGCGCACGCGGCCGGTCGCCGTCGTAAACGTGGTTTCCAGCACGTTCGTGTCGGGCACGTACCGCCGCTCGGTCCGGCCAGGGTTTTCGGGACCGAGCTCCCAGCGGCCCCCTCGCTCAGCGTCGAGAAGGGCGCCGAACGCGCTTGGGGAATCGAGGTTCGGCAGACACCACCAGTCGACGGAGCCGTTCAGGGAGAGCAGCGCCACGGTTCGGCCGTCGCCAATGACCGCATACTCGTGCAGCGGCAGGTATCGGTCCCGCACGGTACTTCTCATCGTAGCAGGTCGTCAGCGGCCTCATGGACGACGACCGCCGAACGCGTCGGCGTGAAGCGACACGAATTCTCGGACGCTCATCGCCGGCCGGCCGGTGACCCGCTCGACGCCGTCCGCCATGCGGTCATAGCGGCCCGCTCGGTTCAGCTCCGCCATGGTGATCAGGTGCTTGGTGAGATGCTCGGGCAGCCCCGCCTTTCTGAGCTCCCGTTCCCAATCCTCGGAGGCGATGTCCAAGTATGTGACTTCGCGGTTCAGCGCCTCCGAGTATTCCTGGGCAATCTCGTGCATGTCCTGCGATCGCGGCCCGGTGAGCTGGTAGACACGGCTCACGTGCGGCCCCGGGTCGGCGAGGACGGTTGCGACGACCCGCGCGACATCGGTCGCGGCCACCGGAGAAGTCTTGCCCCGCCCGAAGGGCAACTCGATGCGGCTTCGGTCTCGGACGCTCGAGCTGGTGAGCGCAAGGAAAAAACCCTCGAGGAACACCGTCGGCCGGATGGTCACCACCGGGAGGCCGGACCACGTCAGCGCCTGCTCGCCGAGCCAGTGTTGTCGCTGCTGCGGGCTCGGTGTGGTGTTCTGGATGCTCATCTGGGAGACGGTCATCTGGGACATGTTCACCAGGGCGTCCACCCCGACTTCGCGGGCAACCGTCGCCATGGTCACGGTCGCCTCGAGGTATCCGGGAGACACGGACATGCCGAAGTACACGCGGCGGCAGCCGGTGATGACCCGGTGGACGTCGGCCGGATCGAGCAGGTCTCCGACTACCACCTCGGCGCCGGCGGCCCGGAGTGACGCCGCCCGCTCGTCCTCCCGTCGGACCATGGCGCGAACCGGAAGCCCGCGGTCGAGGAGCAGGCTGCTGACGGTGCGCCCGACCGCCCCGAGCTGACCGGCCGCTCCGGTCACGAGGATCGGCTCGTTGTCGACCACGCGATCGCGCCTCGACCGGTACGCCCTTCAGCGCATGAAGGCGGCCGTGGGTGACACGGTCACTTCGCCGGGGAAGGCACGGTGAACTTGAGAACCACCACCTGGCCGGGGAAGACGTTGTGATTGGCGTCGACCAGCTCGATCTTCACCTTGTGCGGGCCGGGCGGCAGCCCGGCGATGTCGATCGTGTTGATTTGACTCGCCTCGGCCCACAGCCACGGCAAGTCATCGACGTTGATGTGCAGATGCCCGACCCGGGGAGATACCTGAAGGGCGCCCACCCCGAACACGGGTGCGATGCGCACATTCTCCACGCGGTATTGCGCCCAGAAGAGGCCCTTGGCCAGCCCTGCCGGAATAGGCGGATCAACGACCAGCTTCGGCGGCGGCTCCTTCTCTATCGCGATGTACGGTGACGCGCCACGGACGTCCCGCGCGCTCTGCGCCCAGGCGCAGGTGCCGAGCAGAGATCCTACGGCAATGAGGGCGAGCGTCCTGAGGACGATGGGCATCGAGGTCTCTCCCTTCGGGGATGTGTTCTCTCTCTCAACCCTTGTAGAGCACGATGTCGAATCGCACGATCTTCGAACCCGGCTCCGAAGTACATCTGCGTGACCAGTCGGTCCTGCCGACCGGTGACCTGATAGTGAATGTGGGCGGGACGCACCAGATTCGGCCCCGCCGGATAGGCGGCGGGCTTGATCGTCTTGAATCGATACCGGCCCTCCGCGTCGGTGGTCAACGTGGCGGACCCTTCAAAATTCGGATCGAGCGCCGCCGGGTTCGTGTCGCTCGGATGTGTATAGCGTCCATGGGCATTGGCTTGCCAGACCTCGACCTTGGCATCATGAACCGGATCGCCGGCAATACTCAACACGCGGCCCATGACGTAGAGGATCTGGCCTTCCGCGCGACCAGATCGACGCGGAACCCGTGTGAGATCGCTGGTCGCCGGCAAGGGCTTGAGCGGGTAGAACGGGCCTAAAATTTGCCCGCGGCAGAGTCTCAGCGGCTGCGACTCGCGGGGGCGTAACTGTCGCCGCCGCAATGGTCGCGAGCATTTTGAGGAGTTCCCGCCGACCCAGATCGCCGATCGAATAAGTCGCCATGACATCCTCCTGCGTTGTTAGAGGCGCCCATTGCGATCTCCCACGTCGTGCAATCCGGGTGTGCTGCACGGCATCATACGCCCGCTCGTCGGGCTTCGCTTCGTGCAATACTCCGCGGACCATATGTGTGGCATTGCGGGGCTCTACCGAGGCGCCTGGTCGAACGAGGCACTCGGCCCGCTGCTGGAGCGGATGAGCCGCACGCTCGTCCACCGCGGACCCGACGACTGCCACCAGGTCGCGGTCCCCGCGATGCGGGCCGGCCTCGCCGTCCGCCGGCTGAGCCTGGTCGACCTCGCGGGAGGCCGGCAACCCCTCGAGAACGAGGACGGCACGGTGGTGCTCGCCTGCAACGGTGAGATCTACAACCACCATGAGCTGCGGGCCGAGCTGCGGGCCCAGGGTCACCGGTTCCGCACGCAGTCCGACTGCGAGGTCAGCATCGCCTTCGCGTCCGAGGCGCGCGCGCTCCTCGAGACCGGCATCGTCACACCGGCCCCGGACTGGGAAGGCATCGACAGCTTTCTGGCGTTCGGCTATACGCCCGCGCCCCGGTCCTGCTTCACTGGCCTGGAGCGGCTCCCCGCGGGGTCATACCTCGTTGCCGAATACGCCGGCGTTCAGCGTGGATTCTTCTGGCGCTGCCGGTACGGCGCGACGCCCGAGCCGCAAGACCCCGCCCGCGACCTCGAGGGCCGCTTGCGCGCCGCGGTCCGGCGCCACCTCGCCGCGGATGTGCCCGTGGGGGTCTTTCTCAGCGGCGGCTGGGACTCCTCCCTCGTCACCATCCTCGCGGCCGCGGAGTCGCGCGCGCCATTGAAGACGTTCACGATCGCGCTTCCCGAGAACCCCGCCTACGACGAGACACGCTGGGCCCGCCAGGTCGCCGCGCATGTCGGCTCCGAGCACGTCGAGGTGGAATTCCGCAATGCCGATCTTCCGCAGCTCATTCATCGCGTCGTGCGCGCGATCGAGGAGCCATGCGTCACCTCACCGGCCACCCTCCTGTACGCGCTGTCCGCGCGCGCGGTGCGGGACGTGAAGGCCGTCCTTTCCGGCGAGGGGTCCGACGAGCTCTTCGGCGGCTATCCCTGGCTGCGGGCCGACGCGGCGTACTCGCTGCGTCGCGTGATGCCCCGGCATCTCGCCCGCGCTCTCGGACGGATCGTCCAGAGCGAGCGGTGGCGACGCTTCTCGCGGGTGGCGGCCGCTGATTCGGACGAGGCGGCCGACCGCGAGTGGCTTCGGCTCTTCACCGCCGACGAGATCCCGCGCCTCGCGGCCGCGCGCCCTCGCAATCCCGTCAACGACGGCCGGCTCCTCGAGCTCGATCCGGAGACGCGCGCCTCGTGCGAGGACCGCCTTCAGCGGCGGCTCGCGCTCGAGCTCACCCGTCGCCTCGCCGACGGCTTGCTCCTCGTCGCCGACAAGGTGAGCATGGCGCACTCGCTGGAGGTGCGGATGCCGTTCCTCGACCGTGAGGTGATCGATTTCGCGTTGGCGCTGCCCTCCCGCTGGAAGATCCGCGACGGGCAGGAAAAGTACGTCCTCAAGCCCCTCACCCGGCTCTTGCCCCCGGACGTCGCGGCACGGCGCAAGCACGCTCTCGTCGTGCCCATTCGCGCTGCCGAGGCGCGGCAACGCGAGTGGGCGCGCTCCGTCCTGCTCGACGGTGTGCGCCAATCCTCGCTATTCGATGCAAGGACCCTCGAGCCGTGGCTGGCGTCGCGCCTGTCCGGCCGCCCGGAAGACATGCCGCTCGTCTGGGTCCTGGTGAATCTGCAGCTCTGGTGGGAGTGCCACCTCAGGAGCCAGCGGTTGCCCCGCAGACCGGGGCCTGCGCCTCAGTAACCCTTCTCCTTGTCGATCAGCGCCAGCAGCGGGCGGCCGTCACGCCGCCGCTTCAAGTTCTCGATGAACGTCTCGATCACGCGGCTGGCTCGACGCGGCGAACCGCCCGCGGTGTGCGGCGTGACGATCACGCGTGGATGCGTCCAGAGGACGTGCGGTAGCGGCAGCGGCTCCGGATCGGTGACGTCAAGGCCCGCGCCCCAGATGAGGCCCTCCTCAAGGGCCTTCACCAGGTCCTCGCCGAAGACGATCGCGCCGCGCGTGACGTTGATGAGGATCGCAGTGCGCTTCATTTGCCGGAACAGATCGCGCGAGAACAGATGGTGTGTGGCCTTCGTCAAGGGCAGGCAGATCACCACCACATCGGAGGCGCCGAGCAGCGCGCCTAGTCCCTCGGGCTTGTAGATTCGCTCTACGCCGGGCAGGCCCGGCACATCGTCGATATCCTCCGCGAGGACGCGCATGCCGAAGCCGAGGGCCCGCTCCGCGACCTTTCGGCCGGTGCCCCCAAATCCGACGATGCCCATCGTGAGCTCGTAGAGCTCTCGCTGCTCCTTCCGGATTGGCTCGCGCAAGGTGTAGTCGGGCTTGCGCAGCGCCGTGTGGATACCGCGGGTGAGTCCCAGCAACAGAGCGAAGGCGTGCTCGGCGAGGTGGATGCCGACCTCACCTTTCTCGCTCGCGAGTACCACGTCGCTCTGCACCAGCTCGGGGGTCAGGATGGCGTCGACGCCCGCGCCGATCGAATGGTAATAGACGACGCGCTTCTGCATCGCGAACACGTCGGCGGGCACGCGGCCGAAGATGACATCGGTATCGGCGACCTCGGCCTTTTGACGCGCCACGTCCTTGGCCTCGACGAACGTCGAGCCGGGACCGGCGGCCTCGAGGATGCGCGCGCGGTCGCCTTCTCCGACGGCGGGGCAGATGAGGTTCGGCGTGTAGAGGATCTTCATGTGTGAGGAACGCTATGCGGCCAGCCCTCCGCTGTCAAGGAATACGCGTGAGCTCCAACGCCGTCATCCTCAGATTCGGTGAACACAGCCTACCCCGGAGCTCGCTCGATATGTCATGATGCGGATGACAAGTCCGCCTGGAGAACACCATGCCCGAGCTCCCCGAGTGCCTGCTGATCGTGACCGTGGAAGTGGACGGAGCGGTCGAAGCTGAGTGGAATCGGTGGTACGACACGGTCCACTTGCCAGACGCGCTCAAATGCCCGGGAGTGCTGCGGGGCCGGCGGTACGTTTCCTCGGGCGACATATCGGAGAGCTCAGCCGGCAAGACGGAGCGGACGGCAAAACGGATCTACACGACGATCTACGAGCTGGACGGTCCGGGCGCGATCGCCACGAAGGAGTTCCGCGCGATGCGTGGTTGGTATCAGTTCGCGCCGCATGTCCGCTCGCGCACCCAAGTGATCGTTTCGGTCCAGCGGGGATAGAGGAGGCTGCGATGCTCGTGAAGCCGGAAGAAGTTGGACTATCATCGGCCCGTCTCGGGCGCATCACGGATCATCTCCGACGGTACATCGACGCGGGCAAGCTGTCCGGGACGCTGACACTGGTCGCCCGTCGCGGCAAGGTCGCCTACTTCGAGCCGCTGGGCCATCTCGAGATCGAGCGCACACGACCGGTCACGCCCGACTCGATCTTCCGCATCTATTCGATGACCAAGCCGATCTCGAGCGTGGGGTTGATGATGCTCTGGGAGGAAGGGCGGTTCCAGCTCGACGATCCCGTACGCAAGTTCATACCATCCTGGCGCGATCAGCGCGTCTTCGTGGGCGGCAACTACCCCAGCTGGAAGACGACCCCGGCCGAGCGGCCCATGACGGTGCGGGACTTGCTCAGCCATACCTCCGGACTCACCTACGGATTCATGGAGCGCACGAACGTCGACGCGGCGTATCGCAAGCTCGGCGTCGGCGACCGGACCCGGCGCGGCTACACCGCGCGCGACCTGGTGGAGGAGCTCGCCGCGCTGCCGCTCGAGTTCTCCCCCGGGACACGCTGGAACTATTCCGTGTCCACGGACGTGATCGGACACCTGATCGAGGTCATCTCCGGTCAGCGGCTCGATGCGTACCTGCGGGAGCACGTCCTCCAGCCGCTCGGGATGACCGACACGTCATTCGTCGTCACGGACGCGCAGACCCCCCGCTTCGCCGCGAACTACCAGCGCCTTGCGGACGACCGTCTCACGCTCATCGACGATCCCGCCACCAGCGTCTACCGTGACTGCACCTTCTTCTCGGGTGGCGGTGGCCTCGTGTCTACCGCCACCGACTACCTGCGCTTCGCCTCGATGATGCTCAACAAGGGCGAGCTCGACGGCATTCGGCTGCTCGGGCGGAAAACCGTGGAGCTCATGACGGTGAATCACCTTCCCGACGGCCAGGATCTCACGCATCTGGCGCTGCCCGGGATGTTCACCGAGACGGCCTACGCCGGCGTCGGCTTCGGCCTCGGCTTCTCCATCATGCAATCGCCGGCGCGCGCGCAGATCACCGGGACGGTGGGCGAGTTCGCATGGGGCGGCGCCGCCGGCACGGCGTTCTGGATCGATCCCGGCGAGCAGATGATCGTCGTCTTCATGACCCAGATCATGCAGATGGGCCTCCCCGCCCCGTACCCGTTGCGCCGCGAGCTCCGAACGCTCACCTATTCGGCGGTCATCGAATGACCGACGAGCCCACCGGCCTCAGACGCCGAGGTACCGGTGGAGGATCTCGGGATTGGCGCGGAGATCGTCCGCGGGGCCTTCGTGGGCGAGGTGCCCATTGTTGAGGATGTACACCCGCTGGGCGAGGGCCATCGTCGCGGCGAGGTTCTGCTCGACAACGATCAGCGTTTGCCCCTCGGCGGCAAGGCGGCGGCACACGCTCACGAGCTCCCGCACGATGAGCGGGGCGAGGCCTTCGAAGGGCTCGTCCAGCAGAATGATCTTCGGGGCGCGGATCAGCGCGCGACCGAGGGCAAGCATCTGCTGTTCCCCGCCTGACAGATCGGTCCCGCGGCTTCCGCGCCGCTCGAGCAGACGCGGGAAGATGTCGTAGATGCGCGCGAGCGACCAGCGCGGCGACGCGGTGAGGCCGGCCAGGACCAGGTTCTTCGACGGTGAGACTGCCGAAGACGCGCCGCTCTTCGTGGACGAGCTGGACGCCGGCCCGCGCGATCGCGTGACTCTTCATCCCGGCGAGCTCGAGGCCCTCGAGCCGTACCGAGCCGGCGCGCGGCTTCACCACCCCCATCACGCTCTTGAGCGTCGTGCTCTTCCCCGCGCCATTCCGGCCGAGCAGCGCCACGACTTCGTTCTGCTCCACGCGTAGCGATACCCCGAAGAGGATGTGGGAGTCTCCGTAGTAGCTGTGTAGCTCGCTCACCTCGAGCAGGCTCATGCCTGGGCCTCGTTCAGGCCGCCGAGGTAGGCTTCCTGCACCTTGGTATTGGCCTTGATCTCGGCCGGCCGGCCCTCGGCGAGCGCGCGGCCCTCCTGGAGCACCGTGATGCGCTCGGCCAGCTCGAAGAGCGAGTCCATGTCGTGATCGATGACGATCATGGTCCGCTCCTGGCCGATGGACTTGAGGAGCCGGACGGTCTCCGCGCGCCCGGTGGGGCTCATGCCGGCGAGTGGCTCGTCGAGCAAGAGCAGACTCGGGGAGGACGCGAGCGCCAGCCCGATCTCCAGGCGTCGCTTCTCCCCGTAGGCGAGCTCCGCCACCGGCGTGTCGCGACGGCCGACGAGTCCGACGAGGCCGAGCGTGTGCCCGACGAGCTCGTCGAGCCCGGGGATGTCGGCAACGCGACGCATCAGGTCCAGTCGGAACTTCCCGCGTAGAGCGGCCAGGGCGGCGATCGTCACGTTCTCGCGCACCGTCAGGCGGTTGAAGAGCTGGTTCACCTGATAGCTCTTCGTGAGCCCGAGCTGGCACACCTCGGTCATGTCCATGCCGGTGATGTCGCGGCCCTTGAAGAGACCTCGCAGGTCAGCACCTTGAAGAACGTCGTCTTCCCGGCGCCGTTCGGCCCGATGATCCCGCGCACTTCCCCGGCATCGACGGCGAAGTCGATCGCTTCATTGGCGGCGAGGCCGCCGTAGTGCTTCGTGAGACTGATCGTCTGCATGATCGGCCCGGAGAAGCCGTTGCCCGCATGCGTGCGGACCGTCGCCGGGGCCGCCGCAGGCGGCCGGGCCGGCGCCTTCGCGGGCGCGGCGATCGATGTCGCCTTCTCCGCCTTCCGGCGGGCGACCAGACGGTACAGGTCGCGGATGCCGCCGAGAATTCCGTCGCGCAGGAAGACGACCAGCACGACGAAGACGAGACCGAGCACGAGCTTCCAGGTCGCGCCGAGCCCCAGGGGGCCCTGGAGGAAGTCCTGGAGGAAGAGCCACAGGGCCGCTCCCGCGAGCGGGCCGAACAGCATCCCGCGTCCGCCGATGGCCGTCTGGATCACCAGCTGTCCCGACGTTTCGAACGTGAAAGCCTCCGGCGGCATGAAGGCCTGGAGCACTCCGAGCAGCCCCCCGGCAAACCCGGCGTACGCGGCCGCGATGACGAACGCGGCGAGCTTGTCACTGTGGACGTTGTGGCCGACCGCGGCCGTGCGCAGCGGGTTCTCACGGATCCCGCGCAACACCACCCCCACCGGCGAGCGCACGACGCGCAGCGCAATGACGATGCCGACGAGCGGGAAAGAAGGTCAGAAACGGCACGCCCTCGATCCCGACGAGGGGCGTCAGAGTACCCCGCAGGGCGCCGGCGATCGCGACCGCGGTGACGGCAACGACAACGCCCGCGATGGAAGAGAACCTCTGCATGCGAGGAATTCGCGCCGGACTACATCAGCCCGGCGTCCTCGGCCAGCGGGTCGTTCCTAGATATGTCGAGGCGGCCGCCCACAAGAGTGAGCTGAGCCGGGGCGCACTCTACCGCCGGGGTGTCCGCTCGTTCTCTCTGGCCCCCCCGCCGCGGCGGGCCCTCCGTGCTTTTGGGGCGCTACTTCGGTCCGAACACCTCGATCGCGATACGGCCGGCATTCACCGCGCAGGGCCAGCCCGCGTAGAACGCCACGTGGGTGATGAGCCCCTTCAACTCGGTCTCCGTCACCCCGTTGTCGAGCGCCCTCTGCATATGGCCCCGCATCTCGTCGGTCCGGTACAGCGCCGCCAGCATCGCCACCGTGATGAGGCTCCGGTCGCGCTTGCTCAGATCGGGATGCTCCCAGACGTCGCCGAACAGCACGTCGTCGCGGAGCTGCCCCAGCTTGGGGATGAACTCGTACACCGTCGGCTTTTTTTGCGCCATGTGTCGATCTCCCTGGGTCGCTCGTGAATGAACGAATCTGGCCCCCCCCACACAACGCATCGTAGATTAGCCGATACCGCGGCAATGGGGTAGAAGAGGACATGGCCTACGACCACCTTGAGATCGAGGCGCGCTGGCAGCGCTGCTGAAGATCACCGCCTACCCTGATCGGCTCGCCACGATCCGTCGCTCGGTCGTGTGATGCCAGCTGCCCGCTCTTCCGCGGGGGGCGTGGCGGCTGACACCCTCGCGAATATGGCCGTCCAGACGCGAAGCGACTGAACCTCTTCACGTCTCGCGATGTAGCCGATCGTGCAGGCCGGCAGGACAACAACGAGCGTCCTCGAAGACATCGGTCTCTCCAATGTCGCCAGCTCGGGTCGACTTCTAGAACCCGAGAGATCAAGGTCATTTACTTGGTGAACCGCGCGCGACCGAGAATCGTGGCACCGAGCCGAACCCGCGTCGAGAGGTCTACTCCATCCGCACGTGGAGACGCAGATAGAGATTGTGGATGCCGAGCCCGTAAAGTGGCACTTCGATGACCGATTCGGGACGCACCAACCGCGGGATTTGGATCCGCACCATTCTCTCGGAGACGATCACACGCTGCCCACCGCAGGACGCACAGGGGAAGAACCACACCCGACCGATGCCGCCGCACTCGTGGCACGACTCGACCCGTGGCAGCGCGATGGGTACTTCGACCCCCCGCTCGGCCTCTTCCGGCGTCAGAATGACCTCGAAGGTCAGTCCTTCAGGGCGCTCCGCCTTCGGGATCCCAATGCCGGTGAAGTTCCGAAAAAGGCGCTCGACCAGCGCTTCGAAGGACGGCCGGACCGCCAAGGGCTCAGCCAGGGGCGACACCGGCTCCCAACGCCATGGCGCGACCGAATCGTCGCGTGCTTGGACGGGTAGGCGCTCTTCCCGCATGGCCAACTCCGTATCGTGGCGCCGCCGTGCGAGCGGGTCGGCGAGCACGGCGTACGCCTCGGCGACCTTCTGAAACGCGCTCGTGCTCTGTGGACCCGCCACGTCAGGATGGAGCGCGCGCACAAGGTCGCGATACCGTGCGCGTATTCCCGCCGGGCTCTCAGACTCCGACACCCCAAGGATCAGATAGTAGTTTTTCGCGACCATCCTCCACCTCGCGGTCCCGGCGGTCTCCACGTCGAGGTCCCGGCTCAGTCCGTGTTCCGGCTCTGACTCCAAGGACTAAGCTGCCGCACGATCATCGCAGGCCCTACCCTTCACTCATTCGACTCCCGGCTCGGTCCCTACTGTGGAACGACACCTGCAACACACCAACCCTCGCGGGGCGTCCTGTAGTACCTCCTGGCAGTAGGGGCAGTCCATCGGACGCTGATGCACTGCTGGTCGGTCCGTGGCTTTCCGCACGTCAGCTGCCGCCGTCATAGCTCTCCGTTACCCCCTTTCAATCCATGACACCCTTCGTTGCAGTCCTCCCGCCTGAAACCCGCCGCCATGGCGGCGGGACTCTTACGTCCTGCCGCCCTGCATGCACGTTCAGCCGTTCCTCTTTGCCATTCTCGGGCGGCCTACGAGCCGTCCGGCGAGCGGTCACCAAACTGGGATCCTGGGTCCCGCAACGCCGCTCTGCTAGCACTGATAGCAAAAGAGTGCTAGCCGTCAAGTCACGCGCGGTGAGCGCCAGCAGCCATCCGTGACTCTCGACATTTGACGGGGCGGGACCCGGTGGACGACGATTCGAGTCATGGCTCCTTACCACCCTCTCCAACCTGCATCCGGCCTTCGCCGCAGTCTCCAGTCCGCAGGTTCATCAGCCAAGCAGCAGGCCATTGCGTCCGTGGGTGCTCATCTGCTCGTTGACACCAGGATCTGGAGCTGCCCGCGGTTCAGGCCGATCCCTCGTACAGCCGGCGGACATGGTCACTCTCCGTCTGGATTTGGGAGGAGGATCTTGGTCGGGCAGGACTCGAGGATGACAAGCCAAAGGGTGCCACGTTCCGCTTCTAGTTGGGGCCAACACAACTTCCGCGGACCCGCTCACCTGCCGGAGCCAGCGGCATGACTTGCTCGAACTTCCGAGGCCTTGTGATGGTTGCGGAGGCTGGATTTGAACCAGCGCCCGTTGGGTGATGAGCCCTTTTGAAATGAACACGAGAGCCAAAGCCACAAGCCAGACGCGGCAACTTGAGGCCGTCTACGACTGCACATACATGCCGTATCGTCCGACGTTCTGAACCACCCGCTGAACGACGTCCTCAGCTACCGATCTATCCTGAGCCCGCGCTTCGGTCGCGGGTACACCGAAGTCTCTGAAGAAGCGCTCGAATCCTTTGGGCCGCCAGCCCGTGAGCCAGACGACAGGTTCTTCGGTGTTGTTGATGAACGTATGTGTCGTCTCGGGCCGGAGATCCAAGAAGCTACCAGGACCACATCGTGCCCAGTCGCCATTTGTCATGACGTCGAGCGTGCCATCCACGACGAGAACGAATTCACTCTCCCTCTTGTGGAAATGCGGCGGCGGGCCCGGTACATGCGGCGGCGATATGACCTCGACCATGCCGTAAGACGCATCGGTATCGAGAGGCCGAATCTTGTGGCCGAGCACCCACAGCGATTCCGTCTTCACTGTGTCCCTCCTTCGTGTTGCGAACGCACGATCGTTCGCGGCCGCGCTGCGGTTGCGCTGCGCGTAGGCGATGTTCCCGGCAACGTCTCGCGACTGCAGACACTGTCCCAAGAGAAGACTGCCTTGACATAGTTCTACGTCGGGTGAGAAATTCCCGATGCACCCGCGCACGTCGACCTTTAGACATTTTGGCAAACGTCGATATTCCACGAGGACTCAATAGTGGGCCGAGGTTGGGCGGCGGCCGGCCTGCCGGGCCAGATACAGCTTCCATCACGAGCATACCCTCAAACAGTTCCCGCGGATTGTTGGGCGAGAGCCCATCCAATTGTCATATACCATGACATAAGGTCAGCATGTATGTCGAAGCCGCCAGCTACCCTCACCGACCGGCGCAACGAACTCACCAGCCGACTCATCCTTGACGCCGCGCTCCACCTGATCCAGCGCGCTGACTTGGGCGAGCTGACGGTCCGCGCCGTCGCCAAGCACGCCAACATTCCGAGAGGACGGTCTTTCGCTACTTCCCCTCGCGCGGCGACTTCTTGGACGCAGTGGCCGATCCGGTACGCACCAAGATGGCGCTACCGCCTGCACCCCGGACACTCGAAGAGCTTATCTCGGCGCCACGCGCACTGTATCAGGCGTTCGAGGCGAGGCAGGGCCTCGTCAAGGCAGCGCTTCACTCGGAACTGTTCCACCGCATGCGCGACACGCAGGCCAAGGTGCGCTGGACCGCCATCCGCCGGCTGGTCGATGAATGCGCTCCGCGTCGAAGTGAGCGCGACCGCAGGTTTGCGGCCGCTAACATTCGATATCATCTGGCGGCGAGCACCTGGCACTACTATCGCTTCTACTTCCGCTTCAGCCCCGAGCACACAATTGCGTGCGCCGAAATTGCGATCCGCCAGTCGCTGGAGGCGCTGGGTAGAAAGTTCTGAGTCGGCCAGAAGGGTAATCTGACGCGACGCTCCCACGGATCAGCGTGCCGTCGACCGTGAAGTGCTGGAGCGCACGATACGCATCGAAGGCTGGCCTGAGCGGGGTAGGTTCGCCACCGAGACAGAGCGACAGCGGCGCGCTTGACACAACACACGCTTTCGGCGGAACATTCTGGCTATCCAACGACGCCCGCACTCGACCTACCGGCCCCTCAGAAGGGAAGCTCGGCCCTGCCCCTGATCCCCTCGGACGCGGCGCGGACCTGCCGACCGCGCAGGCGCTCGAACAAAAGGCATGGCAGGTGATTTCCATTGGAGAAGCGTTCGACTTCGAGTTTGAGCCGGCCACGAAGGGCGCCGAGGTATAAGGTCGCTGACCAAAATGATATGAAAGCGACGTAACCTCTGTCGTCGGAGCCGGCGCTTCTGCGACGCGGCGACAGTTCATGCATACCGCTGCGCGGATTGGCGTGCAGGCCCTCGTCGTGGGGGCGTCGTTGGGCACGCGCGCAGGACTGGCTCATGCTCAGTCGGCCGCGAACGTCACTCGCGTCGGAGCGGATGCTCGGATTGCCCCGAGAGATCGCCGTTCAGCCTGCGGCGATGGCTGGCAGCGTTACGGTGAACGTCGCTCCCCGGCCGGGGCCATCGCTCTGCGCTGCGACGGTGCCTCCGTGCATTTCGACCAGCTCTCGGACGATCGCCAGGCCCAGACCCAGCCCACTCTGGGTTCCGGCGGCGCGCCAGTCAGCCTGACGGAACCGCTCAAACACATGAGGGAGTAAGCCGCGATCGATACCCACTCCGGTGTCGCTGACGGCGATCCGAATGAAACCATCCTCGCCAGTCATCCGGACTTGGATCCGGCCTCCCGACGGCGTGTACTTAATCGCGTTCGCGAGCAGATTCATCACGACCTGGCGAACGCGATCCGGATCAGCGGACACGGTCGCCATCACCGGCCCCGCGAGGAATTCAAGTTTGAGTGCCTTCGCCGCGGCCTCTTGTTGGAGAGACTCCACGCAGTCCGAAATTAGTGGACCCAAGTTGACGGATTCCAACTGTAGCGTCAGCTTGCCGGCTTCGATCCGGGCAATATCGAGTAGATCATCGATCATACGTGCTTGAGCTTGTGTGCTCCGGTCGAGCGCTTCGAGCGCGCGCGCCGCCTGGGTCGAGTCGGCGCGCAGACTTCGAAGCATACGCAGCCATCCGAGCATCGTGTTCAGTGGTTGTCGTAGTTCGTGCGACAGTACCGCGAGAAATTGGTCCTTGGTACGGTTCGCACGTTCCGCCTCGGCCCGGGCCCTCCGCTCGGCCGTGAGGAGCCCTAGCTGTCGGGTGATATCACGCGCGATGGTCGAAATACCGATGATCGATCCCGCTGCATTCTTCAACGCCGACAGCGACACGGATACTTGGACGCGACGCCCGTCTTTAGCGATCCGCTCGGTTTCGAAGTGCTGAACCCGCTCGCCGCGCCCGATTCGGCGAAGGAACTCGGCCTCTTCGGCAAAACGATCCGGAGGGAACAGTATCATTATCGGGCGGCCGATCGCATCTGCCGCCGAATAGCCGAACATCCGTTCCGCGCCGTCATTCCAGGACGTGATCGTGCCGTCAACACTTTTCGTGAGGATAGCGTCGTCCGAGGCGTCGACGATCGCCGCGAGTCGATTGACGGTGTGCTCCTGGCGCCGCCGTTCTGTGATGTCACGAAAGACCAGCACTGCTCCCACGGTATGCCCGTCAGCTGTCCGGATGGGGGCCGCGCTGTCATCGATCGGAGTTTCGCGCCCATCTTTTGCGATCAACATCGTGTGGTTTGCGAGCCTGCAGATGCCGCCTTCGAGGAACACCTTGTCGACGGGGCTCTCGACCGGACGCCGGGAGTCTTCATTCACGATGACAAACACCTCGTGCAATGGCCGGCCCGCAGCATTCGGCATCGTCCAAGCGGTCAGGGCCTCGGCGACGGGGTTCATCATAGTGATACGCCCGTCAGTATCGGTAGCGATCACTGCGTCTCCGATGCTCGTGAGGATAGTCCTGAGGCGCTCAGTCGCCGCGGCGGCGGCGTCCGTTGCTCGGCGCCATGCGTGGTTGACGGCACTGATCAGTGCCCCGATGCCGACGAAGAGAACGAGGGCCACGATCTCGCCCGGTTCGCTGACGGCGAATGAGCGTGCGGACGGCATCCAGAAGTAATTGGCGGCGGCGCACAGGAGCGTCGTTGTCATCCCGAGTCCGAAGCCGCCGAGCAACGCGCTGGCGACGATGGCCGGATAGAATGTGATCAAGGGAAGGTTCACAGCCCACAGCGGTTCCAGCGCGAGCCGAGCCGCGACCCACAAGACCGCGAGCAAGGCGGCCATCACGTAGCGCCCCAACCGCCCCCGCAGCACGAGGCGCTGCAACAACACCGCCCTCGCAGGGGCAGGGTCGTGCTTGGTCTGCTCCGATTCGTCGAACTTCATCTTGTCACGTCGGATCCTTCAACAGGCCGCATACGCGATCGCCGCTCCCTCGCCAGAGGTGACCGAGCAAAGTACGACTTGCCGGCCAGCCGGTTGACCAGTCGGTGCGTGCGGACCGTTCCGAGCGGCGAGCAGCCCAGCCCCAGGGAGCAAATAGTGCGAATGTCCCAAACCCCAGTCCAATATATTCCTGCGCCGGCAGTAATAGTCTTTGTCTATTATTGCTCCCCGGGGTTACAGGCATGGAGCTGAGACACCTACGATACTTCGTGGCGGTCGCCGAAGCCCTGCACTTCGGGCAGGCGGCGGCAGCGCTTCACATCGCGCAGCCATCGCTCAGTCACCAGATCAAGCTCCTTGAGGCCGAGTTGAAGACTGCGCTTCTCCATCGCACGAAGCGCCGCGTCGAACTTACAGATGCGGGCCGGCTCTTCCTCGAGGAGGCCCGTGACATCGTCGCACGCGCCGACCGCGCGGCGATGATCGCGCGTCGCGCCGGCGGTGCGACGGAAGGCCGGCTACGCGTCGGCGTCGGTTATTGCATGGATCAGTCGCGAATCAGCGAGGCCGTCAGCACATTTAACGCGCGGCATCCGGCAATCCGGGTCGAATTGCAAACGATGGCCGTGCCGTCGCAGCTCGAAGCCATCCGTCGTCAAAAGCTCGATGTCGGCTTCGTACGGCCACCGATCACGAATTCCGAGCTCGCAAGTGAGAGGCTGATGATCGAGCCGCTCGTAGCCGCACTATCGACCAATCATCGGCTGGCGGCGAAGAGATCTCTGCCGCTCTCGGTTCTTTCCGAAGGTTCCTTTATCCTTCCGCCGCGTGAGATCGTGCCGGTGTATCACGACATTGTGCTCAAAGCCTGCCGGGAGGCCGGATTCGTCCCAGATTCGCCGCACGAGGCAGATCACTTGCACATGCTGCTCGCGATGGTCGGCGGCGGAAGTGGTGTCGCACTCGTCCCAGCGTTCGCGCGACGGCTCAAGCCGCCGCGTGTGGTGTTCGTACCGCTGAACCCTCGCTCCGCGAGTCTCGATCTCATGGTCGCTTGGCGCAAGGACGACGCCTCTCGAGTGCTCGTGGAGTTCCTGAAAGTGGTCCGCGAGCAGCTCACCGACGGCCGGGCTCCAAGTGCCCGGCAGCGCGAGGCAGACCGCTGATGGCCGGTAGTGCAGTATCGATATCGCCGACCGACTCCGCGCAGACGTTTCTGGTGTCCCAGAGTCGATGTCGATTCGGCAGATATGACTTTGGCCCGGAGGCGACAAGGCGAGCACTCTGCTTCTCGACCGCCAATTACGTCGCCCTGAAAGGACAAGTGAACCGGCGGCATGGATATTGCGCGGTTGCCGAGTTCATGATGACAAACTTCGAGGAGTGCACGTGCTGCTTGTCGAGGACACGCACGACACCCGTGAACTGCTGCGCGAAGCGCTTCAGTATTGTGGCGCCCTCGTCACAACTGCAGCATCGAAAACACGAACGACTGCTGCGAGATCTCAAGCCGCACGTCATCGTCGGCGACATCGCGATGCCGACGATGCCATTGCACTCCTTCGTCGATGGAAATTGCGAACAGACAGGGACGCACATTCCCGTGATCACGGTCAGCGCTGAGCGCCACCACCCGGTCGATCTGGTGCATGCCGCCTTTGTCCAGTTCGTCTTGAAGCCGCTTGACCCGATCGCTCTCTGCGAGCAAGTCCGACCGCACGTTCGGCCGTGTCGCAGGGCACGAACGGGGGCGCAGCTGACGTCGTACGGCCCATCCCGGATCAGCTCGCGTTGCTGTGGGCGAACAACGTCACCGACGTCAGCACGGCCATCATGGCCCCTCGTACGCTCGCGACCATCTCGAAGTTCAAGGAAGCCACCACGAACGGGCCGTTGACCCGCCCCGCCGTGCAGGCCGACTGGACGCGGGCGATGACGTCGAACGTGTCCATCACCGAGACCCAAGGCACGAGCAACGTCGCCTCGACGCTGTACATGGGCGATTTCTCACAGACCGATGCTCGGCTTCCGGACGGGCATGCAGGTCGAGGGGGCGCGAGAGCTCTACCGCGGCAATTACCAGTACGGATTCCTCGGCCATCTGCGGATGGACATGCAGGTCACAGACCCGGAGTCATTCGGTCGTCTCATCGGCATCAATCCGTAAGAGCGGGCCGATGCTGGACACGTTCTGGCGGTGGCTGGGACTGGAGCGCCGGGTCGGTGGACTACGCCGACCCGGCGTTCCGGTATCTCTACGGCGACACCCGCACGAGCAGCGGCGAGCCCGCCAGCCTCGAGCGCCCCCTGTACAAGCGCACCGAGGACGGCCGCACACGCTACGTGGAGCATCCCCTATACGGCGTGCTCCACGATAGGCCCAATCCCGTGCAGTCCGTGGTGGCCTTCTGGGAGGCGCTGACGACAGCGCTGCTGCTGCGGGGCAACGGATACGCGCTCATCACGCGGGATGACGACGGACCGAGTGCGTGCCCTCTGGTACGTCAACCCGGATCGCGTGACCGAGGACGTCACCAAGAGCGGCAAGCTCAAATACAAGGTCACCACCGGCGGATCGACCATGATGGTGGACGCCACCGGCATGCTGCATGTCGTCGGCCCGATGAGCGACGCCGGGTATACCGGCCGGTCTGTGATCACGACGTTCCGGGAGACGCTGGGGCTCGGCCTGGCGCTCGAGAGATACGGGTCAGAGTTTTTCGCGAACGCGGCGACCCCGCGCCGCGTGCTCTCAACCTCGGCGCGGCTCAGCACCGAAGCCCACGCGCGGCTCAGGACATCGCTGAATGACGCGCAGACGGGGCCAGGCCGGCGGCACAACCCCCGTGCTCGAAGAGGGGGTCACGTTTGTGCCCATCGGTATCAGCCACGAGGATTCGCAGTTTGTGGATTCGCGTCGGCTCACCACCGAGGAGATCGCGCGGAGCTTCGGCGTGCCCCCCCACATGATCGGCGGGGACGTGCAGGGCTCAATGTCCTACTCCAACAGCGAGCTCGAGTCCCTGCGCTTGCTGAAGCACACCCTCGGTCCCTGGCTGACCCGCATCACCAGTGCCGTGAATGACGCGCTCATTCCCCGCTGGAGCGTCGGCGAATGTACGCCGAGTACCTGCCCGACGCGCTGCTGGCCACGGATACCGCGGGCAGATATGCCGCTTACAAGACTGGGATCGAGAGCGGCTTCCTCACCATCGACGAAGTGCGCCGAAAGGAAAACCTCCCGGCCCTGCCGGAGCGCGTCCTCACGATCGGATGAGCGGCCTCCTCACCCCACTGGAGCCAGGTCGCCACCCTCCGGCTGGGTCCGACGTGTCCCGAGTGCAATTACTCGCTCGACGCGCATCGACCAGCCCGACCTGCGCCGGTGCCGCGGTTGCTCGGCCCCATCATCCCCCGGGCCCGCCTGGGCGTGCGCACTGCTCAGCGTGTCTGGAGTGAAGCTCGCTGTCATCGCGGTCATCAGCCAAGTGCGAGCGCCGCACCGCCCACCGCCGCCGGAGCACGCCCATGGGCTTCGAGCAGCCAACGGTGCTCGAGCGCATGCTCCATGCTCACCAGCGGGCACGCGGTGAAGGGGCCTGTACGTCTCCGGAGCCGGTGGCGTGAGTTGCTATATGGATGCTAGAGCTACGACGCGCAGCAGAAACACGAAGGCCTCGGAAGGTTTTATTTTCCGAGGCCTTTGGTTGGTTGCGGGGGCTGGATTTGAACCAGCGACCTTTGGGTTATGAGCCCCTTGAAAACGCCCTTCCTAGGCGGAAAACGTAGGCGGCCTCGAGCGTTTTCGGCCTGGTTAGGCGGATTCCTTCCCTGGGCGAACCCTTGGCGCGCACGGCAACCGAAGCGTCTGCTGGATGGCTCGCTTGCACCTAATCACTGTCTGGTTTAGACACCTTCTTCCGAACTCTCGGGTCGTGTCCCGCCTCCTGTGGAAATCGAAGGCGCAGCTTCCGGGAGATAACTTTATCGGCTCGCGAGCACCTTACTGAGCTCTGGTCGAGAGTGTCGCTCGAACAAGCCGGCTTAACGACCGGCATGGTTCAACCGGCTGCTTCCAGTAGATAGGCCAGACGGTACACACCAGCTTCACACGTTCCCGAAGAAGCGGCAGTTGCGATATCGACGACGTTGGGCATCGCCTCGTCGAGCTCACGACTACCAATCGCTTCAACGAGCATGACGTAGCTGAAGCGTGGCGCTGCGGCAGCGGGCCGGAGTCTTGTCTCAGCAGTCTCGCCAGATGCGATCTCCGGCACATGTTGCCCGATATGGACCGCCGTTACCCCGTGGAATTGTGCGATTCGCGGAGCCGCGCTCGCAAGTGAGTGGCTCACTTCAGCCGTGTTAGCAACGTCTCCGGAGACACGGATGGCCATGAGCGCACCCCCCAGTCCATCACCGAGTGAAACTAGTGTGTGGCAGGGACTACGGACGAAGTTCACTAGGCCGGGCTGCACCTTCTTCGACCATTCCGTGGGGTCGTTGAGGCGGGCGACAAGACCAGGGGAGCGGAACGTTTCGATGTGCGCGGCTTCATACAGGATAAACAGGGGATGATCTGATGCTCTGGTATGTATATACCGGCGACCCCGTAGAAAGCCTGGAACGCCAAGCCTTTCGGGCATGTGCTCAATCGTGTGCCAACGATTAAGTTCTCGCTCGTAACCCTGCAATATTCCGGACCACATCGAAAGGAACGCGCGTCCCCGCAGTGGCATCATTTCCTCCGGCTACAAGCGTTTGCACGGCTCGGAGTCGACGCGGACGATCATCACGCAGCCTCTACCGTACGCTGGCTGAGCACGGAGCCGAGGAAGAATGCGCCATTTCTCTTTTACACACGCTTCGGGACACGACCAACTCTCGTGCCGAGTCGGCTACCCAACAGTCCCCATGCGTCAAGGTGCGCCGTGAAATCTCTCAGCGGATTTCTATACTGTCCCTCCGCCATCAGGATTTCTTCCGCTCGTTTCAGGCCACGCCCCTCCCAACAGAGTCGCTTGCCAGTCACCCAGAAATACGAGTGGATGCTGTCCTCATGGCCATGAATCTTGCTCAGGCGCTTTACGAGTTCTTTCGGCGGAATCACGACGTAATGGGTCCGCTCCGTGCGGCCCGTTGGCGACCATAGAACGAAGATCCAGAGGTCAGCGGCGCTATTCAGAACTTTCGTACGTTGCAGCTTGAACCAGCTGCATGCAGTCATGCCTGGGTGCAGATCCGCGAAGTTCCGAGAGTACTTGACTTGGAGACTTACCGATCGAGATCTGTCTCGGTTCGTAACGAGCAGATCGACGCCCGTATCCTTGGCAGGCAACCACAGGATCGCACCGGGAAAACGCGACTCGATCTCGTTGCCAACCAAGAACTCACCCGCGTGGACGGAAAAGAGCGGCCTCATGATCCTCCTTGGAAGCGAACCCAGGCTAGCCTGACCCCAAGCCGTCTTCAACCACCCAGATCGTTCTTTTGGCGACCCCTCAGTACTCCTCTGGCAGCAGGATGGTCGTCACGGAGCGATCGGCTTCGGTGATGATCCAGATGCGAGTCCCGTCCCGCAATTCGTAGGCCGAGAACACGCGCGTCCCGCCGCGAACAGCCTGCGGGTTCGCGAGTTGGTCTTCGGCCCCGAGCACGCCTGGGTCCAGGTTCACATGTCGGAGAATGCAGTTGATTGGATCCTCGCCGGTGGCGTCGAACGCGTTCAGCGCACCTGGCGTGGCCATCAGCCGTCCCAGCAGGAAGCGCGGAGGAGTCTTAGGTTATGACCCTGGCCGCGCCGAAACACACGACCAGGCCCTCTCGAGTCCGCCTACGACGATGTCGGGGTCTTTGGCTTCGGCCCCGGCTTGACGGTGCTGATCGGCCTGCCGCCGCCCACGCCCTCCGCAATGGCCTTCAGGATGTCCACCTCGACAAGGCGCAGATAACCGATGTCTTCAAAGGGCCCTTGGCAGTGGACGACCCGAAATCCGTCAGCGTCCGGCAGTACGATGTTCCGCCCGGCTGGGTCACTCCCATGCATGAGCACACGGGACACATGTTTCTGTACATCGTTGAAGGTTCGGGGGCGATGGAAACCGAGGGGCAAGTACGGACTGGGGCCGCCGGCCAGGTGATCAATCAGCTTCCTGGCAAGGCGATGATCATGAAGAACTCGAGCAGTTCAGCCCGGCTGAAGTTCATTCTGTTCCAGATCGGCCCCGAAGCGTCGCCGCTGACGGTGCCGGTGAAGTAAAGTGGCGAGCCTCTGACGTGTCCGAGAGCTGCAGCCCGGGAGTCGGAGCGGCATCGGTCTGACGCTGAACCAATTCCTGGGTGAGGTCTGGGTAAAGCGAAGGGGTTAGCGGCTGCAGCGTCCGCTAACCCCTCGTCGTCCATGGCTGCGGGGGCGGGATTTGAACCAGCGACCTTTGAGTATTGGCATTCCCTTCGAATTCGTCCGTTTCGGGCCTGGAGGCCGTATGCCACGCAACGGGGCGTAGCCAACCAGGGGCCGAGGCTGTCACGTTGCGCAGGATCGAGGGCTGGCAGAGAATCGCCACGTGCTCAGGCAGCACACAAGGAGAAAAGCCGCGATGCGACTGGCGGACAAGGTCATCATCGTCACCGGAGGTGCCAATGGCATCGGCCGCGCGTACTGCCTGGGAACGGCCGCCGAGGGCGCGCGCGTCGTTGTGGCGGACGTCGCCGATCTGAAGCCCGTGGTCAAGGAGGTCGAGGCCCGCGGCGCCCAGGCCCTCGGGGTCGAGTGCGACGTGTCGCGCGAGGCAGACACGCAGCGCCTGGCCACCGAGACCCTCGCGCGGTTCGGCCGCATCGACGTGCTGGTGAACAACGCGGCCATCTACGGCACGCTCAAGCGCCGGACCTTCATGGACATCCCCGTCGAGGAATGGGACCGGGTGATGTCGGTCAACCTTCGCGGCCTCTTCCTCTGCGCTCGCGCGGTGTTTCCGGCGATGAAGGCGCAGGGCAAGGGCAACATCATCAACATCGCCTCGAGCACATTCTTCAAGGGCGTCGCTCACTACATCCACTACACCACCTCCAAGGGCGGCGCGGTGGGGTTCACGCGCTCGCTGGCTCGCGAGCTCGGGGAGTTCGG
>DATJFY010000088.1:0-34308 GCA_035495415.1 Verrucomicrobiia bacterium
GCGCAGGGCAAGGAGCCCGAGCCGCGGATGAAGGAGCTGATGGAGAAGTGGAAGAAGGCCTTCGGCGTCCCGGAGAAGGAGCGGATCCAGCTCGGCAAGGACGTCTGGCGGATCGCCGCCGAGGAGGTCTACATCATCGGCGTGGTGGGGCAGGGGCCGGCCTCCATGGGCGTGCGGGTGGTGAAGAACAACATGGGCAACATCCCGTCGCGCATGTACAACAGCCCCGACGGCAAGACCCCGGGGATCTCGCGCCCCATCACCTTCTTCTGGAAGAACTAGATTCCCTAGTCCCCACCCTGCCCTCGCCCACCGTGGCGAGGGCAAGGTGAGAGGGTCCCGCTATGCTCGCCTACATCGGCCGCCGCGCGCTGCTCGCGATCTTCACCGTGTGGGCGATCTCCGTGCTGTCCTTCGCCATCATCCAGCTCCCGCCCGGCGACTATGTCACGTCGTACATCGCGCAGATGGCCTCGATGGGCAGCGTGGTGTCCGACGAGGAAGCGCAGACCCTCCGCATCCAGTACGGGCTGGGCCAGCCCATCTACATCCAGTACCTCAAGTGGATGAAGCTGGTCGTGCAGGGCAACTTCGGGATGTCCATGGAGTGGCGGCGCCCGGTTACCGAGGTGATCGGCGAGCGCCTGTGGCTGACGGTGGTGGTCTCGGTGTCGGCCCTCATCCTCACCTGGACGCTCGCGCTCCCCATCGGGATCTACTCCGCGGTGCGGCAGTACTCGGTGGGGGACTACGTCGCGACGTTCATCGGCTTCATCGGCCTCGCCGTCCCCAACTTCCTGCTCGCGCTCGTCATCCTCTATGGGGGCTTCGTCCTCTTCAACGCCAACATCGGGGGACTCTTCTCCCCCGAGCTGCAGGACGCCCCGTGGAGCGCGGCGAAAGTCTGGGATCTCGCCAAGCACCTGCCCATCCCCGCGCTGATCCTCGGCCTCGCCGGCACCGCGCAGCAGATCCGCATCATGCGGGCCAACCTGCTCGACGAGCTGCGCAAGCCCTACGTGGTGACCGCGCGCTCCAAGGGGTTGCCCGAGCGGACGGTGGTACTGAAGTATCCAGTCCGGGTCGCCCTGAACCCCTTCGCGAGCACCATCGGGTACACGCTCCCGTACATCGTGTCGGGCAGCATCATCGTCTCGCTGGTGCTCGGGCTGCCCACGGTGGGCCCGCTGCTCCTGAAGGCCCTCATCGCGCAGGACATGTTTCTCGCCGGCACCATCGTGCTGCTGCTGGGGTTGATGACGGTGGCAGGGACCTTGATCTCGGACATCCTGCTCGTGTGGATCGATCCCCGTATCCGGATCGAGGACACGTGATGGCCCGGCCGGAGACGCTGCTCGAGCCCGTCCCCGCGCCCGCCCCCGCGCCGGGCGAGCAGGTCACCGCCGGCGACCAGCGCATTTTCGTCGCGTCGCAGTGGCAGCTCATGTGGTGGCGCTTCCGCAAGCACAAGGTCGCGCTGGTGAGCGCGGCGATGATCGCGCTCTTCTACGTGGTGGTGATCGGCGCCGATTTCCTCGCCTACGCCGATCCCAACGTGTCGGAGGCCCAGCGCTCGCTGATGCCCCCGCAGCGTCTCTACGTCTTCGATGGCTGGCGCTTCGCGCCCTACGTGCACGGCATCAAGGGCGCGCGCGACCCGCAGACCTTCAAGCGCGTCTACGTCGCCGACCCCGAGGTGAAGGTCCCCGTCCGGTTCTTCGCCGAGGGCTTCGAGTACCGATTCCTCGGCCTGTTCCCGACCAACCGGCATCTCATCGGTGTGGATGGCGACCGCGATGCCAACAAGACCATCTTCCTTCTCGGCACCGACGTGCAGGGTCGCGACCTCTGGTCGCGGCTGATGTACGGCACCCGCATCTCGCTCACCATCGGCCTGATCGGGGTGGCGATGAGCCTCGTGCTGGGGGTGATCCTGGGCGGCCTGTCCGGCTTCTACGGGGGCGTCATCGACACCGTGATCCAGCGGGTGATCGAGATCCTGCGCTCGATCCCCACCATCCCGCTCTGGATGGGCCTGGCCGCCGCGCTGCCGCGCGACTGGACGATCCTCCAGGTGTACTTCGCCATCACCATCATCATCTCGCTGTTGGGCTGGACCGAGCTCGCCCGGGTCGTGCGCGGGCGCTTCCTCGCCCTGCGCGAGGAGGACTTCGTGATCTCCGCCCGGCTCGTCGGGTGTAGCCGCATGCGGACCATCTTCGTCCACATGGTGCCGTCCTTCATGAGCCATATCATCGCGGCGACCACCCTCGCCCTGCCGGCGATGATCGTGAGCGAGACCGCGCTGTCCTTCCTCGGCCTCGGCCTCCGCCCCCCCGCGATCAGCTGGGGCGTGCTGCTGCAGCAGGCGCAGAACGTCCAGACGGTGGCGATCTCGCCCTGGCTCATGCTTCCGGCGTTGCCGGTGATCGTCGCGGTCATGGCCTTCAACTTCCTGGGCGACGGCCTCCGGGACGCCGCGGATCCCTATGGCCGCTGAGCGCACACTGCCGCTCCTGTCCGTCCGCGGGCTCAAGACCTATTTCCACCAGGACGAGGGCACGGTGAAGGCGGTCGACGGCGTGAGCTTCGACCTCGCCCCCGGCGCCACGCTCGGGGTGGTGGGCGAGAGCGGCTGCGGCAAGAGCGTGACCGCGCGGTCCATCCTGGGCATCGTGGATCGCCCCGGCCGCATCGTGGCGGGCGAGATCCACTTCTGCCGCGACCGCGGACGCCCCGGCGCACATGGCGATGCCGCCCGGGACGTGATCGACCTCGCCGCGCTGCCGCCGAACGGCCCGGCCATGCGGGCGATCCGCGGCGCGGAGATCGCGCTGATCTTCCAGGAGCCCATGTCCTCGTTCAGCCCCGTCCATTCCGTGGGCAGCCAGATCGCGGAGGCGATCATGCTGCACCAGCAGGTGAGCCGGGGGGAAGCGCGCGCGAAGGCGATCGACATGCTGCGCCGGGTGGGCGTGTCGCTGCCGGAGCAGCGGGTGGATCAGCTTTCCAATCAGCTCAGCGGCGGGCTCCGCCAGCGCGCCATGATCGCGATGGCGCTGTCCTGCCATCCCATCCTCTTGATCGCCGACGAGCCCACCACCGCCCTCGATGTGACCACGCAGAGCCAGATCCTCGAGCTCATGCGTCAGCTGCAGCGCGAAGACGGCATGGCCATCATGCTGATCACGCATGACCTGGGCGTGGTCGCCGAGATGGCCACCGACGTCGTCGTGATGTACCTCGGCCGGGTGGTGGAGCAGGCGCCGGTCGATGCGATCTTTCACGCGCCCAAGCATCCCTACACCCAGGCGCTGCTGCGCTCGATCCCGCGCATGCGCTCACGCTCGCGCGAGCGCCTGACCCCGATCGCGGGGTCGGTGCCCCATCCCTACGATCGCCCCGCCGGGTGCCCGTTCCACCCGCGCTGCCCCCAGTTCATGGCCGGCCGCTGCGACCGTCAGGAGCCCGCCTTGCGGCCGGTGGCCGCCGGGCACGCGGTGAGCTGTTTCCTCTACTCATGACGTCCGCCGCTTCCACCTCGGTCACCGCGCCACCCGCGCGGGCACTCCTGGCGGTGAAGGGGCTCCAGAAGCTCTTTCCCATCCGGCGCGGCTTCCTGAAGCGCACGGTGGGTCACGTGCGCGCGGTGGACGGGGTGGACTTCCACATCGACGAGGGTGAGACGCTGGGCCTCGTGGGCGAGAGCGGCTGCGGGAAGACCACCACCGCGCGCTGCCTGCTGCGGGCCATCGAGCCAACCGCCGGCCAGATCCTGATGCGACGGGCCGGCGGCGCGGTGGTCGACGTCGCGCGCCTCGGGCCGGCGGAGCTCCGCGCGCTGCGGCGCGAGATGCAGATGATCTTCCAGGACCCCTTTGCCTCGCTGAACCCTCGCATGACCCTGCTCGATCTCGTGGGCGAGCCGCTCTACGTGCACGGCGTGAAGAGCCGCCGGGAGCGCGAGGAGCGCGTCGCCGACCTCCTCCGCCACGTGGGGCTCCGGCCCGAATACATGCGCCGCTTCCCCCACGCCTTCAGCGGCGGCGAGCGGCAGCGGATCGGCATCGCCCGCGCCCTCGCCCTGCGGCCGCGCCTCGTCGTCGCCGACGAGCCGGTGTCGGCCCTCGACGTGTCGGTGCAGGCCCAGATCCTCAACCTCCTCCAGGACCTCCAGCGCGAGTTCCGCCTCACGTACCTCTTCGTGGCCCACGATCTGAGCGTGGTGCGCCACATCAGCGACCGCGTGGCCGTCATGTACGTGGGGCGCATCGTGGAGCTCGCGGAGACCGAGGCGCTCTTCACCGCGCCCCGGCACCCGTACACGGCGGCGCTGCTCTCGGCGGTGCCGGAGCCGGATCCGCGCGCCCGCGCCAAGCGCATCATCCTGCAGGGCGAGGTGGCGAATCCCGCCGCCCCGCCGCCCGGCTGCTACTTCCACCCCCGCTGCCCGTACGCCATCGACAAGTGTCGGACCGACACGCCGGCGTGGGAGGAGATCGCTCCCGGCCGCCGCGTCGCCTGCCACCGCGCCCGCGAGCTCGCGCTGGCGGGCGTGGAGTGAGCGGGAAGGAGACCGCCATGGCCAACCGCCTCCGCGACCATCTCACCGTCCTGAATCCCATGGGCTTTCCGCCGAAAGTCACGCGCAAGCCACTCGCCCCGCGCCTGGCCACGCTGGAGGGCCGTACCGTCTATCTCGTCGACTGCCGCTTCGATGACTCCGACATCTTCCTCGGACAGATGCGCGCCTGGCTCGCCGAGCACCTGCCGGGCGTCAACGCGGTGGTCAAGCGTATCTCCAGCGTGTATCTCAACGACGATCCCACCACCTGGGAGGAGATCAAGGCGCGGGGCCACGCCGCCATCGTCGGTGTCGGGCACTGAAGCACCTGCGCGCCGGCGGTCGCCGCGCACGCGATGACGCTCGAAGCCAGGTACGGCGTGCCCACGGTCGCGGTCCATACCGACAAGTTCGATCGAGTGGTCCGGTCGGTGGCCACCGTCAACGGCATGCCCGGCCTGCGGCAGGTGTTCGTTCCCCAGCCCATCATGGGAAAGACCGCGCGCGAGCTGCGGGCGTATGTGGACGGGCGCGATCCCATCACCGGTCGCGCCGTCATGCAGGAGGTGGTGGAGGGGCTCACGCGCCCCTTCGACGTGGAGGAGCAGGGGCCCGCGGACTTCGACCGGTCCACCCCTCGCAGTGTCGAGGGGCGCTCGGCGGAGGAGCTCGAACAGCTCTTTCTCGACAATCACTGGACGGACGGCCTGCCCATCGTGCTGCCCACGGAGGAGCGCGTGGCCGCCATGCTCGCGGGCACGCGGCGGCATCCCGACGAGGTGGTGGGGCGCATGCGCTCCACTCATTTCCGCGAGCCGTGGGAATACACGGTCGAGAAGGTCGCGGTGAACGCGGTGATGGCGGGCGCGCGCCCCGAGTACTTCCCCGTGATCCTCGCCCTCGGGGCCACCGGCGTGACCGCGCGCAGCAGCAGCTCGAGCGCCATGGCCTCGATGGCGGTGGTCAACGGGCCGGTGCGGCGTGAGATCGAGATGAACGCGGGCACCGGCGCCATGGGCCCGTACAGCCACGCCAATGCCACCATCGGCCGGGCCTACGGCCTCCTGTCCCAGAACGGTCAGGGCGGCTCGGTGCCCGGGCTCTCCTACATGGGCAATCAGGGCAATGCCTACGCCTACAACAGCGTCACCTTCGCCGAGAACGAGGAGCGGAGTCCGTGGGAGCCCTTTCACGTGCAGCACGGCCTGGCGCCGGACGAGAGCGCGGTGAGCGTGTTCTCCGGCTGCCGGTCCACCGCCTTCTCGCTGGGGCTCCGCGAGACGCACTGGCGCGCGCACGTGGCCAATCTGCTGCGCGGCATGGAGCCGAGCATCCCGCCCACCCTGCTCCTCGATCCCATCGCGGCACGGCAGTTCGTCGAGCGGGGCGGCTTCGTGAAGAAGGACGCCCTGCTCGACTGGATTTTCGAGACCGCGCGCATGCCCGCGCGGGAGTACTGGGACTATCAGCTCGTGCAGAACTACATCTACCCCCGCGCCACGTTCGGCGAGGAGCCGTGGGCCTCGCGGCTCCGCGCCGCCCCCGAGGACCTCATTCCGATGTTCAAGAGAGACGACATCCACGCGGTGGTGGTGGGCGGCGAGACCAACGGGTACTGGCGCATCATGGGCTGCACCTACCAGAAGACCGTCTCGGTGGACGCGTGGCGCTAGCCCGCCCGCACGCCGCGGATTCCGCGCGGTGAGCGAGCCCGCGGCCTAGGCCTGCGGGGCGGTGGGGCCGTCGCCCATCAGGGTCGTACGCCGCATGTCGCGGCGCTCCCCTTCGGGGTAGGGGCGCACGCGGTGCATGGTGCGGCGGTTGTCCCACATGACGAGATCGCCCACCTGCCAGCGGTGCGAGTACACGAACTGCCGCTGGGTCGCGTGCTCCACCAGATCGCGGAGGAAGGCGCGCGCCTCGGGCACCGGCCACCCCAGGATGCCGCCGGCGTGGGAGGCGAGGAAGAGAGACTTCCGCCCCGTCGACGGATGCGTCCGCACCAGCCGCTGCCGCACCGGCGCGAAGCGCACGCGCTCCTCGTCGGTGAAATCGGTGAAGCCCAGCTGCTGGCGCGAATAGATCTGGGAGTGCTCGCAGATCAGATCGTCGATCTCCCGCCGGGTGTCCCCGTCCAACGCATCGTAGGCCGCGCGCATGTCGGCGAACTCGGTGTTGCCGCCCTTGGACGGGATGCTATGGGAGTGGAGGATCGAGTACTTCGCGGGCACCACCTTGAACGAGCTGTCGGAGTGCCAGAGGCGATTGCCCAGGGCGAAGAGGCGCGTGCGGGAGTCGCGGGCGAACACCTGGTCGTTCGCATCGATGTTGGACACATCGGCGAAGGTGGTGGGCAGGCGATACGTCTCCCGGAGGCCCGTGCCCGTCGCATGCTCGATCTCGCCGAGGCTCAGCGTGAAGGCCATCTGCTGCTCCTGGGTGATGGGCCGGCCATGGAACACCAGCACCGCGTACTCGTCCATCGCGGCGTGCACGTCCTTCGCGTCCGCCGGGGTCAGGGGCCGGGTGAGGTCCAAACCCTCGACCTCCGCGGCAAAGCACGGGCCGATCTGTCGGGTGGTGAGCATGCCGGGTCTCCTTCTCGCGCGCTGGGCACCCCTCGAGACGTCACGATTCTAGACCGGAGCCGGGGGCTGCGTCACTATGCTGGGGCCGTGCTCCTCCTGGCCGCCGACTCGCCCTTGCACGCCGCCCTCACGACCTTCGCCACGACGGCGCGCGTGGTCGTCGTGACCGGCTTGCCCGGCACGGGCAAGAGCCTGCTGATCCATCAGCTCGCGCAGCTCGCCCACGCGGGGGGGCGCGCCGTCTCCCTGCTCCAGTGGGACGTGGTGCGGCCCGTGGTGGAGGGAAGCCGCGCGGCGCGCGCGTATCCGGCGAGCCACGGCGTCACCCATGGCATGGTCCGCGTGGCGGTCGGGCGATGGGCGCGCGGCGCGATCGCCGCCTGGGACACCCAGCGCCCGGCGGACGCCGTGCTCATCGTCGAGGCGCCCCTGGTCGGTCACCGGCTCGTCGAGCTCGCGCGGCCGACGGCCGACGCGGCCGAGGCCTTGCTGAGCGGTCCGCGCGCGCCCTTCATCGTCCCCGTGCCGTCGCGCACGCTGCGCGCCCATCTCGAGGCGGAGCGAGGCCGCCGCGCGCTGGCGCCGCGGCATCCCCGTGAGCGCGAGGACGCGCCGCCCGAGGTGCTCCGTGACCTGTGGCGGCAGCTCGCGCGTCTCGCCGCCGCGTTGGGCCTGGCCCCGCTGCCGCCCGCGTCGGCTGATCTGCCCTATGACCCGGCCATCTACGCCGCCGTCTACGAACACGTGCTGCGTCGCCGCAACAGGAAGGTGCTGAGCATGGACGCCGTGCTTGCGGCGGACGCGCTGTCGCCCTACGAGTTCGGCATTCCCGTCGAGGACTTGCGCCCCACGCCGGAGGAGGCGTCGGGGCTCGTCGACGCCGCGGCGCGCGAGTGGGCCGACCCGGACGCGCTGGCGACGGCCCTCGAGCGCTGGTACGTGACGCCTGAATAGGGCGCAGTGTCCCCGCGTCACTTGGGGTGATGAGATCCACGCGTCTCGGGCGCAAGATCGAGCAGGGGCTGGGCGCGCTGCTGCTCCTGGCCGCGCTCGCGATTCACCCCGCGCTCGCGCATGCGAGCCCGCCCGATCCGTCATGGGTCCCCGGAATCTATGACGGTGCCGACTTCGACGACGACGTCCTGCTCCTGGCGTCGGGATACCCCGCCGCGCCTGCCACCGCCGTCGAGGCCCCTGCGCCCGACCTGCCGCTGCTCGGGCAGGTCGCCCACGGCCGCGACGTCGTGGCCCCCGCGCCGGCCGGCTGTTTGCTCCGCTCGCGCGCTCCGCCCGCCCGCTAGCTCCTCCGCGTTCCGTCATTCCCGCATCACGGACGTGAACTCTCATGACAGGAGGACTGGACGCCATGCCCCTCATCGAATCCGAGCGGCTCTGGGCGATCGTGCTGGCGGGTGGCGAGGGCACGCGCCTTCGCAGCTTCACGCGCTGGCTCTATGGGCACGAGCGGCCCAAGCAGTACACCGCGCTCGGCGGGACGCGCTCGCTACTGCGCCAGACCCTCGACCGGGTGGGCCGGCTCGTGCCGCCCCGCCGTACCGTCGTCGCCACGATGGCGCATCACGCGTGCTTCCTCGAGCCCGAGGTCGCCGACCTCCCCGCCATCACCGTGCTCTATCAGCCGTGCGATCGCGGGACCGCTGCCGGGGTGCTGCTCCCCGCGCACTGGATTCACGCGCGGGACCCCCGCGCCACCGTGGTGGTCTTCCCCACCGACCACTTCGTTCCCGACGAGGCGGTGTTCATGGCGTCGGTGGCCGAGGCGGCCGAGCACGCGGAGAATCATCCGGGGTGGCTGGTCCTGCTCGGCGCGCCGCCTACGGAGCCCGACACCGACTTCGGGTGGATCGCTCCCGGCGAGCGCCTCGACTGGCCGAGCCCGGCCGCGGTCCGGCGCGTCGAAGCCTTCGTGGAGAAGCCGTCCGAGTTCCAGGCGCAGCGGCTGTTCTCGGAAGGATCCCTCTGGAACACGTTCGTCTTCGCGGCCTCGCTCGAGGCGCTCCTCGAGGCCGGTCACGAGGGCGTACCCCTCCTGCACGACCGTCTGCTCCGCTTCGGCGTATTCGTGGGCACGCGGCACGAGCCCTGGGCGATCGCCCAGGCCTATGAGCTCGCGCCGCGCGCCGACTTCTGTCGTTCGGTGCTGGAAGGCTCGTCGCGGCCGCTCGCGGTCGCGACGATCGCCCCCTCGACCTGGTGTGACCTGGGAACGCCTGAGCGCATCGCGCGCCGTTTGCGCACGCTGGGCACGCCCTGCGCGGCGTGGCTGGAGGCGCTCGCGGCGAGGGTCTGAAGGACGGCGTCCCGTGGCGCCCGGCCCATCGAGCGGGTCGGGCGCCACGGGGCGGTGATGCGGAGACTCAAGCGCGCGTTGCGGTGGGCGCCACGTAGCCGTAGCGGGTGTTCGTGCGCTGACCGCCCGCGGCCAGGTACTCCTGCTTGATGGAAGCGATCTTGTCGTTCGTGATCGCTCCGAGCGCCGACCGGACGTCCAGCCGGTAGAGCCGCGCGGAGTTGCCGCCGAGAATGGCGGTCTTCACGAGCCCGTCGGCCGGGCCGAGCGGCGCAAAGTGATTGTTCTTCTGCATCTCCACCGGCACCTCGAGGCGCCGGAATGCCTCGATCTGCCACTGGGGCGAGCCGTACCAGACGGAGTCGCTGCCATACACGACGTGGTCGGTGCCGAGACCCCGCACCAAGGTCCCGACGAGCGCAGCGGCGAGGGGCGGGCTCGACACCGCGCACGTGGCGAACGAGGTGCCGATCTCGCCATAGACATTGCTGACGCCGAACTTGGCGGGGATCTCCGCGAGGTCGGTGACCCAATCGAGCCGGCCCGTCTTCTGAAAGTCCGCGAGCATGGCGTCGGGGGATTCCAGGAACAGGCGGAGCGCGGAGTGATAGATGACGAAGTTCATCTGCGGCCAGTCCTTCGCCGCCTTGCCCACGTCCCACACCGTGTTGTACTGCCACGCCTGGGCCCAGGACTTCTGGTAGTCCGCAGGGAGCAGGCCCTTGTGAATGCAGATCGTGTTGATGCCGGCCTTCACCGCCTTCTCGTAGAAGGGATACATCAGCTTCTCGTCGTCGAGCCGCCAGAACGAGCCGAGCTTGGACGGCGAGAGCGGATCGCCGACGGTGTAGCCCTTCCACGAGTCGGGCCGCACCTGGGCGATGCACCGGTCGACTTCCGCCATCCACGGTCCCTTGTTGGGCGTGATCACCGCGTGGCCGAGCAGGCGGCGCGAGCCGGAGATGCGATTGATCGCGGTGCGGGCGGCCGCGATCTGGTCATTGGTCAGGAGATCCCAGGTCGGATCGTCGAAGGGCGCCCCCGAGAGCAGCGCCACCTTGGTGTCGCTGTCGACGAAGATCTCCTTCACGTAGTTCTCGAACTTGTAGCGGACGAGATTGTTCTCGCCGGCCAGGGCCGGGTTCCAGTTTTTCTTGGCGTACTTCGCGAGATCGAGCAGGCCCTCTTGCTTGAAGTCGTCACGGACGAAGTGCGTCTGGTCGTCGAAAATGAACTGACCCGCGAGCGCGCCCGCCCGCTGGTCGGCCACGCCCGGCGTCTGCGCCTCCGCGCGGCTCACGTCGAAGATCGAGCCGAACACCTCGTTCATCGCCAGAAAGGCGGCCGCCATGCCGGCGCTGCTGGCAAGGAAGCGGCGCCGGTCCATGCCGTGGCGCGGGGCCAGGTCGTCGGCCAGGTCCTTGATGCGTGCTTCCACGCGCGCCTGCTCGCGGGTCTGGGGGAGGGGGTTGTACTCCCCGTTGGACACGATCTGCGTCGGTACCGGAGACGCGAAGGCCGCGGTCTCGGCTGGGGCGGTTCGCTGCAGCTCGTCCTCGCTCAAAAAGTGCGGCATACCGACCTCCTTCGAGAAGGGACAGAAACGATGGTTCCACGTCAGCGAAGGGCGGTCCGGGCCCGAACGAGACCGAGCACCACCTCCTTGTCGGCTGGCGGGGATCATACTCCAACGATCAGGGGCCGGAAAGTCCCCCGGCATACCGCCGTGGTAAGCTCCTCCGCGGCCGCCCAGCCGGCAAGGAGAATCGATCAATGTCCCTCAGCGAGTTCCAGCCGAGCCCGCGCTATCCCGATCCCGCGATCCAGATCATCGATCAGAGCTTCGCGCGCTATCGACTCGCGTCGACCAAGGTCGAGCGGCTGGCCACCGGGTTCCGCTGGGCGGAGGGGCCGGTGTGGTTCGGCGACGGGCGCTATGTGCTCTGGAGCGATATCCCGAACAATCGCGTGATGCGCTGGGACGAAGAGACCGGCCAGACGAGCGTGTTCCGCAAACCGTCCAACTTCGCCAATGGCCATACCCGCGACCGGCAAGGCCGTCTCCTCACCTGTGAGCACGGCGGCCGCCGCGTGACGCGGACGGAATACGACGGCACCGTCACTGTCGTGGCGGATCGCTACGAGGGAAAGCCGCTCAATTCGCCCAATGACATCGTGTGCAAGTCCGATGGCTCCATCTGGTTCACGGATCCCAACTTCGGCATCCTCGGCTACTACGAGGGGTACATGGCCGCGTCGGAGCTCCCCACGAACGTCTATCGTGTCGACGGCGGCACCGGCCAGCTGTCGGTGGTCGCGGGCGACATCACGCGGCCCAACGGCCTTGCCTTCTCGCCCGACGAGTCGCGGCTCTATCTGGTCGAGTCCGGACCGCCACGGCACATTTACGTCTACGACGTCACCGACGGCGGCACACGCCTCGCCAACCGGCGCCTGCACATCGAGGTAGACCAGGGCACGCCGGATGGATTCCGCTGCGACGTGGACGGCAATCTCTGGTGTGGCTGGGGCATGGGGCAGGAGGGGCTGGACGGCGTGCACGTCTTCAACCCCGATGGCAAGCTGATCGGGCAGATCAATCTCCCCGAGCGCTGCGCGAATCTCTGCTTCGGGGGGACCTACCGGAACCGGCTCTTCATGGCCGCGAGCACATCGCTCTACAGCCTCTACGTGAACACGCAGGGGGTGAAGGGCGGCTGAGCCGCCCGCGCGTCACTCCGCGATCGGCACCTCGTGGCTCACCCGGCCGACCGTCACCCGCATGCTGAGCCCGTCCGACTCCGCGGTGGATCGCGGGAGGGCGCCGCGGAAGCTGCCATCGCGTGGGTCCGGCGTGAGGCGCGTCTCCTGGATTCCCCCGCCGTTGAGCCGGCGCAGGATGCGCACGTCGGCGGTGGGCAGGGACCGGCCGCCGGCATCGGTGACGCGGACGGCGATCGCCGCGGTGTGCCCCGTGGCGTCACGCTCGCGCCGCATCTCGAGGCGTGGCACACCGCTGAACTCGGCCGGCGCCTCGGTCACCGCCGCCGCGGTCACCTCTCGCCTGGGCTCGGGCTTGGGCTCGATCTTGGCTTCCGCCTTCGTCTCGTGCTTCGGCTCCGGCCTGGGCTCGGCCTTCGCGGTCGGCTTCGCCGCCGGTGGGGCCGGCGCGCGCCCGACCGCATGACCCCCCGGCTGAGCCGGTGCAGGATTCGTGTGGGTCGGGGGTGACGCGAGCTTGGCCAGGCGCGCCGGGCCCGGGGACTCGGACGCGCGGCCGTTGCGGCCATCGCGGCTGACCGGCGACGGCGCGACCTCGGCGACGCGCGAGGGCTCGCTGGACGCGACCGGCGGGGGTGCGGGAGCCGGCGCCGGCGCGGCCACCGTGGGCGCCGGAGGTGGTGCTGGCGCTGGCGCGGCGGGAGGATCGGCCGCCGGCGCGCTGCGCAGCCAGGCGACCGCGTCACCCGCGGCGCCCGTCACTCGATCCACCGCATCGCTCTTGATCGCGACGGTCGCGGCGCCGATCACGATGCAGGCGGCGCCGGCTGCGACGGCCAATCGACGACGCACCGGCTCGGGGAAGGCGTTGGCGGCGAGCGCCAGCCCCTCACGGAGCCCATCGCCCACTATGCCGGCCGCCTGCGCGAGGCCTCGGCGGAGCGGCTCGCCGAGCGCGGCCGCACGTGCGGCGGGCGACGGACCGGCGAAGGCGAGCTCGTCCTCCTCGGTGAGGGGAATGGTGGTGTTGCTCAGGCGCCATGACTCGCCTGCGTCGCGCGAAACAATGGCATAGCCGCGCGATCGCAGCAGGGTGTCCACACCCGCCAGCTGGCGCTGCTCGATCCCGACCACCGGTCCGGGGGCCGGTTCGAAGCCGGAGTCAGGCCGCCGATCGATGACGATTTCGAGCTCATCGCCCGTTCGGGTGAGGTACTCCAGGGCGATGTTCAAGTACCCCAGGAGGAGTGGGTTGTCGCGCGACACGATGCAGAGGTGCTGGGCCATCGGCTCATGTCCCTGGGGGGATGCCCGGGGTCTCCCCTCTGATCATCGGCCCCGCCCACCACCTCAGTCAAGATTCGCCGGCCACGAAGCCGCATGACTTGATAGGTGCCCGAAAACCAGGCCATTATCGCATTGCGTCAGACCAGCATCCGCGTGAGCGCCTCCGGCTCGCTCAGCATCGGATAGTGGCCTGTGTCGAGCTCCGCATACGGAGCCTTCAACTGCTCGGCGGTACGCCGCTGATGCGCCTCCGGCGGATTCCGCGCGCGGCGGCACCGGATCACCGATGCCGTCCAGCGTTGCTCCCAGAAATTGGTTGCGACCATCGGGGCCTCCAGCGCCGCGATGGGGTGGGGCGTGTAGCGCTCGAGCGCCCAGGCGCGTAGCGAGGGGTCGAGGTCGGCGAACATGCGTGATTCGGCGTCTGCGCGGGTGGGGACGGTGCTCAGCGCGGTGGTGTCCCCCGCGGGGCGATTGACAATGTCGGCCAGGCGCTCGCCGGGTAAGAGGGCCAGCGCGTCGACGAAGGTGAGCCGCCCGATGCGGGGGCGTGCGAGCTCCGCCGCCTTGCACACCACCATGCCGCCGGAGCTGGTGCCGACCAGCGCCACGTCGGTGAGATCCTCGTAGAAGAGGAGCTGGGCCACCTCTTCCGCGTGGGTGGCGACGGTGATGCCGGCCCGGAGCGCTCCGCGGCGCTCCGCACAACCCTCGAGCGTGGGCACGTGGACCTCGTGTCCCGCGGCCCGTAGCCGCTGCGCCACGGGCTTCCAGATCCAGGCGCCCTGATAGGCCCCGTGCACCAGCACGAAGGTAGTCATGGCTCAGGCGAAGGCTTGCCGGACGGTGGCGCCGATCAGGGCGACGGCGCGCAAGGCGCTCGACAGCACCTTGCCCATGCCCGCGAAGCCGTGGATCATGCCGCCGAAGCAGACGTAGTCCACCATGACGCCGGCGTCGCGCAGCCGCATCGCATACGCCGCGCCTTCGTCGCGTAGTGGGTCGAATCCCGCGGTGACGATCAGGGCGGGGGGCAGCCCGGCGTGCGAGCGCGCCCGCAGAGGCGAGGCCCGCCAGTCATCGCCGTCGCGCGGGCCGGTCAGGTAATGCGCGCGGAACCAGCGCATGCTGTCGCGGGTCAGGGCGAAGCCCTCGGCGAAGTCCGTGTAGGACTGGGTCTCGGCGCTGAGATCGGTGACGGGGTAGATGAGCACTTGGGCGGTGATCGGCGGCCCGCCCGCATCGCGCGCGAGCAGGGCCACCACGGCGGCGAGATTGCCGCCCGCGCTGTCCCCACCCACCGCGAGCTTGCCGCCGTCCACACCGAGCTCGGCCCCGTGCGCCGCGATCCACCGCGTGGCCGCCCACGCGTCGTCGACCGCGGCGGGAAACTTGTGCTCGGGGGCCAGCCGGTAATCCACCGCGATCACGCTGACGCCTGCCGCCGCGGTGATCTGGCGGCACAGCACGTCGTGGGTCTCGAGGTCGCCGATGACCCAGCCGCCGCCGTGGAAATACACGTAGGCGGGCAGAGGCGTGCTCGCGGGAAGGCCTGCCGGCCGGTAGACGCGCAGCGGAATCTGGCCGTGAGGGCCCGCGGCCATGACGTCGCGGACGCTCCCGATCGCGGGGGGCGCGGGCGTGGAGAGCGGCCGCGTCTCCAGGAAGAGCTGCCGCGCGTCCTTGGGGCCGAGCTGATGGTAGGCGGGACGTCCGGACGTAGCGAGGGCCTCGAGAACGGCCTTCGCTTGGGGATCAAGAGCGCTCATCTATAGTCTCCAGGTCTGGGGTGTAGGAACATCGCGAGGCGCGAACACTCCGCGACTTTCACGCGCAGCGCATGGCGCTCGGGCGGGCCGCCGAACACGGCGAGTGACTATCGCCGGGCTGCCGGCTCCGCGAGGAGCGCCGCCGCCTGCTTCTCCACCACCGTGCCCTTGAAGAAGTCCGGGTTCACCTCGCCCCAGAAGCGCACGGCATTGGCGAACATGAAGTCGCGGAAGTCGGCGTCGCTCATGAGGCCGTGCTCGACCAGCTCGTAGGCTTCCGGGACCACTTCGGCCATGTCGGGCACGTCGAAGTGGCCGATGTCCGAGCTGAACAGCGCGTTGAGCCGGACGCCCATGGGGTTGGCCTTGGTGTTGAAGGCCCAGGCATTGGCAGGATCGTCGGCCTCGCAGCCGAAGTAGTAGCGGGGCACGAAGAGGTCGCGGATGTCCTCCTTCTTCTCGATCTTGCACCGGAAGTAGTCGTCGAGGTCCTCGATGCCGCCGGTGAGCGTGGAGTTGGAGTCACCCTCGAGCCCCTCGCCGCGGCCCACCGCCTCCGCCACCGCGGGGCTTCCGTACTTCTTCGCGTACTCGAGGAGCCGCCCGAGGTCGAGGCGGTTCGGGTTGGTGCTCTCGATCGCGCGGCGGTTCCGCTTCTCCCAGTGCCCGATGAGGTCCGCGTAGAGCATGGAGGCCCAGCCGACCCCGCCCTCGAGGAAAGCGAAGTTCAGCGTGGGGAAGCGGCGGGTGACGCCGCCGAAGAAGAGGGCCTTGGCCACGGCGTGTCCCGCGGAGGCGAAGTGGCCGATGTGGTTGTAGCAGAAGTTCGAGGGTGAGTTCCGCAGGAGGATCGAGCGGGCGCCATTGTGGAAGCTCGGCGCCACCTTGAGCTCGAGGCACTTCCGCCACACCGGATCGTAGTCGTAGGGGCTGTCGAGCCCGATCACGTCGTACCACTCCACGTGGCGGGAGGCGTCCGGGCTCTCCGCCTCGAGAGCGGGGACGCGCCGGCGCATCATGCCGCCGATCATCACGACCCGGTAGCCGAGCTGGGTCACCGCGAACTGCAGCTCTTCCAGGGCCTCGTCCGGCGTGTACATGGGAATGATCGCCGCGGGGATGACGCGGTCGTGGAGGTCGCGGAACTGGTCCATGGCGAACACGTTGTACGCGCGACAGATCGCGCGCCGCAGCCGCGTGTCCTGCAGCCGGTGATACGACAAGCCCGCGGTGGGATAGACCACGCTGAAGTCGATGCCGAGGTCGTCGAGCCGCTCGTACATGAGCCGCGGCATCATCGCGGTGGCCCGGTCGAGGGCGTTCTCGCAGGGGGACGACCAGAAGGCCTCCTGCCCCACGCGGCGCTGCGTCCGCTCCGCCAGCGACATCTTGAGGGAATTCGGCACGCGCTGGCTCGCCAAGGCCAGGCCCTCGACGGCGGCCTCGCCGCCGATGCGGCGGAACTCTTCCTTCATGACGGGGCCGTATTCGATCCAGTGCCCGTCCGCGTCGACGACGGGATGGCTGAGACGATCATGAAGAGAGCGAGCGGTGATATGGCCGTTGCTCGTCATGGCGGCCCCTCCTGGGCGGTCGGCACTGCGCTGGGGTCCGGACCCGGGGCCATCCTGCCCCGCGAGGGGGTGGAGGTCAAGGGCCGCGCGGTGGGTCAGTACGAGGTCGAAGGAACCCATCATTCGCTCCAGTCCGTGGCACCCCCGATGCAAGGGATCCGTGTCCGGAGCGGAAAGAGGCACGAGAAGGAGGTCCCATGAAGAAGCCCAAGCGCAAGGGGAAGACCGAAAGGGCGCCGCGGTCACGAAGCCGTCGGCGTGTCGCGGGGAGTCGTCCCACGGAAGCGTCGACACCGGCGCTGGACACGGGCCCGCTGTACACGTCGACCGGGCCAGCCCTCTCCGGAGGGGATGTGGACGCCGACTGGCCAGACGCGGAAGGCAGCGGAGAGGAGACGGTCGGCGGGACCGTCGCCACGCCGGATCAGGACGTGGTGGACCAGATCGGACGCGCCCTCGGCGTGGAGCAGGGCTCGAGCGCGCCGGTGAGGCCTGTGGAGGAAATCCTCGAAGATCGCGATCGTCGCCGTTGGGAGCTCGAGCGGCGCGCCGATCGCAAGGCCGATCGCAAGAAGGGACGCGCTTGATTCGCTGACCCACCGGCGCCGGCAGGATTGTCCGGATTGGATCCTGCCGGCGTGCGGTCTCTCGCCTATCGGGGGCCGCCGCGCGGGGACGTCTCCAGCCGGATGAAGGCGCGCAGCAGGTCGGTCTCGGTCACGATGCCGACCAGCCGGCCACTCTGCTCCACGGGCAGCGCGCCGATCTGATGATCCACCATGAGCTGTGCCGCGTCGCGCGCGGGCCGATCCGGCCCCACCGTGATCACCGCGCGGGTCATGACCTCCTCCACGGTGAGCTTGGACAGGAGATGGTTCAACTCCCAGATCGACAGGCTCGTCGCCTGCGACGGGAGGTTGAGGCGGACGTCGCGATCCGTCACGATGCCCAGCAGCTCGCCGCCGGGCGCGATGACGGGCAGGTGTCGGATCCGCTCCTTCGCCATCAGGCTGCGCGCCTCGACCATGGGCATGGAGGGAGGGGCCGAGATCACCGCGGCGGTCATCAGCTCCTTGACGATCATGATGGCCTCCTGTGCGCGGTCGTGTTGACCGGGGTAACGGACGGGACGATGGCGAGGTGCCGCAGCGCGTGCGCGAGCGCGGCCGCGAAGGCGAGTCCGCCCAGCGCGAGCAGCACGCCGGCTCCCCGTATCCATCTCGCCTCGCCGGCGGCGAGCGTCACGGCGAGCAGGAGCGCGCCTCCGGCGAGCAGCGCCTGCGCGGCGGCCTCGAGGCGCGGCGCGGTGAGCTGGGCGACCGAGGGCACGGAGGTACGTCCGACCCGCGCCCCGTAGACATGGTGCCACACGAGCACCGGCACGATCTTCAGCATGACGCCCGCGATGGTCAACGAACTCCACCCGCCCAGCGCCAGCGCACCGTAGGCGAGGGCGGCGCGCGGACCCGACAGAAGCCCGAAGGCGAAGCCGAGCCCTCCCGCGATCAAGGGCACCAGGACGGCGCTGCCGGTGAGCGCGAGCCGCAGCCCCGAGTCGAGCCCTGGCCGTCGGGACGCGCGGGCCATCGTGAGCACGGAGACGCCGTGCGCGGCCACGGCGGCGCTCACCGCGAGCCCGCCGGGCGCGGTGAGGGCCGGCGCCGCGACGAGCCCGGCGACGAGCACCGGCAACCCCAGGCCCAATCCCCAGATCTGCACGCGCCCCAGCCAGGGCGCGGGCTCGGGCGCGACGAGGAACATGGGGTAGATGCGTGCCGCCACGCCGAACATCATCGGCGCCACCCAGCCCAGCAGCGCGAGGTGCACGTGGGCGTGGAGCCAGGCGAGCGCGTCGCCCGGCAGCATCGGCCAGACGCGATTCACACTCAGCATGACCCCGAAGAGCGCCGTGAGCGCGAGCCCCGCATGACCCAACCGTACCGCCCGCGCGGTGAACGTGGAGTCGCGCAGCCCGCGCACCGTCATCGCCACATTGAAGACGTGCAGAGCCACCCCACTCCCGACCAGCGCCGCCGCGGCCGCGAGCCCGGGCCACGTCCCGAGAAAGAAGTGGCTGACCATGCCCGCAATCCCGGTGACGAGGATCCAGAATTGCCAGCGCGCCAGCCGCTCGCTCCACAGCGGGCGTCCCAGCGCGACGGGGATGATTTGATAACCGGCGCCCATGATGGAGAGCGTGATCCAGCCCAGAGTGACCAGGTGCGTGAGCGCGAAGAGGCGCGGCTGATAGTAGTGGCCGGACAGCTCCGGCGCGAGCCACACCACGCCGAACGTGGCAAGGACGTACGCCACGGCCGCCGTCGCCAGATAGCGGAGGGCGACGGCCGCCGCGGCATGGTCGCTCGGCGGACGGTGGAGGGGCAGGCTCACGGGGCCGCTCGGCGGCGGATGCGGATGCGCACCAGCCCCGGCTCGGGCTCGTCGGTCTCGTGGACGAAGCCGCGATCGTCGAGCTGGGGGTAGAGGAACGTGGGACGGCGGTCGTGGTGCACCTCGAGCTCGGCCCCGGGCTCGAGCCGCTCCGCTTCCTGGAGCACACGGACCATCGGCTGCGGCGGCTCGAGCCCGCGCACGTCCAATCGAATCGAACGCGACACCGGCGCCAGGGTCGCGACCAGGGTGTCGAGGGAGACGCCGGCGGCGGCCGCCGCCTCGGCCAGCGTGAGATGCGCCCCGCAGCAGTGGTTGATCCCGAGCCGGGCCATCGCCTCTCGAGCGCCCGGATGCTCGCGCGTGATGTCCTCGACGGTCCGTCCAGCATCAATTCTGACTTCACCGGTGTCCTGACTCATGCTCGTGTCCTCCTGCTCAGACGGTAGCGCGCCCGTGGAGGGAGGGGGTATGACCTGAGTCATACTCGGCCTCTCGTCTCAAGATGCTCGGCCTCGACGGGATGGAGCTCATGCGACGTGCGCGCGAGATCGATCCCGCGCTGCCCGTCATCATGATCACCGCGTTCGCTCGGGCACCGCGCGGTTCAACTCCGAGCTACTCGCGCGCCATGGGGGCGATGTCTCGGCCGCCGCCTAGGCGGTCGGCATCGATCCCAAGACGCACCACCGCCTCATCAACAAGTACGATCCGAAGTCGCCGAGCGGCTGGGGTGGCACCGCCCCAGTGAGGCTCGTCCTCCCCAAGCGTCGGCTTGGCCGCAGCGCTCCAACACTTCGGATTCGTTGACATCGTTCCCTGGCGTCGGGCTTGCAGCCCCATCTCGGCATGAAGCTCAATCGAATCCTCGTGCCGCTGGACGGCTCTGCGCTCGCCGAGTCCGCTCTCGGCCCGGCGGTGGAGCTCGCCCGTCCGTCGGGCGCGACCGTGCTCCTCGTTCGCACGGCGGAGGCCACGGTCTTCCCGGGTACTGACCTCGTGGAGGACCAGGTCCACGTGGTGCGCGAGGCCGAAGGCTACCTCGCCGGCGTGGCTGATCGCCTTCGGCGGGAGGGGCTGCACGCGGAGCCGAGCGTGTGGTACGGGCCGGCGGCAGCCGGCATTGTCGAAGCCGCCCGCCGGCGGAGCGCCGACCTCATCGTGATGAGCACACACGGTCGGAGCGGCCTGGGGCGGCTGATTCTCGGCAGCGTGGCAGAGTCGGTGCTACGAGGCACGGCGACGCCCATTCTCTTGCTCCGGGCTCCCGAAGCGCCGCTTGCGGCGGTGCCCGGCCGGGGAACGGCTGGTCCTGCGAGAGAGCCTTCATGACTAGCTCGAGCCGTAGCCTGACCCCGGTGGCCGAGCGCTTCTCGATGCAGGTGATCCACCGGGAGCTCGACGCCCGGATCGTGGGGCAGCACATCCACATCTTCGACGAGGTGGAGTCCACGAATGAGATGCTACGGGACCTCGCCCGTCTGGGTGCCTCCGACGGCACCGTCGTGCTGGCGGAATCGCAGCGTAACGGGCGCGGCCGTCTCGGGCGTCCGTGGTTCTCGCCGCCGAACGTGAACTTCTACGCCTCCGTCCTGCTGGAGGGCGAGCTGCGGCTCGAGGACATGGGCCCGGTGTCCTTCATCGGCTCGCTGGCGATCAGTGATGCCATCAAGGACCTCGGGCTTGCGCCCGCGATCAAGTGGCCCAACGACGTCCTCCTGGGGCGGCAGAAGGTCGCGGGCGCGCTGCTCGAATGGGTGCCGCGCGAGCTGGTGCCCGACTGCGCCTTGATCGGTGTGGGCGTGAACCTCAACGTCGATCTGGCTGTGCTGCGCGAGGCCCTCGGCCCGCAGGCGGCCTATGCCACCTCGGTGGCGGCGGCGCTGGGGCGGCCGGTCGACCGGAGCCGGTTCGCGGCTTCGTTCCTCAATCATCTCGACCGGTGGTGGCGCCGCTATCGTCTCGATGGAGCGAGGCCGCTGGTGAGGGCCTGGCAGGACCGCGACGTCCTGACCGGTCGGCGGGTCGAACTTCGGGGTGCCTGCGGCTCGATCGAGGGACGCGCGCTCGGCATCGACGACGGTGGCCGCTTGATCGTGCGCGACGCGGCCGGGGACCGGCACGTGGTGCACGCCGAGGACGTTCGCGCCCTGGAGTGAGATGGAACGACAAGGGAGGGGATGATGAAGCGCATTCGACGCATCGTGCATCCGACAGACTTCTCACGAGCGTCCGCGCCGGCCTTCACCCGCGCGGTCTGGCGCGGCGCAAGCGTGTGGCGGACCACGTGCTCGCCACCGCGCCGTGCCCGGTCATGACCGTGCGAGGGGGCTGAAGCCATGACGCCGAGGATGTTGCGTGGATTCTCTACGGGGCTGCTGGCCTTGAGCCTGGGGTTCGGCCTCGCGTCCCCATCCGTCGCGGGCCCGGAGATGGGGCCGGCGATCGATGAAGAGCGCATGAGCCGGATGATGAAGATGATGACCGACATGCAGAGCGAGATGGGGGAGATGCAGGGCCACATGCAGGGGATGGGCGCCATGCACGACCAGATGGGCCAGGTGATGAGCCAGATGGCGCAGATGCGCGGGATGATGGACCAGCACCGCCGCAAGATGATGGAGCACTGCCCGATGGGCTCGGCGCCCTCGGCGCCGCTCAAGCCGTGACGTGAGCCCGGAAAGGAGCGAGCGGCCATGATCGTTCGAGAGCTCATGACGAGCGCGGTGATCACCGTGCTGCCTTCGATGCCCATGTTCGAAGCCCGCGACCTGATGCGGAAGGAGCGGATCCGCCACCTTCCGGTCACCACGCTCCACGGTCGCCTGCTCGGGATCGTCACCGACCGCGACATCCGCCTGAACCTGCCATCCCAGGCCACCAGCCTGTCGATGTGGGAGGTCAATCACCTCCTTGCCCAGCTCACCGTCGGCGACGTCATGACCGAGACCGTGATCTCGGTCGGTCCCAGCCTGCCGGCACGGGAAGCCGCCCAGCTCATGGTGGACCACCGAATCGGCGCGCTGCCGGTGGAGGATGCCGGTCGCCTGGTGGGCATCATCACCGAGACGGACCTCCTGCGCGCGCTGACCAAACTGGAAGCTCCCGTTGGGATGGCGGGGCGCCCCTGAACGACCGCCGCCCGCGGCCTCGAGGCGCTCGACGCGGTGGCTCGGGCAGCCAGCGTCGCTGATCATCTCGGATCTGCGCCTCGCCGACGGTGAGGGGCTGGACATCGTTCGCGCGGCCCGCGCGGGGCCCCGCCCCTTGCCGGTCATCGTGGTGACGGCTTTCTTCGCCAAGCCCGTCCTTGCCTCCGCGCTGCTTGCCTCCGTGCCCACCCAGCTGAGGCGCTGAATCAGCGAAGATGGCTCGCGCGGCGGCGTCCTAGCGCGCTTGCCCCTCCGCCCGGGCGCGCAGGGCGTCGAGATTGCCGAGCACGAGGTGGCCACCCACATCCTCCAGCAGCTCCTCCTTGAGCCAGCGGCCGATGATGCGGATCGTCGTCTCCACGGTCGTGCCGGTCATGTCGGCCAGGCTCTGCCGCGTGAGGTGAATGGGCAGCGTCACACCGTCCTTGCCCCGGGTGCCCTCGCGCGCGGCCAGACGGAGGAGCGCCGCGGCCAGACGCGCTTCCACCGGATCGACGGCGAGTGACGTCACGGAATCGTGGGCGGCGCGCAGACGGCGTCCAATCAAACGCGCCATCTCGCGGACGAAGCTCGGGTGCCGGTCGGCCAGCGAGATCACGGGCTCGGCCGGGATCTTGATCACGACCGCCGGTTCGATCGCCTGCGCCGCCGCTGGATACGGCCGTTTCTCGATCACCGCGACGCCGCCGAAGATCTCTCCCGGCCCGAGCAGCTCGAGCACCACGTCCTTGCCGCTCTTCGCGTGCCGCACGATCTTGATGTGTCCGGTCTTGACCAGGTAGAACCAGCGGGCCGGATCTCCCTCCATGAAGACGTAGTCGCGTGCGCGATGACATTCCTCCAGAGCGAGCCGGGCCAGCGACTCGATCGCTCGCGCGGGAAGTCCGGCGAAGGCGGGATTCTGGGTCAGGAATACGACCAGATCCTTCGGGGACATCGGCGGGAGGATAGCACGACGCGGGGGCGATGTCGGCGCCCCACCCGAGGCGGCCGCGCCCCAAGGACCGTCGATCGGCTCGCGGCAACTGCCCGGAATGGCTCGGTATGCGGTGGCACCAGGGTTGCAGCGGCTGTAAGACGGCACGCCGAAGCGCACCGGAGGAGGCCGCCATGCTGGTCCGAGATGTGATGAGCCAGAAGCTGACGACGATCACGCGCACCGGGACCTGTTTCGAGGCGGTACAGCGCATGCACATGGGCCGGATCCACCATCTTCCGGTGGTCGCCGCCGCCGATCGGCTTGTCGGCATCGTGACCGACCGCGATCTCCGCCACCACCTCTTCTCGCCCGCGGTATTCCCAGTGCTCGGCGTGACACCCATCGACGCGCTGCTCGGGGCGATGCGCGTGTCCGACGTCATGGTGACCGACGTGGTGACCGTGCAGCCCGAGCAGTCGCTCGGCGAGGCGGCCCGGCTCATGATGACGAAGCGCGTCGGCTCGCTCCCGGTGGTCGAGGAGGGCCGACTCGTCGGTATCATCACCGAGACGGACATGCTCCGCACGATCGTGCGGGGCGACGTGGGGGCGGCGTGCGCGGACATCATCGTGGCCCTTCCGTCGGGGCCAATGGCCGTGCAGGACGCGCGCGGGGACCGGTAGGAATGAAGACACCGCGCCGCATCGTTCTCGGCCTCGACGGCTCGGCCCCGGCCCGCCGCGCGGTGGAGTTCGTTGCGCGCCTGGCGCCAGCACGTGGCGGCCACGTACGCTGCGTGACCGTGCTCGAGCCGACGCCCGTGCCCTCCATGCCGCTCCTGCCCGCCGCCCTCCGCGCCGTGGTGGTGGGGCAGGCCCGTGCGCTCGATCGGGCTCGGGCGACGCGGGCCCGCCGGTCTCTCCGCGCCGCGGTCGCACGTCTCCGGCGCGCGGGCTGGGGGGCGAGCGAAGAGATTCGCTGGGGCGTGCCGCTCGCGGGCCTGCTCGACACCGTGAAGAGGATGCGAGCGGACGTGCTGGCGCTCGGCGCCAGGGGTACGGGCGGCCGCACCGCGCGGGCGCTCCTGGGCAGCGTGGCCGACGGCGCGGCCAAGCGGGCCCCGGTCTCGGTGCTGATCGTCAAGTAGCGCGCTCCCGCTCCCGCTCGCCCTCCGCGTCCGGCGTGGTATGTTACCGACACTTCCACCCCACACGGAGGTCGGACATGGCCCCATTCCCTCGGCGCGCTGTCTTGCTCCGCACCCTCTTCCTGGGCGCGGCCGCGCTCGTGGTCGCGCTGGCCGGCGTCCTCCCTGCCACCGCGCAGGACAAGCCGCGCTCGGGCGGCGAGCTCGTCTTCGTCGTGCCCGCGGAGCCCCCGAGCTTCGACGCCCATCGCGAGGAGACGTTCGCGATGCTGCACCCCGGGGCGCCGCACTACAGCCTGCTCCTCCGCATCGATCCGACCGATCGCACCGGGACCAAGGTCGTCGGCGACCTCGCCGAGTCCTGGAGCTCGTCGGCCGACAAGCGGACGTGGACGTTCAAGATCCGCCGGGGCGTGAAGTTCCACGACGGCAGCGTGCTCACGTCGAAGGACATCAAGGCCTCGTACGACCACATCATCTTCCCGTCGCAGGGCGTGGTGTCCAGTCGCAAGGAGCAATACCGCCCGGTGGAGGCCGTGGAGGCGCCGACTCCCGACACGGTGGTGTTTCGGCTGAAGTGGTACGAGGGGTCCTTCCTCGCCACGCTCGCCTCGCCGTGGAACTGGATCTACAAGGCCGACATCCTCGCCAAGGACCCGCGCTGGTACGAGAAGAACGTCATGGGGACCGGGCCCTTCGTGTTCGGCGAGTACGTCCGCGGTTCGCACTGGACGGGGAAGAAGTTCGCCGACTACTGGGACAAGGGGAAGCCCTACCTCGACGGCTTCCGCGCCATCTTCATCCCCAGCGCCTCCGCGCAGGTGTCGGCGATCCGGGGCGAGCGCGCGATGATCCAGTTCCGCGGCTTCACTCCCGCGGACCGCGACGCCCTCGTGGCCGCGCTCGGCCCCAAGATCACCGTGCAGGAGAGCCCCTGGAACTGTTCCATCCAGGTGGCGATGAACCAGCAGAAGAAGCCCTTCGAGGACAAGCGCGTGCGGCGGGCCCTCACCCTGGCCCTGGACCGCTACGAAGGGTCGAAGGCGCTGTCCCGGATCGCGCTCGTGAAGGAGGTGGCCGGCATCCAGGTGCCGGGCACGCCGTGGGCGACGCCACCCGAGGAGCTGGCCAAGCTCGCGGGGTACAGCCAGGACATCAACGCCTCGCGCGCCGAGGCGAAGCGCCTCCTCAAGGAGGCAGGCCAGGAGAACCTCACCTTCACGCTGACCAACCGGGCCGTCCCCCAGCCGTACGAGCCGGTGGGGATCTGGCTGATCGACCAGTGGCGGCAGATCGGGGTCAACGTCAAGCAGGAGGTGCTCGAGACCGCGCAGTGGCTTCAGAACCAGAAGAATGGCGATTTTCAGGTGTCCACGAACGCCCCCTGCAACTCCATCGTCGAGCCGGACATGGATCTGCACTGGTTCCTCACCACGTCGCCGGTGAATTTCAGCAAGCACAAGGACACGGGGATGGACGACCTCTACACGCGGCAGTCGCGGGCGCAGGATCCGGACGAGCGGCGAAAGCTCCTGCGCGCCTTCGAGAAGCGCCTGTACGACGACGAGGTCCACTACATCCATACCTTCCAGTGGCAGCGCATCGTGCCGCATCTTGCCAAGGTGCGGGGCTGGACCATCACGCCCAGCCACTACATCAACCAGCAGCTGGACACCGTCTGGCTGGCCGAATAGGAGCCCGTGCATGATCGTCCCCCTCACCCTCGCCGACTTCCTCGAGCGCGCCGAGCAGGTATACGGCGACCGAGTGGCGGTGGTCGACGAGCCGTCGCCCCCCGGCGGCGGCCTCGGCCGCGTCACCTACGCCGAGTTCGGCCGCATGGCGCGAAGCCTCGCCACGGCCCTCGACGCGCTGGGCGTGGGGGAGGGGGACCGCGTGGCCATCATCTCGCCGAATGCCGGCCGCTTCCTCGTGAGCCTCTACGGCGTGAGCGTGTTCGGGCGCATCCTCGTGCCCATCAACTTCCGGCTCAACGCGGACGAGATCCGGTACGTCCTCGAGCACTCCGGCTCGACGGTCGCGCTGATCGATCCCGAGATGGAGGAAATCGTCCGCCGCATCCCCCTGAAGCATCATTTTGTCCTCGGCCGGGACACCGACGCCGCGCTCTTCGGCCGCCGCGACGCGACGCCGCGCTTCACGACCACCGACGAGAACGCCACCGTGTCCGTCAACTACACCTCCGGCACCACCGCGCGCCCCAAGGGCGTGCAGCTGACCCACCGCGGCTGCTGGCTGAACGCCGTCACCTTCGGCTGGCACGTCGCGGTCAGCGACCGCGACGTGTACCTGCACACCCTGCCCATGTTCCACTGCAACGGCTGGGGCATGCCCTACGCGGTCACCGCGATGGGGGTGAAGCAGGTCGTCATCCGCAAGATCGACGGCGAGGACGTCCTCGCGCGCATCGAGTCCGAGGGCGTGACGCTGCTCAACGGCGCGCCCGCGGTGGTCGCCGCGGTGCTCAATGCGGCCCAGGCTCGCCGGCAGCGGGGCCAGGCCGTCCCAGGGGGAAACACCGTGCGAATGGTCGTGGCGGGCGCGCCGCCGCCCTCCAAGACGATCGAGCGCGTGGAGACGGAGCTCGGGTGGGAATTCATCCAGATCTACGGGCTCACCGAGACCTCGCCGCTGCTCACCATCAATCGCGCGCCCCAGGAGTGGGACGCGCTGGACGCCCCGGAGCGCGCCCGGCGCCTCTCGCGCGCCGGCGTGCCCGCGGTCGGGGTGCGCATGGCGGTGGACAAGGAGGGCGAGATCCTCGCCCGCTCCAATCACGTCTACGAGGGGTACTGGCAGCAGCCCGAGGAGACCGCCAAGGCGATCGTGGACGGCTGGTTCCACACCGGCGACGGTGGCCACGAGGACGGCGCATATATCGTGATCGCGGACCGCAAGAAGGACGTGATCATCACCGGCGGCGAAAACGTGTCCTCGATCGAAGTCGAGGACTGCCTGTTTCAGCACCCCGCGGTGCTCGAGGCGGCGGTGATCGGCGTGCCCGACGAGAAATGGGGCGAGACCATCAAGGCGCTGGTGGTGCTGCGGCCGGGGCAGGCCGCCACCGAGCGCGACCTCATCGAGTTCTGCCGGAGCCGCATGGCGCATTTCAAGTGCCCGACCTCGGTCGAGCTCCGCGACGCCCTCTCGCGCACCGCCACCGGGAAGCTGCAGAAATTCAAGCTACGGGAGCCCTACTGGGCCGGCCGTGACCGCCGGGTGAGCTGAGTCCTCGCTTCGGGTTGCATGCCGCGCGGGGCGACGGTACGCTCCGCGGTCGAGACGACGGACCGTTCGTTCGACATCTCGATGACCGAAGGAGGAGACTCATGGCCAAGGTCAAGCCGATTCCGGATGGCTACCACAATGTCACGCCGTATCTGATCGTCGACGGGGCCGCCAAAGCGATCGACTTCTACAAGAAGGTGTTCGGCGCCGTCGAGAAGATGCGGATGCCGGGGCCCGGCGGGAAGGTCGGACACGCCGAGCTGACACTGGGCGACTCCATGATCATGCTCGCCGACGAGCATCCCGAGATGGACCATCGGGGCCCCCATGCCTACAAGGGCGCCGCGGTGAGCCTGATGGTGTACGTGCCGGACGTCGATGCCACCGTGAAGACCGCGCTGGCATCGGGCGCCAAAGTGGTCCGGCCGGTCGAGAACCAGTTCTATGGCGACCGGATGGGCACGATCGAAGACCCGTTCGGCCACCAGTGGTACGTCGCCACGCACGTGGAAGACGTGCCCCCCGAGGAGATGAGCAAGCGGGCCGCGGCGGCGATGGCGAAGAAGTCTGCCTAGCGGCCGCCGCCGCACGGTCAGGATCTTCCATCCCGGGTTGATCCTTGAGGTACCATCGGGGGGTCGCGGGCAGGCCCGCGATGCACTGATGGCTAACTGTTCCACGATCCGCCACACCCCGGGGCGGCGAGCCCGCCGCCCCGGGGTGTTCCTCGCCGGGCTCCTGCTGGGACTCATGGGCGCGGCCGTGGCCGTCGCCGCTCCCGCCCCGACTCCGGTCGATCAGGATGCCGCCGAGCGGAGCGTGCTCCTGCTGTACGGCGAGGCCCGGGCGCTCCCCGCCTCCCTCGACATCGACGACAGCATCCGGAGCCGCCTCCAGACGACCGACTTCGGAGTGCGCTTCTTCACCGAGTACCTCGATCTGTCCTGGGCCTCCGACCCGGCCTACCTGGATCGCCTGCGCGCGTTCCTAGCGTCGAAGTATCAGAACCGCCACATCGACGTGATCGTCACGATGGGGGCCCCGGCGCTGCGCTTCGCCCTGGAAAACCGCGCGGCGCTCTTCCCCGGCGTGCCGCTCGTCTTCACCGCCGTGCCGCCCGGCGGCGCCGTGCCGATGGGCGAGGGCCAGGGCGTCACCGGCGTGTGGATGGCGGCGGATGCCGCGGCGACCGTGGACGCGGCGCGGCGGCTTCAGCCCCAGGCGCGGCGGCTCGTCGTGGTGGCGGGATCGGCCACGCAGGATCGCTCCTTCGTAGAGGACGTCCGCCGCGATCTCAAGGGGCGGGAGCTGGGCCTCGAGACGACCTACCTGGTGGGCCTGCCGATGGCCCGTCTTCGCGCGGCGCTGGCCGGCCTCTCGCGCGACGCCATGGTGCTCTACGTCTCGCTGCTGCGGGACGGAGATGGCAAGGTGTTCTCGACGCGCGAGAGCCTACGCATCCTCGTGCCCGCCTCGGGGGCCCCGATCTACGGGCTGTCCGAGACGATGATGGGGCAGGGGATCGTCGGCGGCCGTGTGGTGAGCTTCCGGGCTCAGGGCACGCAGGCGGCCGACCTCGCCCTTCGGGTGATGCGCGGCGAGGCGGCCGAACGCATGCCGCCGGTGGCGGCGCCCGCCAACGTGTTCATGTACGACCGGCGCGAGCTCACCCGCTGGGGACTGCGTGAGGCCGATCTGCCCGAGGGCAGCGTGATCATCAATCGCCCGCCCTCGCTGTGGGCCGGGTACGGGAGGCATCTTCTCCTGGGCGCGGCGGTGATCGCGGCCGAGGCCGCGCTGATCGTCATGCTGCTCGTCTCCCGGCGCCGCCGGCGGCGCGCCGAGGCCGCCCTTCGCGAGCGCCTGGCCTTCGAGCGGCTGGTGTCGGAGCTGTCGGCGACGCTGGTGGCCGCCCGCGGCGCCGAGGTCGGGCCCGCCATCATCCGCGGGCTCCGGCAGGTCGGCGAGCATCTCGGTGTCGACCGCGCATCCATCATCGAGATCTCGCCGGAGCGTGAGCTGGACTTCAGCTACGTCTGGCTGGCCCCGGGCATCGAGCCGGCGGCGGTCCCGGTGGAGCTGGGCGAGTTCCCCTGGGCCTCGGAGCGGCTGCGCCGCGGCGAGAGCTATGCCTTCGCGAGCCTCGACGAGCTGCCCGCCGCCGCGGCGGTGGATCGCGAGTCCTACGCGCGCCTCGGGATCACCTCGTCCGTCGCCTGCCCCCTCCGGATCGAGGGCGTCACCGTCGGCGCGCTGGCCCTCAGCCTGATGCGCGCCCGGCAGGCCTGGCCGGTAGACCTGATCGCGCGCATCGACTTCGTGGGCGGGATCTTCGCCACCGTGCTGTCCCGTCGGCGCGGCGAGCACGAGCTCCGGACCCTGCGTCGCGACCTCACCCACGTGGGGCGCGTGGCATCCATGGGGGAGCTGGCCGCCTCGATCGCTCACGAGCTCAACCAGCCCTTGACCGCCATCCTGAGCAACGCCCAGGTGGCTCAGCGGCTGCTGGAGCGGGGCGACCTCGATCATCAGGAGCTCAAGTCCATCCTCGCCGACATCGTGTCGGACGACCGGCGCGCGGGGAGCGTGATCCGCCGGCTGCGCGCATTCGTCCGCAAGGATGAGGCGCAGCGCAGCTTCGTCGACATGAATGCAGTGGTGGAGGACGTGGCGGGCCTCGTCCGGAGCGACGCCATTTTCCGGAACGTCGCGCTCGCGGTCGCGCTGTCGCCGCGGTTGCCCATCGTGGTCGGCGACCGCATCCAGCTCCAGCAGGTGGTGCTCAACCTCGTCCTCAATGGGCTCGACGCCATGAAGGATGCCGTGGAGCGGCACCTGCTCGTCACCACCGCCACCGATGACGAGAGCGGCGTGATCGTGACGGTGAGCGATCACGGGTCCGGGGTCGCCGAGCGCGACCTCCAGCGCATCTTCGAGCCCTTCTACACGACCAAGGCCCACGGGTTGGGGATGGGGCTGGCGATCGCCCGCTCGCTGGTGGAGAGCCACGGCGGCCGCCTGCGCGTGGAGAACAACAAGAACGGCGGCGCCACGTTCACCTTCACGATTCCCGTTGCGGAGGCCTCGGGCGACTGATCGCCGTGTAGGCCCGGGTGCCTACGCGGATAGGGCCAAGGTCTCATTTCTCTCCGGCGCGCGGGAGCCTACTGTTCCCGATCATGACCCCGATGGCCGCGCGGCCCGTGCCTCGGATCTCGATCGTGGACGACGACCCGTCGGTTCGGCGCGCCCTGGGCCGGCTCGTCGAGGTGGCGGGCTTCGACGTGCAGACCTACGCGTCCGGCGCCCAGGCCCTCGACGCGGGACCCTCGCCCGACGTGGCCTGTCTCGTCGTGGACGTGTACCTGGGCGACATGACCGGCTTCGAGCTCTCCCGCCGGCTCGCCGCGCGGGGGCTCTCCGCGCCCACGATCTTCATCACCGCCCATGACGACGCGGTGACCCACGAGGAGGCCCGGCGCGCGGGCGCGGCCGCGTACTTCACGAAGCCGGTGGACGGCGAGCTCCTGGTGGACGCGATCAACGCCGCCATCCGCCCTTGACGGGGCCCGGCAAAGCAGGCCACCATCCGAAGCCATGGACCTCTTGACCGGCAAGGTCGCGATCATCACGGGAGCGAGCAAGGGCATCGGGCGGGTCATGAGCCGCCTCTTCGCCCGGGAGGGAGCGGCCGTCGTCTGCACGGCGCGCTCGGGAGCGCTGGTCGAGGAGACCGCGGCGCTCGTGAAGAAGGACGGCGGCCGCGCCATCGCCATCACCGGTGACGCCGCCAAGGAGGCCGACGTCAGGCGGCTCGTCGCCGAGGGCGTGAAGGCGTTCGGCAAGATCGACACGCTCGTCAACAACGCGGGCGACGGCGGGCCGACCAAGCCCGTGCAGGAGTACACGGAGGAGGACTGGTTCTACACGATCAACTCCTGTCTCACGTCCTCCTACATGTGCATCCGCTTCGTCGTGCCCGAGATGATCAAGGCGGGTGGCGGCGCCATCGTGAACATCTCCTCCGGCGCCGGACGGCGCGGGCTCCCGTTCCGCATCGGCTATTGCTCGGCCAAGGGCGGGCAGGTGGGCATGACCTACGGCATGGCGCTCGAGCTGGCTCCGCACAACATCACGGTGAACTGCGTGGCGCCCGGCGCCATCGAGGGTGACCGGATCGACCGGGTGATCGAGGGGCAGGCCAAGCAGCGCGGGCTGTCCGTCGAAGCCATGCGCAAGGCGATGCTCGAGCGCTCGCCGCTCAAGCGCATGGCCACCGCGGAGGACATCTCGGCGGCGGCGGCCTTTCTCTGCAGCCCGGCCGCGCGGAATATCTCCGGCCAGGTGCTGCCCGTCAACGCAGGGGAGCCCGCGGGCTAGGCGAACCCCGGCGGGGGACGGAATCCGCCGACCACCTCCGCGATGCGTCCCGCCACGTCGATCGGCGTGGCGTCCTCGAGATACGGCCCCAGGATCTGGACGCCGACCGGGAGACCGCCGCGCGTGAGCCCCACCGGCGCAGTCGTCGCGGGGAGTCCCGCCACCGACGCGAAGGAGATCCAGAACGTGAGGTCGAGGTACGGCCGCGGCCCCGCCGGTGTCGCCAGGACGCGCGCGAGCTGATCAGGGGAGGGGTCGTGGGGGAACGCGGGCACGAAGGCCGTGGGCATCAGGAAGGCATCGTGGGTGCGGAAGTACGCTCCCCAGATCGCGCGCGCGGCGCGTCGGCGCTCGTCCATCGCGCGATATTGTCGGATGTCCGCGGTGACCGCAGCGGCCCAGCGCGCGCGAGCGGAGCCGTCCCGCGTGCCGGCGAGCGCGCGCACCGGCTCCAGCTGCTCGTCCCGGAGGGGCGGCGTGTAGAGCGCCATCAGCAGGAAGAAGTAGGTGTCGTACTGCTCGTCCACGTTCACGCGCTGGGGCCAGCCTTCCTCGAGCGTGGCGCCCGCCTTGCGCAGCGCCTCCACCGCGGCGGCCAGCGGCTCGGCCACCTCGGACGAGACAGGGCACCGCGGGTGGTCGAGCACGTAGCCGATGCGATAGTCGCGGAGCCGTGCCGCCCGCGCGGGCGGCAGCGCCCAGCGATAGGCGCGCGCCTCCGCGTCGTCGGGCCCGCCCAGCACCTCCATCGCGGCGCGGAGGTCGGAGGCGGAACGCGCCAGCGGTCCCGCCACGGGGAGGAATGACGGCGGCCCCGCGGGGATGCCGGGCGGCGGTGGGACATGGCCGCGCAGCGGAACGAGATCGAGCGTGGGCTTGTGGCCGTAGACCCCGCAGAAGTGCGACGGGATGCGGATGGAGCCGGCGAGATCGCTTCCCGGCTCCAGATAGCTGAGCCCCGCGGCGAGCGCGGCCGCGCCGCCTCCGGTCGAGCCGCCGGGCGTGCGCGCGAGATCCCAGGGATTGTTCGAGCGACCGAAGATGGGATTGTCGCTCTGCCAGTCGGCGGCGCCCGGGGGCACGTTCGTCTTGCCCAGGATGACCGCGCCCGCCCCCTTGAGGCGCGCCACCACTGCCGCGTCGCGGGGGGAGATGTGGTCCTTGTAGACGGAAAGGCCGGCGGTGGTGCGCGCGCCGTTCACCTCGTAGGTGTCCTTGATCGTGATCGGCACGCCGTGAAACGGGCCCCAGCTCTCGCCCTTTGCGCGCGCGTCGTCCGCCGCGCGGGCGCGGGCGAGCGCCGGGTCGGCGGTCAGCGTCACGATTGCGTTCAGCTTGGGATTGTGCCGGGCGATGCGCGCGAGCATCCGGTTGGTGAGCTCCACCGAGGAGACGTCTCCGGCGCGGATGGCCAGCGCCGCGTCCAGCGCGGAGGCGAAGTCCAGGTCCGGCACGGCCGCGCGCACGAGCCGCGGCCGCAGCAGGCCCGCGCCGGCCAGGGCCAGCCCGGCACCCAAGAGCTCGCGCCGGGTCAGGGTCGCGCTCACGGCCGCGAGTGTAGCCGCTCGCGCTCGTGGAGGACAAGGGCGGCGCCGCCGCGCACCGAGCTGTCCTTGCCGAGCTCGAGAAAGCTGATCTGCGTGGTCGCGAGCGCGGCGGCGTAGGCGCGCCGGGCCAGCCGCGCGCGGAGGTCCGCTTCACGCTCCGCGAACGCGCGGCCCACGCTGCCCGCGATCAGCAGCCGCTCCGGGTTGATCGCGTTCACGATGATGGTGAGCCCCGCGGAGAGGGCCTCGGTGGCCTCCCCGAGCACGGCTTCCGCGGCGGCGTCGCCCTCGCGTGCGAGCATGAACAACGCCTCCGCATCCACCGGACGTCCCAGCCGTCGTGTGGCCTCCTCGGCGAGGTCGGGGCCGGCGACGTGCGCCTTGAGACAGCCCCGCGCGCCGCACACGCAGGGCCGGCCGTGAAGCTCGATGGGCACGTGGCCCAGCTCGCCGCCGAAGCCCCCCGCGCCGCGATAAAGGCGTTCGTCGATCACGATCCCCCCGCCCACGCCGGTGCCGATGGCCAGCAGCACGAACGAGCGCGCGCCGCGCCCCGCGCCCCAGCGCGCCTCGCCCAGCGCGAGGGCGTTCACGTCGTTGTCCACCACGGCGGGCGCCCCGGCGGTCTCGGCGAGAAGGCGCGCCACCGGCACGCCCGAGAGCTCGGGCACGTGATGGGCCTCGCCGCCCACCCGGCCCGCAGCCACGT
>DATJFY010000089.1:0-19768 GCA_035495415.1 Verrucomicrobiia bacterium
CCCGCCCCCAGTCCCAGCTCGAAGCGCCCGCCGCTCAGGAGATCGAGGGTCGCCGCATCCTTGGCCACCACGGCGGGATGGCGGAAATCGTTGTCGTACACCATGCTGCCGACGCGAATTGTCGTGGTGGCGGCGGCGGCAGCCATGATGCCGACGCTGGTCGCCACCTGGTCGCGGAAGTGATCGGGCACGAGGAAGACTGCGTAGCCGAGGGCCTCGGCGCGCCGCGCCTTCTCGAGCCAATCATTACGCGAATGCGCCACGCGTGCCAGGAGGCCGAAGCGGAAGGGCCTCACGCGCTCCACTCGGGATAGGTCGGCGGCGACAGCGCGTCGGCCCCCCGGCCCGCCCAGTCCGACGTGGCCATGCGGGGCCACATGCGCTCGCCGCCCGCCTGGAGCGCCCGCAGGATGGCGCGCTCGTCGGCGGCGAGAACGCGCCCGCCGTCCACCACGAGGCGGCCGTCCACGTACACGCGGTCCACGTCCTCGTCGGTGGCGCTGTAGACGATGTTCTTCACGGGGTCGCGCAGCGGCGTCATGCGCCACGACCGGGCCTTCCACAGCACGAGGTCGGCGCGCGCGCCCGGCGCGATGCGGCCGAGGTCGTCGCGGCTGAGGGCGCGGGCGCCGCCCAGGGTGGCCGCGTCGAAGACGTGGGCGGCGGTGGTGGACTCCGTCTGGCGCTCCATCATCTTGGCGACCACCGCGGCCCACCGCATCGCCTCGATCACGCTCTGCGGGTTGGTGTCGGTGCCGAGGGCCATGTTGATGCCGGCAGCGCGGTAGGCGCCGAACGACTCCATGGCAACTCCACGTCGGGCGAACACCCACGCCGCGTGGGCGACGGAGCAGCCGGAGTCGGCCATGATCGCCACGTCACCCGCGGGATAGTTGGTCCAGGACGAGCCGCCGACGATGATGGCATGGCCGAGAATGGTGTTGGGGCCGAGCACGCCCAGCTCGCGCATCCAGGCGATCGGGGTCTTCCCGTGCCGGGCCAGCATCTCGTTGAACTCGACCACCGACTGCGAGGTGTGCACCTGGTAGGGGCGCCCCGTCTCGTCGGCCCAGCGCTTGCCTTCCTTCAGGAGCTCCGCCGTGCACGTGTCGATCTGGGACGGCGCGAAGAAGCAGCGCACGAGGCCGCCGTGGGCGCCGTCATGCGCCTTGAAGGCTTCCACCGCGCGGCGGAGGCCCTGGCGCCCCGCCTCCTCGTTCCACTCCCACTCGACACGCTTGCCATCCTTCGTCAGCCAGCGACCAGATCGGAAGCCCAACCCGAGGTACACGCGCATCCCGTAGTAGCCCGCGCGCTCGACGACGTGGTCCGCGATGGGCCCGATCTCCATCACGGTGGTGACGCCGCCCCGCAGCATCTCTGCCATCGAGAAGTCGATGCAGGCGCGGCTGGCCTCCTCGTCCTGCGCCTCCGCGCGCACCGGCAACATCTCGAAGAGCCCGGAATAGAAGAACTGCGGATTGCCGCGATCCTCGATGAACGAGCGGTCCAGCGGCGAGCCCGCGATGTGGGCGTGGGTGGAGATGAGTCCCGGCGTCACGATGCGGTCGACGGCGTCCACCGTCTCGTCCACGCGGCCGTCGAACCGCGGACCCACGTGCAGGATCGCGCCGCCCTCGATCACCACGACGCCGTCGCGAAGCATGCGATGTCCGCGCCCGTCGTGGGCGAGCACGTACGGCGCCTTGATGGCGATGCGGCGGCCGTCGCTCGGTGTCATTCCCGCCGAAGCCTGCCACGGCGGCCGCACCACCGCAACCGCTTGACAGCGCGGATGACATTCACGAGACCTAATCGCTCGCGATCCGCGGCCGCTCCAGGGCACCGCCCGTCTGCCTCGATCGCGCCGGCTCGGCCTCTACGCGGTCGGCGGGGGCCTCTGGCTCTCCGGCGGGCTCTGGCTCGTGGTGCCCTGCCGTGTTCCTCGGGCACCGCTTCGCGCTCCGGGCGCTGCGCGTGCGCCGCCGCGAGGGCGAGAACACGCGCGCGGCCTGAGCCGCGTCAGCGCCGCCGGCGCGCCGGGCGCTTCCGGACCGTCGCCATCACCGCGCGCGTGCGCGCACGCCGGCCGCCCGCGTGGAGGCCGCTCGGATCCTCCACGGCCTCCGCGGTCACGAACGTGCCGCCCTGGAAGGTCTCGGCCCGCTCGTCGGTGACGGGCGGCTCCTTGGCCAGCACCTGCGCCGCGTAGTCCTCGCCGCGGTCCTGCGGCCGATACCCGAGGCGCGTCGCGTTGGCATTGTCGTACCAGCTGCGACGATTGTCGGAGACCCCGTAGACGATTTCGAAGCGCAGGTCGGGATGCTCGACGCCGATGGAGACGAGCTGGCCCAGGTCGCGGGGCGACACCCAGATGGCGAGGCGCCGCTTGTCGATGGGGCGCGCGTTCACGTTACCGATGCGGATGCAGAGCACCCGCAGCCCGTACTTGTCCGCGTAGAGGCTCCCCAGCGCCTCGCCGAACACCTTGGACACGCCGTAGCGGCCATCGGGCTTGGGATACACGCGGTGATCGATGGTCTGATCTCTCCGGTAGAACCCCACGGCGTGATTGCTCGTGGGGAAGATGAAGCGGGGCACCCGGTTGCGTCGCGCCGCCTCGTAGGCGTTGTAGCAGCCTTCGATGTTGGCCTTGAGGATGAGCGGCCAGGGCCCTTCCACCGAATAGCCGCCGAGGTGCACGATCGCGTCGACACCCCTGGTGATGCGCAGCATGTCGGCCATGCGCGTGATGTCGGCGCGCATGAAGCGCTCGCCCGGCTTGAGGTCCTTGATGGGGCGGAGATCGGACAGGCGCAGCTGATACTTGCCCGCAAGGGCGCCGCGCAGGGCGCGGCCGACGCCGCCGGCGGCGCCGGTGATGAGGAGGGTCTTCACGAGGCCGCGCCCGCGCTCGTGCCGGCGTAGCCCTTCCGGTGGAAGTAGTTGGCGTTGTAGAAGGCGAGGACGAGGTCGCGGTATACCGCCGGCTCGTAGCGCGGAGGATTGTCGGGGCCCACGCAGGACGGCAGGCACTCGATCACGGATGCCACATTGGGGCTGTAAAAGAAGACAATCGAGTAACGGTCGGTCCCCGAGTCGTTCAGCACGCCGTGGGGCGTGGACAGGAAGCGGTCGTTCGACCAGCGCTTCATCATGTTGCCGAGGTTCACGAGGAACGTCCCGGGGATGAGCGGCGGCGCCATCCATTCACCATTGGGCAACCGCACCGCGAGCCCGGGCACCTCCATCCGCGCCAGGATGGTGATGAACGAGTTGTCCGTGTGGGGCCCCTGGCCGAACTGCTCGGCGTCGTCCGTCTCCTGCGGCGGATAGTGCAGGAAGCGGAGGTTGATGTGCGCCTCGTCCCGGAAGTAGGGCGCGAAGAAGTCCGCCGGCATGTCGAGCGCGCGCGCCAACACCGGCAGCATGCGCTCGCCCACACCCTCTAGCGTCTTGAAGTAACGCACCATCGCCGCGCGCATGGCAGCGTGGCCGTCCGGCCACTGGTTGCGGCCCCGCAGGGGCTTCCCCGCGCGCACGTCGGGATGGTCGGCGCCGCGGTCGTGGCTTATGAAGAAGCTCTCGTTGAAGTTCGGCCGCGTCGCCTTGTGCACGCTGGACGCGCCCTGGATGCTCTCGTTGGGGGCGAGGTAGCCAATGTTGTTCTCGTCGATGGCGAGCCGCCGCTTCTCCTCCGCCGGCATCGCGTGGAACTCGCGCGAGGCCGCGAAGGCCTCGTCTACCACCGCGTCGGGCACCCCGTGACCCTTCAGATAGAAGAAGCCCACGTCTTCACTGGCCCGCCGCACCGCGGCCGCCACCGCGTCGAGGCCGCCGCGCCCGCCACGGAAGGCCGGCCCGAAGTCGATCACGGGGATCGCGCGCGTGGCCGCCTCGAGGTCCTTCACGGCAAAAGACTTGAAGACGTTCATCGCTTCGATCCTACTCCAACCTCGGTTGCGGATGCCATGTCCGTGGTCTATCCTCCTGCGCCATGACACCCCCCGCGATCGGCTGGCCCAGCGGCGCGCGCTGCGCGGTGATGATGACATTCGATCTCGACGGCGAAAGCCCGTGGATCCACCGCGATCCCGCGCTCGCGGAGCGCCCCCTGCACATGTCCATGGGCGCTTATGGGCCGAAGACCGGCATGCCGCGCATCCTCGATCTCCTCGACCGCTACGGGATCAAGACGTGCATCTTCATCCCGGGCTGGATCGTCGAGCGCTACCCCGCCCTCTGCGAGGAGATCGTCAAGCGCGGGCACGAGGTGGGGCACCACGGCTATCTCCACGAAAAGCCCTTCTTCATGAAGAGCCGCGAGGAGGAGGAGGAGCTCTTGGTCAAGAGCCTCCAGATCTTCAAGAAGATCCTGGGGGTGACGCCGCTCGGGGCGCGCGTGCCGTCCGCCGATCCGAGCCGGCACTCCATGGATCTCCTCGCCCAGTACGGCTTCGTCTATCACAGCAACGCGCTCGACACGGACCTTCCCTACTGCCACGCCACGCCGCACGGCCCCGTCGTGGAGTTCCCCACCGCCTGGTGCAACAACGACGCCCCGTTCTTCCTCTGGAGCGCGGTGCCGCCGGTGGGCAACGGCATCTGGAGCCAGGAAGACGTGTGTGAGATCTGGTCGGAGGAATTCGAGGGCCTGTACGAGGAGGGGAGCTTCTTCAACTGGCTCGGCCATCCGCAGATCATCGGCCGCCCCTCGCGCATGCGCATGGTCGAGCGGCTCATCCAGCGCATTCTCGGCAAGGGGCGGATCTGGTGGCCGCGGCCGGTCGAGCTCGCGCGTTTCTGGCTGGCCCGCGAGCAAGCGGGGCCCCGCGAGCAGGGGGCGCGCGCCTGATGGCCGGCCGCCTCGCCGGACGCGTGGCCCTCGTCACCGGCGCGAGCCGGGGCTTCGGCCGCGCCATCGCGCTCGCCTTCGCCCGCGAGGGCGCCAAGCTCGTGGCCAACTATCACGCGAGCGAGCGCGAGGGCAAGGACGTGGCGGCGGAGGCGGGGCGGCTCGGCACCGAGACCATCGCTATCCGCGGCGACGTCGCCCAGGACGCCGACGCGCGCGTCACGCGCTGCCCAGGATGATCGAGCGCAAGCACGGACGCGTGATCAACCTCTCGTCGCAGCTCGCCCAGCGCCCGGTGGGCGCGGGCGGCGGCTTCGCGGCCTACGCCGCGACCAAGGGCGCCCTGGAGTCGCTCACGCGCGTGCTCGCGGCCGAGGTGGGTGAGCACGGCATCACCGTGAACGCAATCTCGCCCGGCGGCATCGACACCGACATGAGCCGCGGGGTCATGACCCCCGAGTACCGCGCGCGCCGGCTCGCCGAGCTGCCGCTCCACCGCTCCGGCAGCGTCGAGGACGTGGCGTACTGCGCGATGGTGCTGGCCCGCCGACGAGGCCGGCTATCTCACGGGGCAGATCCTTCACCCCAGCGGCGGCTGGGTCTCGGGATAAGGAGCCTGACATGCGGTATCGGTGGCCGGACGGCAAGCAGTGTGCGGTGGTGCTCTCTTTCGACTTCGACGCGGAGTCGGGCTTCTACTTCCGCGAGCCCGAAAAGGCCAAGCGAAGCCTGGGCGATCTCGAGGAGCGCCGCTTCGGCCCGCGGGTCGGCGTGGACCGGATCCTGCGGCTGATGGACCGCCTCAAGATGCGCGCGTCCTTCTACATCCCGGGCTGGACGGTGGAGCATCACCCCGCGCCGTCGAAGCGGATCCGCGACGCCGGCCACGAGATCGGCGCCCACGGCAACGTCCACGAGGCGGTGAGCTTCCTCGACAAGCCGCAGGAAGAGCAGATCATGCGCGAGCAGCTCGCGATCCTGAAGGACGGGCTCGGGGTGGTGCCCAAGGGCTACCGCTCGCCGTCCTGGGACGTGAACGTGTGGACGCCGGGCATCCTCAAGCGCCACGGCTTCCTCTACGACACCTCGCTGATGGGCAACGACGTGCCGTACGAGATCGATAGCGAGGAAGGTCCGCTCGTCGAGCTGCCGATCCAGTGGCTGCTCGACGACGCCCCGCTCTTCCGCCACGTCTACGGCGCCACCAACGCCATCGCCGATCCGGGCCGCGTGCTCCAGATGTGGAGCAAGGAGTTCGCGGGCATGCACGCGGAGAACGGAGCCTTCATCCTCACCTGCCACCCCTTCGTGAGCGGCCGCGCCTCGCGCATCCAGCTCCTGGAGGACCTCGTGGCCTACATGCGGAAGTTCCGCGGGGTCTGGTTCACCACCTGCGAGGAGATCGCGACGTGGCATGCCTCCGGCCGGGGCGCGGCGGGCGCGACGAACGGCGCCGGCCGCGCCGCGAGAAAGCCGGCTAGCCGCCGTCCGGCCGCGCGGGCTCGGCGCTGAGCAGGACGTCCAGCCTCGCGTAGCCCGCCGGGGTGAGGCGGTCGCCCGCCACCAGCCCCGCGCCGCGGGGCGCGGCGAGCAGGCGCTCCATCGCCGCGCCGATGGCGAGCTTGCTGTGCCGCGACGAGACGACGGCATCGCCGAATCGCGCCCGCAGGGCCGCCACCGCGCGCGGCAGGTAATCCGCGCCTGCGTCGGCCTTGGCCTCGATCTCCACCTCGTGGTGGCGCACCGGCCCGGACGCGAGCCGGTACGTCACCTCGTCGATGGCCAGCTCCGCGATGGGCGCGCCCGCTCCGGCGTGGCGGAGGCGCCGCCGCGTCTCGCGCTCCTGCACGTGCGCCAGTCCCGCGGCCGCGAGTACGGAGGACGGCTCGCCCGTCGCGGGCGCGGCGGCCAGCGCGATCCCCTGCCGCTCGAGCGCTGCGCGCGCCTCGGCGAACGCCTCCGCCGACCACTCGCGCTCGAGCTCGTCGCGCTCGGTGACCCCGGGATCCACGTCCCGGCCCTCGCCCTTCAGGGTGAGCTTGGTGCCCTTGCCGGTCACGCGCAGGCGTAGGGACTGCCGCCGCGCGCGGAGCGCCCCCGCCGGGGTGTCGAAGTAGGTGTCGCGCTGCATCACCGTGTCGACGGCGGCGAGGGGCTGCCCGGCCAGGCTGGTCAAGGTGGCGATGGCGTCGGCGATTGCCTCCGGCCGCTCGGCCGTGATGACCAGCTTGGCCTCGCGCTCCGGCACCGCCGTCCTCCCGCGGATCAGGCCGGTCGAAGCGCGGCGAGATGCGGCATGACCTCCGCCACGAAGAGGTCGACGGACGCCCCGGCCGCCGCCTCCGCCATGTCGCCGAACATCATGCGACAGACGAAGTAATTGCAGCCGCTGGCCGCGACCTGCCGCTCGATGACTTCTCGAACCTGGGACGGTGTTCCGGCGATGGCCACGCCGCGCTGCCGCGCCTCGTCGAAGTCCCGGGCGAAGCGGAACGGCAGCGCGCCGAAGTCGCGCCAGAGCTTCGTGAGGTTCGCGTACCACGCGGCGTAGCTCGGGCGCGCCAGCGCCTCCGCCTCCGCGTCGCTGCGCGCCACCACCACGTGGCGGGACATTCCGAGCTTCGTGGCGAGCGGTTCGCCGTGCTTGCGCTGCCAGACGTCGCGATAGCGATCGAAGAGAGGACGCGATTGCTCGGCGGGCGAATTGGTGATCACGTTCACGCGATTGGTCGCCGCCCACTCCGCGCCGGCGGCATGGCCCATCCCGTACCAGAGCGGTGGGTGCGGCTGCTGGAACGGCCGGAGCACCATGGGGACTTTCTGATAGCGGTAGTGCGCGCCTCGATGCTCGAGGGTGTCGCTGGTCAGGCCCTGGAGCACGATCTCCAGTGTTTCCTCGTAGATCTCCTCGGTCTCCAGATGGTGGAGGTCGAAATAGGCCATCTCGTAGGGCACGATGCCGCGGCCCACGCCGAAGTCGAAGCGGCCCCGCGAGAGATGGTCGAGCATGCAGACTTCCTCGATCAGCCGCAGCGGATCGTAGAGAGGCAGGCAGTACACGCATGGACCGAGTCGGATACGCCGGGTGCGCTGGGTGGCCGCGGCGAGGAAGATGCCGGGCACGGGGGCCAGGCCCAGCGGCGTCGCGTGATGCTCGGCCAGATGATACGAGTAGAACCCAGCCGCGTCGTACTTCTCGAGCAGGCGGAGCCGGCTTTCGTAGTGCTCGTGCACCGGCACGTCACGACGGTCGAGATGGTCGAAGATTCCGAGATCCATCGCGCGGTCAGCGTACCAGAAAAGGTCGCTGGAGGAGCGAGCGCGCCGTGCGGTACCATGGCGCCACGATCGAGCGGTGCACCCCGGCATCGAAGAGGAGTGGATCGATGGCCTTTGATCTCCTGATCAAGAACGGCTGGGTGGTGGATGGGTCCGGACGGCCGCGATATCGCGCAGATGTGGGCGTCAAGGGAGGCAAGATCGCCGCCATCGGTCGCATACGTGAATCGGCCAAGGAGGTCCTGGACGCCGAGGGCCAGGTGGTGGCTCCCGGCTTCGTCGACGGCCACACCCACATGGACGCCCAGATCTTCTGGGATCCCTTGGGGACCTGCTCCTGCTGGCATGGCATCACCACCGTGGTCATGGGCAACTGCGGCTTCACCCTCGCGCCGTGCGCCAAGGAAGACCGCCATCTGGTGATCCGGAATCTCCAGCGTGCCGAGGACATCTCCCTCGAGGCGATGGAGGCGGGCATCGAGTGGCGGTGGAAGACCTTCGCCGAGTTCCTCGATGTCCTCGACACCCTACCCAAGGGCATCAACTACTCCGGTTACATGGGCCACTCCGCGCTGCGCACCTACGTGATGGGCGAGCGCGCGTTCGAGCAAGGGGTCACCGAGGACGATCTCCGCGCCATGGAGGCGGAGCTCCGCGCCGGCCTTCGCGCGGGCGCCATGGGCTTCACGACGTCCCGGTCGCCGAGCCACGAGACGCCGGACCGGCGCCCGGTGGCGAGCCGCATGGCGTCCTGGGACGAGGTGCGGCGCCTGGTGGGCGTGATGGGCGACATGAACGCCGGCATCTTCGAGCTCGCCGGCGAGGGCGTGGACCGCGATCCCAACAATCCTGGCCTCCAGGACTACCACCGCCGTCTTCGCGAGCTCGCCGTCGAGACCGGCCGCCCCATCACCTTCGGCCTCTTCAGCCGGCGCGACGCGCCCGAGGCCTACAAGGCGTACGTGAAGCTGCTCGAGGACACCGCCGCTCAGGGCGGCCGCATGACCGCGCAGGTGCACAGCCGCGCGCTCAGCGCGGTGCTGTCGTACAAGACGCAGCTCCCGTTCGATCGTCTTCCGGTATGGCGCGAGCTGCGCGCGCTGCCCCTGGACGAGCAGAAGCGCCGCCTGCGCGACCCCGAGCTGCGCAAGAAGCTCGTTCTCGCGGCGAAGGAGCGGGACGACCGGAAGGCGCTGGGCACCGAGGCGCGGCCCGCGGTGTACGAGTGGATCCACGTCATGGAGAGCGTGCACGGCACGCATCGCTCGGTGGCGGAAATCGCTCAGCAGCGGGGCGTCGACCCGGTGGAGGCGATGATCGACCTCGGTCTCGAGACGGACATGGAGGTGTTCTTCCTCCAGCCCATCGCCAACGAGAACCAGGAGATCGCGCTGGAGCTGATCAAGAACCCGCGCACCGTCGTCACGTTCTCGGACTCCGGCGCGCACGTCTCGCAGTTGATGGACGCCTCGCTCCAGACCCATCTCCTCGCCCACTGGGTGCGCGAGAAGCAGGCCCTCACCCTGGAAGAGGCGGTGCGCATGCTCTCCTTCGACACCGCTACCATGTGGGGCTTCTCCGACCGCGGTCTCGTCCGCGAGGGCCTGGCCGCCGACTTCGTGGTCTTCGATCCGGACACCATCGCCGCCGAGATGCCGGAGGTGGTGAACGACCTGCCCGCGGGAGCGCGCCGGCTCGTCCAGCGCTGCCGCGGCATCGCCGCCACCGTGGTGAACGGCGAGATCCTCCTGCGCGACGGCAAGCACACGGGCGCGCTCCCCGGCAAGCTCCTGCGCGGGCCGCTCGCGCGCGTGTAAGGAGACCGCCCATGTGCTTCGATCTCGATTCCCGGCCCCCGATCCCGCCGATCTTCGGCGGGGCGACGGATGCGCGTGATCTCAAGCTGACTTCGGCCGACGGGACGAAGTTCATGGCCTACGCGGCTCGGGCGACCAACCCGAGCGGCGCGGGCATGGTGGTGATCCCCGACGTACGCGGGCTCCACCAGTACTACAAGGAGCTGGCCCTCCGCTTCGCCGAGGCGGGCGTGGACTCGGTCGCCATTGACTTCTTCGCCCGCACCACCCCGTCGGACGATCGCAGCGACAAGTTCGACTTCATGAGCCAAGTGTCGTTGACCACGCCGGATCAGCTCCAGGCCGACATCGCCGCCGCGGTGAATTACTTGAAGTCGAAGGAAGGCGGCGCCGTCGGGTCGGTTTTCTCGGTGGGGTTCTGCTTCGGCGGCGCGCTCTCGTACCTCCAGGCGGCGAGCGGGCTCGGCTACGCCGGCGTGATCGGTTTCTACGGCTGGCCGCTCGGGCTCAAGCGCTGGCCCGATCGCCCCAAGCCCATCGACGCGGTGTCCCGCTACAAGGCGCCGGTGCTGTCGCTCTTCGGCGGCGCCGACGAGGGGATTCCGCCGGCGGACGTCAAGGCGTTCGACGACGCGCTGAAGAAGGCCAGCGTCGCGCACGACTCCACCGTGTATGCCGGCGCGCCGCACAGCTTCTTCGACCGCAAGCAGACGGAGTTCGCCGAGGCGTCCGCGGATGCGTGGAAGCGCGTGAAGGACTTCGTCGCCCGCAACACCCGCAAGGCCGCCTAGCACGGCCGCGCTCGCCGCCGCCGCACCGCGCGCCTCCCTCGGGGAGGCGCGCCGCTGGCCGCTCCTCGCCCTCCTCACGACCGCCTACGGGCTGGGCGCGTTCGGAATGCTCGGAGTCTCGCCGCTGACGCCGAGCCTCGTGGAGGGCTTCCGTCTTTCGCGCTTCGACGTCGCGTTCATCGTGCCCTGCGTCTATCTGCCCGGGCTCTTCTTCTCGCTCCCCGCGGGGCACCTCGCCGACCGCCTCGGCGTGCGGCCGACCTTCCTGGGCGGGCTCACCCTCGCCGCCGCCGGGCTGGCGCTCGCCGCCGCCACCCCGGGATTCTGGCTCTTCCTCGCCTGTCTCATCGTCGCGGGGACGGGCTGGAGCGTGGTGAATCCCGTGCTCGGCAAGGCCATCGTGGACCTCTTCCCGGTGCGCGAGCGCGGCATCGCGATGGGGATCAAGCAAATGGGCCTCACCGTCGGCGGCGTGATCTCCGCGCTGGCGCTGCCGCCCATCGCGGCGTGGCTCGGCTGGCGTGCCGCCGTCGCCACCTGCGCGCTGGTGATCGCCCTGCCCGCGGTGTCCTCATGGCGCCCGCTCGCTCCGCTCGCCGACTCGCGCGCGGTCGGGACCGCCGACGCGGCAGCCGACGATGACGCGTGGTGGTGGCTTCGGCGGCCCGCGCTCCTTGTGTTCTTCGCGACGGGCATCGCGCTCGGCATGCTCCAGTCCGCCGTGCTCGCCTACTTGCCGCTCTACGGCGTGCAGGCGCTCGGCTGGAACGCGGTGGCCGCCGGCGCGCTCGTCGCGGTGGCGCAGGCGGGTGGCGCCGTCGCCCGTCTCGCCCTGGGCGCGGCGAGCGACCGGTGGCTGGGTGGCCGGCGCACGCCCTGGCTGGTGCTCTCCTCGCTGCTCGGCGCACTCGTGTTCGCGGCGTACGCGCTGGCCCCGGTGCGTTCGTCCCTCGCCGCCTTCACGCTGGCCTTCGTGGTCGGCATCGGGGCCCACGGCTGGGTCGGCGTCTACTTCATCGCCAGCGCGGAGGCCGGCGGGCCGCGTCGGGCCGGCCTCCTGAGCGGGGTCGCCTTTGGCGTCATCGTGGTGGGGCTGCTGGTGGGCGCGCCGGTGTTCGGCGCGGTGCTGGTGTCACGCGACTCCTACGGCGCCGCGTGGGCGGTGTTCGCCGCCCTCGCCGCGCTCATCGCCCTCGTGATGGCGGCGGCCGGCGAAGCCATCCACCGCGAATGTCGACGCGCCCGCGAGGGCACGTAGCTCGGCCCCGCTAGTCTTTGGGCAGGCCGAGCACCCGCTCGCCGATGATGTTCCGCTGGATCTCGCTGGTGCCGCCGGCGATCGTGTACTGCCGCGCGCTGATCACCCGGTTGTACCAGCGCGGCGCGTCGGGAACGTCGACCGCGGGCTGATTCAGCAGCGCGCGCGGCCCCAGCAGCTCGCCCGCGAAGTCGGCGATGCGCACGCCCAGCTCCGAGCCGAACAGCTTGAGGATGGAGCCCTCGGGGCCGGGCGGGTCGCCGCGGAGCTGGCGGGTGAGATTCCGGTAGCGCGTGTACTTGAGCGCGGCCGCCTCGATCACGAGCTGCGCCCAGCGCTGGCGCACGAGCGGGCTCTCCCATGCGGGCGCGCCGTTCAACGACATCGTCTGCGCCACCGCACGCAGTCGCGCGATCTGATCGTCGTGGCCGCGGCCGCCACCGGCCTTGCGCTCGTACATGAGCGTGGTCATGGCCACGCCCCAGCCGGCATGGAGCTTCCCGACCAGATTCTCCTTGGGCACCGGGACATCGACGAAGAATACCTCGTTGAAGTGCCGGTGCCCGTTCATGAGCACGAGCGGCCTCACGGTGATGCCCGGCGTCTTCATGTCCACCAGGAGATAGCTGATGCCCTTGTGCTTGGGCGCGGCGGGGTCGGTGCGCACGAGAAGATAGATCCAGTCCGCGAACTGGGCGCCGGAGGTCCACACCTTCTGGCCGTTAACCAGGAAATGGTCGCCCTTGTCCTCCGCGCGGGTGCGGAGCCCGGCGAGATCGGAGCCGGCGCCGGGCTCGGAGAAGCCCTGGCACCAGATGTCCTCGGCGGTGAGGATGCGCGGAATGAAACGTTGTTTCTGCGCTTCGGACCCGATCTCGATCAGCGTGGGGCCGATCATGCCGATACCGGAGTAGCCCGGGAGGACAGGGGCCCGGGCGCGGAAGCACTCCTCGTCGTAGATGATCTGCTCCATGAGGGTGGCGCCCCGCCCGCCGTAGGCCTTGGGCCAGGAAATCCCGACCCAGCCCGCCTTGTACATCAGCTTCTGCCACTCCACGCGCTTCTCGAAGGTCGCGCGGTCGGGGGCCACGCGCTCGTCGGTGGGATCGTCGACGCAGAGCTCTTTAGGCAGATTGGCGGCCAGCCAGCCCCGCAGCTCCTTGCGAAAGGCCTCCTGCTCGTGCGTGTACTGAAAGTCCATGGTCGCCTCCCTCAGTCTCTGGAGAGCGGGTGCACGCGCGCGCGGGACAGACGTAAGAACTCGGCGCACGGCATGACGATCGACCGGGTGTTGCTTCCCGCGTTGAAGACGATCTCCTCGCGCGCGGCGAGCGCTTCATCGGCGAGCACGGGCAGGCCGAACAGGTTGCCGAACGGCGGCACCGCGCCGGGCACGCAGCCGGTGAGGGCCAGCAGCTCCTCCGGAGTGGCGAAGCGCAGCGTGCGAGTGCGCAGCACGGCGCGCACCTTCGCGTTGTCCACGCGGCGGCTGCCGGGCAGCACGACGTGCACCGGCGCGTCCGCGGCCAGCATGACCAGCGCCTTGGCGCCGGATTCCAGCGGCGTCCCCCGTACCTTGGCCGCTTCCGAGCTGGTGAAGACGGGGGCGTGCTCCAGCATGCGGAAGCGCGCGCCTTCCGCCGTCAGCCACTGCTCGAGCCGCGCCGTCACCGCGGTGGCCATCCGCGGTAGTATAGACGCCCACCACCGGCCCATGGAGACTCCATGAAGATCACGCACGTGACCACCGCCGTTCTTCGAACGCCCGCGGCCAATCCGTTGATCGTCGGCTTGCCGCAATCCACGGACACGCGCGAGTTCGTCACGCTCGAGCTGGGCACCGATCAGGGCCTGATCGGCGTCGGTCTCACCTTCTTCGGCGGGGCGCTGACGCCGGCGCTCAAGTCGGCGGTGGATACCCTCGCCGGACTCACCGTGGGCGAAGACCCGAGCCGCGTGGAGGCCATTGCGGCCAAGTGTCGCCGGGCCGCCAGCCATGCGGGACCCGGTGGCATCTACTCACTGGCCCTGTCCGCGGTGGACCTGGCGTGCTGGGACCTCAAGGCGAAGGCGGTGGGCCAGTCGGTGTGCGCGCTGCTCGGCGGCCTGCGGGACCGCGCGCCGACGTATGCGAGCGGCGCCCTGATGCGCCCGCATCCCATCAAGTACCTGGCCGAGGCCGGCCCGCGTCTGATGAAGATGGGCTTCCGCCAGATGAAGATGCAGTGCGGGAGCGAAGCCACCGTGGGCGAGTCGATCGAGCGCGTCCGCGTGATGCGCGAGTCGATCGGGCCCGACATCGACCTCATGTGCGACATCAACCAGCTCTGGAGCGTGAACCAGGCCATCGAGATCGGGCATCGCATCGAGCCCTATCAGCTCTTCTGGCTGGAAGACCCCGTCGCGCACGACGACTTCCCCGGTCTGGCGCGAGTGGCGGAGAACCTCATCACGCCCATCGCCGCCGGCGAGTACCACTACGGCATCGTGCCCTTCCGCCACATGCTGGAGCATCGCTCCATCGATATCGTGATGATCGATCTCCTCCGGGCGGGCGGCATCACCCAGTGGATGAAGATCGCGGGCATGGCGGAAGCGTTCAACCTGCCGGTGGTGAGCCATCTCATCCCCGAGTTCCACGTGCACCTGATCGCCGCCATCCCCAACGGGCTCACCGTGGAGTACATGCCGTGGACGCTCGAGCTCTTCAAGGAGACGCCGGCGCTCGTCGACGGCCAGATCGTCGTCCCGCCGAAGCCCGGCTTCGGCCTCGAGTTCGATCCCGCGGCGATGAAGCGCTACCAGATCGGCTGACGATACCCGACACCAAAGGAGACGGACATGGCTGACGTGAAGAAGGTCGCGATCGTGACGGGCGCAGGCAGCGGGGTGGGCGAAGCGACCGCGCTAGCGCTTCTGGGTGATGGTTATCACGTGTCGCTGGCGGGACGGCGCAAGGATCAGCTCGAGCGCGTGGCCCAGACCGCGGGCGCGAACAAGTCGCGGGCCCTCGTGGTACCGACCGACGTGATGGACCCTGGCTCGATCCGGAGCCTGTTCGCCCGCACCAAGGAGGCCTTCGGGCGCCTCGACTTGCTCTTCAACAACGCGGGCATCGGCGCGCCCGCGATCCCGATGGAGGATCTCACCCTCGAGCAGTGGAAGGCCGTGGTGGACACCAACCTCACCGGCTGCTTCATCTGCACGCAGGAAGCCATCAAGATCATGAAGGACCAGACGCCACGCGGCGGGCGCATCATCAACAACGGCTCCATCTCCGCCCACGCGCCTCGGCCGAACTCGGTGGCCTACACCTCCACCAAGCACGCCATCACCGGCCTCACCAAGTCCACATCGCTCGATGGGAGGAAGTACGACATCGCCTGCGGCCAGATCGACATCGGGAACGCGCTGACCCCGCTGGCCGCGCGGATGTCTCAGGGCGTGCCGCAGGCCAATGGGACGATCGCGCCGGAGCCGCTCTTCGACGTCAAGCACGTGGGCGATGCCGTGCTCGCCATGGCCCGGCTGCCCCTGGATACCAACGTGCAGTTCATGACCATCATGGCGACGAAGATGCCCTTCGTGGGGCGCGGCTGAGGGCAGCGCGCGTGATGGACGTCACGATCGAGGCGAGGCCCGACGCCATCACGATCGATCCAGGCCAGACCGCCGTCCTCGTCGTGGACATGCAGAACGACTTCGGCGCCAAGGGCGGGATGGATGCTCGATCTCGCCGGCGTCGATATCTCTCCTAACCAAGCCGTCATCGAGCCGACCGGGCGTCTACTGATGGCAGCACGGCAGGGCGGTATCACCGTGGTCTACCTGAAGATGGGATATCGGCCAGATTTATCGGATCTCGGAGCCGCGGAGACGCCGAATCGCATTCGCCATCCGTCCGTGGGGACGATGGTGGCTGCCCCGGACGGCCGGGCGAGCCGGATTCTCATTCGAGATACTGGAACACTGCCATCGTCGACGAGCTCGGCCCCCAGGCGTCCGATGTCGTGCTCTACAAGACGCGCTACAGCGGCTTCTACGGCACCGATCTCGACACCGTTCTCCGCGGTCGTGGCGTGAGGTCTTTGGTTGTCACCGGGTGGACGACCAGCGTCTGCGTGGAGTCCACCATTCGTGATGCCTTCTTCCGGGACTACCGGTGCATCCTCGTCGAGGACTGCGCGGCCGAACCGATGGGGCACGGTCTCCCGCGCGGCAATCACGAGGCCTCGGTGCTGACGATTCAGATGCGCTTCGGGTGGGTTTCCAGCTCCACGAAGGTGATTCGAGCTCTCGAGGCCAGGGCTAGCGCGAAGGGCTAGGCGCGAGGCTCGGCGGCCAGCTCTTTCCGGAGCGCATCGGCGAGCCTCGCATACTGGGCGCGCTGATTGTAGAGCTGGCAAGATACGCGCACCAGCCGCTTGGGGGCGGCGGGCCAGCGCATGACCGGCACCTCGATGCCCCACTCGCCGAAGAGTCGCGGCTGGAGCGGCTCGGGCTGCCGCCACTTGGGATTGGTGAGTGGGCTGTCCGGCAGCGCGACGCTGGCGATGGAGCCGATCATCTCGTCCGGGCAGACGGGCTTCGAGCCTACCGTCGCGCACAGCAGCGCGCGCGCCTCCAGGGCCAGCGCCCGGTTCCGCGTCATCAGCGCGGGCCAGCCGCCGGGCATCAGCGAGCCGAGATAGTCGATGGCCATGGGCACGGTGAGCCAGGCGGTTGGATCGCTCGTACCCATCCAGTCGAACTCGAGCCGAAAGCGCGTGCGTCCCTCCCGCTCGCCGACATGGCCGTGGCTAATCGTGAGCGGATGGATCGCCGCCTGCCGGTCGCGCCGCACATGAAGGAAAGCCGAGCCCTTCGGCGTGCAGAGCCACTTGTGGCAGTTGCCGGTGTAGTAGGCGGCGCCGAGCGTGTTGAGGTCGAGCGGCACCATACCCGGCCCATGGGCGCCGTCCACCACCGTGTCGATCCCTCGCGCGTCGAGCTCGCTCACGAGCCGAGCGATGGGCAGGATCAGCGCGGTCGGGCTCGTGATGTGGTCCAGCAGCGCCAGACGAGTCTTCGGCGTCACCTTCGCCATTACCGCAGCCACCACCTCGTCGGGGGACGTCAGCGGGAACGGGACCACCGCAGCGTTCACCTTCACACCCGCGCGACCCGCCACGTAGTCCAGCGTGTTCTTGCACGCGCCGTAGCAGTGGTCGGTGGTGAGGAGCTCGTCGCCGGGCGAGAAGGCGAGCGAGCGTAGCACGGCGTTCACGCCACCGGTCGCGTTGGTGACGAAGGCGAGGTCGTCGGGATCGGCGCCCACGAAGGCGCCGAGCTTCGCCCGCGCGGCATCCAGGCGCTCGTCGAGCTTGCGCCCCAGGAAGAGGACGGGCTCGGCTTCGAGCTCGGCACGGAGCGCAGCCTGATGCTCGAGCACGGCCTTCGGGCAGGCGCCGTAGGAGCCGTGATTGAGGAAGGTGACGGCGGGATCGAGCGGCCAGAGGGCCGCCAGATCGGCGGAGGCGGTCACGACGGAGGCCGCCGGCCTAGAGCGGCTTTACGTCGACGGTCTGACCCGTCGTCGCGCTCTTGGTCACCGCGTCCGTGAACTCCATGTAGCGGACGCCTTCCTCGAAGCTCGTGCGCGTGACCTTCTCCTTGCCCCGGATGGAGTTGACGAACTCCTCCTCCACCCGCCAGCCCACGCGCTTCTCCTTCGGGATGGTGATCTCCTTGAGAGCCGAGTCGCCCTTGCGGCCTCCCCATAGCCTCTTCGCATCGGCGTCCAGGCGGAGAGTCCCCTCGGTGCCGAAGATCCACACTTCCGCGGGCGGGGCCAGCGCGGTCACCGCGCTGAAGCGCATGTGGGCGATGCCGCCGCCGGGCAGCTCGGTGAGGATGTCGGCGTGATCGGGCACCTTCACGTCCTGGGTCTTGCCGTCGCCGTCCTTCCGCTTCGGCACACTGACCCGCGTCATCGCAGTCAGCCGCTTGGCATGGCCGAGCCACCGGCACATGGCCTCGTACCAGATCCCCATGTTGAGGATATTGTGGCCGGAGAGCGTGATGTCCTGGCGCCAGTGGAGCGGCGCCGCGGGATCCACCCAGCGCCCCTGCGCGGCCTGGAGCTCGACCGCGAGCACGTCACCCACGTAGCCGTCCTTGAGGAGCTCGGTCATCGTGGAATCGGTCTCGAGCGTGTGCGGCGCGGGCACGAGCTGGGCGATGAGATTCGGCGCCTTGCGCGAGGCCTCGAGCATGCGGCGGCCTTCCGCCGCGTTCATCGCCATGCGCGCCTCGCAGAGCACGTGCTTGCCCGCGGCCAGCGCGGCGATGGACATCTCGGCGTGCATGTACGGCCAGGTCCCGATGCAGATGGCGTCGACATCCGGCGAGGCGATGACCTCCCGCCAGTCGCCAAACACCTTGGGGATGTCGAACTCCTTGGCGACCTTCTCGCCGGAGGCCTTGCTGCGATTCGCGACCCCCACCAGCACGACGCCCGGCTGGGCGCGGAGCTTGGGGATGTGGTGGAGCTTGGTGTTGGCGCCTGCCCCGATGAACCCGACGCGGATGGCCTGTTCGCTCATGGGCGCCATGATAGCATCGCCGGGCCATGCCCGCCGGGACCACGACCACCGCCATCGCGACGCCCGAGGGCCGCTTCACCGCCGACGTCGCCGGTGCCCCAGAGGCGCCGCGGGTGCTGTTGCTTCACGGCTTTCCGCAGTCGCGGCACTCGTGGCGGGAGCAGGTGCCGGCCCTGGGGGCGAGCGGCTATCGAGCCATCGCGCCGGACCAGCGTGGCTATTCGCCCGGCGTGCGTCCCGACCCCGCCGCCGGTCTCACCGCCTACGGTGTGGACCGTCTGGTGGCGGATGTGCTCGACCTCGCCGAGGCCGCGGGCCACGGCGGCACGCCGTTCCACTTGGTGGGTCACGACTGGGGCGGGCACGTGTCCTGGGCCACGGCGCACCGGCATCCCGAGCGGATCGCCTCGCTGACAATACTCTCGCGCCCGCATCCCTCCGCCTTCCGCCGCGCGTTCCGCGAGAACGCCGACGAGCAGCAGCACCGCTCGCGGCACCACATGGCTTTCCACGATCCCGCGACGGCGGACGCGCTGCTGGAGGACGACGGCCGCCGCTTCAAGCGGAACCTCGCCAACAACGGCGTGCCCGAGGCGTCGATTGCCGACTACTACTCGGTGCTGGGCACGCGCCCGGCGCTCGAGTCCGCGCTGGCCTGGTATCGCGCGGCGGGCGCGCTCACCGGCACGGAGGTGGGCACGATCACCGTGCCGACGCTCTACATCTGGGGCGACGCCGACGCCACGGTGGGGCCGAGCGCCGCGCGCTGGACGGCGGAGCACGTCAAAGCGCCGTACCGCTTCGAGACACTACCCGGCGTCGGGCACTTTTCCACCGACCAGGCGCCCGCCGCGGTGACGCAACTCTTGCTCGAGCACCTCGCCGCGCATCGCGGCTAGCGCCCTAGCCACTCCAGCATCTCGCGCACCACCGGCTGGGACTCGAGCCCGCGCCGGATGTCCGCGTCCTCCGTCCGGTCGCGCAGCCCCTTCACGATGTGCCAGGCAGCGCCATACGCCGCGCGCGCGTCGTCCTTTCGGCCGCATGTGTCGTGAAGGCCCCCCAGAGCGAGATGGCCAAGCCAGGTCTGGCGCGGGTGCTCGATAGCCTGCGCGGTGGACAGTGCCCGCCGCAGGGCGTCCTCCGCCTCCGGCCAGGCGCGCCGCGCGACGGCGCTCTCGCCC
>DATJFY010000090.1:0-128308 GCA_035495415.1 Verrucomicrobiia bacterium
TGGGCCTGTGGTGTCTGGCATTGCTTTTCACCTTCCTCATTCCTTTGGCGTTTCCGGTGCTTGAGACCGCGTCGTTTTTTAGCACAACACTGCTCGAGCAGCGCCGGCCTTTCAATTTCGTCGAGCTGTTTATCCCATCCAATCCATTTTACGCGTTGTCCAATAATATCGTTCCGGCCGTAGTTTTTTTCTTCATTTTTTTCGGGGTCGCGATGATCGGCGTAGAACGCAAGCAAGTCGCGCTGGACGTTTTCAACATCGCCAAAGAGGCGCTTTCGAAGGCGACGAAGTTTGTCGTCAGCTTGACCCCTTACGGGGTTTTCGCAATCGCCGCGAACACCGCCGGTACATTGAATGTTGATCAGATCGCCCGTATCCAGGTGTATTTGATCACCTATACGATCGTGGCTCTGCTCGTTTGCGCTGTGGGTATTACCTGGCCTGGTTTCGGCGCTGACGCCGTTCAGTTATAAAGAGGTGCTCGGCCCGACACGCGACGCGTTGATTACGGCATTTGTCGCGGCCGATTTGTTTATCGTCTTACCGATCCTGATTCAGGCCTGCAACGAACTGCTCGAGCGGCATCGCCTGGTTGACGACCGGACAAGGGCGCTGCCCGCCGTGATTGTGCCAACCTCGTTCAATTTTCCCCATACTGGCAAGCTGCTGTCGATCAGCTTCATTCTGTTCGCCGGATGGTTCGCTGACGCAGCAGTGCCGGTATCGGACTACCCGCGCCTGGCCCTGACGGGGCTTTTAACCTTCTTTGGCAGCCTGAATGCCGCCGTGCCATTTCTGTTGGACTTGTTCCATATTCCCGCGGATACGTTTCAGCTGTTTCTCGCGACCGGTGTGATCAACTCGCGCTTCGGCTCTCTTTTAGCCGCGGTCCACACTGTGGCGGTAACGCTGTTGGGCAGCGCCGCTATCGTGGGATCGCTCCATTTCAACATGGCGCGCATCGCCCGCTATCTTTGCATCACTGCTGTCCTCACGGCTCTGATGATTGGCGGCTTGCGACTCGTTTTCAACCATACAGTGGCGGGAAGCTTCGCCGGGCAAGAGCTGGTCTATAGCATGCGCCCGCTCATGACCAGTGGCGATGCGCGCCTGATCCAACCGACGGATTTGGACAACAATACCGCGGCGCCTCCGGGATCACTCATAGATACGATCACCAAACGCGGCATACTCCGCGTCGGTGTGTTCGCCGATCGCCTGCCATTTGTGTTTACGACCCGAGATGGCCATTTAGTCGGCTTCGACGTAGAAATGGCAGAACTCCTGGCTCGGGACCTTGGGGTTAAGGTTGAATTCATCCAAATGCAAGAAGTGGGCGCTCGGGTGCCGCGCGCGCTGGCGACGGCGCAGGTGGATTTGGTGATGACGGGATTTCCGGTGACGGCGCCGCGCGCCAGCCAGATTCTTTTTTCGGAGCCCTACCTCGACGAAACCCTCGCATTCGTGGTAAAAGACGAACTGCGTCAAACATTTTCCAATTGGGCCGCCATTCGAGAGCTCGGCGATTTTTCCGTAGCGATTCCTGAGCTGCCGTACTTCATCGGTGCGATAAAAGCGCGCGCGCCAGCGCTGAAGCTTTCGGTGCTGAACTCGATGAAGCAAATCGAGGCTGGTTTGGCAAAGGGGACCTTTGACGCCGTAGTTCTTCCCGCCGAACGCGGTTCGGTGCTGAGTTTACTTTATCCGAAATACGCAGTGGTCGTGCCTGAACCGGGCACGGTCAAGATACCGCTCGCCTATCCGGTGGCGCGGCACGATAAGGACTTTGCAGCTTTTCTTAACACCTGGATCGAACTGAAGCGCCGCGACGGGACCATTGATGCACTTTACGGCCACTGGATTCTGGGCAAGCAGGCGGGCAAACGTCAGCCACGCTGGTCCATCATGCGCAACGTGCTCCACTGGGTCGACTGAGGTATGCAACGATCGCGACGAAAACTCGTGACCGTTCGCCCGCTAACATTGGACTAAGGTCCAATATCTAGAATTTTTAGATTCCGCTAATTATGACGTGTGTTCTGATAGCTCGCGTAGTTCGGATCAGGTTGGGAATCGAGTAGCTGCAATGACGAACTCGGCAAACGATTTGAATCAGAACGTTTTTGGAGGATCACGTGAACCTTGAAATTGTCAGGTCGATTCGAGGTCGGTCGACCGTCTTCTCAGCGGCTCTTGTTCTTTTTGTCATCCTCGCCGCAGTAACTGGATGCTCAAAGGAAGAACCGCCCCCGCCACCACCACCGGAAGTCACGGTTGCAGAGGTAGTGCAAAAAGACGTGCCGATTTACATCGAGCTTGTCGGCAGCACCTTGGGCTCCGAAGATGTCGAGATTCGCGCTCGCGTCGAGGGATATCTCACTTCGATGAACTTTACGGAGGGTTCGTTCGTTAAAAAAGGTCAGGTTCTCTACAAGATTGATCCTCAGCCGTTTCAAGCGGCGCTTTCTCAAGCCCAGGCGAATCTGTCGACTGCTAAGGCTCGCTTAGACAAGACCAACAATGATGTGGCGCGCTATAAACCTCTGGCGGCGGAGAAAGCGGTCAGCCAACAGGAGCTGGACAATGCTTTGTCCGCTCAAGAGGCCGCTCGTTTTCAGGTCACAGCTTACGATGCGATGGTCGATAAAGCGAAACTCGATCTTGCCTACACCACGATCACTGCCCCCGTCGATGGACTGATCGGCACAACGCAGAAAAAAGTCGGCAGCCTGGTGGGGCGCGGTGAAAACACGCTGCTCAACACGATCTCGCAGGTCAATCCGATCCTCTTCCGCTGCGCGATCGCCGAGGCGGAATATCTCAGACTCGCTCGGGGCGGCGCCGATAAAGATAAGTCCCTTGAGAAAAAATTCGGCGTCGAGCTGATTCTTGCGGACGGAACCACATTTAACCATAAAGGTCGTCTCGATGCGATTGAACGGGCCGTGGACGTTAGCACGGGCACCCTGACGGGGCAGTTTAGCTTTCCTAATCCTGAGCGCATTTTACGCCCAGGCCAGTATGGGAAAGCCCGGTTCGTAACGGACATTAAAGAAGGCGCCTTGCTTGTGCCTCAACTCGCGGTGCAGGAGATTCAAGGGCTCTACAACGTCATGGTCGTAAAGCCGGATGCGACGGTGGAGCAGCGCATGGTCAAAGCCGGTGAACGCGTCGGCAATCTCTGGATCATCGATTCGGGACTGAAGCCGGGGGAAAAGGTGATCGTCGAAGGGCTTCAAAAAGTGAAGCCGGGCGTGCAGGTAAGCGCGAAGACCGTAACGCTCGACGAGAAAACTTCCCCTGCTCCAAGCGCGCCGCCGGCCGAGACTAAGGCTAAGGGAGCTGAGAGGAAGTAAGCCATGGCAAATTTTTTCATCCGCAGGCCCATCGTTGCCATCGTCATCGCCATCATTCTAGTTCTGATGGGACTTTTCAGCTTGAAGGGTCTCAGCATCGAGCAGTACCCATTCCTGGCGCCGCCTTCCATCCGAGTCACGGCGACCTACCCGGGCGCTTCTGCGGTGGCAGTCGAACAATCGGTAGCGACGCCCATCGAGCAGGAAGTCAACGGTGTCGACAAGATGATCTATATGAAGTCGTCGAACACCAGCGACGGGCGCATGCAGCTCGACGTCAACTTCGAAGTCGGTGTCGACCAGGACACGGCCAACGTGCTGACGCAAAACCGTGTCTCGTCGGCTCAGGCGCGGCTGCCGCAGGATGTAGTGGCGCAGGGAGTCACCGTTAAGAAGCAAAGTCCGAGCATCTTGATGCTGATCTCCGTCTACTCGCCCAAGGGAAGCTACGATGCCAACTTTTTGACCAACTATTGCGGCATCAACCTGCGCGATCAGCTGCTAAGAATTCCCGGCATAGCTCAGGTCGATCTTTTCGGCGGCGCGGATTATGGCATGCGGATTTGGCTGCGCCCCGACAAGCTGGCCAAACTTGCACTGACGCCTTCCGACGTTATCTCGGCAATTAAAGAGCAAAACCTGCAAGCGCCGGCTGGGCGCGTCGGCGCCGCGCCATCACCGAAAGATCAGGAGTTTACTTACACGGTGAGCGCCCCCGGGCGGCTGGTCAACCCGGAGGAGTTCGAGAACATCATTCTGCGGCAGACTGAAACCGGCGCGCAGGTCCGCGTGAAAGACGTTGGACGCGCTGAACTGGGCTCGCAGAACTACGACTCATTTGGACGGCTCGACGGCAAGCCAGCCGGCACCATGGCCGTCTATCTGCTGCCGGGGGCCAACCAGCTCCAGGCCTCTGAGGCGATCTACGAAACCCTGCGCCAGGGAAAAGCGCTGTTCCCGCCCGACATGGACTACAAGATCGTTTACGACACGACGCCCGCGGTGGAGGCCTCCATCGAAGGAATCGTCCATACGTTTATCGAGGCGATCGTCCTAGTCACGCTGGTGGTTTTCATCTTCCTGCAAAACCTGCGGGCGACGATCATTCCGCTGCTCACCGTGCCCGTGTCGCTGATCGGCACGTTCATTTTTTTTCCGATGCTCGGCTTCTCGGTCAACACGCTGTCGATGTTCGGTTTGGTATTGGCCATCGGCATCGTCGTCGACGATGCCATCGTCGTGGTCGAAGCGGTGATGCACCACATCGAGCAGGGCATGGAGCCGAAGGAAGCGACCATCCAAGCGATGAAGGAAGTCTCGGCCCCGGTTATCGGCATCGCGCTGATTCTTTCAGCCGTCTTCGTGCCGGTCGCCTTTCTGGGCGGCCTGACCGGACAGATGTACAAGCAATTTGCCTTGACCATCGCGATTTCGGTGCTGCTTTCGGCTTTCAGCGCGTTGTCGCTGGCGCCTGCCCTCTCTGCCATGCTACTCAAGGCTCACCATGGGCCGATGCGGGGTCCGCTCGGAAAATTCTTCGGCTGGTTTAACCGCGGCTTCGATCGCTCGACAACCGCTTATGTCGGTGGCGCGCGGCTGCTGGTGCGGCGCTCTATCCTCACTATCTTGATTGTTGCCGCGGTGGCGGTCGGCGCCGGCCTATTCGGCGGCGCGCTGCCGGCGGGCTTCATCCCGGAAGAAGATCAGGGGATATTTGGCGTCAATGTCACACTCCCGCCGGCGGCGTCTCTCGAACGCACGAGTAAGGTATTGTCACAAGTCGAGCAGATCCTAACCAAGATTGACGGGGTCGATTCTTTCTCGACCATCGGCGGCTACGGCGTGGTGACCAGCACCTACCAACCCAACTTCGGCACGATTTTCGTCCGCATGAAGCCGTGGGACGAGCGCCATTCCGATGCGCTCCATGTGCGCGGCATCATGGCTAATGTGCAGCGCCAGGTGGCGAGCATTCCCGAGGCGATCATCTTTCCTTTCAACATTCCGACAATTTCCGGATTTGGCGCCTCGGCTGGTTTTAATTTCCTGTTGCAGGATCGTAGCGGCGCCCTCACCGTGCAGCAGCTCGGTGACTTTACCCGCCAGTTTCTCGAGGCAGCGCGAAAGCGGCCGGAACTGGCCAACCTCTTCACGTCCTTCGATCCGCGCTATCCGCAAGTGAAGGTGGACCTCGACCGCGAGAAGGCACGTAAGCTCGGCGTGCCGATCAACGAAGTCTTTCAGGCTCTGTCCGCCAGCATGGGCGGCAGTTACGTGAACGACTTCAACCGTTTCGGCCGTTTGTTCCGCGTCTACGTGCAGTCCGAGGCCGACTACCGGCGCAAGCCCAAAGACATCGGCGACATCTATGTGCGCAGCCGCACGACCAACACGATGATCCCGCTCTCGACGCTGGTTACCATTACCTCGGAAGGCGGCACCGAAATCACGGTGCGCTTCAATCTGTTCCGCTCCGTGGAAATCAATGGCGTGCCCGGCCGCGGCTACACTTCCGGCCAAGCGTTGGCCGCGCTCGAGGATGTTTTCAAACAGACGATGCCAAAAGAGCTGGGCTTCGCTTATTCCAGCCTGTCCTATCAGGAAAAAGTCGCGCCGCCGGCTGGGCCGACCTTTGCTCTCGCGATCATTTTCGTATTTCTCCTCTTGGCTGCTCTTTATGAGAGCTGGCGCCTGCCGTGGGCCGTTCTGCTGGGCTCGCCCCTCGTCGCCCTCGGCTCATTTTTCGGCGTGTGGCTGATGGGCTACGACAACAACGTCTACGTTCAAATCGGCAACATCATGCTAATCGGCCTCGCCGCCAAGAACGCGATTCTGATCGTGGAGTTCGCCAAAGCGAAACACGAGGAAGGCATGGCGCCCGGTGATGCCGCGCTGGAGTCGGCGCGCTTGCGCTTTCGGCCGATCCTCATGACGGCGTTTGCTTTTATCCTGGGTGTCGTGCCGCTGATGCTCGCCAAGGGAGCCGGAGCCGGAGCCCAGAACGTCATGGGCACGGCGGTGTTTTGGGGGATGCTGGTCGCAACGGCGTTGGGAGTGTTTCTGATTCCCGGCAACTTCGCGTTTGTCGAAGGGTTGGGGAGAAAGAAGAAAATGGCTCCGGGCGCAGTTCCGGCGATACCATCCCATGAAGGGGCACACTGAGATGAGGCGAACTGTTTCTGGCGTGATCGTCGCTTTTCTTTTTGCCGGGTGCACCCTGGGTCCGGACTACACCCGTCCGACAGTCGCAATCCCAGATAATTTCCGGGGGCTGCAGGGTCCATCAACGCCGGAGTCGCTTGCCGATGTTCCCTGGTGGGAAGTCTTCAAGGATCCGGTGCTCGAGGATTTGACCCGCGAAGCGCTGCGCAACAACTACGATTTGCGCACCGCTGCCGCGCGAGTGGAAGAGGCTCGGAGCCAAATCGGCGTGGCGCGTTCCTTTCTTTACCCCCAAGTCAACTTGAACGGCGGCGGCACTGCGCAACAGGTCTCGCGGGCGAGCGAACCGCCGCAGTCAATTGGCGCTAATCGCAATTTTCAAAATTGGGTCGCGGGCTTCGGCATGGTGTGGGAGATGGATGTGTTCGGCAGGATCCGGCGTGAAGCAGAAGCGGCAACAGGAGTTTATATTGCTACGGAACAGGCGCGTCGCGGCGTGTTCATCACCTTAGTCGCCGATGTAGCTCAGTTCTATTTCCTTCTGCGCGAGCTTGATCTGGAACTGGAAATTAGCCGGAGGACCTTAAGTATCAATGATGAGACGGTGGAGTTCTATCGTCGACGGGTTAACGGCGGCGTTTCCAATCAGCTCGAACTGGACCAGGCCATCGCCAATCGCTCGCGCACCGCCGCGGTGATTCCCGATCTGGAACGGCGGATCGCCAGTCAAGACAATCTTCTCAGCTTTCTGCTCGGACGCAACCCCGGCGCGATTCCGCGGGGAGCGGTTTTAACCGACCAATATTACCCGCCAACAGTTCCCACCGGCTTGCCGTCGGCGTTGCTCGAACGGCGGCCCGACGTGCAGAGCGCCGAACAGTTGCTGGTGGCAGCCAATGCTAACATCGGCGCAGCGAAGGCGCTTTTCTTTCCCAACTTCTCACTGACCGCAGGGCTCAGCGGTGCAAGTCACGATTTATCGAGCATCGCGGACAAGCGAGCGGCGATCTGGTCGGTTTCCGGCGGTTTTTTGCAACCAATTTTTCAGGGCTGGCGCCTGTTTTGGAATTATGAGGGAACCAAGGCACGCTTTGACCAGGCACTCGCTCAATACGAGAAGACGGCGCAAAACGGATTCCGCGAAGTCGCGGATTCCCTGGTCGCAATTGAAAAACTCAAAGACGTGCGCGTCGAGCAGGAGGAAAGCGTTACGGCGCTGCGAGACGCTGCCCGTCTCTCTCGCTTGCGCTATGACACGGGGCTGGCGAACTACCTTGAAATTTTGATTGCTGACCAGCAGCTATTCGATCAGGAGTTATTGCTCGCACGTACCCGCGGCGACCAGATCAATGCCGTGGCGCAACTCTATCGCGCACTCGGCGGCGGCTGGCAATGATCTGCGGGGGTGAAACGGAGGCAAACCATGGATCGAGAGACACTGCTTAAGGGAGTTTATCTATTTCGCGATGCCACGAAAGACGATTTGGCCTGTCTGGCAGAAATTGCCACGTCCCGGACCTATCTTCAGGGCGAATATATTTTCAACGAGGGCGATGAGGCGGACGCCATGTTTGTCGTGGAGATGGCGACCGTGGATATCGTGTTGGCGGGCAAAGAGTTGCCAATCGTCACGATCGGCTCCGGCCAATCATTCGGCGAAATGGCTTTTTTCAGCCGCGGCAAGCGCCCGGCGTGCGCCCGCGCCAGAGAGAAGAGCAGCATCTTGCGGCTGCCGTTTGACCGGCTCGAACCCTTATTCGCTAGCCGGCCCAATCTCGCGATAACCTTCTACCGCAATGGCTGCGCTTATCTCGCCGGGCATGTGCGAACATTGTTGACCGATCTGGATCGCCGTTACTTTTAGTTGACAATGATCGGAGAAGTTCAAACCGTTCAAGTCGTTCAAAAAGTTCAAACCGTCGAAGGCACGAACTGGGCTAGCAGCGCCGAAATTGGATCGGTGAAGTATTGGAGCGATGTGATTTTCGGGCGGCACTCCGGTAATCGCTGAATCCGAGAATCCTTGCGTCTGATCTCGGGAGCGTGGATATCGTCCGCCGCAAACTTGTATGAAAATGACCTGGCTGCTGATATTTGTGCCCATTACCGTGGCGCTTGAGCGTTTGGCGCCGCAATCCTATACATGGATTTTTTTTGCCGCTTGTGTGGCCATCATTCCGATCGCGAGCCTCATCGTAGAGGCGACGGAGCACATTGCGTCACGGACGGGCGATGCCGTCGGCGGACTGCTTAACGCAACCTTTGGCAACGCCCCAGAGCTGATCATCGCCATGGTTGCCCTTAGGGCGGGACTGTTCGACATGGTGCGGGCTTCGATCATCGGCGCGATACTGGCGAATCTCTTGTTGGCTCAGGGAGTCGCTTTTCTCCTCGGCGGACTGCGTTACCACAGTCAGGAATACAACCCCAGCGCCACGCGGCTCTACAGCTCGATGATGTTCATCGCTGTCATCAGCCTGGTGGTGCCGAGCGCATTCAGCCGCTTCTTTTCGTCAGAGGCTACGATGCGCCAAGAGCAACTTCTCAACCTGGGGATGGCGTTCGTCCTCTTGATCGCCTATGGGCTGTACCTTCTCTTCATGCTCAAGACTCATCCTGAGTTCTTCGCAGCCGCAGGCGGTCAAGAAGAGCACGACGGCGACGGCGAGCATTGGGGAATGCCAAGAGCGGTCGGCAGCCTGCTGTTAGCTTCGGTATTAGCAGCGTGGATGAGTGAGATTTTGGTCGGTGCGGCCGAGGGGACTGGTAAAGCGTTGGGCATGTCGCAGGTCTTCATTGGCATTGTTTTTCTGGCCATCGTCGGTGGCGCCGCTGAGAGTGGATCGGCGATCGCTATGGCGCGAAAAAATAAGTTGGATCTGACCGTAGGCATCGCTCTCGGCAGTTGTATCCAAATCGCGCTGTTTGTTGCCCCTGCTTTGGTGTTGATGAGTTATGCGCTGGCGCCCCAGCCGCTTGAGCTTGCCTTCGGCAGGGCGGAAATTGGTTCGCTATTTCTCGCCGTTTTAATTGGCGCGATGGTTTCGGGGGACGGGCGATCGAACTGGTACAAGGGCGTCCAACTCATTACGGTGTACATCATCATGGCATTCTTATTTTACTTAATGCCGGAAGCGGTGCCGCGATGAGCGATAGCACCGTTGTTGGAAAGCAGGGCCTGCGCGAGCTGGGGCGCGCTTATTTACGCCAACGCTACACGATACTTTTCTACACTCTGCTGCTGACACTGGTGGCCGCGCCCATTTGCGCCGCATTGGAATTTTCCGGAGACCTAATCGAGTGGTTACTCGCCGCTAATTTGCTCGCCGCGGTGCTACCGGTCAATGCCGGAAAAGGGCGGAACGTTCTGCTGGCCCTGATGATTTTGGTGTGGCTGGCCCGCACCATTACCGCTTGGCTCGAGCACCCGGCGCTCTCGGCGATGACACTGGGGATATGGACCGTGATTGGACTCTTAGCGTCAGCCGGCGCGATACGATTCGCTATGCGCGCAGCGTCCGTCGACGCCGAGCATCTCTATGCGTCGCTCAGCGCCTATCTCCTCGCCGGAATTTTCTTCGGTCTGTTCTATTGGGTGCTTGAACAGAGCTGGCCTGGGACCTTCGCCTTCCCCGGTAAGTTCTCGCGCATGAGCGCGTTCTATTTCAGTTTCGTCACCCTAGCGACGCTAGGCTACGGCGACATCGTGCCGCGCACCGACGTGGCGCGCGGCTTGGCAATCGTCGAGGGGGTCGGCGGTCAACTATTTCTGGCGGTGATGGTTGCCCGTCTCGTGAGCTTGTACGGGCGGGAGAAGCCGGAATCAAGGCCGTAAGATTTGAAATAGAAACGTCCGGCAAGCACGATTGTTCCGGTCGGCCATTCATCATCGAAGATGTCGATGGCTCTGGCAATAGCACGCAACGGTCGCTGCTTCATCGATGGCTTGAGTCTGAAGGTCATGCGGTATACGAAACGAAAAACGTAGCAGAGAAAGCGCTGAGTGAGATGAACACGATATCCGAACCTATGAAGGAAGACATTGTGTCAAACACTCCTTCTTGTGATGCGCTGGTTTTTTTTGGCGCTACCGGAGATCTCGCCCATAAGAAGATATTTCCCGCCCTGCACGCGCTGGCCAAACGCGGCAAGCTCGACTTTCCGATTATCGGCGTCGCCAAAGCGGGTTGGACGCTCGATCAACTTAAAGCGCGCGCGCGGGATAGCGTTGAACACTATGGCGGATTAGACCCGAGTGCTTTTAGCCAGTTGAACCGGCTCTTGCTCTACATTGACGGTGACTACACCGAGGTGGCGACTTTTCAGCAATTACGTCGAATCCTCGGCGACGCCAAACACCCGCTGCATTATCTGGCGATTCCGCCGAGCGTATTCGAGACGGTTATTCAGCAACTCGGCAGTTCCGGTTGCGCCGACGGTGCGCGCATCGTGCTTGAGAAACCCTTCGGGCACGATCTCGCCACGGCAAAAGCGCTGAACCGGGTTGTACACAGTATCTTCGACGAGGCGGATATTTTTCGCATCGACCACTACCTGGGCAAAAACGCGGTTCAAAACCTGCTCTTTTTTCGCTTTGCCAATTCTTTTCTCGAGCCTCTGTGGAATCGGCAGTGCGTTGAAAGCGTGCAGATCACGATGGCGGAAAACTTTGGTGTCCAGGGTCGCGGCAATTTTTACGACCGCACAGGCGCGCTCCGCGACGTCGTGCAGAATCATCTGCTGCAAGTTCTGACCAATATTGCGATGGAGCCTCCGCCCGGCCTCGATGTCGCGATGCTGCAGGACGAAAAAGCCAAGGTATTGAAAGGAATTCGTTCGCTCCGGCCGCAGGATGTCGTGCGCGGTCAGTCTCGCGGCTATCGCGACGAGCCGGGCGTCAAAGCCGACTCTCAGACGGAAACTTTCGTGGCGTTGCGGCTTGAGATCAACTCGTGGCGTTGGAAGGGTGTGCCGTTCTACATCCGCGCGGGCAAGAACCTTCCAGTGACGGCAACCGAAGTCGTCGTCAAGCTGCACCAGCCCCCGGCGGTCTTCATGGAGGTTCCCCTTCCGGCCAACTATTTTCGCTTCCGTGTAACGCCCGATTTGATGATTGCGGTGGGCGCGTTGGTGAAAAAAGCCGGCGAACGGCTCGAAGGGCAACCGGTCGAACTCGTGATCAGCCAGCAATCCGATCCCGCCGAGATGGGCGCCTACGAGGAACTGTTGGACGATGCGGTGCAAGGGAGTTCGGGTCGCTTTGCGCGTCAAGACTATGTCGAAGAGGCCTGGCGGATTGTGGATCCCGTTTTGGCTAATGCCACTCCTGTTTATGAGTATGAACCGGGCACGTGGGGGCCGCAGCAGGCGAGCGCTCTGATGGCACCTCACGGTGGGTGGTTCGATCCCACGCCCCGGGATGACTGATCAATGCGAAGGGCTTGATCCATCGGTTCCGCCCGGACGATAGTCGTCGATGAAGCGTTATACCATTCAAGGCATCATGCTCGGAATCGTGATCGGCATTGCCGTCGGTATTGGCGCCTACACGTTTGCCTATGCCAAGGGTTGGTCCTATTTGACCGATGACCCGGCGGCCTGCGCCAACTGCCACGTTATGCGCGAACAGTTCGACGGCTGGCTTAAGTCGTCGCACCGCGCGGTCGCGACCTGCAATAGCTGCCACACCCCGGCAAACTTCATCGGCAAGTATGCGACGAAGGCGTCCAACGGCTTCTGGCATTCATTCTTTTTCACCACGGGCGGCTACGAAGACAATATTCAAATCAAGCCGCACAGCCGGGAGATCACCGAGCAAGCTTGCCGCAACTGCCATGGGGAGATTGTCGGCGCCATCGAACCGGTTCATCCGGCGCCGGCCGGCGGGCAACTCGCCTGCCTGCGCTGCCACGACTCGGTGGGACATTTGCATTGATGGGCTGAATCACAGGCAGAATCGTTTGAGGAGAATCTATGGCTGAGACCATCGATAATGATGCTTTTGCTCGCCGGCGTCGCCGCCGTTTCTTGCTCATAGTGGGCGCGGCTGTGCTCGCCACCATCGTTGGTGTCGCGTTACTAATGAATATCTTCGAGCGCAAGCAGGAGGCGCGCAATCCGTTTTATCGCGTCGTTGAACTGACCGATGATATCGACGATCCCGCCGTATGGGGCAAAAACTTTCCGCTGCAATATGACGACTACAAAAAGACGGTGGACCAGGTGCGCACCCGCTACGGCGGCAGCGAGGCGCTGCCTCATACGCCGACCAAAGCCGATCCGCGTTCGGTCATTTCCCAATCAAAGATCGAAGACGACCCGCGTTTGAAAATCATGTGGGCGGGTTACGCATTCGCTAAAGATTTTCGCGAAGAGCGCGGCCATGCTTACATGCTCGACGATCAGACTTTCACCGAGCGCCAGCAGGTGGTCAAACAACCCGGTACGTGCATTCAATGCCACGCGTCGGTGTACCTCCCGTACAAAAAGGCCGGCAACGGCGATCTCATCGCGGGCTTCGAGAAATTCAATCAAATGCCTTTCTTCGAGGCGCGCAAGCTGGTCACGCATCCGGTGGCCTGCATCGACTGCCACGACTCGAGCACCATGCAGTTGCGGGTGACGCGCCCAGGATTTATCGAAGGCATCCGCGCGTTCAAGGCCACCCAGGGCATCCAGAACTACGACGTCAACAAGCAGGCGACGCGCCAGGAGATGCGCGCCTATGTCTGCGGCCAATGTCACGTCGAATATTATTTCAAAGGACCGGAAAAGCGACTCGTCTATCCTTGGGCCAAAGGGTTTAAGGTCGAAGAGATTTTGGCTTACTACGACGAGGCGAAGTTTAAAGACTGGACGCACGCCGACAGCGGCGCACCCGTGCTCAAAGCGCAGCATCCGGAGTTCGAGATGTGGAATCAGGGGATCCATGCGCGCTCCGGCGTCACCTGCGCCGACTGTCATATGCCCTACAAACGCGAAGGTGCGCTCAAGATTAGCGACCATCACGTGCGCAGCCCCGTGCTCAATATCAATCGCGCTTGCCAGACCTGCCACAAGTGGCCGGAGGAAGAGCTCAAGGCGCGAGTCGAGACGATTCAGGAACGCACTTACAAGTTGCGCAACGTGGCGATGGATGCGCTGATGGATTTGATCAAGGATCTCAAAGCGGCGAAGACCGCGGGCAAGAGCGACACGGAACTCGCCATGGCGCAGGACTTTCAGCGCAAGGCGCAATTCTATCTCGATTTTGTCGAGGCGGAAAACTCCACGGGCTTCCACGCGCCTCAGGAGGCCGCGCGGATTCTCGGCGAGTCGATCGATTTCTCCAGGAAAGGTCAGAACGCGTTGCGTGACGGCAAAGCGGCTCAAGCCGCCAAATAGGGTAACAGAAGCGGGCAAAGTGGCAGGTTAAACGGAGAATACTTGGAACGCCTAAGGAAGAGTCGATGAAAACGCGTACGAGGTCTGGATGAAAAATAAAGATGACGAAAAGTTGCAACGTGACAGCGACGATAGCGCGGACAAGGAAGCAACTCCGCGGCCAACGCGCCGCCAGTTTCTCAAGGGATTGACGACTGGCACGGTGGCGATCGGCGCGTTGTCACAGTCGGGCTGCGGCCCGGCGATTCCACCGATCAAAACCCGCGGCGCAACCGCTACCACGACAGTCTGTCCATTCTGCGGCGTCGGCTGCGGTCAGGTGGTCTCGACGAAGGGCGGCAAGGTGATCAATATCGAAGGTGATCCCGGCCATCCGATCAGCGAAGGCACTTTGTGCAGCAAGGGCGCGTCGGGCATTCAGGTGGTGAACAATCCGCGTCGCTTGCAGAAAGTGCTCTACCGCGCGCCGGGCGCCAACGCTTGGCAGGAAAAGAGCTGGGACTGGGCCCTTGAACGGATCGCCGCGCGGGTGAAAGAGACGCGCGACAAAAGCTTCAAGACCAAGGTGAATGAAACTACGGTGAACCGGACCGAGGCCATGGCGTGTCTCGGCGGCTCGGCGTTGGACAACGAGGAGGCTTATCTCCTGGTGAAACTGATGAGGGCCCTCGGCCTGGTGTACGTCGAACACCAGGCCCGGCTCTGACACAGCTCGACGGTCGTCGGTCTGGCGGCCTCGTTTGGAAGAGGGGCGATGACCAACCACTGGGTCGATATGATCAACGCTGATGTGGTGCTGATCATGGGCGGAAACCCGGCGGAGGATCACCCAATCTCCATGAACTGGCTGGCACGCGCCAAGGAGCGCGGCACCTATATCCTCCACGTGGACCCGCGCTTCAATCGCACCAGTTCAATCGCGGACGTGTTTGCCAAGCTGCGCTCCGGCACGGACATCGCCTTTGTCGGCGGCATGATCAACTATGCCCTCGAGCATAACCGCATTCAGGAAGAGTATGTGCGCGAGTACACCAACGCTTCTTGGATCGTCGGCGACGACTACAGCTTCGCCGACGGGCTCTTCGCCGGTTTCGATCCCAAGGAGAAGCGCTACGACCGCGCACGCTGGGCCTTTGCGCTGGATACCAAGGGACAGCCGCGGCGCGATCCGACCCTCAAGCATCCGCGCTGCGTGTTGCAACTTTTAAAGCAGCATTTCTCGCGCTACAACGCCGAGGCCGTGTGCCGCATCACGGGCACGCCGAAGGAAGCTTACCTGCGGGTGTGCGATCTCTACACTTCGACTTATGCGCCCGACCGCGCCGGCACCTGGCTCTACGCCATGGGCACGGCGCAGCACAGCCACGGGACGCAGAACATCCGCTCCTACGCCATCCTCCAGCTCCTGCTGGGCAACATCGGGGTGGCGGGCGGCGGAGTCAACGCGATGCGTGGCGAGTCGAACGTGCAGGGCTCGACCGACCAGGGCCTGAACTTCGACATCCTCCCCGGCTACCTCAAGATGCCGATCGAGGAGGACTCGGACCTGGCCGACTATCTCAAGCGCGTGACGCCGGTGGCGGCCAACCAGCAGAGTGTCAACTGGCTCCAGAACACGCCGAAGTACGTGGTGAGCCTGCTGAAGGCCTGGTGGGGCGAGCACGCCGCCGCCCCGCACGGCTTCGCCTTCGCGAATCTGCCGAAGCTCGGGCGCGGGTTCCAGGGGCAGGGCTATGCCTTCCTCGCCCTCACCCACGCGATGTTCGCGGGCGACGTGAAGGGCATGTTCTGCTTCGGCCAGAACCCGGCGGTGGGCGGGGCCAATGCGCGCCTGGTGCGCGCGGGGCTCGACAAGCTCGAGTGGCTGGTGGTGGCGGACCTCTTCGAGCACGAGACGGCGGGCTTCTGGAAACGGCCGGGGGTGGATCCCAAGCAGATCGAGACGGAAGTGTTCGTCCTCCCCGCATGCTCCGGCGTGGAGAAGGAAGGGAGCATCGTCAACAGCGGCCGCTGGGCGCAGTGGCGCTACCGCGCGGTGAAGCCGATCGCGGACAGCCGGCCGGACCTGGACATCATCGACGGGCTCGCCCGGGCGCTCAAGGCGGCCTACGAGAAGGACGGCGTCTTCCCCGACCCGATCCGCCATCTCACGTGGGACTACACGGAGCCGGGGCAGCACGAGGCCGATCCGCACCGCGTGGCGAAGGAGTTGAACGGGCGCTACACGGCCGACGTGACGGGCGCGGACGGGACACGCGTCGCCGCCGGCAAGCAGGTGGCAGCCTTCGCTCAGCTCAAGGACGACGGCAGCACGCTGTCCGGCAACTGGATCTACTGCGGCGGCTATACGGAAGAGGGGAACCTCGCCGCCCGGCGCGACCCCGCGGATGCCCCGAACGGCATCGGCCTCCATCCCCGGTGGGCGTGGGCGTGGCCGATGAACCGGCGCATCCTTTATAACCGCGCCTCGGTGAACCGGAAGGGCGAGCCCTTCAACCCGCGCAAGTGGGTGATCCGCTGGGACGCGCAGAAGCAGGCGTGGGAGGGGGATGTGCCGGACGGCGCCATGCCGCCGGGCGCGACCAATCCCTTCATCATGCTGGCCTCGGGCGTCGGCGCGCTCTTCTCGCCGGATCTGGTCGACGGGCCCTTCCCCGAGCACTACGAGCCGGTGGAGAGCCCGGTGAAGAACCTCCTGTCGCCGGTGCAGTCCAGCCCCTGCGCCCAGGTGTGGCGCTCCACCGACTTCGACAAGTACGGCACGGTGGAGAATTTCCCGCTCGTCGCCACCACCTACCGCGTGTCCGAGCACTGGCAGACCGGCGCGATGAGCCGGAACATGCCCTGGCTGGTAGGCCTGGTGCCCCACGCCTTCGTGGAGATCGGCGCGGCGCTGGCCGCGCGCGAGGGCATCAAGAACGGCGACCGGGTCGTCGTGTCGAGCGCGCGGGGCTCCATCGAGGTCTTCGCGCTCGTGACCGAGCGCTTCCAGCCCTACTACGTGGACGACAAGCTCATCGACGAGATCGGCCTCCCCTGGCACTGGGGCTATGCCGGCATCGTGCCCGGCGACATCGCCAATGACCTGACGGCCAGCGTGGGCGATCCCAACTCCTGGATCCCGGAGACCAAGGTGTTCCTCTGCAATCTCAAGAAGAAGGCCCGCGCATGAGCGATCCGGTCCCCGCGAAGCCCGGCGCGCCCAAGGTCAAGACCAAGGCGATGATCCAGGACAACACCCGGTGCATCGGGTGCCGCGCCTGCATGATCGCGTGCAAGTCCTGGAACGAGCGCCCGGCGGATCACACGGACTTCTTCGCAGGGCCGGGCTACCAGAACCCGCGCGATCTCGACGCCAACAACTACACGCTGATCACCTTCAACGAGATCACCACCGGGGCGCGCCCCAACTGGGTGTTCGGCCGCCAGCTCTGCATGCACTGCGAGCAGCCGGCCTGCGCCTCCGCGTGCCCCACCACCGCGCTCCGGAAGACGGAGCTCGGGCCGGTCACCTTCAACAGCAACCGCTGCATCGGCTGCCGCGCGTGCATGCAGGCCTGCCCGTTCCTGATCCCCAAGTACGACTACGAGAGCCGCGCGCCGCTCATCCACAAATGCACCTTCTGCGCCGACCGCATCGAGGCGCAGCTCAAGCCAGCGTGCGCCACCGTGTGCCCCACCGGCGCCATCAGCTTCGGTGACCGCGACGACATGGTGGTGGAGGCCAAGCGCCGGATCGCCACCTCGCCCGGCACCTACGTTCCCCAGATCTATGGGCTCGACGAGGTGGGCGGCACCAGCGTGCTCCACCTCTCCTCGGTGCCCTTCGAGCAGATCGGCTACATCACGGGGCTGCCGAAGGAGCCCATGCCGGATCTCACGCATCGCTGGCTCCGGGTGACGCCGCACGTGTTCGGCTTCCTCTACGCCGTCTTCGGGGCGCTCGCGTGGATCGTGCACCGCCGCAACAAGAACCGCGGGCCCGAGGAGCACCACGCGTGAGCGTGCAGACCCGGCGCGCGGGAGTTCGGCCCCTGTGGGACGCGCTGGGCATCGGCCGGCTGTTCGCGGGCTTCCGCCTCACGTGGTGGGACTTCGTGCTGCTGGCCATCATCGCGGTGGGCGGCGTCCTCACCCTGATCCGCTACGCCACCGGCATCGCCAGCGTCGCCAACATCAACAACGCCTATCCCTGGGGCTGGTGGGTGGGCTACGGGATCATGACCACGATCGCGGTGGGCGGCGTGGGCTTCACGATCACGCTGCTCGTCGAGCTGCTGGGCCTCCACCGCTTCCACGCGATGCTGCGGCCCGCCGTGCTGATGGCGTTCCTCGCCTACGCGAGCGCCATCTTGATGCTGATGGTGGAGCTCGGGCGGCCGTGGATGGTCTGGATGATCCTCGTCTCGTGGGCGCCCACCGCGGCGCTCTACGAGGTCGGGTGGTGCGCCTCGCTCTACCTCACCGTGCTGCTCATCGAGGTGGCGCAGGTACCGGCGGAGGAGCTCGGCTGGGGGCGCGCGCTGCGCGTCATTCGCATGATCTACATCCCCGTCATGCTGCTGGGCGTGACGCTCTCGCACCTCCACCAGTCGTCCCTGGGCACCCTGCTCGTGTTGATCCCGCACAAGATCAACGCGCTCTGGTGGTCGGAGAACCTCCCGCTGCTCTTCCTCTTCTCGGCCATGATGGCCGGGCCCGCCCTCGCGATGCTCGAGCACCTGGCCGCCGCGCGCTGGCTGGGCTTCGCGCCGCGCATGGCCATGCTGGCGAGCCTGGCGCGCATCGAGGTGTGGGTCGTCGCCTTCTTCCTCGCGTTCCAGATGGGCGATCTCCTGGCCCGCGGCGCCTCGGACGCCATGCTCGCCTGGAACTGGTTCGCCATCGCGTTCTGGGCGGAGGTGGGGCTGGGGCTCCTGCTCCCGCTGGTGCTCCTCATGCTGCCCGAGGTGCGGCAGCGCCCCGCCGGGCTCGCCACCGCCTGCGCCCTCATCGTGGGGGGCGTGCTGCTGCACCGCCTGAACGTGGCGGTCATCGGCCTCCGCGTGCGGCATTGGGAGACGTATGTGCCGGCGCTGGCCGAGATCTTCATCACCCTCGGCATCACGGCGGGCGCCGTGTTCGTGTACGGCGTGCTGATCCGCATCCTCCCGATCCACGAGGAGCTACGCGCGCCTCACGCCGCGCCACGCCCGCATGCCGCGCCCGCGGGCGCCACGCACCGCGCGGGCGCCGCCACCGCGTCCTGACATGTTCTCCGGCGTCCGCATCGTCGTCACGCTGGTGGTGCTGGCAAATCTCATCTTGACGCTCGCCTTGATCGCGCAGGTGCGCGAGGTGCGGCAGCGCCTGACGAGCCTGCCCGCGGACGTCGCCACCAAGCGCGACATCGCCGCCCTGCGCCCGCTGCCCATCCGGCAGATCCTCACCCAGAACTGCATCGGCTGTCACACTGCGCGACGGCTCGGCGCGGCGGCGACACTCGAGCCCGTGCAGCTCCAGCAGGCCATCGAGCGCATGCAGACGCATCCGGGGGCCGACATCCGGCCAGACGAGCTCGAGAAGATCGGCGCCTCGATGCTGGTGCTGCGCTGCGCGCGCTGCCACGACGAGGCGACGGTAAACCTGATGGTGCTGAAGACCCAGCCCGAGCGTCTCGCCACCATCAGGCGCATGGCGGCCCTGCCCGGATCGGGCGTGCGGCCGGATCAGGCGGTGGCGATCGCCAACGCGTTCGACACCCTCCTCGCCCTCCCCCACTAGCGAGCGGCGAGAAGGGTCCAGCCGACGCAGATGGGCCCTTACCGGCGCTCGCTCTAGAACCGCGGGGCGGGCTTCGCGCCCGTGTCCATCTCCCCGGGGCCCCCGCGCAGGGGGCGAATCTCGATGGCGAGGCCCGCCTGGGCCAGCGGGTGATGCCGCGTGAAGTCGAGCACCTCGTCGAGGTTCGGCGCGTCCAGGATCATGTACCCGGCGAGCTGCTCCTTGGTCTCGGCGAAGGGCCCGTCGGTGATGAGCGGGCGACCGTCCTTGATCCGCACCATCGTGGTAGTGTCCGTGCCCTGCAGCCGCTCGCCGCCCAGATAGAAGCCGCCGGTTCTTCGGGGCTCCGCGTAGTCGATGGCCTTCTGCACGAGCCCGCGCTGCTCCGCCGCGGTGAGCGCGTCCCACCACGCCTCGTCCTTGTAGATGAGGAGCATGTAGCGCATCGCGCGCCTCCGCGTCAGCCCGCCAGGCTCGGCGTGGGCAGCGGCACCTGCACCGGCTGCGGCGGGCGGAAGGTGGCGGCGATGGCCACCGCGCCCAGCCCGATGCCGGCCGAGCCCGCGAAGAGCCAGAAGTAGCTGCCGAAGGAATCGTAGAAGAAGCCGCCCGCCACGGGGCCGATGGCCATGCCGAGCGTGGCCACCGCGCCGAGGGCGCCGAACACCGTGCCCATGATCTTGGCGCCGAAGTACTCGCGCACCACGATGGCGTACAGCGGCATCACGCCGCCGTAGGAGAAGCCGAAGCCGAGCGCGAGGGCGTAGAAGGCCGCCGCCGAGCCGATCAGGGTGTAGAGCGCGATGGCCGTGGCCTGGGCGGTGAGGCCGATCAGGATCATGCGCTTGGCGCCGATCCGGTCGGCGATGAGGCCGCAGAGGATCTTCCCGCCGAGGGAGCCGATGCCCGCCACGCCGAACACGGTGGCGGCGGTCATCGCGCTGATGCCGTGGTCCATGGCATTGCTGACCATGTGGAAGATGGGGCCGGAGTGCGCCGCGCAGCAGCAGAAGTGCGTGAAGGCGACCGCGGCGAACTGGGGCGTGCGGAAGGCCTGGGCCGCCGTCAGCTCGGGCCCCGCCGGGATCCCCGCCCCGGCGGACGAGAGGCCGGCGGCGCGCGCGGGCTCCCGCACGAGGAGCGCGGCAGGGATGATCACCAGCCACGCGATGTTGCCCACGACGATCATCGCCACGCGCCAGTCGTAGCTCGTGATGAGCCCGCGCACGAGCGGGCCCAGCACGGTGGAGCCGAGCCCCATGCCCGCGGAGACCAGGGCCACCGCCAGGCTCCGATTCTCGGTGAACCACTTCGTGGTGAGGGCGGTCAGCGGGGCGTAGAAGCTCCCGATCGCCAGGCCGACGAGCACGCCGAAGCAGAGCTGAAACTGGAGGAGGGTGTTGGCCTGGCTCGCCGCCACGAGCCCGCCGCCCAGGAGCACGCCGCCGGAGATGACGACCGCGCGCGTGCCGAACCGGTCGGACATGGCCCCCCAGACGAAGGAGCCCAGGCCCATGCCGAGGAAGTTCAGGAGGCCGGCGGCGGAGATGCCCGCGCGGGACCATCCCATGGCCTGGCTGAGCGGCTGGAGGAAGATGCTCAGCGACATCATCGCGCCCATGCCGATGCAGGTCACGACGAAGCCCACCGCCACGAGGGTCCACCCGTAGAACATGTCCGCCCTCCCTTACCATTGGTCGAACGCCGGGGGCCAGATTCGACAGATGGCCGGGCCGGGAAAATGTCGATTGGCCGGGCTTCCGCGCGACCAGGGGACGAGGAGGATACTAACCCATGCGCTACCTCTGCATGCTCTTCGGTGACGAGGCCGTTCATCAGCAGCTGACCCGCGGCGAGGCGGACACGATGAAGAACGAGAGCTTGGACTACGACCAGGTCCTGATGCGGCAGGGCCACTTCGTGGCCGCGAACGCGCTCCAGCCGCCGCGGGCCGCCCGCACCGTGCGCGTTCGCGGAGGCAAGGTCCTCACGACGGACGGCCCGTTCATGGAGACGAAGGAGCAGCTGGGCGGGTTCATCCTGATCGAGGCGCGCGACATCGACGAGGCCATGGAGATCGCGGCCAAGATCCCCATGGCCCGGCTCTGGACGGTGGAGGTGCGGCCGATCCTGGAGGTGACGCGGGCCTAGCGAAGGCTACGACTTCGCGGCCGCCTCCGCCGCCGTCCTCATCGCGGCCAGCCCCTTTTCGAACTGGCCGCCGATCATCGTGTCCATGTTCATCACCATGTGCACCGCTTTGGCCATGAAGTTGTTCTGGCCCTCCATGCTCCACGTGACCAGGGTCTGGTTGATCCCCTGCGGCATCAGCGTGAACGTGGCGAGGCTGGTGGCGGCGAAGGGCTTGTGGAACTCGAGCTGGACCTTCACCTGCTGGTTGGGGCGGCTCTCCACGATGGTCATCCGCCCCTCGCCCACCTCGTTGTTGCCCGACCAGCGGTACACCGCGCCGACCCCGGCGGGCTCGCCCTCGTACGACTGCTTCATGCCCGGATCCATCTTGCCCCACGGGTTCCACGTCTCCCACTTGTGGAAGTCGTTGATCTGCGCGAACACCACCGCGGGCGGCGCGGCGATGGTCGTCGCGCGGGCCACGCGGAACTCCGAAGGCCGGCTGGCGATCACCGCGGCCACCGCGCCGACCACCACCACGGCGGCGACCAGTATCCTGCGCAGCATCGGCGGCCTACCTCACCCGCCGGTAGTGCGCGGTCATGAAGCGGGTCCATGTGCCGTCTTCGCCCTGCACCTGCGAGTGGAGGGTGCGGTGATCGTCGCTCTCGAGCGTGATGATGTCCTGGTACTGTGCGATCTTGCCATCGCCGGTGAAGCTCGGGCCCTCGGCGCCGAGCGTCAGCGCCTTCGCCGCGGGATCGAGCCGGCCCTCGTAGACCCAGAGGGTGGGCATCATCGAGCCCACCCACGTGCCGACGAACGAGCCCTTGGCGGGATCGTAGCCGAGGGTGATCAGCATCTTCGCGAGCCCGCCGCCCGGCATCTCGCCCTCGCCTTCGCCGACCACCCAGAACTCGCCCAGGGCGCGCACGCTCTCGTAGCCCTTGCTGCGCTCGGCCGGCTTGTCGGGGCCCATGATCGCTTCGCCCTCGAAGGTCCACTCGCCAACCAGCTGCTGGAGCCACTGGTGCTGCTTCGTCGCCGCCGGCATCTCCATCGGGTCTCCTTGTCGCGTGATGATCGCGCGATCAGTCGTCGATCGCCTGATAGGCCAGGGTGAGAACGTCGCGGTGCACCGCCGGCAGCGCCGGCGAGGTCCACGCGCGCTGGGTCAAGAGAATCGTCACCATCTGCTCGGTGGGATCGCAGCGCCACGTGGTGCCGAGGCCGCCGTCCCAGCCGTACTGCCCAACCGGCTCGCTCGGACTCTCGCGCCGCGTGACCACGCCGACGCCGAAGCCCCAGCCGTGGGCATCGAAGTAGCCGCCGACCAGACCCGAGCCCGCCTTCTGCGAGGCCGTGAGCTGATCGGTGGTCATGGTCTCCACCGAGGGCCGCGAGAGGATGCGCTCGCGGCCGAAGCGCCCCTGGTCGAGCAGCATCTGCGAGAAGGCGAGGAAGTCGTCCACGGTGGAGACGAGCCCGCCGCCGCCGGAGGGGAAGGCGGGCGCCGTGCTCCAGTGCCCGCCGCGCGCCTCGTCGAACACCTCGAAGGCGCCGGTCTGGAAGTTCGTCCAGTAGCTCGTGGCGAGGCGCTCGATCTTGCCGGCCGGGACGCTGAAGCCGGTGTCCTTCATGCCGAGCGGCTCGAAGATGCGGGCGCGGAGGAAGTCACCCAGCGGCTGTCCCGACGCGCGCGCGATCAGCACGCCGAGAATGTCCGAGCCCGTGTGGTACATCCACCGCTCGCCGGGCTGATGCATGAGGGGTAGCGTGCCGAACCGGCGCATCCACTCGTCGGGGGCGGGCGCGTCTTGCGGCCGCGGCGGCCCGACCGCCAGCCCCGTCTCCTGAAGCGCCTTCAAGATCGGATACGCGCCGGGCGGCGCCATCACGAGCCCGAAGCCCAGGCGGAAGGTGAGGAGGTCGCGCAGCGTGATGGGTCGGGCCGCGGGCACCGTCTCCTCGAGCGGCCCATCGAGGCGCTTGAGCACGCGGCGATTCGCCAGCTCGGGAAGCACCGCATCGACGGGGTCGTCGAGGCGCAGCCGCCCCTCCTCCACGAGGATCAGCGCCGCCACCGCGACGACCGGCTTCGACATCGAGGCGACGCGGAAGATGGTGTCCCGCTGCACGGGAGCGCGCCCGCGCAGCGACATCTTGCCGATCGCGTCCACATGCGTCTCGCCCCGGCGGGACACCAGCGTGACCAGGCCGGGGATGCCGCCGTGCTCGACATGGCTGGCCATGGCGTCGTGCATCCGCCCCAGCCGCGTCTTGGAAAGTGCGTTATTCATGGGCTCATCTCTCCTTCATTTTGTAGTCATTCCCTGGTCGAATGAGGCCCTACCCATTCGACAAGGGACAAGGAGGACGACATGCGATTCATAATGCTGGTGAAGGCGAACAAAGATTCCGAGTTGGGCAGAATGCCCAGTGCCGAGCTCATCGCCGCCATGGGGCGCTACAACGAGGAGATGACGAAGGCGGGCGTGATGCTGGCCGGCGAGGGCTTGAAGGAAACCTCGCAGGGCGTCCGCGTGAAGTTCGGCAAGACCAAGGGCGCGACGCCCACCATCAAGAACGGTCCGTTCACGCCGGTCACCGAGCAGCTCGCGGGCTTCTGGATGATCGAGGTGAAGTCGAAGGACGAGGCCATCGAGTGGGCCAAGCGCATCCCGTTCAGCGAGGGCGAGGAGGTGGAGATCCGCCCGGTGTTCGAGGTGGAGGACTTCCCCTCCGACGTGATGCCCCCCGAGGAAGTCGCGAAGGAGCAGGCGCTCCGCAAGGAGCTCGAGCAGCGAAGCGCCGCGCGCTCGTAACCCACGCACAGGCGGCCCGGCCTCCGCGGGTCGGGCCGCCTTCCCTCGCGCGTCGCGGGGACCCCGCGATCAGCGTCCCGGTCATCAGCGGCGAACAGGCAGCACCTCCTTCAGCCGCGGCTCCCGCAGATACATCGCCAGCCACACGAAGAGCGCCAGGAGAATCTGCGGCCAGAAGGGGTCGCCCACGCGCCAGTGGGTGCAGATGGCGCCGCCGAGATACCCCGTGAGCAGGATCGTGCCGACCACGGCCACGGGCCGGATCAGGAAGAGGATGGCGCACGATGCCTCGAGAATGCCCAGCGGGATCAGCATGCGCTCGGGGAGTCCCAGGTGCGCGATGCCTTCCTTCACCTCGGCGTTGTTGACGAATTTCATGGCGGCGCTGAACAGGAGCAGCAGCGTGATCAGCACCGAGAGGCCCCGTCCCACCCACACCACCTTGCTCGCGGCCACCTGATCCTCCTTTGTCTGGGCTCGTGAGTTACCCGCGCGCGCCGGACGCGAACGCGCCGGGCGCCATCGTCCCTACCCCACCCGCTCCAGGAGCTGGACCAGGTTGCCCTCGGGGTCCTTGAGCGTGGCGATGCGGAACTGGCCGTAGTCGGTGGGCCGCTCCACGAACTCCACGCCGGCGTCCTTCAGCCGCTGGAACTCCGCCTTCGCGTCGTCGGTGATCAGGCTCACCATGTGCCGCGAGGGGTCCGCGTTCTTGCCGTGCACCTCGCTGTGCGTGCCGAGACACAGGACGGCCGTGCCGGGCTGACCCAGCACCACGAAGCCCTCCGTCTGCACGCCCACGGGCAGGCCGAGCGTGTCCCGGTAGAAGGGCAGGAGCTGCTTGTTGAGGTCCTCGCTCCAGATCGTCGCGCCGCCGAATCCCTTGATCATGACACCCTCCTCGCTACGCCACGCGGCGCAGCGTCAACGCGGCCGCCATCGCCGCGGCCAGAACCACGGCCGCGCCGATCACCGCCGTCACCTCGAGCCCCTGCGCGAACGCCTCGCGCGCGCGCGCCATCAACTCGACGGCCTGCGGGCCTCCGATACTCTCCGCCGCCGAAAGCGCGCCCCCCAGCGTGGCGCGCGCCGCCTCGGCCTTGTCAGCGGGGACACCCGCGGGCAGGGCCGCCGCCATCATCCCGCGGTACACCGCGGCTCCGACGCTGCCAAGTATCGCGATGCCGAGCGCTCCGCCGAGCTCTGCGCTGGTCTCCGACATGGCGGAGGCCGCGCCGGCGCGCTCGGGGGGCGCGCTCGCGACGATCAGATCCGTGGCCAGGATGTAGACGGGCGCCAGCCCCAGCAGGACCACGATGGAGCCGATCAGGATGGGCGGGAGGCCGTACTCGCCGTCCACCCAGGTGAGCACGAGCAATCCCATGGCGGAGATGATGAGCCCGCCCGCCATCATCCGCCACGGCCGCACGCGCCGCAGCACCACCGGAGTCAGCAGCGAGCCCACGATGAACGCGCCGGAGGACGGCACCGTCCAGAGCCCGGCGGCGAGGGGCGAGAGGCCCAGCACGAGCTGGAGATACTGGGCCATGAAGAGGAACACGCCGTACATCACGAAGAACGCCAGCGTGTTGACGCCGAGCGAGGCGCTGAACGCCGCGCGCTCGAAGAGAGCGAGATCGATCAGCGGATCCTCGAGCCGGCGCTGGCGCCGGATGAAGGCGGCGCCCAGCAGGACGCCGAGGCCGATCGACGCGAGCGGCGTGAGGCCGAGGCCGTGCTCGGCGATGCGCTTGACGCCGAAGATCGCCGCGAGGATGGCGAGGAGAGACAGCGCCGCGCTCGGGATGTCGAAGCGCCCCCTCTCGGCCTCGCGGAACTCGGGGAGAAGCATCGGGCCCAGCAGGAGCAAGAGCGCCATCGCCGGCACCGAGAGCAGGAACACCGAGCCCCACCAGAAATGCGCGAGCAGCATGCCGCCGAGCAGCGGGCCCAGGATGCCCCCGATGGAGAAGCTCGTGGTCCAGATCCCGATGGCGGTCGTGCGCTGCGACGGGTCGTGGAACATGTTGCGGATCAGCGAGAGCGTGGACGGCATCAAGGTGGCGCCGGCCACGCCCAGCACCGCGCGCGCGGCGATCAGCGTGCCGGCGCTGGGGGCGAAGGCGGCGAGCACCGAGGCGGCGCCGAATGCGGCCGCGCCCATCAGGAGCAGGCGGCGCCGGCCGATCCGGTCGCCGAGCGTGCCCATCGTGATCAGGGAGCCCGCGATCAAGAAGCCGTAGATGTCCACGATCCACAGGAGCTGGGAGGCGCTGGGCGCCAGCGCCGCGCTGAGCGACGGCACCGCGAGGTTCAGCACGGTGAGGTCCATCGCGACCAGCAGGCAGGGCAGCACGAGCACGGCGAGCCCCATCCACTCGCGGCGGCCGGCTTTCCGGGTATCGACGGACACGCTCATTTCGCACCCTGTCCTCATGGGATGGTCGAGCGGTCTCCGCCGATTCGACAGCGCCCGCGCCGGTTCGCCGGTCGGCTGGTCCTACCGGCCGCGCGCGGCCAGCGCATCGCGCATCGCCCGCAGGCCCTCGGCGACGCCGCGCAGGCGTGTCCGCACCCGGGCCTGCGCCTTCGCCACATTCAGGCCGCCGTCCAGCGGGCGCGCGGCGGGCTGCCCCAGCTCGGCCGTCTTCACCGGCGTGAGCTGGGAGCCGTCCAGCGCGAACGTCGTCACGATGAGCCGGGCGAAGGCCCAGCGGTCGAGCGTCTCGCTCCCCGCCACGTGGAAGAGGCCTTCCGCGCCCTGCTCGCAGAGCTCCACGCTGGCCGCGGCCAGGTCGGGATTGTAGGTCGAGCTGGCGCGCTGGTCCGACGCGGGACGAAACGGGCGGCCCTCGCGGCAGGCGCGGATCAGCTGGTAGACGAAGTTCTTCTCCTGCGCCTCGGGGCCGTACACCACGCTGGTGCGCAGCACGAGCGCGCGCGGGATCGCGTCGAGCAAGGCGCGCTCGCCCGCGAGCTTGCTGCGCCCGTAGGCGTTGAGCGGCCGCGCCGCATCCTCCTCCTTGAACGGGCCGCCCACGCCGTCGAACACGTAGTCCGTCGAGTAGTACACGAAGCGCGCGCCGAGCCGCTGGCCCATGCGCGCCAGGTGCAGCGGCGCGTCGCGGTTGAGCCGCATCGCTTCGTCCGGATGTGCCTCGCAGTAGTCCACGTGGCTGAGCCCCGCGGGACAGAAGATCCAGTCGGGCTTCACGAACATGACGGCGTGCTCCACCGCGTCCCCGTGGGTCAGGTCCAGCGGCCAGGCGCCTTCGGCCGGATGCGCGGCATACGTGCCCGTCGCCTCGTGGCCACGCGCGCGTAGGGCCTCCATCAGGGCGCCCCCCACCTGGCCCGAGGCGCCCACGACGAGCGCGCGCGCCGGCCGCACATTTCCGGAGCTCATCACGGGTTGCGCCATGATGGGGGCGAGTTTACACTGCCCTTCGTCCTATGCCCGCCCCCCTCGTGATTCTCTGGCACGACAACGACGCGCCCTATCGCGAGGCCATCTCGGACGCCGGGCTCGCCGGCGAGGTGCAGGTGATCGCCGTGAAGGGCGGGGCCGAGCCGCCGACCAATCACTGGGCGCAGTGCGAGGCGCTGCTCGCCTTCCGCGCCAAGCCCGGTCTCTTGCCCAAGGCCGAGCGCCTGCGCTGGATCCAGTCGCTCACCGCCGGCGTGGAGGGCTGGCTCAGCCTGCCCGATCTTCCGCCCGCGGTGACCCTCACCTGCGCGCGCGGCACGCATCGGGTCCAGATGCCCGAGAACATCCTGGGCGCGCTCTTCCACATCACCAAGCCCTACGCGGCGATCGTGGAGGACCAGAAGCAAAGTAAGTGGACGCGGCGCGTGTCGGAGACGCTCGCGGGGAAGACGCTCGGCATCCTCGGGCTGGGCGCCATCGGCGTGGAGGTGGCGCGAAAGGCCGCCGCGCTCGAGATGCGCGTGATCGGCACCAAGGCCTCGCCGGGGCCCGTCCCTCATGTGGAGCGCGTCTACGCGCCCGCCGAGACGGGCGAGGTGCTCGCGCAGTCCGACTTCGTGCTCCTGCTGCTGCCGGTGACGCCGGAGACGCGCGGCTACATCGATGCGGCCCGGCTGGCCAAGATGCAGCCCAGCGCGCATCTCCTGAACTTCGGGCGCGGGGAGCTGATCGTGGACGCGGACTTGGTGGACGCCGTTCAACGAAAGGTCATCGCCGGCGCCATCCTGGACGTGTTCGCGGTGGAGCCCCTGCCCGTCGCGCATCCCTTCTGGCGCACGCCCGGCATCACCGTGCTTCCGCACATCGGGGGCCTCCATCCCCAGCGCGATTCGGTCGTGGCTGAGCTGTTCGTGGAGAACCTCAAGCGATTCCTGGCGGGCCAGCCGCTCCTCCACGCCGTCGACCGCGCGCGCGGGTACTGAGGCCCGCATGCGGCGCGCACTGACAGGGCTCGCCGCTATTACCATTATCAGCGGGGGCCTCGACGTGGCCCCGGCTCTCCCCCTTGCGGCCGCTGACGCGGCCGACGCGGCCGCCGCGGCCGCTTGGCCGGGCCTGCGCGGGATCAAGCGCGTGGGGATCGAGGTCATCTTCACGCCGGATCACCCACAGCTGGCGCCCGAGGTGGTCGAGAAGCGTCTGGAGGACGCGCTGCTGGGAAGCCCCAACGCGCCCACGCCCGATCCACGAAGCTTGGACCGGCTGCGGCTGGTGGTGGCCGTGCGCGAGGTCAGCGGGAACGACTTGCGGGGGTTCTATCTCCCGATGTCGGGCACCTACGGCCTCGGCTCGGTGCGGCTCACCGTGGAACGGCAGGTCGTGGTGGTCGGCGAGCGCGGGTCGGCGGCGGGCGCGCCCATCCCCGCGCTGGTCTGGCAGGTGGAGCGTCAGGCGCGGGCGCCGTGGCGGCGCTCGGGCGCGGAGATCATGGGACTGGTGGACGACCTCGTCGCCAGCTTCGTGGAGGATCTCCGCGGGGACGGAGGGTAGCCATGTCGCGATCCCTGGGCCGCTTCTTGCCCGCCGGCCTGGTCGAGCTGCTCTCGCAGAAAGACGTCACACGCTTGCTGGGCCGGGTGCTGCCGATGATCACGCTCGGGCCGGACGGGTTCCCCCACCCGATGCTGTGCACGTACCTGGAAGTCCTCGCGGTCGATTCCAAGAACCTCCGCGTCGCGATCAACCTACGGAGCCGGAGCGCGTCGAATCTCCAATCGCGGCGCGTGGCCACCTTCCTGTTGGTGGACCCCGAGCGCATCGTCTATCTCAAGTGCCGCGCCGGGGCGCCGCCGCGGGTGTTCAACGGGCTGGCGCGCTTCGACATCACCGTGGAGGACGTCCTCGAGGACACGCCGGAAGAGGCGGAGGGCAGCGTGCGCATCACGAGCGGGGTCAACTACTCACCGCCGCACCGCCTCGAGTCGCGCTGGGCCAAGGAAGTCTTGGCCGCTCTGCGCGCGGACTGAGGCGTCAGCGGGGCGAGGGGATGAGCCGCAGCTGCGCGCGGGACGGTGACGTCGCCGCCTCCGCCGCCCGCCGCCGCGCCCGGATCCTGCGCGCACGCTCCCCGAAGTAGTCGATGACCTGATCGATCCGCCGAGGTGAGTCGTTCTTGATGAGCCTGAGCATGATGAAGGGACGTATTCAAGGCGGGTGCCATTTACGGCGTCCGCATTTCCGGCCCCTTGCGCGACGCCGGGGAAGAGGGGGGACGTTTCTACATGGAACGTCCGTTCCGACCTGAAACACCGGACCAGCGCTCGATCCCGTATTCCTTGAGCTTGCGCCAGAGCGTGGTCCGGCCGATGCCCAGGGCCTCCGCGGCGCCGGAGTGGTTCCCGCCCACCCGCTCGAGCGTCTGCAGGATGTGCTCGCGCTCCGCCTCCGCCAGCGTGATCTGGCCCCGCAGCGCCGGCGAGGGGCCGAGGTGCAAGCCCGCGGAGACATGGGGCGGAAGGTCTTCGGGCGAGATGGCGTCGAGCCGCGTCAGGATGGCCGCGCGCTCGATGGCATTCTCCAGCTCGCGCACGTTGCCCGGCCACGGGTAGCGGAGCAGCCGCTCCAGCGCGTCGGGGGACAGCCGCAGGGCGCGGCCAAGCTTCTTCGCCGCCTGCCCCACGAAGTGCTCGGCCAGGGCGGGAATGTCCTCACGCCGATCGCGGAGCGGCGGCAGGGAGAGCTGGATCACGTTGAGCCGGTAGAAGAGGTCCTCGCGGAACCGTCCCTCGGTGATCATCGCGGTCAGGTCGCCGTGGGTGGCCGCGATCACCCGCACGTCGATGGTCGACGGCTGCGTGGCGCCGAGCCGCCGCACTTCCCCGCTCTGGAGCGCCCGCAGGAGCTTCACCTGGAGGGCAGCAGGCATCTCGGCGATCTCGTCGAGGAAGAGGGTGCCCCCGTGCGCCTCCTCGAAGAGCCCGACCTTGTTCACGGTGGCGCCGGTGAAGGCGCCCCGCATATAGCCGAACAGCTCGGACTCCAGGAGGGTCTCCGGCACCGCGCCGCAGTTGACGGCCACGAAGGGCTGGGTCGCCCGCAGACTCGCGTGGTGCACGGCCTTGGCGATGACCTCCTTGCCCGTGCCGGACTCGCCCTGGATGAGCAGGGTGGCGTCGGTGGGCGCCACGCGCGCCACCAGCTCCAGCACCGCGTGCATGGCCGGCGACTGCGCGACGATGCCGGCCAGCCCGAAGCGCTCGCGCAGCTGGGCGCGGAGGTTCTCGTTCTCGCGGCGCAGCTCGCGGCCCGCCAGCGCCTTGTCGATGCGGCGGTAGAGCTCGTCCGGCTCCTGGCCCTTCTCGAAATAGTCGAGCGCGCCCAGGCGGATCGCCTCCTTCGCCGACTTCCACTCCGCGTAGGCGGTGAGCAGGATCACCTCGGTGGCCGGGGCCTGCGACTTGGCCGCGCGCAGCACGTCCAGGCCGTCCCCGTCCGGCATGCGGAGATCCGTCACGACGAGGTCGAACACCTCCTCGCCGAGGGTTCTCGCCGCGGCGGCGACCCCGTTCGCCTCCAGCACGCGATGGCCGCGCTTGCGGAGGAGCAGGGCGAGCGTGGTGCGCGCCGAGGTCTCGTCGTCGACGACCAGGAGATGGGCCATGCTCAGGCGACTTCCAATGGGAACAACATGGTGACTCGCGTTCCCCGGCCGGGCTCGGAGTCGATGTGGATGCGCCCGCCGTGCGCCGAGACGATGCGCTCGGCGATCGTCAGGCCGAGGCCGCTGCCGTTGGGCTTGCCCGAGTAGAAGGGCTCGAACACGCGCGGCAGCTTCTCTTGCGGGATGCCGGGACCGGTGTCCGACACCGCGAGGGCCACGTCGCCGTTCTGCCGCGCCACCTCGAGCGAAAGCTTGCCCTTGCCGTCCATCGCCTCCACGCCGTTCAGCGCCACGTTCCACAGCACCTGGGTGATCTGGTCGCGGTCGAAGGGGAAGCGCGGCACCCCGGGGTCGATCGCCACCCGCACGTCCACGCGGGCCGCGCGGGAGCGGTCGTCCCGCACCAGCGCCCCCACGTGCTCCACGACCTCGGCGATGTCGGCGGGAGCGCGGTGCGCCTCCTGAGGACGGGCGAAGCGCAAGAAGTCGGACAGGATGCGGTTGAGGCGGCGCGCCTCCGTCCGGATCGCGCCGAGGGTGGCCGCGCGCTCTGCCGCCGTGAGCGCGCCGTCTTCCGTCAGGAGCGCCGTGGCGTTGACGATGGCGGCCAGCGGGTTCCGGATCTCGTGCGCCATGCCCGCGGCCATCTCACCGGCGGTAGCGAGCCGCTCGGCCTCGCGCAGCCGCGCGTGCAGCCGCTCGCTCTCGGTCCGCGCGCGCTCGAGGACCATGATGATGACGGCGAAGGTCGAGAGAAAGTAGATCGTGATGTAAACGCCGTGCACCGTCATGTAGCCGGTCGAGCCGTCCTGCGTGCTGACAAACTGGGTCGCGATGCGGTGAAGGCCCCACAGGGAGAGGAGCCCCGCGAGGAGGCGAGCGCCACGGAAGCGCGGAGTCGGCCCGCGCTGGGGCCAGAAGAGAAGGCCCGCGGCGATCTGGGCCGCGCCCAGCCCCGCCCCCACCACGCGCTCGCCGAGATCATTCGGCCCCAGACAGCCGGCGAACGCCAGGATCACCGCGGCGCCGAAGCCGGCGAGCGCGTCGCGCGCGGTCAGGCGATAGTCCCAGCGATGCGCGAAGGCGGCGGCGAGCGTGAACCCGACCGCGGCGATGGGCGCGAGCTCGGTGACGAAGCTCGACTGGTCCATCTGGAGCACGAGCACGTCGAACAGCTTGAGCGCCTTGGACAGCGTGTAGGCGCCCCAGGCGAGCAGCAGATACTGAAAGAAGCGCACGCGGTGGGACTGGTAGAGATAGACGAAGATCAGGAGCTGTATCGCGAACGCGACCATCGACACGCACGTCAGGATCAGCGGCGCGGGCATGCGGACCCTCCCGGGAGTAAGTCTACTCTCCCAGGCAAATCGCGTGCCGCGCGCGGCGGCGCGCAGAGCCGCGAAATATCACGAATGCGTGACGGCCGCGGCGGCACGCCCGTTTCAATACGAAACGCGCGGCTTTCGACCTGGAACCTATGCCCGGATCGCCGCGGCGGCGTGTTCAATGAATTCGCGCGACTACGGTCTGGCACGGAGCCTGCTCCCCTGAGCGGCCATGCTGTCCATCTCGCTCAGGAGGAATCAGCACATGCGGAAGATCGGAATCGCACTGTGGGTCGTGGCGTTGGCGATCACGCTGTTCGTGACCTCGGGAGCCTTCGCGGCGCCGCCGCCCGACGACGTGAATGCTCCGCGCGGTCAGGACAGCGTCGGGGTTTGAGCTGATGGGCTGGCTCGACGCCAGCGAGCTGCTCCTGATCGAGAGCCTGGAAGCCGAGCGCGCCGAAGATCTGGCGCGCTCGGCGCGTCTCGCCCGGACGACGGTCGAGCGCGATCCGCCGCCGCGGCCGCCTAGCGCAGGGCCGCGGCGATCCGGGCCCGCATCGCCGGATCCGGGAGGCGCCCCGTGGCCGCCCTCATGTTGTCCAGGAGGTGCTCCGTCTTGCCCGTGCCCGGGATGACGCAGGTGACGGCGGGATTGCCCAGGATCCACTTGAGGAAGAGCTGGGCCCACGACTCGCAATCGATCTCGGCCGCCCACGCGGGCAGCGGCTTGCCACGCGCCCGACCGAACAGCGCGCCTTCCGCGAAGGGGCGATTGGCGATGACCGCCACGCCCCGGTCGCGGGCGAGCGGGATGATGCGGCGCTCCGACTCGCGCTCGTCCACCGAATAGTTCACCTGGACGAAGTCGAGCGCCTCGGCGCGGAGCACACGCTCCAGCTCGTCGTAGGCGCTCTCGGTGTAGTGGGTGACGCCCACGTAGCGGATCCGGCCCTTGGCCTTCCACTCCCGAAGCGTGCGGAGATGCGTGGACCAGTCGAGCAGGTTGTGGATCTGCATGAGGTCCACGCGCGCCGCGCGCAGGCGCCGGAAGGATTCGTCCATTTGCCGGATGCCGGCCTCGCGGCCGCTGGTCCACACCTTGGTGGCGAGGAAGAGGCGGGCAAGCACGCCGACCTCGGTGGCCGCGTCGCCCACCACCGACTCGGCGGCGCCGTACATCGGCGAGGAGTCGATGGCGCGCCCCCCCAGCTCGGTGAAGCGGCGCAGCACCTCCTTGATGGGCGCGCGCGCCTCGTCGGATGCGCCAACGTCGAACACGCGCCAGGTGCCGATGCCGACGGCTGGCAGCATCTCGCCGCTGGAGGGAATGCGGCGCTCCAGCAGGGCCGCCGATGCGGCCAGCGCCACGCCGACGAGGGGGCGGCTCCCCGCCATCGCGAGGGCGCCCACGCCCAGCCCGAGTGCAGCACGCCGCGTGAGCGGCGTCCCGCGATGCTCATCCGCCATGCCGCAGCTCCTCCTCGCGGGGCTCAGGATACGCTAAGCTCCGCGGGTTGCCGCTCCCCGACCTGACCGAGACGCTGCTGGCCGCCGCGGCCGCGCTGATTCTGGGCGTGCTCAAGACCGCGGTGGGCGGCGGCATCGGCCTCACCCTGACCCCGCTGCTCTCCCTCGTGATGCCGCCGTCGACGGTGCTGGGCCTCCTGGGCTGCCAGATGGTGCTGTCGGACCCGATGTCGATCTACCTCTACTGCCTCGCCGCCCTGCTGCGCGTGCCGCGCGGCCATTCCCAGGCGTCCGCGCCGGCCGGCGTGGCCGTGGGACTGGGCGCGGGCATCGCGTCGATCGTCGCCAACTCGGGCGGCATCATCCTCGGACCCTATCTCGCCGGCCTCGGGTTGGGCACGGCGGTGGTGGTGGGAACGGGCCAGGCGGTCGTGGTGTGCGCCAATCTCCTCAAGCTCATGGCCTACGGCGCCATCGGCTTCATCACCTGGCATCTGGCGCTGCTCGCGGTGATCACGACGCCGCTCCTGTATGTCGGCACCTCGCTGGGCTATCGCCTCAACGCGCGCATCCCGCGGCGCGCGCTCGCGCTGGCGCTGATCGTGATCGCGGTGGCCGGGGGGCTGAAGCTCCTGCTCGCCTGATCGCCGACCGACCGCGATACATCCGGTGGCCGCCGGCGCCCGCCCCCATACAACGCGCTCGGAAAATCGTCGCTTGACGCGCGCGCGCTTCGGCGGCATCGTCACGCGCACGGAGGACAACGACATGGTCACGATCAAGGATCTGGAAGCGTTCGGCGACGGCTGGAACCGGCACGACGTGGACTACCTCATGACGTTCATGGCGGACGACTGCGTGTTCGAGATCTCCGCCGGCCCCGACCCGTGGGGGAAGCGCTTCGTCGGCAAGGACGCCGTGCGCGAGGGCTTCGCCGGCGTGTTCAAGCGATTCCCCGACGTGCACTTCGGCGAGGCGCGGCACTTCGTATCGGGCGACCGCGGGCTCTCGGAGTGGCTCTTCACCGGCACCACCACCGACGGCAAGAAGGTGGAAGTCACGGGCTGCGACGTCTTCACCTTCAAGGGCGACAAGATCGCGGTGAAGAACTCGTATCTCAAGACGCGGACGTCCTGATCCTCGCCCCCCGAAGGGGCCGACGGGGGTGAGGATGAGCCGGAGGACCCTCGTGGCCCGCTGGCAGGACTGGGCGGGCGCCGGAATGCAGCACCTGGTGCTCCACGAGGGACCCGACGCGATCGTCGCGGAGGCTATGGTGATGGGCGCCGAGGAGGACGGGCGCCCCTTCGCCGCGCGCTTCCGCATCGAGTGCGATGCGGGCTGGCGGACCCGGCGCGTGGAGGCGGGACAGCTCGGCGCCGGGCCGCCCCTGGTGCTGATGGGCGACGGCGAGGGTCACTGGCGCGACGGCGCAGGCGCGCCGCGGCCGGATCTGGACGGCGGGATCGACGTGGACCTGCCGATCACGCCCTTCACCAACACCCTGCCGATACGCCGTCTCGGCCTCGGCGCCGGCGAGTCCGCCGACCTCAACGTCGTCTACATCGTGCTTGCCCACGGCACGACGGCGACGGCGGTGATCGATCCCCAGCGCTACACCTGCCTGGAGCCGCGCCGCCGCTACCGCTATGCGGCCCTCGACATCGACTTCGTCCGCGAGATCGAGGTCGATGCCGACGGGCTCGTCGTCACCTACCCCGGGCTCTTCCGCCGCCTCCCCTGAGCTAGGCTCGCCGCGCCATCTGCTCGGCGTCCATGCCGTAGAACATGGGCTTGCTGCCCTTGGCCGGCCAGGGATGGGCGCGTAGGACCTCCTCGTCGATGTCCGCGCCCCAGCCCGGCCCGTCCGGAAGGAAGATGTGGCCGTCACGGATCTGCGGGGCGCGCGTGACCAGGTCCTTCTTCCACGCCACGTCGTCGATGTCGATCTCCATGATGCGCACGTTGGGGAGAACCGCGCAGAGGTGGAGGGAATGGAGGTCGGCGAGATGGCTGTAGTAGTTGTGGGGAGCGATGTTGATCTCGTAGCACTCGGCCATGCGCCCGATCTGCACGGACTGGGAGAAGCCGTTCCACGGCACGTCGATGATGGCGACGTCCACGGCGTGGAGCTCCAAGAACGGGCGGTACTGCCGTGTGGTCACCAGGCTCTCGCACGAGGCGAGCCGGGTGGACGTGGACTGCTTGATCTGGAGGAGTGCCTGCGGGTCCCAGTTATCGTACTCGACCCACTGCATGTCGAACTGCTCCAGGAGTTTGGCCACCCGCAGCACGCCCTCGGTGCGGAAGTTGTAGTTGAGGTCGAGGCAGAGGCCGACCTTGGGGCCGACCGCGTCGCGGAACGTGCCGATCAGCTTCTCGATCGCGCCCAGGATCTCCACGGTGGGCGCGCCGTCGGTGGTGTTGATGCCGCTCGCGAAGCCGGGGAAGTACACCGTCGCCGGCTCGCCCGGGATGACCATGTTGGTCTTGAGCGCGGTGAAGCCCTTGGCCACCACCTCGCGGCCCAGCGCCGCGAGGTCGTCGTACGTCTTCAGCGGCGGCGTGCCCAGCACGTGGCCCAGCCGCGCCCGCGTGGTCCCGCAGTGAGACCAGTACAGCCGCATCCGGTCGCGCATGGGGCCACCGAAGAGCTCGTACACCGGAACGCCCAGCGCCTTGGCCTTGATGTCCCAGAGGGCCAGCTCCACGCCGGCGATCGCCTTGTGGGTGACCCCACCCAGGTTCTGCCGCGTGCGCCGGAGCATGTCCCAGTACAGACGCTCCACCGGCCGCGGGTCCTGGCCGATCAGGAGATCGGTCATGTCGCGCACGCAGCCCGCGATGCCGTGGGGGCTTCGGTTGTCGCTGCACTCCCCCCAGCCCGTGATGCCCGCGTCGGTCGTCACCTTCACGAAAGTCCAGGGTCGCCAGCCGCCGTCGGCATGCAGGGTCTCGACACCGGTGATCTTCATCGAAGCTCCTCGGGGACTGCCGGGTGAGGGTGGGTCAGGGACGGGTGGGCGGAATCTCGAACCGCGGATCCACCTGCTCGATCTTGCCCGTGAGGAAGAAGCGCACGACCTGCTCCTGCGCCGTGCGCGCGATGTCGGCCACCTCGGGGAAGAAAGCCCAGGTGAGGAAGCCGTGGGGGTTGGCGCGGAAACGCTCGGGGAGCGTCGCCGCCACCTGATCGTGGCGATAGAGCGAGGCGATCTTGGCGAGATCGCCGGCGCGGAGCATGTTCTCGGTGGTCGGATTCGGCACCGTGCGGTCGCCCACCGCCCACTGGAGCATGACGACGCGCGGCGGGCCCCCGCGTAGCGGCGCCTGGCCGAGATACGGGGCGAAGGCCACGGGATTCGCCGTCTGGCCTAGCCACTCGACGTGATCGAAGTAGTCCTGGATCTCGAGGGCGCCCGGCGGCGGCGTCTTCACGGGCGGCTCCCCGGGAAGCGGGATCGCCTCGACGAAGTCCTTCTCGCCGTTCATGAGCGAGGGATTGCGCGCCTGGAGCGCCGCGGCCACGCTGGGCCGGAAGGCGGCAGCCTGGCGCGCGATCTCGATCACCGGCCCGCCGGGCACGTTGAGCACGCCGGCGCGGATCCTCGGCTCCACCGCCATCAGGAGGGTGCCGTACATGCCGCCGAACGACTGGCCGACGTAGTAGACCTGCTCGCCGTCGAGATCGGCCTGGCCATCGCCGTTCACATCGATGCCCCGCCGGATCGCGCGGACGAGCTGGACGAGATCAGTCACCGTCTGCTTGAGCCCGTCGGTGGCGCCGATCGGCTGGAGCGGCGAGCCGATGCGCGTCCCCACACCCTCGGTGAGACCGATCTGGCCGTCCTCGTTCAGGTCGACGCCGCGGCCGCCGGACGGGAGCACCACCGGCGGCGCGCCCATCCGCGTCACCGTCAGCGTGCCGTCGTGGCCGCCTCCATGGCCCACCACATTGATCGCCACCATGGCGAAGCCCGCGCGGCCCAGGCTCCCGGCGATCGCCGGCGGCACCACGTGCCGGTCATTGCCGAAGCCGTGGCCGAAGATGGCGATGGGCCAGCCGCCGGCCGGCCGCTCGCCGGCGGGCAGGAAGAGCGTGAGGTGGATCTCTTCCTCCACTTGCGGCTGGGGAAATGGCCGCCGCGTCGGCACGGGGAGGATGTGCCGATCGGCCGAGAGGAACGACGGGCTCCGGTAGCGCCCGAAGGCGATCGCGCCCACCTCGGTGGGCGGCAGCAGGTTGAGCGCGATCGGCACCGCATCGCCCAGCAGCATGCCGCTGGTGGCGACGTGGCGGCGAAGCTCGATGGCCTGGAGGTAGTCGCGCGCGAAGACCGACCTGGCCCCGCCCGGCGCTAGATCGAAGGTGACCGTGGGCGGCGCGCGGCTCTCGAGCACGGCGCGCATGCGCTCGAGATCGGCGGTCACGGACTGAGTCGTGAAGAGGGCAATGCCGGCAATGTCCGCCCACTTGAGCCCGGTGGGCGAGATGGCCTTCCACATCTGGGTCTCGACCTTGCGGGCGTGGTCGGTGCCTTCACGCGGCTTGAGGAAGTCGGGGGCGGGCCGCAGCCGCTTGCCCTCGGCGTCCACGATCCGCGTGGTCACGACCAGGGCATAGATGCGGGACTGGAGCAGCGCACGCTCGGGCCGCGCGTAGAGCACCTTCCCCTCCCCGTCCCAGACGAACTGGCCCAGCGGGATCGGCACCGCCGCGCCCTCCGCGGCCACCGGCACGATGAAGGCGGTCTCGCGCGTGACGCTCTCGATCCGGATCGGGCCGTCGAACGTGATCGCCACGCGCGGGTTCACCGAGAAACCGTCGAGCTGATTCAGCAGGGCGACGTCGTCGCAACCGGCGGGATCGGTGGGACAGCTCGGCGCGAGCATCGCGACGTGCCGGCCGGTGAGCTGGCCGGAATCGGGCGCGGTGAGGCGATCGGTGGGGAAGATCGCGATGGCCTGCGTCGCCCAGGCGAGCGGCGGGCCCGCCGGGCCGCCGAGCAGCGCGGCGGCGAGGATCGTCCGCGCGATCCATCCGGTGCCGCGCCTGCTCCAGCGCGCCCGACTCATCCGCGCGACTACTTGGGAGGCGCCGGCTCGGCGGGCTCGCGCTCGGGGACCCGGCGCGGCGAATTGGGTCGGCTCGGACCCTGATAGGCCCCCACCGTCACGTCCAGCTCGGTGGGCTTGCCCTCGCGCCATACCCTGAGCTTCACGGTGCGGCCGACCGGCGTGGACGAGATGATGCGCTGAAGGTCGCGCGGTCCCTCGAGCGAGGCGCCGTCGACGCCGAGGATCACGTCGTTGGCCTTGACCCCGCCCTTGTCCGCGGGCTGACCCACCACCACGTTCCGGATCACCACACCGCGCGGCTCGGCCAGACCGTACTTCGGCGCCTCGTCCTCCCCGATCTCGGCAATGGTGACGCCGAGCCAGCCCCACTCCACCCGGCCCTTCTCCACGAGCTGCGGCAAGAGACCCTTCACCAGGTTGATGGGAATCGCGAAGCCGATGGAGCCATTGCGGGCGGCCATGCTGTTCACGCCCACCACCTCGCCCGCCATGCTGATGAGCGGCCCGCCGGAATTGCCGGGGTTCACGGCGGCGTCGGTCTGAATGAAGTCGAAGCCCGGCGCGGCGACCTCGAGCGGCGCGCCCTTGCGACTGACGATGCCGAATGACACCGTCTGCTCGAGCCCGAACGGATGGCCCAGCGCCAGCACGAACTCCCCGACGCGAAGCTTGTTCGAGTCACCCAGCGCGGCAACGGGCAGGCCGGCCCCGTCGATCTTGATGAGGGCGAGATCGACCCGGGTGTCCAGCCCGACGAGGCGACCGGCGAACCGGCGTCCGTCGGCGAGCTTGACCTGGATCTGTTCGGCGTCGTCCACCACGTGGGCGTTGGTCACGAGGTAGCCGTCTTGCCGGATGATGAAGCCGGAGCCGGAGGCGCGGCGGCCCTCTTCGGGCGGTGCGGGCGGCTGGCCCGGCGTGCGCGGCTGCTGCTCGGGCAGATCGGAGGGATCGATCATGCGGCGCACGCGTACCTGCACCAGCGCGGGCTTCATGCGCTCGGCGAGGCCGTTCATGAAGTCGTTGAGCCGCTGGATATCGGGAGGCACCGGCGCGGCCGGGCTCTCCGTCCAGTACTGGACGGGCGGCGCCGACGACGCGGGCGCGGATTGCTGAGCGGTCGCGACACCGGCCAGAAACAGAACCAGGGAAACCAAGACGACCGCCGAAGCCCGATAGCTCATGGGAACCTCTGCCTCCTGGGGGGAACCCAATTCGACCGGCATCGAGTATACCGCATGGGTTCCTTTCATCTCTGTGGGGGGGCCGGACGCTACCGATGTGGCCTCCCGCACCGGCATGGCCCCCTCAGGTTGTGGGCGATGCTCCGCGATCGAGGTGCTGCGCGGCAAGGGCCAGCGCGGCGCCTGCCGGTGAGCGCGCGGCCTCGGGGCCGAGACTCTGCACGACCGCGGCCGCGACGCGGCGCCAGCCCGAGTCGCCCGTGGCGTCCGACAGGGCGAGCAGCGCCTGGGCCATCTCGCCGTTGGCGAGGAGGGGGAAGAACCGCCCCTCCCCCTGCCCTCTTCCTTGAGGAGAGAGGGTTGCGCTCGGGGAAAGGGAATGGGGCGCGTCGCGGAACGCGGCCCGAGACTCGTCCCAGAGATTGGCGACGCTCCAGGCGGCCGCCCGCGCGGCCCACTCGAGCAGCGACGTGTCGCCGCGCCCCCGGTGCATCTCTACCGCGGCGGCGATCGCGAGGGCCTGATCGCGCAGGAGGCCACGCGGCGTCGCGACGCCCGCGGGCGCATCCAACCAGTGCGGCACGGCTCCGTCGGGCGCCGCGCCGGCCGCCTCGAAGGCGAGGCCCGCCTCCACGCCCGTGAGCTCACGCGCGAGCATCCCCGCGCGGGCCAGCGCCGCGCCCGCGTCGGCGAAGCGCCGGCGGTCCACCTCGTCGCGCGGCGCCGCGGCGACGCTCGCATAGGCGCGGCCTTCGGCATCGGCCAGGCGCGCCCGCGCGTGCTCGAGCGCACGCAGGCCCACGTGTCGATACTCCGCCGATCCGAGCGTCGCGGAGGCCTCGAGAAAGAGCGCGATCAGCGCGGCCTGGTCCACCGTCACCTTCTCGGTATGCGGGCCCGACCAGTCCACCGCCGCCGCGTAGCGAAAGAAGGCGCCGTCGGCCGGATCCACGAGATGCGCTGCGATGGCATCGAGGCTCTCCCGGGCGATCGCGGCCAGCTCGGTGTCGCCGGTGCGCTGCCATTCACGCAGGAGCAGCGTCACCGCCTCCGGCTCCGGCAGCTTGGCCCCCGCGCCGAAGCCGCCGTGCTCGCGATCCGCGCGGCGCCGAAGGCGCTCGACCATCCCGGAGACCAGCGGAGAGGCGGCCGCCGCGGCCCGCGTGCGCGGCGAAGGCCGCCGTCCCTCGCGGAGGTCGGCCCGTGCCGAGTCCAGCAGACCGAGGAGCTGCGTGGGCGAGAGAAAGGTGCCCCCGCGCAAGAACTCGCCGTCCGGGCTCAGCACCGCGGTGGAGGGTAGGCCGCCCAGATGATAGCGGCCGTAGAGGTCGGGGCGCTCGTCGGCGTCCACTCGTATTGGAACGGTGGTTGCGTCGACCACCGCCGCCACGCCCGGATCGTCCCAGGTCTCCTCGTCCATGCGGTGGCAGGCGCCGCACCACGTCGCGCCGAGGGAGAGGAGCACGGGCCGGCCGGTCTCGCGCGCGCGGGCGAAGGCAGCCTCGTCCCATGCCTGCCACGCGACCACTAGAGCGGCCGCGAACGAAGTCTTGCGACGCGCATCGCCGCGGCCGCCGCTAGCGGCTGACTTCGCGGAGCAGGTGGCCCAGCTCGGGAATGATCAGCTTCTCGAGCGCGAGCCGACAGGCATGCGGCGATCCCGGGAGCGAGAACACGAGGCGCCCCTGCACCACGCCGGCCTGGGCGCGCGACATCATGGCGGCGGCCCCGATCTCGCCGTAGGAGAGCATGCGAAACAGCTCGCCAAAGCCGGTGATGCGCTTGGTGAGGAGCGCCTCCACGGCCTCGAAGGTGGAATCGCGCGAGGTGATGCCCGTCCCGCCGGTGAGGATGAACACCTGGTGGTCCGGCTTGGTCAGGCCCTCGCGGATCACCGCGATCACCTGCGTCGGCTCGTCGCGCACGATGCCGTGGCCCACCACGGTATGGCCGGCCGCGGCCAGTAGCTCGCGGATCAGGTTGCCGCTGGTGTCATCCTTCGCGGTCTTCGAGTCCGAGATCGTGAGCACGAAGCAGCCCGCCGTCTTGTGGCCGGTGCTGCGATGCTCCTGGGCGACCTGATCCGGCTTGGGGTCCGCCATGCGCCGGTCTCAGTCCGCGGGCTCGAGGTAGACCGCGCCGTCCTCCACCGTGGGCCGGTAGGCGGGCACGCGCTCGCCGGGAATCGTCATGCACACGCCGCTGCGCAGGTCGAACTCCCAGCCGTGCAGCGGGCAGGTGACGATGTCCCCATCGATCCAGCCGTCGCAGAGATTGCCGCCCTGATGCGGACACTCATTCCCGATGGCGAGGATCTCGGATTCACTGCCGGCGGCTTGCACGGGGCGGCGATAGACGAAGACATCGATCCCGTCGACCGTCACCAGCACGGGCGTGAGCAGCGGCAGGTTGGCGAGATCCATCACCTTGGTCTTCACCGCCCCCTCACGCCCCCCTCTCCCCCTTCGGGCGCGAGGGAGTAGGCGGCGTCGATCAACTCCACGATGTGGAGCACCTGCACGGGCTTGCCGCCCTGGCCGAGGCCCTGCGCGATCTGGATGATGCAGCCCGGATTCGCGGTGACCACCGCGTCGGCGCCGGTGGCGCGGATGTTCTGGACCTTGCGCTCCTGCAGCCGCGCCGCCATCTCGGGCTGGGTGAGGTTGTACGTGCCGGCGGAGCCGCAGCACCAGTCGGCCTCGTGCAGCTCCACGACCTCGAGCCCGGGGATCTGGGCCAGGAGCTTCCGCGGCTCCTTGCGGATCTTCTGCCCATGGGCCACGTGGCAGGGGTCGTGGTACGTGACTTTTCGCCTGACGGCGGCGAGGGGTCCGCGCAGGGGCTCGCGCGCGAGGAACTCCGACACGTCGTTCACGCGCGCGGCGAAGCGCGCGGCGCGCGCGGCCCACGCGGGATCCCCCGCGAGCAGCGTGCCGTACGCCTTCATGTGGGCGCCGCAGCCCGACGTGTTCACCACGACCTGCTCCACGCCGGCGGACTCGAAGGCCTCGATGGTCTTCTTGGCCTGCTCGAGCGCGGTCGCGTGCTCGCCCGCGTGCGCGTGGAGCGCCCCGCAGCAGGTCTGGCTCCGCGGGGCGATGACCTCCACGCCGTTCTTCGCCAGCACGCGCGCGGTGGCGCGGTTGTGCGGGCCGAAGGCGACCTGCTGCACGCAGCCGGTGAGGAGGCCCACGGTGGCGCGCTTCGGCCCTTCGGCGGGCGTGACCGCGGGCAGGGGCGCCCGGGCCGCGCTCGGGGGAATCCTCGGCAGCAGGGGCTCCCAGGCAGGCAGGGGCGAGGGAAGCAGCCGGACGATTCCCGTGGCGCGGGCGAGGCGCTGAAGGCCGCTCACCTGATAGAAGCGCAGGCCGGCGGCGGCGAGCGAGAGCAGACGCGGGTGCGGCAACAGCACGCTGAAGTTGATCCATCTGAACAGCCGCCGAAGGGGGCCGCCCGGACGCTGCCGCTCGACATCGGCACGCGCGGCCTCGATGAGCTGACCGTACGGCACGCCGGACGGGCACACCGTCTCGCAGGCGCGGCAGCCCAGGCAAAGGTCCAGGTGCGCGGCGGTCGAATCGGTGAGCGCGATGCGCCCTTCCGCCATTGACTTGATGAGGAAGATGCGGCCGCGCGGTGAATCCATCTCCGTCCCGAGCAGGGAGAACGTCGGGCAGTACGCCAGGCAGAGGCCGCAGTGCACGCAGCGGTTGACCCCCTCCACGTCGTGCCCGTGCAGGGTGAGCGGGCCCGGCGGCACGGCGAGGGTCTCGGTTTCGTGCGCCATGCCCTCAGATCCCCCCCACGAAGCGGCCGGGATTGAGGATGCCGTTGGGATCCAGCTCGGCCTTGATCCGCTGCATGATGCGGAACGGAGCGCCGGGGGGCTCCCACACCGGCACGCGCTCCTTCACCGCGAGAGGCGCCCACTCCAGCATGCCGTGCCCCCCCGCGTCGCGGACCAGCGCGCGCCAGTCGCCGAGGGTGGCGGCCACGGTCGTCGCCGCGATCTTCCCCTCGGCGCCCGAGCCAAGCACGGCGCTGATGATGCCGACGCCGGCATGCGCGGCGAAGGCCGCGGGGAGCCCGTGGCGGCGCGCGATGTCGCCGCCGTGCTCCACGAGATCGGCGACCTGGGTCGGCAGCACGCCCCACGTCATCACCGCGGTGGCCTCGGGGAAGGCGCGGCGCGAGAGCTCCCCCACCGCCTGCCAGGCGCCGTCGCGCTCCGCGCCGTCGAGGGCCCACGTCTCGACGCGGGCGCCGGCCGCGAGCATCCGCGTCAGCTCGACGCTCTGCCACGCGACCTGCTCCGGCAGGCCGTCCAGCCCGACGAGGAGGGCGGGACCCTCGCGGCCGCCGAGCCCCAGCGCGCGCATGGCCTCCGCATCGAGCAGCTCCACCGCCGAGGGGATGAGGTCGGATGCCATGATGGCGCGCACGCCCTGCCCAGCGTCCTTGACGCGCTCGAAGATCGCCACGATCAGGCGGTCCGTGTCCGGGCGCGGCCGGAGCTTGAAGGTGGCCTCGACGATCACGCCCAGCGTGCCGAAGGAGCCGATGGCGAGCTTCGGCAGGTCGTAGCCCGCCACGTTCTTCACGACTTTGCCGCCGCCGTGCACAATGGAGCCGTCGGCCAGCACCATGGTGAGGCCGATGAGGAGATCGCGCGCCGTGCCGTAGAGGTGACGCCGCGGTCCGGACGCGTTGCTGGCGAGAACGCCGCCCAGCGTCCCCTGGCGCGCGTGCGGCGGGTCCAGCGACAGCCACTGGCCCCGCTGGCCCAGCGCGTCCTGGAACGCGCCGAGCGTCATGCCCGCCTCGGCGGTGGCCGTGAGATCACCCGGCTCGTGCTCGAGCATCCGATCGAGCCGCTTGAGCGAGAGCACCAGGCCTGGCCGTGCCGGCGGCATGCCCACCGCGATGCGGGTCCCGCTCCCCCATGGGGTGACCGGGATCCCGGCGGCGTCCGCCGCAGCAAGCAGTCCCCCCACCTCCTCCTTGGTGCCGGGGAACACGACGGCTTCCGGCGTCCGGCCCTCGAGGACGTAGGGCGAGCACTCCACGCCGGTCAGCACGTGGCGATCGCCGACGAGGGCAGCGAGGCGTCGAATCAGCTCGGCGTCCATTGAAAGGCCGCTACGAAGGGAGGTCTCGCCACGCCCACGCTAGAAGCGCTGAGCGAGGCCTTTCTCTTCGATGGGGTGCGGACGATAGGCGATGCCCGCCTCGCCGCAGGCCTTGCGGCTCGGAAAGATCTTCCCGGGGTTGCAGAGCCCGGACGGATTGAAGGCATGCTTGAGCCGGCGCATGCAGTCGATGTCGGCGCCCGAGAAGATGAGGGGCATGTAATCCGCCTTCTCGAGTCCGATCCCGTGCTCGCCCGAGATCGAGCCACCCACCTCGGCGCAGAGCTTGAGGATCTCGCCACCCGCCGCCAGCACCCGCGCCTCGATGCCCGGCTCGCGCGGATCGTAGAGGATGTTCGGGTGGAGATTGCCGTCGCCGGCATGGAAGACGTTGCCGACCCGGAGCCCGTGCGCGGCGGTGATCTCGTTCACCCGGCGGAGCACGTAGGGCAGCTTGGTGCGCGGGATCACCCCGTCCATCACCATGTAGGCGGGCGAGACGCGGCCGTAGGCGCCGAAGGCGGATTTGCGACCTTTCCACAGGAGCTCGCGCTCCTCGGCGTCGCGCGCCACCCGAACGTCGCGAGCGCCCGCCTCGCGGCAGGCCTCCATGATACGGGCGGCCTGCTCATCCATGCCGGCGGCGATCCCGTCCACCTCGATGAGCAGGGCGGCGGCCGCGTCCCGCGGGTAGCCGCAGCCGAAGGCGTCCTCGACCGCCTCGATCGTGAGGCGATCGATCATCTCCATGGCGGCGGGGACGAGACCGCGCGCGATGATGGCCGACACCGCGTTGGAGCCCTGGTCCACCTCGTCGAACACGGCGAGCACGGTCTTGAGGGACTGGGGCTTCTTCAAGATGCGCACGATGATCTTGGTGGCGATGCCGAAGGTGCCCTCGGAGCCGACGAAGAGGCCGGTGAGGTCGTAGCCCTGCGGGTCCCGCGTCTTCCCGCCGATCCACATCAGCTCGCCGTCCGGCAGGACGACCTCGAGGCCGAGGACGTGGTTGGTGGTGACGCCGTACTTCAAGGTGTGGGGTCCGCCCGAGTTGTTGGCGATGTTCCCGCCGATCGTGCACGCCTGCTGGCTGGACGGGTCGGGCGCGTAGTAAAACCCGTTGGGCCCCACCGCCCAGGAGAGGTGGAGGTTGACCAGGCCCGGCTCCACCACCGCGAACTGGTTCGCGTAGTCGACCTCGAGCACCCGATTCATCCGCATCAGCGAGATGACGAGGCCCCCCTCGGCGGGCAGGCAGCCGCCGGACAGCCCCGTACCGGCACCGCGGGCGACGAAGGGCATGCCCTCACGGTTGGCGAGGCGGACGAGCGCCGCCACGTGCTCGGCCGTTTGCGGGAATGTTACGAAGTCGGCCAGCGCGCGAAACAGCGTCAGCCCGTCCGACTCGTAGACCAACAGCTCGTCGGGATCGGACAGCACCGCTCCCTTGCCGAGGAGGGTTTCCATCTCCCGGCGCAGGGCTGTCTTCCGCTCGGGGCTCAGCGAGGCCATCGATGGATTATAACTCCGCGGCGAGGGCGAGGGCGATGGGCGCCCCGAGCCGACGAAATCCGTCGAGACTTCTCCCGGAGCATGCGATGCTGAGGCCGATGCTGGCGGACGAGATCGTCGAAGGCGTCGTGATGGCGGAGAGCAGCGCGGCGCGGGAGCGCGTCGTCGAGCTCTTGCGCGAGCAAATCGGTGCGCTCCGGGACGCCGAGCCCGGCGTCCGCCTCGGCCGGGATCCCGAGGAGACGCACAAGATGCGCACCGCGGTCCGGCGGCTGCGCGCCGTCTTCGGCGCGGTGCGGGACATGTTCGAGCCGCGCTGGGTCGCCCATCTCCGGAAGGAGCTCGACTGGCTCGGCGCGATCCTCGGCGCGCGCCGCGACCTGGACGTGCTCTACGAGCACCTGCGCGCCGAGGTGGCCCCGCTCCGCGTCGGCCGCGTGGCCGCCCAGCACATGCTCGGGCGCCTGGACCGGCAGCGCAGCCGAGCCGGCGAGCGGGCGCGCGACGCCGTCGAGGGCCCGCGCTACGCGCGCCTGCTCGGGCGGCTCCGCGAGGGCGCCGAGCATCCGCCGGTCGTGGACCCCAACGTCTCGCTGCCCGAGGTCGCCGCCCGCGCGTTCAAGAAGCTGCGCAAGGCGGTCGACGGCCTGCCCGAGAAGCCGGCGGACGCCGAGCTCCACAAGGTGCGCATCCGGGTGAAGCGGGCCCGCTACGCCGCCGAGCTGGCCGAGCCCATGGCCGGCAAGCCCGCGCAGCGCTTCATCAAGAAGGCGAAGAAGCTCCAGGACGCCCTCGGCGAGCATCAGGACGCGGCGGTGGCCGAGCAACGCGTGCGCCGTCTCCTGCGGGCGGAGCGCCGGCCGCTTGCCGTCGCGCTCTCACGGCGGCTCGTGGACAAGCAGCGGGCGCGCCGACAGGAGGCGCGGGCCGACTTTCTCGACGCCTGGCCGGGGCTCGAGCGCCGCGGCCGCAAGGCCTGGAGGAACACCTGAAGGCCCGGGCGACGACGCGTGCGGCGGGCGGCGTGATCTACCGCCAGAACCGCCGCGGCGACACCGAAGTCCTCCTCGTGCACCGGTCGCACCGCAAGGATTGGACCTTCCCCAAGGGCAAGCGCGAGCTGGGCGAGAGCCACGCGGCCTGCGCGCTCCGCGAGGTGTGGGAGGAGACCGGACTCCGCTGCGCGCTCCAGGAGGAGATGCCTAGCGTCTCCTATTACACCCGAAAGGGCAGGCGGAAAATCGTCCGCTACTGGATGATGGTGCCGGTGTCCGGCGTGGCCCAGCCCCGAAACGAGATCGACGCAGTCCGGTGGGTGTCCCTCGACCGCGCCTTCGAGATGCTCACGTACGAGCGGGACCACGTCCTGCTCGCCCCGTTCGCCGTTCTCGCCCGCTCCTGACGCGGGCCGCTCAGTCCTTCCAGAGGGCGGCGCCGCCCCGCAGCCCCGCGTCGTTGTCGATGAGGCTCACGTCGGACTCGAGCTCGAGGCGCACGTTCCGCGCGTTGCCCCCGCCGATGTAGAGGTGATCGAAGGTGGTGAGGGTCCGCAGCGTGCGGATCGCCTTCTTCAGGCGGCGATTCCACTTGCGCGTGCCCACGCGGTGTAGCGCGTCGTTGCCAAGCTGCTCCTCGTAGGTCTCGCCTTTGCGGAAGGGATGGTGCCCCAGCTCCAGATGGGGTGCGAGCCGTCCGTCGAGATAGAGCCCCGTGCCGAAGCCGGTGCCGAGCGTGATGACCACCTCCACGCCCTTGCCCTTGATCGCGGCCAGGCCTTGCATGTCGGCGTCATTCGCCACCCGCACCGGCTTGCCGAGAGCCTGCGCGAGGGCGTGCCCCAGGTCGAAGCCCTTCCAGCTTTCGTGGCGGAGATTGACGGCGGTGAACACGCGGCCTCGCCGCACCACGCCGGGGAAGCCCACGGCCACGCGGTCGTAGCCACGCAGGGGGGCCACCAGGCGCACGAGGGCCTGCACGAGCTGTCGCGGGGGCTGGCCCACGGGGGTGTCGACGCGAAGGCGGGGCACCATGAGCCTCCCGGCGTCGTCGATCAGGGAGGCCTTGAGCCCGGAGCCGCCGATGTCGATGGCGAGGACGCGGTGAGGAGTGGCTCCCCGAGTAGGACTCGAACCTACAACCCTCCGGTTAACAGCCGGATGCTCTACCATTGAGCTATCGGGGAGTGGCGCCCAGGCCGCACGAGCTCGGAACCCTTTTATATCACACGCTAAGACCGGTGAGTGGGCCCCGACTCGCCACGGGTCTCGGCCGCGTCGACGCGCATGCGCTCGTCCCAGGCCGACTCCCCCGGGCGCGCCTCGAGGCCGAGCCGCTCGCGGACCGCGGCATCGCGCCCGGACTTGCGGATGAGCTCCGCAAGCTCCACCACGAGCCAGCACGCGAAGAACACCAGGGTCGACCAGAAGAACACGCCCATGATCAGCTGGGTATGCATGGCGGGGAGCTATCCCATCTCCTTCCGGCCCTCGAGGGCCTTGCTGAGAGTCACCTCGTCGGCGTACTCCAGGTCGCCGCCGACGGGCAGCCCGCGGGCGATGCGGGTGATACGTAGGCCGAGCGGCCGCAGCAGCTTGGCGAGATAGATCGCGGTGGCCTCGCCCTCCACGCTCGGGTTGGTGGCGAGGATCACCTCGTCCACCGATTCCGCCTCGAGCCGGGCGAGCAGCTCGCGCACCTTGATGTCGTCGGGCCCGACCCCGTCCAGGGGCGAGAGCGCGCCGAGCAGCACATGGTAGCGGCCCTTGAACTCGCCCGTGCGCTCGAGGGCGAGGAGATCGTTCGGCTCCTCGACGACACAGAGGCTGCGCGCGTCCCGCGCGGGATCGCGGCAGATGCGGCAGGGATCCTCCTCGGTGACGTTCCAGCAGCGCGTGCAGTGGATGATGCGGGTCTTGAGCTCCGTGAGCGCGGTCGCGAGCTCGTTGACCTCGTCGGCGGGGCGCTTGAGAAGGAAGAACGTGAGCCGCTGCGCGGTCTTCGGCCCGACGCCCGGCAGTCGCTGCAGCGCCTCGACGAGGCGCGCGACGGGCTCGGGGAAGTACGCCATCACATGCCGAGGCCAGGGATCTTGAGCCCGCCGGTCAGCTTGCCCATCTCGGCCTGCATCATCTCCTTGGACTTGCGCAACGCCTCGTTGCAGGCGGCGAGAACGAGGTCCTCGAGCATCTGGCTGTCCTCGGGGTTGATCACGTCCTTGTCGATCTTGATGGCGACGATCTCCTGCATGCCGTTGGCGGTGACGGTGACCATGCCGCCGCCCGCGGTGGCCTCGACCTGCTTCTTCGAGGCCTCGGCCTGAAGCGCGGCCATCTGGGCCTGGAGCTTCTGGGCCTCCTTCATGATGTTGCCGAAGCCTTTCACTGGCCTTCTCCTTCCTGAGGCTCGTCGGGCATGCGCGGCCGCACCGCCACGATCTCCGCGCCAAAGGCCGCGCGGGCGGCCTCCACGGCGGGATGCGCGGCGGCGCCGCTGGCGGGCGCGGCCTCGGTGGTGAGCTCGAGACGGCGCGCGCCGGGCACATGCTCGGCGATGACCTGGTGAATGAGCTCTCGGTTGGCGCGGTCGGCGAGCAGCTCCTGGTGGAAGCGGCTCGCGACCAGGTTGACGGCGAGCGCCCCGTCGCGCACGGCGACGGGCGTGGCGTGCTGGAGCACGGAGCCGAGCAGGGCCTTGCGCGCGAGCACGCTGGACACCACGCGCTGCCAGGCCTCCCCCAGATCGCCGGCCGGGGCCGCCACGGGCGATTCACTTCCTCGGCCCCCTTCACTCCCTCGCCCCCCGGGGGGGGAGAGGGTTGGGGCGAGGGGCTGGTTCGCGGGCGCCTGCCCTCTCCCCTGAGGGGAGAGGGTGGAAGGACGGGGCGCAGGCGAATCCAGCAGAGCCCCCTGCGTCGTCGCGGGGCGCGCGGGGACGAGGCCGCCGCCCGCGCGCAGACGCTTCTCCGCCTCCTCGACCCTGCTGATCAACGCCTCGATGGCCTGAGGCTGCGGGCGGCGCGTGGCGCGCACCGCCGCGATCTCGAGCTCGATGCGCGGATACGGCGAGCGGCGCATCTCCGCCTGGCTCTCCAGGAGCACACGCAGGAGATAGACGAGGTCGTCCACGGTGGCGGGCTCGGCGACGGCGGCCAGCTCCTGCGCCTCCGCCGCGGTCAGCTCGGCGGGCGGCGAGGCCGGCGCCACCTTGACCACCAGCAGCCGGCGGAGCATCTCGACGACGTCCCGGCAAAACCCGTCGAGGTCTTCGCCCTGCCGCGCCGCGCGATCGATGGCCTCCAGCGCGGCGGCGGGATCGCACCCGAGCAGCGCGCCGGCGAGCGCCCGCACCTGGACGGGCGAAGACGTGCCGAGCAGCCGCGCCACGCTGGCCTCCTCGAGCCGTCCCTCGCCGTACGCGATGGCCGCATCGAGCAGCGAGAGCGCGTCGCGCAGACTCCCTTCCGCCGCGCGGACGAGCAGCGGGAGGGCGGCCGCGTCGAACTCCACCTTCTCCTGGGTCAGGATCTCGGTGAGGCCGCGCGTGAGGAGCTCGCCGGGGATGGGCCGGAAGTCGAAGCGCTGGCACCGCGAGAGCACGGTGGGGGGGATCTTCTTGGGATCCGTGGTGGCCAGGATGAACACCACGTGGTCGGGCGGCTCCTCCAGGGTCTTCAAGAAGGCGTTGAACGCCGGCCCCGAGAGCATGTGCACCTCGTCCACGATGTAGACCTTGAAGCGGCCGCGGGCCGGCGCGTACTTCACGTTCTCGCGAAGCGTCCGGATCTCCTCGACACCGTTGTTCGACGCGGCGTCGATCTCGAGCACGTCCACCGGCGCGCCCGCGACGAAGTCGAGACACGCGGGGCATTTCCCGCAGGCCTCGGGCTCGGTGCTCCGCCCCGTGCACGCGAGCGCCTTGGCGAGAAGGCGCGCGGTGGTGGTCTTCCCCACGCCGCGCGGCCCGGTGAAGAGATAGGCGTGCGCGACGCGGCCCGAGGCGAGCGCGTTGCGGAGCGTGCGCGTGATGGCATCCTGCCCCACCACCGCGTCGAAGGCCTGCGGCCGCCACTTGCGAGCGAGCACCTGATACGTCATGCGGGTACCAAGGAAAAGACCGTGCACCCCCAATCGAACCGTCCGTACCGCGAACTCCGTCCGGAACCTGCTCCGGTCAGGTACTCCCACGGCACTCGGGAGGGGCGCCTTACCGTTGCTCCCTTCCGGGCCTGGCGGGGTTCGGCGCTTCCCGTCGCGTGGGGCCCAACCCTCAACGCCGTCCCAAACGACTCATTCGACACGAGCGGCCCTCAAGGGGGAGTTCGACCCCGCTGCAGCGGATTGCGGGCTACAGGGCACCGCTACCTCCCCGTCTAGCACGGCCCAGCGAAAACGAAATGCCGGCGTGAGCAAGAAATGCCGGCGTGAGCAAAAATGGCGGAGGGGGTGGGATTCGAACCCACGGTACAGTTGCCCGTACACGGCATTTCCAGTGCCGCACCTTCGGCCACTCGGCCACCCCTCCGCACTGCTCGGCGATCTACGAAGGCGCAAAACGTGAAATTTGGCGGAGGGGAGAGGATTTGAACCCCCGAGGGACTCACGCCCCTATCCGATTTCGAGTCGGACGCCTTCAACCGGGCTCGGCCACCCCTCCGCGAAACGTTATCAGCATGTTGCAGCCCCGCGGTACAGAGGGCCAGTCTACCGCAGCCGCGCGGGGGCGCGCGGCAAAAGTGCGGGTGCCGGCCTACCTAGCGTGCCGAGCCGGCGGCGCGTGAGGGCGTGTGCCGTCGCGAAGCACGGCGGCAAGCACCCCGGTCTCGTAGATCTCCTCGAGCAGCCAGAGACCCGCGAACACTAGCAGCCACACCTCATCGAACACCGCGCCCAGCGCGGCACAGCCCAAACAGATCCCGACGATGAGTCCGCGCAGGCCGCGAATCAGCCAGAGCGCGCCGTCGGGCTCGCCGGCCGCGCGCAATCCCCGGACGATCAGCCCGATGCCGCGCACGCCGGCCCAGACGCCGCCGAGCGCTGCCAGCACGGCCAGAAGCCCACCGCGATCTCCATGCCTTCAGCGTGACTCCGGGGCGGCCGCCCCGCAATGATTCTGAGGCACCCAGCGCCCCCCGCGTCAGGGCCGCTCGGTCGCTTCCCGCAGCTCGATCGCCATGAGACGCTCATGGAGCCGGTGCTCGGCCGCCTCGAAGCGCTCGAAGATCTGGTTGCGCGCGCGGTCGAATTGGACGCGCTCGACGAGCATGCCCCCCAGGAGGCCCACCAGCAGCGCATAGAGCGCCAGGCCGACCGAGATCCCGCGTGCCCGCGGGCTCACTGGACGGCCGCCAGCGTGCGAACGCGGCCCGCCATCTCGGCGTCGCCGAGCGCGTCGAATGCGTCCGCCACGCGCGTGATGCCTTGGCGCGAGCGCACCGCGCGCGCATCGACCAGCGCGCGAAGATACGCCTGGCGGGCCTCGGCGCGGAACCCGGTGGGATGGTCGGACGGCAGGCGGGCGATGCGGTCGATCCGCACCGCGGCGTCGCCCACCGATACCATAGCGGCCCAATCGCGCGAGCGAAGAGCCACCCCGTAGGCATCGCGCCATTCGAGCACCGCGCGGCTCATGTCCCGACGCGCGAGGGCCTCGTCGACGGCGGCGAGGCGGATGGGTAGCGCGCGGTCCGTCGGCGGCGGGGCCGTGAGCGACGCTCGACCGGTCCCCTCGCCGCGCCCACCGGCGAGCGCGAGCAGCCCGATGATGAGCGCGAGCACCCAGGGAATCGACATGGCGAGCCGACGCCAGCCGAGCCATTGCTGCTCTCTGATCATGAGGGGCTCCTCTCGGGACACATTCAGCGAAGGATGGGGACGAGGAAGGGGGCGATGCAGGAGGTGAACACCGCGGCCAGTCCCATGGCGATGCCCGCGGCCGCCCCCTGGAGCTCGCCCTCAGTGACCGCCTGCGCCGTGCCCTGCCCGTGCGAGATCGTGCCGAGCGCCAGCCCCCGCGACAGCGGATCGTGGATGCCGACCCGGTTCATCAGCCACGGCCCCAGCATGGTGCCGATCATTCCGGTAGCGATGACGAACGCCGCGGTCAGGGTCGGGTTCCCGTGGACGATCGGGGCCAGCTCGACGGCGATGGGGGTCGTGACCGACTTGATGCTGATCGACGCGCGAATCACCTCCGGCAGACCGAGGAGTCGCGCGATGACGACGGCGGCGCCGAGCGTCGCGAGCGAGCCCACGCCGAGACCGACCAGCGCCGGGAGCGTGTTCCGCAGGAGGGTGTGACGATTCTTGTACAGCGGCACCGCCAGGCTCACCGTCGCGGGCCCGAGCAGGAGCACCATGAGCCGCTTGGCCGGCTCGTAGTCGGCCACGCCCACGCCGCTTGGCGTGAGCACCGCGATGATGAGCGCCGTGCTGCAGAACACCGGCGTGGTCAGCGGCGACGGATAGCGACGGGCCAGCACCCGGCTGAGCAGATAGGCGCCCAGCGTGACTGCCACGCAGAACGCCGAGACGCCCGGGGCGGTCATCGGGTCTTTCCCCGCCGCGCGCCGAGCACCTGGGCGACGTGGCCGGCGACCCAGATGCCGATCGCGGCGCTCAGCACCAGCGTGAGGAGGATGGCGGCGCCGTTGGCGACGAAGAGGTCGGCGAAGCCCATGAGCCCCACGGTGATCGGGATGAAGAAGAAGGCGAGATGGCGGATCAAGAACGACGCGCTCGACTCGAACCATCGGAGCGGGACGGCGCCACTGACGAGCAGGGTCAGCAGGAACAGCATGCCGAGTAGGTTGCCGGGCACGGGGAGATGAAGGACGGAGACGGCAGAATACCCGGCCTGATTGATGAGGAGCAACCCGGCGATCTGTGCGGCGATGAGCGCGGCGGTCTTCATGTCCACCGGCAATCAGCAAGCGGCGTACCACGGGGACCCCTGCGCGCACGCATCGTCCAAGAGTGCGAAACAACTCATGGATGGGAGGGGACGGGAGAAGCGCCTGGGACCCCGTACACGGGCTCGAGCGTCGCGCTTCCGCGACGGGCGCGAGCAGATCGGCTTCAGTCGATCTTGAGCGCCTTCAGCAGCCGCAGGAGATGCGTACGGTGCACGCCCAGCGCCGTCGCGGCCGCCGCTCGATTGCCGCCGCTCCGCGCGAGGGCAGCCGTGATGAGCTCGCGGCGGAAGGCGTTGACCGCCTCTGGATAGGACTGCGCGGCGGCCCGCTCCGGCGTCGGCGCCGCAGCCACGCGGGGTGGCAGATCTTCACGCGTGATCCGGGGCGGGCGCCCCAGGACCACCGCGCGCTCGATGACATTCCCCAGCTCCCGGACATTCCCCGGCCACGCGTATTGCACGAGACGCTCCATCGCGTCCGGGGCGATCTCGGTGAAGCGCTTCTTGGTGTCGCGCGAGAACCCCTCCAGGAAATGCCGGGCGAGCTCGGGGATGTCGTCCCGGCGCTCGCGGAGCGGCGGCAGCATGATGGGCACCACGTTCAGGCGGTGATAGAGGTCCTCTCGAAAGCGCCCCTCCTTGACCGCGCCCTCCAGGTCCCGATTCGTCGCCGCGATGATCCGAACATCCACCGAGATCGGCTTGATGCCACCGACCCGCTCGAAATCCCGCTCCTGAAGGAAGCGAAGCAGCTTGGTCTGCAGCTCCTGGGAGATGTCGCCCACCTCGTCCAGGAGGACGGTGCCCCGATCGGCCAGCTCCAGCTTGCCCTTCTTCAGCCGGTGCGCGCCGGTGAAGGCCCCTTTCTCGTGGCCGAACAGCTCGCTCTCCAGCAGCTCCCGCGAGAGGCCCACGCAGTTGATCGCGATGAAGGGGGCGGCCCGCCGATCGCTCCACTCGTGAATGGCGCGAGCGAACACCTCCTTGCCCACCCCGCTCTCGCCGAGCAGCAGAACGGTGGCCCGGCTCGCGGCGGCTTTCCGGCTCAGGTCCACCGCCTCACCCATGCGGGCGCTGCCGCCGACCACCAGGCGATAGCGCTCGCCCATCGTCTCGGTGAACGCCGCCACCTCGCGCGCCAGCCGCCCGTGCTCGAGGACTTTACGGATGATCAAGGCCATGTGGTCGGGCTCGAAGGGCTTCTCGATGAAGTCCGCCGCCCCGAGCTTCATGGCCTGCACGGCCACGTCGATACTCCCATGCGCGGTGATCATGATCACCGGCACGTCCCACTCGCGTCGACGGATCTCCTGCAGCACGTCGAGCCCGTTCATGCCGGGCATCATGTAGTCGAGCAGCATCAGATCGGGCCGATAGGTCTCGGTGCGGGCGAAGGCCTCGGCCGCGTCGCGCGCGCGCTCCACGTCGTAGCCCAGCTCGCGCACTTCCTGGGCGAGGAGGTCGAGGTTGAACGGCTCGTCGTCGACGATGAGGATTCGCTCTTGCATGGCAGGTCACCCTCGGCCGAGGAAGTGCTGAATCTTGTCCCGGAGCTCGTCTTCGTGGATGGGCTTGGCCATGTAGTCGTCGCAGCCGGCGTCGCGCGCCCGCTGCTCGTCGCCCACCATGGCGTGGGACGTGATCGCGATGATCGGGATGTGGCGCAGCTGGGGGTGCGCCTTGATGCGACGGGTCGCCTCCCAGCCGTCCATCACCGGCATGCCGAAATCCATCAGGATGAGATCGGGGCGCTCGCGCTCCGCCTGCGCCACCGCGTCCGCCCCGTCCACCGAGACGAGCACCGCGTAGGCGTCCTCCAGGATCTGGACCAGCAGATCGCGGTTGAGCTCTTGGTCCTCCACCACGAGGATGCGCTTGCGCGCGCTCATGCGCGGGCCCGTGCGTCCGCCCGCTCGAGCACCAGCGGAAGGGTGAGGACGAACGTCGAGCCCTTGCCGAGCTCACTCTCCGCGGCGACGTGGCCGCCGAGGAGGTGGGCGAGGCGCCGCACGATGGCCAGCCCAAGCCCGGTGCCGCCGTGCCGCCGGGTGCTCGACATGTCCACCTGCCGGAACTCCTCGAAGATGTACTCGAGCGCCTCGGATGGCATGCCGATGCCGGTGTCGGACACGCGGAGCCGGAAGGCGCCGTCCGTGCGGACGGCCGACACGGTGATCACGCCCTCGTCGGTGAACTTGGCGGCGTTGCTCAGGAGGTTCATGAGGATCTGCCTCAGCTTGTCCCGGTCGGTGAAGAGCGGCGGGATGTCATCGGCTACCTCGGTGACCAGGCTCACCCGGTCGGCCTTGAGCATGGGCTCGATGGTGGCGGCGGTGCCCTGGACGAGCTCACGGAGGTCGAACCGCACCGGGTACACCTCCATGCGGCCGGCCTCGATCTTGGACAGATCGAGCAGGCCGTTGATCAACGCAAGCAGATGCTCGGCGCTGATCAGGACCTTCTGCAGATTGGCGTGCTGTAGCGGCGGAATCTGCGCTTCCGTCTTCCGCATCACCAGGCGCGTGAAGCCGATGATGGCATTCATCGGCGTGCGGAACTCGTGGCTCACGTTGGCGAGGAACTGGGACTTGAGGCGATTGGCCTGATCGAGCTGCTGGTTGAGGGTGACCAGCTCCTGGGTCCGCTCGGCCACCTTCTGCTCGAGCCCGGTGTAGGCCTCCTGCAGCCGCGTGCTCATGCGATTGAACTCGTCCGCCAGCGTAGCGATCTCGTCGCCCGAGCCGACGGGCAGGCGGAAGGCGAGATCACCCTGTCCCACCCGCTGCACCCCCTGGCGCAACGTCTCGAGCGGCCGGAGTATGCGCCGCGCCAGCAGGACGCTGACCACGACCGCCATGCCGAGCCCCACCAGCAGGAGGACCACGGTGCGGCGGATGGAGGCATAGAGCGGGCGGTAGACCTCATCGGCGGGACGCTCGATGAACACGATCCAGTCGAGGTCCGGGACCGGGGCGAACGAGCTGAACACCCGCTCGCCGCGCATGTTGCGCCCGAGCGTGCCGGGTGTGCCCGCGGCGCCGTTCGGATCCGCGCGCAGCGCCTGGCCGACCTGCGCCAGCGACGAGAGGTCCCGGCGCTCCAGGACGAGGCCCACCTGCGGATGCGCGACGAGTTGCCCGGAGCGGCTGACGATGTACGCGTAGCCGGTGTCGCTCGCTTCGAGCTGCGCCACCACTTGCTCGCCTACGTAGATCAGGCTCACCTCGGCCTGGAGCACCCCGACCGTCACGCCGGCAAGCACCTCAATGGGCACGGACAGGGTCACGTAGGGCTCCGACTTGCGCACGAAGTGTATGGGGCCGACATGGCGCTGTCCGCCGAGCGCCCGCTGGAAGCCGACCGACTCGGAGAAGTCGCGCTGCTCCTCGGGATGGACGGCCCGCAGCCGTGCGGCGCGGGCCCGCGCGGTGCCGTCGGCGTCGAGCGCGATGGCCTCGGTGATCGCCGGCGCGATGAGCAGCAGGCGGCTCAGCTCGCCCGCCACCATGTCGTCGAAGAGCTTTCGCAGGGGGCCGTCCCGGAAGCCCGGGCTCGCCGAGGCCACGTCGCGACTACGCGTCGCCGCGACCATCGAGCTGAAGATTTCCTGCATGAACAAGCCGACCTTCCCCGCCGCATTCGCGGCCGCCTCCTGCTGGAGGCGCCCGATGTTCTCGCGGACCTCGTGGTAGCGGAAGTACATCTCGACGAGCCCGCTCGCCATCAGCCCGCCGGCGAGCACCAGGAACGAGACCAGGAAGTAGCGGCGGATCAGCTGACGCTGTGTGACCATCAGCGTCGCTTCAGGTCGTTCCAGGCCGTCTCGATGTCGCGGCGGAAACGCTCGTTCACCTCGCGAAAGCGCGCGCGGGCCACGTCGTCGTCGTAGACATTGGTCACCGGCGGCTCGAAGAACGAACGAATGCCGCCGGTCAGCTGCACCCCCATCTCGATGGTCGATCCCGGCGGACCGTGCACCTTGTACCGCGGCATCACCGGGTAGAGCCCACGCTCCATGAACAGCCGCTGCCCGTGCTCGGACAGGAGGAAGGCGAGGAACTCGCGCGCGGCCCGCGGATGCCGCGCGCCCGCCAGAACGGCAAAGGGCTCCGGGGTGACGAAGGCGCCCTTCGGCGCGGTGAATTTGATGTCGAAGCCGGCGAGCTTTTCCTCGAACACGAAGTAGGACGGCACGCCAAATCCCACCGCATACTCGCCCTTGGCCACGACGCTGGGTACGTCGCGGCTCGACGGCACGAACACGCCGGTGTTGGCGGCAAGCCGCTTGAGCCACTCCCAGCCCTCGGCCTCGCCCTTGGATTGTAAGATCACCTCGTAGGTGGCGTGGCTCGACGACGAGCGCGGAGGCGTGCATTGCGCCACCGCCCCCTTGAGCTTGGGATGGAGCACGGTGTCCCACTCCCGCGGCGCCGGGACGCCGAGCTTCCGCAGCAGCCGGGGGCTGTAGGCGATCCCGTAGACCTCGAGCGCGGTGCCGACCCACGACCGGTTGACGTCCTTCAATGGAATCGGGCGCGGCGTCCCGATCGAGGCGGGAATTGCCTCCCAGACGTCCGGGGGCAGCTCGAGACGCGCGAGGAGCTTCTGGTCGGCGAGGCTATGAAAGAGCGCGGGCTCGCCGCCCCAGAAGATGTCGGCCTCCGGCTGACCCTTCCAGCTCACGATGCGCTCGTAAGACACCGGCGTGCCCGCGCGCTGCGCGCGAGTCCTGAGCGTCACACCCCAGCGCTCCTTCGCGTGGGCCGAAAACTCCTTGAGCATGGCCTCGACGATGAACGCCGACACCGGGGTCTGGACGACCAGCTCGTCCTCGATGGGCGGCGCCGGCTGCGCGCGCAGAGGCAGGGGTGCGGCGGAAAGCGTGAGCCAGAGGGCCGCCGTGACGCCGAAGAACGGAATCGTCCTCATGGAGCGCTCCAAGAGACCGCGGGACCGCGCGTGCGCGCGCGACGCCGGAACTCACCCGGGGGGAATCTACCCTACCAGAACGGATTCCGGCTCGCGACATGCGCCGGGGACCGTGCGGGCGTATCGCGCTCAGCGCGGCTTCATCGCCGCGGCGGGGTCGAAGCTCGGCGTGCCGACCCAGCCCGTCTCGGACACGTCCACGGTGACGCCGTCCGGGCCCGTGTACTTCACCTCGACGTTGGCGTAGCGGGCGCTGCCGCCCACGCCGAGGGCGGCGTTGATGTCGTCACGCTGCGGAGAGCCCGCCGCCGCCAGCTTCTCGGCGATCTCCTCGAGGCTCTCGACCTGGAAGCCGAAGTGATGAATGCCCGTCCAGTCCTTGCCGCGCTCCACGCCGGCCACCGCGTCGTTCTTGAACTTGAGGATGGCGAGGTTCATATCGCCGTCGGTGAGGAAGAAGCCGCGCGTGTTCGGGTTGTCGATCTTGCCGACCTCCTTCATGCCGAACACGTCGATGTAGAACCGGGCGGTGGCGTCGGGATCGGCGGTGGTGAGGGCGATGTGCTTGATCTTCGGCATGGGGATCCTCCGCGATGCGGGCTAGCGACGCTTGGCCTCGAAGAACTCGCGCAGGAGGGCGGCGCACTCCGCGCCGCGCACGTCCCCGCGCACCTCCGCCTGATGGTTGAGCCGCGGCTCCTCGAGGAGCCGGAAGAGTGTCCGCGCGGCGCCCGCCTTGGGGTCGGGCGCGCCGTAGACCACGCGCGCGACCCGGGCGAGGACGGCGGCCCCGCAGCACATGACGCACGGCTCGACGGTGGCGTAGAGGGTCGCGCCCACGAGCCGGTAATTGCCCACCACCTGAGCCGCCGCGCGGAGGGCGAGGACCTCGGCGTGCGCAGTGGGATCTTTGAGACCAATTGGTTGATTGTGACCGCGCCCGATCACGCGGCCCTCGAGGGCGACCACCGCGCCCACCGGCACCTCGCGCGCGGCGAAGGCGGCCCGGGCCTCGTCGAGGGCATCCCCCATGAACCGCTCGTCCCCTGGCTCGAGCATCCTCCTGCCTTCGAACTGCATGTCCCGCCGGCGTGTCCCGCCGGAACCGGTGTCGGACCACTCCGAGCGGCAGGAGGACGGTTTCCCGCCCTCCTGCCCCAAATGGCGCGCCCTAGAGGAGTCGAACCTCTGACCTTCGGATTCGTAGTCCGACGCTCTATCCAACTGAGCTAAGGGCGCATCTGGCGGAGAGGCCGGGATTCGAACCCGGGACAGAGGTTTTGCCCCTGTAACCGCTTAGCAGGCGGCTGCCTTCGGCCGACTCGGCCACCTCTCCAAACAGTAAAGCCTCCAGAGTATAAGGCATTATACCCGCGTGGAGGAGACCCTATGAGCCGCATGCGGCTTTTGTTCCGGGATGCCTGGGCCATCACCAAGCCCTACTGGTTTTCCGAAGATCGCTGGGCGGGACGCGGGCTACTGCTCGCCGTCATCGCGCTCAACCTCGGCATCGTCGGGATCAACGTCCTGTTGAACCAGTGGAACAACACCTTCTACAACGCGCTCCAGGACAAGGACTACGCGGTCTTCACGAAGCAGCTCTTCAAGTTCACCTATCTCGCCGCCGCCTACATCGTGATGGCGGTGTACCAGCTCTATCTCAACCAGATGCTCCAGATCCGCTGGCGCCGCTGGCTCACCGAGCGCTACCTCGGCGCCTGGCTGGGAGACAAATCGTACTATCGGATGCAGCTCCACGCCGCCGAGACCGACAACCCCGACCAGCGCATCTCCGAGGATCTGCGCCTGTTCGTCGCGACCACGCTGGGCCTCTCGCTCGGCATCCTGCGCGCGGCCGTCACGCTCATCTCCTTCGTGGCGATTCTCTGGTCCCTTTCCGGGCCGCTAACGATTCCGTGGGTGAACGTGACCGTCCCCGGCTACATGGTCTGGGCCGCCCTGCTCTACGCGATCGTGGGCACCTGGCTCACGGACTGGATCGGGCGGCCCCTCGTCATGCTGAACTTCAACCAGCAGCGCTACGAGGCGGACTTCCGCTTCTCGCTCGTGCGCTTCCGCGAGAACACGGAAGGGGTCGCCCTCTATCACGGCGAGGCCGACGAGCTTCGCGGCTTCCGCGAGCGGTTCGGCCACGTGGTGGGGAACTGGTGGGCGATCATGCGCCAGCAGAAGCGGCTCACCTCGTTTACCGCGGGGTACGCCCAGGCCGCGATCATCTTTCCATTCGTGGTGGCGGCGCCGCGTTACTTCCGGGGCGAATTCGCCCTCGGCGGGCTCATGCAGACCGCCTCGGCCTTCGGCCAGGTGCAGGATGCGCTCTCCTACATCGTCTCGACCTATACCGACATCGCGGAATGGCGCGCGGTGGTGGCGCGCCTCGGCGGCTTCGAGCGCGCCCTGGCGGACGTGCGGGCGGAGGCGTCCGTGCAAGGGATCCGTCGGGACGAGGCGCCCGGCCGCGGGCTCGAGCTCGACCACGTGAGCCTGGGCCTGCCGGACGGCCGGCCGCTCGTGGACGACATCTCGTTCAGCCTGCGCAAGGGCGACACCGCGCTCATCAGTGGCCCCTCCGGCTCGGGCAAGAGCACCCTTTTCCGCGCCATCGCCGGCATCTGGCCCTTCGGTCGCGGCCGCGTCACGATGCCGGCGGGCGACCGCGTGCTCTTCCTGCCGCAGAAGCCGTATCTGCCGCTGGGGACGATCCGCGAGATCGTGAGCTATCCGGCCGCGCCCGACGGCGTCTCGGACGCGACCCTGCGCGAGGCGCTCGAAGCGGTGGGGCTTCCCGAGCTGACCGGCCGGCTGGACGAGTCCGCCAACTGGGCGTTGCGTCTGTCGCCGGGTGAGCAGCAGCGCATCGCCTTCGCGCGGGCCCTCGTGCAGAAGCCCGACTGGCTGTTCCTCGACGAGGCCACCTCGGCCATCGACGAGGAGCACGAGGCGCGCCTTTACGCTCTCCTGCGCGCGCGGCTCCCCGGCACCACGCTCTTCAGCGTGGGCCACCGGAGCACGCTGCGGCCGTTCCACGCGAGGCGGCTCGTCGTCACGCCCGCGGGGGCCGACAACGGCGGCACCGGGCCCGCGCGTATCGCGGAGGTCGCGCAGCCGGCCTGAGAGCGGGGAGGCCCCGTGCCGCGCGGAAGGGAAAATGGCGGAGGGGGAGGGATTCGAACCCCCGATCCCTTGCGGGATTCCGGTTTTCAAGACCGGCGCCTTCAACCGGACTCGGCCACCCCTCCGGCGTCAGTGCTCGCGAACTCCGAGCGTGGCGGCTCCCCGAGTATAGCGTCCTGCGGCGACTACGGGGCGGTGATCCGTTCGATGCCGCCCATGTAGGGGCGCAGGACGGGCGGAATGGTGACCGTCCCGTCCGCTTCCTGGTAGTTCTCCAGCACGGCGATCAGCGTGCGGCCCACCGCCAGCCCGGAGCCATTGAGCGTGTGGCAGAGCTCGGGCTTGCCGCCGCCGGCGGGGCGGAACTTCAGGTCGAGGCGGCGGGCCTGGAAGGCCTCGCAGTTCGAGCACGAGGAGATCTCGCGGTACTTTGCCTGCCCCGGGAGCCAGACCTCGATGTCGTAGCTCTTCGCGCCGGTGAAGCCCATGTCGCCGGCGCAGTGGAGCACGACGCGATACGGGATCTCGAGGCGCTTCAGCACCTCTTCCGCCTCGGCGACCATCGACTCCAGCTCGTCATAGGACTGGGCCGGCGTCGTCACCTTCACCAGCTCGACCTTGTCGAACTGATGCTGGCGGATCATGCCCTTCATGTCCTTGCCGTAGGTGCCCGCCTCGCGGCGGTAGCAGGGCGTGAAGGCGGTGTAGCGGCGCGGCAGCGTCGACTCCCTGAGCGTCTCGTCCGCGTGGAGCGCGGTGAGCGGCACCTCGGAGGTGGGGATGAGGTAGAGCAGCCGGTTCTCGTCGGCCTCGTGCGTCTTGAAGAGCCCGTCCTCGAACTTCGGGAGCTGCCCCGTGCGCAGCATCGTGCTGCCGCTGACGAGCTGGGGCACCCAGACCTCGGTGTAGCCGTGCTCGCGGGTGTGCAGATCGAGCATGAACTGGGTGAGCGCGCGCTCGAGCCGGGCCGCCGCGCCCCACATCACGGTGAAGCGGGATTTGGCCATCTTGACCGCGCGCGCGAAATCCAGCACGCCGAGAGCCTCGCCCAGCACGTCGTGGGACTTGGGCTCGAAGCCGAACCGGCGCGGCTGTCCCCAGCGGCGGATCTCGACGTTCTCGTCCTCGGTGGTGCCGGGGGGCACGGAGGGGTGCGGCAGATTGGGGAGCTGCAGCATCAATCCCTCGACCTGCTCGTCGGCCTGCTTGACCGCGGCGTCCAGGTCCTTGATGCGCTCGCCGACCTCGCGCATCCGCGCCATCGCCGCGTCGGGGCTCTCCCCGCGCCGCTTGGCCTGACCGATCGCCTCGGAGGCGCGGTTGCGCTCGGCCTTGAGCGTTTCGACCTCGGCGATGAGGCGCCGGCGCTCCGCGTCCCGGGCGACCGCCTCGCGTACGAGCTCGGCCCCGCCGCGATCGCGCAGCCCGCGCTCCGCCGCGTCGGGGTTCTCACGGAGCAGGCGGATGTCCAGCATGGCGCCGGTGGGGACTTACACGGCGGCGGTGGGCGCCTGCTCAGCCTCGACGCGGGCGAGGCTGCCGACCTTGTCGTCGGCGTCGAGGTCCACGATGCGCACGCCCATGGTGTTTCGGCCCTGGAGCTTCACGTCGGAGACGGGGAAGCGGATCATCTTGCCCTTGGTGGTGACGAGCAGGACGTCGTCACCCTCGCGCACCTGGAGCATGCCCACCACCGAGCCGTTGCGCCCTTCCGTCTTGATGTCGATGATGCCCTTGCCGGCGCGGCCCTGGAGCCGGTACTCCTCGAGCGGGGTGCGCTTGCCGTAGCCGCGCTCGGTCACGGTGAGGATGCTGGCGCCTTCCTGGATCACGTCGGCGCAGATCACCGCGTCGCCCTCGTCCACGTCGATGCCGCGGACGCCGGAGGCGGCGCGCCCCATGGAGCGCACCTCGTCCTCGCTGAAGCGGATGATCATGCCGGTGCGCGTGGCGAGAAGGACTTCCCGCTGCCCGTCGGTGCGGCGCGCCGCCATCACCTCGTCGCCGTTCTCCAGCGTGATGGCCTGGATGCCGCCCGCACGGGGGTGGGAGAACGCCGCGACTTCCGTCTTCTTCACCTTGCCCTGGCGGGTCGCGAAGAAGATGTACCCACCGGCGCCGAAGTCGCGCACGGGTACGCAGGTGGCCACCCCCTCGCCCTCGCCGAGCGCCAGCACGTTGGCCATCGCCTTGCCCTTGGCGCCCCGGCCGCCCTCGGGGATCTCGTGCACCTTGAGCCAGTGCACCTTACCCCGGTTGGTGAAGAAGAGGAGGAAGGAGTGCGTGGACGCGACGAAGAGATCGTCCACGATGTCCTCTTCCTTCGTCTCCATGCCGGTGACGCCCTTACCGCCCCGCCGCTGGCTGCGGTAGGACTCCACATGCGTCCGCTTGATATAGCCCGAGCGCGTGATCGTCACCACCATGTCGTCGTCGGCGAGCAGGTCCTCGATGGTGAGGTCGGTGGTCTCGGCGAGGATCTCGGTGCGCCGCGCGTCGCCGAACTCCTCCTTCAGCGCGAGGAGCTCGTCGCGGATGATCCCCATCAGCCGCTGCTCGGACGCGAGGATGCCCTTGAGGTCGGCGATGAGGGCGAGGGTCTGCTCGTGCTCCTCCACGATCTTGTGGCGCTCGAGCTGGGTCAGGCGCTGGAGGCGCATGTCGAGGATGGCGCGGGCCTGGATCTCGGAGAGCTGGAGGCGCCGCATCAAGCCGTCGCGCGCGGCGTCGGGGTTCTCGGCGCCGCGGATGATCGCAATCACGAGGTCGAGCGCGTCGACCGCCTTGCGCAGGCCCTCCAGGATGTGGGCGCGCTCCTCCGCCCGGGCGAGATCGTACTTGGTCCGCCGGGTGACGATCTCGCGGCGGAAAGCGACGAACTCCTGGAGCATCTGGCGGAGGTTCACGACCTGCGGCCGGCGCCCCACCAGCGCGAGCATGATGATGCCGAAGGTCGTCTGCATCTGGGTGTGCTTGTAGAGCTGGTTGATGACGATCTGCGGGATCTCCCCGCGTCCCAGCTCGAGCACGATGCGGATGCCTTCGCGGTTCGACTCGTCGCGGCGCTCGGAAATGCCCTCGATCTTCTTCTCGCGCATCAGCTCGCCGATGCGCTCGATGAGCGTGGCCTTGTTCACCTGGTAGGGCAGCTCGCTGACGATGATGGCCTCGCGACCGCCCCGGAGCTTCTCCACGTGCGCCTTCGCGCGCAGCGTGATGATGCCCCGCCCCGTCGTGTAGGCTTCGGTGATCCCGTTCCGCCCATAGATGTAGGCGGCGGTGGGAAAGTCCGGCCCCGGGATCACCTTCATGAGCTGCTCGATGGTGGCCTCCGGATTGTCGATGAGCATCACGAGCCCGTCCACCACCTCGCCCAGGTTGTGGGGCGGGATGTTGGTGGCCATGCCCACCGCAATGCCGGAGGAGCCGTTGACGAGAAGATTCGGCAGCCGCGTGGGAAGGACGACCGGCTCCTGCTCGTTCTCGTCGTAGTTCGGGACGAAGTCGACGGTGTCCTTTTCGATGTCGGCGATCATCTCGTGCGCGATCTTCGCCATGCGCGACTCGGTGTAGCGCATGGCCGCCGCGGGATCGCCGTCGATCGAGCCGAAGTTCCCCTGCCCGTCCACGAGGGGATAGCGGAGCGAGAACTCCTGCACCATCCGCACGAGCGCCTCGTAGATGGGGGCGTCCCCGTGAGGGTGGAACTTGCCCATGCAGTCCCCGACGATGCGCGCGGACTTCTTGTACGCGCGATTCCACGACACCCCGATGAGGTTCATGGTGTGCAGCACCCGACGGTGCACCGGCTTCAGCCCGTCCCGCACGTCGGGCAGCGCGCGTCCGACGATGACGGACATCGCGTAGTCGAGGTACGACTTCCGCATCTCCTCTTCGATGGGAACCGGGGTCTGCCGTTCGGGGGACATGGGACTCCTTGGGGCGGGTGCCGCCTAGACGTCCAGGTTCACGACGTCCAGCGCGTTCTTCTCGATGAAATCGCGGCGGGGCTCGACCGCGTCGCCCATGAGGACGGTGAACATCTCGTCGGCGCCCACGGCATCTTCCATGGTCACCTTGAGGAGCGTGCGCGTCTCCGGGTTCATCGTCGTCTCCCAGAGCTGCTCCGGATTCATCTCCCCGAGGCCCTTGTAGCGCTGGAGGGTGGCTCCGTCCTTGGCCTGCGCCATCACGACCTCGAGCAGCCGCTCCAGCGTGGGCGCTTCCGTCTCCTTGCCGCTGCCGTCGATGATGGTGTTCGGCCCCTTGTGCATCGCAGCGATCTCGGCGTGGGCCTCGAGGAGCTGCGCGTAGTCCGGCGACTTCAGAAGATCGGGGCTGAACACCGCGGGCGCGGGGCCGGTCACGTGCAGCATGGCGGCATCGCCGTTGTCGCCGCCGACCAGGCGCACCTCCCAGCCGGGCAGCTCCGCGATCACCTCGCGCACTGCCGCCTCGATCTCCGCGTCTCCGACTCCGCGCTTGGTCGCCTTGAACTTGCGCCGCAGGAGGCCGTCGATGATGGGCCGGGGGATGCCGCGCCGCTGGAACTTGCCGAAGAGGGACCGGAACTCGAGCCCGCGCTTGAGGGCCTCGAGGAGGGCCTGCTCCTTGAGGGGCTGCGCCTTGCCCGGGACCTTGAGGCCGGCCTTCTCCACCCAGTTGCCCAGCAGGAACTCCTCCATCTCGCGCTCGCTCATGAGGTAGCGCTCCGCCTTGCCCTTCTTGACCTTGAAGAGCGGCGGCTGGGCGATGAAGAGGTTGCCCGCCTCGATCACCTGCACCATGTGACGGAAAAAGAAGGTGAGGAGGAGCGTGCGGATGTGGGCGCCGTCCACGTCGGCATCCGTCATGAGGATGACCTTGTGATAACGCAGCTTGGCGACGTCGAACTCCTCGGGACCGATCCCGGTGCCGAGGGCAGAGATCAGCAGGCGGATTTCATTGTGGGACAGGACCTTGTCGTAGCGCGCTTTCTCGGCGTTGATGATCTTGCCGCGCAGGGGGAGCACCGCCTGCACCTTGCGGTCGCGGCCCTGCTTGGCCGAGCCGCCCGCGGAGTCGCCCTCCACGAGGAACAGCTCGCGGAACTGGGGATCGCGCTCCGAGCAGTCGGCGAGCTTGGCGGCGAGGCCCTCGTCGTCGCGCCCGCCTTTGCGGGTGAGGTCGCGCGCCTTGCGCGCCGCTTCGCGGGCCTGGGCTGCGCGCACCGACTTGTCGGCGATCTTGCGCGCGGTGGTGGGGTCCTCCTCGAAGGCCTCGCTGAGGCGGTCGTTGACGATCTGCTGGACCAGGCCCTTCACCTCGGAGTTGCCGAGCTTCGACTTGGTCTGACCCTCGAACTGCGGATCGGGGATGCGCACGGAGACGACCGCGGTCAGGCCCTCGCGCACGTCGTCGCCGGAGACGTCGCCCTTGAAGCTCTTGAGGAAGCCGTTGGCGCGTGCGTAGTTCGCGATGGTGCCGGTGAGCGCGGCGCGGAAGCCGGTGAGATGGGTGCCGCCTTCGCGCGTGTTGATGTTGTTGGCGAAGGAGAACACGCTCTCCTGGTAGCCGTCGTTGTACTGGAGCGCGACCTCCACCTCGATGCCGTCCCGCTTGCCCTCGAAGAAGAGCACCTTGGGATGCACCGGCGTTTTATTTTGATTGAGGTGCTTGATGAACTCGATGATGCCGCCCTTGTAGAGGAAGGTATGGCTGCGCTCGTCGCGCTCGTCCTCGATGACGATCTTGAGGCCCTTGTTGAGGAAGGCGAGCTCGCGGAGGCGATTGGACAGCGTGTCGAACGAGAACGTGACCTCCTCGAATATCTTCGCGTCCGGCTTGAACTTCACGATGGTGCCGTGCTTGTTCGTCTTGTCGCCCGCGGTGAGCTCTCCGGTGGGCACGCCGTACTCGTAGCGCTGGGTCCACACCCTTCCGTCGCGCCGGATCTCGAGCTCGAGCCATTCGCTGAGCGCGTTGACCACGGACACGCCGACTCCGTGGAGGCCGCCCGAGACCTTGTAGGCGGAGTGCTCGAACTTGCCGCCGGCGTGGAGCACGGTGAGCACGACCTCGGCCGCCGACTTGCCGCTTTCCTTGTGAATGTCCACCGGGATGCCGCGCCCGTTGTCACCCACCGAGCAGGAGCCGTCGGAGTGCAGGATCACCTTGATGCTGTCGCAGTAGCCGGCGAGAGCCTCGTCAACGGCATTGTCGACGACCTCGTAGACGAGGTGATGGAGCCCATACGCGCCGGTGTCCCCGATGTACATCGCGGGACGCTTCCGGACGGCCTCGAGGCCCTCCAGGACCTTGATGTCGCTGGCGGTGTAGGTCTCGGAGCTCATGCCGCTCCCTGGACGGGAATGGGCGGGACGGGGCGCGCCGCTGGATTCTCCACTCGGCCGTCGCCCACGTGCCACCAGGCGGCATGCCGCGCGGGCAGCGTCGGCTCCGCGGTGGTGAGGAAGACCTGCCCCGCGCCCTCCACGTGGCGCAGTACGTTCACCTGCACCTGGGGGTCCAGCTCGGAAAGCGCGTCGTCGAGCAGCAGGACCGGGCTCGAGCCGATCGCCCGTGCCACCGGGCCTGCCTCGGCGAGGCGAAGGGCGAGAGCGAGGAGCCGCTGCTGGCCGCGGGAGGCGTAGAGCCGCATGTCACGGCCGTCGAGATCGACCGCGAGGTCGTCGCGATGGGGTCCCACCACAGTCTGGCCCCGCCGCAGCTCATCGACTCGGCGCTTCCGCAGCGCGTCCACGAATCCTCCCTCGTCGACGCCCTCGGGCAGTGACCCGCGGTAGCCGAGGGCGAGATCACCAACGCCAGCCATTCCAGGATAGAGCGCGCGCACCTCGCTCGCCAACTCTTCCAGCGCGTGCCGGCGCCGTCCTAGGAGCTCGATCCCCACGCGCGCGAGCTGCGCGTCCCAGGGCTCGAGCGCCTCGTCGATCACCATGGGCGGCTGTCCCGACTGCAGCAGGTGGTTCCGGCGCTCCAGCACCCGCCGATAGCGCGCCACCGTTGCCGCGTGAGCGGGGAAGAGCTTGCCCGCGAACCCGTCGAGGAAACCCCGCCGCGCGTGCGGCCCGCCCGTGATGATGGCCAGGTCCTGCCAGCCAAAGGGAATCGCACGCGCCCACGCGCATCCCTCACCCGTTACCACCCAGGCTCCATCCTCCCGAGGTCCGATGGTCCGTCGGATCGAGCGGGTGGCGTCGGTACGCTTGAGCTCCCCGCTCACCGTCGCGCGCGGCGCATCCCAGCGGGCGATCTCCAGAGCCTTGGCGCCGCGAAAGGAGCGTCCAACGAGGAGCAAGCCCAGGGCTTCGAGGAGGTTGGTTTTACCCTGGCCGTTGGAGCCGGTGACGACGTTCAGCGTCGAGGACGGCGAATAGGACAGCGCAGCGTAACTACGAAAATCACACAGCGCTATCCATTCAATTTGCACCCGGGATTCGCTCCTCCGCCTCCTAAATCCGCATAGGCATTATAACACACAGCGACCCCTCCTCCTCGAAGCTCCGCACGACGCCGGGGCTCATTCCGTCCTTCAATTCAAGGACGATTTGCTCGCTCGTTTGCGCGGTCAGTGCGTCGAGGAGATAGCGCGAGTTGAACCCGATCGTGACCTCCTCGCCCGTCGCCTCGACCTCCAAGCTTTCCTCCGCCTCGCCGTAATCCGGGTGATACGCGCTCAGCTTGAGCGAGCCCGGCGTGAGGGTGAGCTTGACCGGCTTGGTCCGTTCCTCCGACAGGACGGACACCCGCCGCAGCGCCGCGCTGAGCGCGGCCCGCGAGATCGTGATCTTCCGGGGGTGGGCCTTGGGCACCACCTGCTCGTAGTTCGGGAACGTCCCCTCGATGAGCCGGGCCATCAGGAGGGTATTGGGCATCTGCAGGACGAACTGATTCTCACTCACCGCGACCTGGACCTCTTCCCCCGACCCCACGATGCGGGCGATCTCCTGCACCGCCTTCCGGGGAACGATGCCCGTCACGTTCGCGCTTCCGTTGACGAGGGGCCGGCTGGCCACGGCGAGCCGGTGGCCATCGGTCGCAACCAGCCGCAGCTCCTTGCCGATCACCGTGAAGAGCACCCCGTTCAAGGCGTAGCGGCTCTCGTCGTGGGAGATGGCGAAGCTCGTCTGGGCCAGCATGTCTCGGAGCACCTTGCCGTCGAGGGTGATCCACGAGGCGGTCTCCCCTGCCCCCACCGCGGGAAATTCATCAGGCACGAGGCCGACGAGCTTGTACGACGCGCCGCCGCACTTCACCCCGACCCAGGCATTGTCCTGGACGCGAATGGCCAGCGGCGCGGCGGGCAGCTCCTTGACGATCTCGGTCAGCTTGCGGGCCGAGATCGTGATGGAGCCCTGCTTGGTGACCTTCGCCGGGACCGACACCCGCACCCCCACCTCCAGATCGGTGGCGGTCAGCCGCACCGAGTCCGCCGAGGCCTCGAGGAGCACGTTGGCGAGGATCGGCAGCGTCTGCCTCGGCTCGACGATGTTGTGTACGAGCTGAAGGCCCCGGATGAAGGCATCGCGGTCCACATGCACTTCCATGAGGGTTCTCCCTTGTTGGGAAAAAAAGAAAGATACTACCGTCGTCGGCGTAGGCGTAAGTGGTGTGGACGACGTGGAACACGCGTCGCGCCTGCGATGACGCGGACTTCCGCGAGCGCACAACTGTGGATGCCGGCGTGGATAGCGAGGGAAGTCCGGTGGGTCACAGGGTGATGTTCTGGGTAATCGAGTCGATGGTCTTCTTGAACTTGGGATCTTCTTGCAGCATCTGCTGGATCTTCTCCACCCCGTGCAGCACGGTCGTGTGGTCCTTCCCGCCGAAGGCGCGCCCCACCTCGCTGAGCGACGCGTGGGTGAGCTGGCGCGCAAGATACATGGCGATCTGTCGGGGGAAGGCGATGGCCTTGGTGCGGTTCTGGGCCCGGAGGTCCGAGAGCTTGATCCCGAAGAACTCGGCGACCTTTCGTTGAATGTGATCGATCGTGATGATGCGCTCGTCCTCGCCCCAGAGGTCGGAGAGGACCTCCTGGGCCAGGTCCACCGTCATGTCGCGGCCGCTGAGCGCGCAGAAGGCGACCATGCGGGTGAGCGAGCCCTCGATCTCGCGGATGTTAGCCTTGATCCGGCTGGCGATCAGATAGGCGACGTCGTCGGGGAGCCGCACCCGCTCGATCTCGGCCTTCTTCTTGAGAATGGCCACGCGTGTTTCGAAGTCCGGGGGCTGGATATCGGCGATCAGGCCCCACTCGAAGCGGGAGCGGAGCCGCTCCTCGAGGTCGGGGATCTCTTTGGGCGCGGCGTCCGACGACATCACGATCTGCTTCCGTGCTTCGTAGAGGTCGTTGAAGGTGTGGAAGAACTCTTCCTGGGTCCGCTCCTTGCCGGAGAGGAACTGGATATCGTCGATGAGGAGCAGGTCGATGTTGCGGTACTTCGCGCGGAACTCGGCGGTCCGGTCGTAGCGGATCGCGTTGATCAGCTCGTTGGTGAAACGCTCCGATGAGAGGTAGAGCACGAGGAGGTGCGGATAGGCCTTCGCGATCTGGTGACCGACGGCGTGGAGGAGATGCGTCTTGCCGAGCCCCACCCCGCCGTAGATGAAGAGCGGGTTGTAGGCCTTGGAGGGCAGGTCGGCGACGGCCTGACAGGCCGCCTGGGCGAATTGATTCGAGTTGCCGACCACGAACGATTCGAACGTGTAGCGCGCGGAGAGCCCGGTCGCGTGCGGTGACACCGTCTCGACGGGCGCCGGTGGCTCCGCAGCGTCCGTCGCGGGCGCGTGCTTGTCCACGTCGAAGCTCACGCGCGGGTTCCCGCCGATAACCTCGCGCGCCACCGCCTGGAAGACGTCCGCGTGATGCTGGGCGAGCCAGTCACGCGCGAACTTGCTCGGCGCGGCGATGCGGAGGTGATCCCCCTGCACGCTGTCGAGGCGGCACGGGCGCACCCAGCTATCGAGGGTGGTCGCGGGTAGACGGCGCTCGAGGGCGGTCAATAGCCTGGTCCAGAGAGTATCAAGCATGGCAGACAGTCAGCCTCGATGAGCAGTTGGAGGAGTTACACACAGAGTTATCCACAGGAGTGGATAACTCGGATGATGTGCGGGAGCGACGGGGTTACTACAGGCCATCCGACAAGCAGTCACGACGTCCCATCGGCACCTTTTCGCCTCAAGCGGCCGAACCGGACCCACGCGGAAGGGAGACGAGAATGCGAACCTACCACACGGTCAAATCGACCCGCAAGGGGGTCGCGCGCCTTGACTTGTTTTCGCGCGGTCAGTACCCTACGTAGGTTCTACGACTGAAAGGAAACGAGAATGAAGCGGACGTTTCAGCCGAACGTACGGCGCCGGAAGAAGACGCACGGCTTCCGCGAGCGTATGAAGACCCAGGGTGGACGCAAGGTCCTCAAGCGGCGGCGCGCCAAGGGGCGGAAGCGGCTCACGGTCTAGGCCACTGGCGCTGCCACGCGCCGAGCGGCTTCGAAGCGCTGGCGACTTCCAGGCGGTTTTTGAACGTGGGAGGCGTCTGGAACGGCCCCCTTTCGTCATGCTATGGAGTCCGACTCCCGGGAAGCAACAGGCGGGCTTCACGGTCAGCCGGCAGATCCGGGGAGCGGTCAAGCGCAACCGGGCGCGGCGGCGGCTTCGCGAGGCCTACCGGCACCGCACTGTCTCGAATCTTCCGGATATCTCGACGATTTTGATCGCCAGGCCCCCGGTCCTCACGACGACGTTTGCCGGCCTCGTGCTGGCCGTCGACGACGTGCTACGCCAGCTGGGGCGTGCCGTGGGACGCTGAGGACGGCATGACAGCGATGGGCTGGCTGGCGGAGCGCGCAGTGCGCGGGTATCAGCTCGTGCTGCGGCCCGCCCTGCCGCATCTCTGTCGCTTCGCACCGAGCTGCTCGGAATACGCCCGGCTCGTCTTTGCAGAGCACGGGTTCGTACGCGGGCTGTGGCTGACGGTGAGGCGCATCGGTCGCTGCCATCCGCTTCACCCCGGCGGCTATGACCCTCCCCCGACCCGGCGGCTCAACACCAACGGACAAGGACGGTAATGGAGAAGCGAGTCATCGTGGCCGCCATGCTCATGGCGGGTCTCTTGATGCTGTATCAGACGTTCTTCGTCACGCCTCCGGAGCCCACGAAGACCGCGACGCCCGCCCAGCCCGCGCCTGGCGCCGGGCCGAATGCGCCCGCGTCACCCGCCAAGACGCCCGGCGCCCCACCGACCGCCGCCGCGCCCGCGCCCGTCGCCGCGCCCACGGTTCCCGAGCGCGCGGCGGAGATCGCGAGCCCGCTCTACCATGCGACGGTGAGCACTCGCGGCGGCGAGCTCCGCGAGTGGGAACTGAACTATAGGGGTAAGAAGCCCCTCGTGATTCCGGGTCTGCTCGGACCCACCGGGCTCGTGGTCGAGCGCGCCGGCTCGCCCGCGCAGCTCGTCGCGTTCCAGCTTTCGACCGAGCGTCTCGAGGTCAGCAAGGAGCAACCGCAGGCCGACCTCGCCCTGACGGGCGACGACGGCTTCGGGCTGCGCATCAGCGAGACGCGCCGCTTCCGGGCCGACAACTACACCGTCGAGCAGAAGATCCGCGTCGAGAATCGCCACTCGGTGGCGCAGACCGCCGACCTCGTGCTGGGCTGGCGCGCGCCGGTGGAATGGCCGAAGGATCGGGCGGAGGAATTCCACGGGCAGCATCCCGTCCGCGTCGTCGGCCTCCTGGCCGAAGGCCTGCGTCGGGAGCCGCTGTCCAAGGAGCCGCGGCGCGCCGTGGACGGCACCTGGATCGCGCTCGAGAGCGAGTGGTACGTGTCCGCCCTCATCCCCAAGGGGCCCGGATGGAAGCTGATCGAGGCGCCGTTCAATGGTTCAGCGTCGGTGGCCGCGCGCGCGACGCTGCCGACGTTACAGCCGGGCCAGTCCTGGGAAGGCACGGTGCTCGTCTACGTTGGTCCGAAGGAGTACGACCGGCTCAAAGCGCTGGGTGTGGGGCTAGAAAAATCCATATATTTTGGTGGGTTCCCGATCCCGCAGCACTACGGGGGCCTCCCCATGGAATGGGTGACGGTTCCGCTCCTCTGGATGCTCCATCTCTTCTACGCGTGGACCGGAAACTACGGCGTCGCGATCATCCTGCTCACGGTGATCATGAAGGCGATCTTCTTCCCGCTCACCGTGAAGAGCATGCGGTCGATGAAGGCAATGCAGGCGATTCAGCCGCAGGTCAATCAGCTGCGCGCCAAGTACAAGAACGACTCCGCGAAGCTACAGCAGGAGACGATGGCGCTCTACCGGCAGCACGGGGTGAATCCGCTGGGTGGCTGTCTTCCGATGATCGTCCAGATCCCCGTCTTTTATGCCCTCTACGTCGCGCTGTCGGTGGCGGTGGAAATCCAGAACGCTCCGTTCATCTGCTTCGGACACGCACCGAGCTGGCTTCCCCTGCTCGGCGGCAAGGATCTGTGGATTTGCAATCTGGCCGACTTCGATCCGACCTACGTGCTGCCCCTCCTCATGGGGGCATCGATGTTCATTCAGCAGAAGATGACGCCAGTGATGGGTGATCCCCGCCAGGCCAAGGTCATGCTGCTGATGCCGATCGTCTTCACGTTCATGTTCCTCAATCTGCCCTCGGGCCTGGTGCTCTACTGGACGCTGTCGAACGTCCTGCAGATCGCGCAACAGCGCTACATGGATCGAGGCACCGCGAAAGCGGCGAAGGCACCGGCGCGCGCCGCGAAGAAGGCGTGACCCCCAAGGGGTCCGCCGGCGATCCGCTCGACGAGGTGCTCGCGGCGATCCCTATTCTCGCCGGCCGTCCCGCTACCGCTGAGGATCGGCAGCGCTTCGGGCGCTACCTCGACCTTCTCATCGAGTGGAACCGGGTGCACGACCTGACCGGGCTCAAGGACCCGGGCGGGATCGTGCACGGCCTGTTCGTCGACTCGCTTCTGTTCCTCCCTCAGCTCCCCGCCCGCCCGCTTCGCCTCCTCGACATTGGCTCTGGCGCTGGCATCCCCGGCCTTCCGCTGCACCTGGTCGACCCCGGAATCGAAGCGACTCTTGTGGAGGCCCGCCAGAAACGCGTGTCGTTCCTCCGCACCGTCCGTCGTGAGCTCGGGCTCGAGGGCGTCCACCTCATCGACGCCCGCGCCGAAGACGCGATCCGGGAGGATCCCCGGCTCGAGGGCCGTTACGACGCGGCGGTCGCCAGAGCGGTTTCGCCGACGGGCGCGTTTCTCGCCATGTGCCTGAGGTGGCTGCGCCCCGGCGGGCGGATTGTGATCTCAGGGCCCCCGGCATCCCGACCTCTATCCCGTGCACCCGCCGGGATGACCTGGGTGAGAGCCGCCTATCCTAAGCTTCGGATGGAGCGGGCGTTTCTGGTGACCACCAAGGAAGCTTGATCCGGAATATCCCCTGAGGTAGTGTTCCACGTGGAACGAGCGAGCAGGCCTCCCGCAAGATGTTTCACGTGGAACATGGAGAAGGTAGTGGCCAGAGTGATCGCAGTCGTCAATCAGAAGGGCGGCGTGGGAAAGACCACCACCGCCGTGAACCTCGCTGCTGGATTGGCGCTGGCGGAGCGGCGTACCATCCTGATTGATCTCGATCCTCAGGGTAATGCGACGACCGGTCTCGGCATCAACAAGGCCGAGTCCCGGCAGACGGTATACAACGTCCTGCTGGACAGCTTGCCTCTGAGTCAGGCGACCCTCGCGACTCAGCTCCCATTCCTCAGCATCGTCCCTTCGGAGATGGACCTCGTAGGCGCGGAAATCGAGCTGGTGGGTACATCGGAGCGCGAGCACCGGCTCAAGACCGCCGTGGACGCCGCTCGAGATGAGCTTGAGTTTATCGTGATCGACTGTCCGCCGTCGCTGGGGCTCCTGACCCTGAATGCCCTCACGGCCGCCGACTCGGTGCTGATTCCGCTACAGTGCGAGTACTACGCCATGGAGGGGCTGGCCCAGCTGATCCGCACGATCAACATGGTGCGGGAGCGCCTCAACCCGCGGCTTGCGGTCGAGGGGATTCTCTTCACGATGTTCGACGGCCGCACGAGCCTGGCGGCCCAGGTGAAGAACGAGGTGCATCAGCATCTCGGGGGACAGACCTTCACGACAGTGATCCCTCGCAATGTTCGTCTCACCGAGGCGCCCAGTCACGGCCGCCCCGTCTTCCTCTACGATCTCCGGTCGTCCGGCTCCATTGCCTACCTCGAGCTCACCAAGGAGGTGCTCGTCCATGGCTAATCGACACGGGCTTGGTCGCGGACTCGGTGCCCTGCTTCCACCCAGCATGGCGGAGGCAACCTCAGTCGAGGTGGCCGGCGTCCAGGAGATCGCGACCGACGCGATCAACCCGAATCCGCAACAACCAAGAAAAGACTTTGATATCAATGCCTTGAATGAACTTGCGGGGTCTCTCCAGAAGTCGGGCCTCATCCAGCCCGTCGTCGTCCGGAAGGCCGGCCTCGGGTATCAACTGATCGTCGGCGAGCGGCGCTGGCGAGCGGCCAAGATTGCCGGGCTCACGCACATTCCCGCCGTCGTGCGCGAGGTCTCGGACGCCGAGAGCCTCGAGCTGGCGCTGGTGGAGAACCTGCTTCGCGAGGATCTGAACCCGATCGAGGAAGCCGAGGCCTATCAGCGCCTGCTTGCCGAGTTCGGCTGGACCCAGGAAGAGCTGGCCGAGCGCGTGAGCAAGGATCGCAGTACGATCTCGAACTGTCTCCGGCTCCTCAAGCTTCCCGAGCCGATTCGCTCCGACCTCCGCAGCGGGCGCCTCACGATGGGGCACGCGCGCGCGCTGCTCTCGCTGGACTCCGTGACCGAGCAGCTCCGCCTGCGCGAGCAGATCCTCGCGCACTCGTGGTCGGTGCGCGCGACCGAGGAGGGGGTGCAGAGGAAGCGCGTCATCCAGCCGCGCCGGGCGGCGCGCCGCTCGCCCGAGCTCACCGCGCTCGAGGACGCGTTCCGCGAGGCGCTCGCGACGCGGGTGCGGCTCGTGGGCAACGAGCGACACGGTCGCATCGAGATCGCGTACGCTTCATCCGAGGATCTCGACCGCATCGCCGAGATCCTGACCGCGCGGCGCTGATCCAGGCGAGCGGCGCACCGGGGCACCTGCGTTGAAGGACCGTGTGATCGTCGGCATGAGCGGGGGCGTGGACTCGTCCGTCGCCGCCGCCCTGCTCGTCCAGCAAGGCTTCGATGTCGTGGGGGTCACGCTGCGCGTGTGGCCGTGGCGCGAGCCGGAGGAGCCGACCCGGCGTTTTGGCTCGTGCTGCTCGACGGAGGCGGCGGACGGCGCCCGGGCGGTGGCGCGGCAGCTCGGCATTCCGTACTACCTGCTCAACAGCGAGCGCGAGTTCGACGCGGCGGTCATCGCGCCGTTCATCGACGAGTACGCCGCCGGCCGCACGCCGGTGCCGTGCGTGGCCTGCAATCGGCAGGTGAAGTTCGGCTCGCTGCTCGCGCGCGCCCGCGCGTGGGACGCCACGGCGGTGGCCACCGGGCACTACGCGCGGATCACGCGCGACCCCGCGTCGGGGCGCCGCCTCCTCTGGCGCGGCCGCGACGCCCGCAAGGACCAGACGGATTTTCTCTGGCCGCTCACGCAGGCGCAGCTCGAGGCTGCGCGCTTTCCCGTGGGTGATCTGACGAAGGACGATGTGCGGGCGACGGCGCGCGCGCTCGGCCTCGCCACCGCGGACACGCCGGAGAGCCAGGAGATCTGCTTCATCCCGGATCACGACTATCGCGGCTTCCTCCGTCGCCTCCGGCCCGAGGCCTTTCAGGCCGGCCCCATCGTGGACGGGCAGGGGCGCGAGCTCGGCCGGCATGCCGGGCTCGCGGACTTCACGGTCGGGCAGCGGCGTGGCCTGGGCCTCGCCACCGGGCGCACCCTCTACGTGACCGCCCTGGATCCTGCGCGCAATGCCGTGGTGGTCGGGGGCGCCGACGAGCTCGAGGCCGATCGGCTCTGGGCGGAGCAGGTGAATCTCATCTCGGTCTCGCGCCTCGATGCGCCCGTGGCCGTCGAGGTCAAGGTCCGCCACAGCCAGATGCCCGTGGACGCCGTGCTCTATCCGCCCGAGCTCGGCCGGGACGGCACCCTCGGCGCCGAGGTCCGGTTCACGGCGCCTCAGCGCGCAATCACCCCCGGGCAGTCGGTGGTCTTCTACCACGGCGACCTGGTCGTGGGGGGCGGCGTGATCGGCCGCCGCGACCGGTGAAGCCCTTGACAGTTTTCTGGCGCCCGTGATACTTGTCTAGCGTTTGTCCCTAATTTCACAACTTCGAACCGCCGGAGCCACCACCATGCGCCGCACGCTCGGTCTCGTCCTCCTCGCCGTCCTCCTGCTCGCCTCGCCCGTGCTGGCCGCGGAGGAAGGGGGCCACGGGGGCGGGCTGATCAACCTGGACAAGTCGCTGCTCATCCAGGCCATCAACTTCGCCGTTCTGCTCTTCATCCTCTGGAAGCTCCTCTACAAGCCGCTCGTCGCGAAGATGAACGAGCGCACCGAGGCCATCAAGAAGTCGCTGGACGAAGCCCAGGCGGCCCGCGCCGAGACGGAGCGCCAGCGGCAGCAGCACGCGGCCCAGATCCAGGCGTCGCTCGCCGAGGCCCAGCAGATTCGCGCCACCGCCATGAAGGAAGCGGGCGAGGAGCAGCGCCGCCTGGTCGAGGCGGCGCGCGCCGAAGCGGCCAAGCTCGTCGAGAGCGCCAAGGCGGAGATGGATCAGGACATCCGGCGTGCCCGGCAGCAGCTCCGGCAAGAAGTCGGTGACCTCGCCGTGCAGATCGCCGAGCGCCTCATCCGGAAGAGCCTCAGCGGGGACGATCATCACCGCATCATCCAGGAAGCCCTCGCCCGCGTCGACCGGGTCAACTAGATGAAGTCCCGGCACGGGACGGCCCAGCGCTACGCCAAAGCGCTCTTCTCCATCGCGCGCGACGACGGAAACGTCGAGGCCGCGGGGCGCGAGCTCGAGCAGTTCGCGGCCGCGGTGGCGGCGAGCCCGTCCCTGGGCGCCATGCTCCAGCGGCCGTGGATCAAGCCGGGTGACCGGCAGGCCGTCGCCACCGAGGTCGCCAAGCGCGCCGGCGCCTCCCCCTCCGTGCAGAGGGCGGTGGGGCTGGTGGCCGCGCGGGGGCGCATGGACCATCTGCCCGAGCTGGTCGCCGCCTATCGCGCGATGGTCGACGAGACGCTCGGCCGCGTGCGCGCAGAGGTGCGCACGTCGGTCGCCTTCAGCGCCGACGAGAAGACGCAGCTTGCCGCCCGGCTCGGCCAGGCCCTGGGCAAGCAGGTCCTCGTCGCGGAATCCGTGGACACTTCGCTCCTGGGTGGCTTCGTCGCCCAGGTGGGCAGCCTCATCCTGGACGGCAGTCTCGACGGGCAGCTCGCGCGCATGCGCGAGCGCCTGGCAAGGGGATAGGACATGATCAAGGCGGAAGAGATCAGCGAGATCATCAAGCGCCAGCTCCAGGGCTTCGAGGCGGAGATCGACCTCAAGGAAGCGGGGCGGGTGATCGAGGTCGGCGACGGCATCGCCCGCATCTACGGGCTCGAGAAGGCGCTCGCGGGCGAGCTGCTCGAATTCCCCGGCGGCGTGTACGGCCTCGTGCTGAACCTCGAGGCCGACAACGTGGGCGCGGTGCTCCTCGGTGACGACACCAAGATCAAGGAAGGCGATCCCGTCACCCGGACCAAGCGCATCGCCCAGGTGCCCGTCGGCGAAGCGCTGATCGGCAGGGTGGTCAATGCCCTTGGGCAGCCGGTGGACGGCAAGGGGCCCATCGATACCAAGGAATTCCGCACCATCGAGCGCTACGCGCCCGGCGTGGTCGACCGGCGCTCGGTGAAGGAGCCGCTCCAGACCGGCCTCAAGGCCATCGACGCCATGATTCCCATTGGGCGCGGGCAGCGCGAGCTGATCATCGGCGACCGCGGCACCGGCAAGACCACCATCGGCGTCGACACGATCCTGAACCAGAAGGGGCAGGGCGTGTACTGCTTCTACGTCGCGGTGGGCCAGAAGAAGTCCACCGTGGCCCAGGTGGTGAAGATCCTCGAGGACCACGGCGCGATGGCCTATACCACGGTGGTCGTCGCGTCTGCCTCCGAGTCCGCTCCGCTGCAGTACCTGGCGCCCTACGCCGGCTGCGCGATGGGGGAGTACTTCCGCGACACCAAGCGCCACGCCCTCTGCATCTACGACGACCTCTCCAAGCACGCCACCGCGTATCGGCAGCTCTCGCTGCTGCTCCGGCGCCCGCCGGGGCGCGAGGCGTATCCGGGGGACGTGTTCTATCTCCACTCGCGGCTGCTCGAGCGCGCGGCGAAGCTGAACGACGAGCTGGGCGGCGGCTCGCTCACCGCGCTGCCCATCATCGAGACGCAGCTCGGCGACGTGTCCGCCTACATCCCCACCAACGTGATCTCGATCACCGACGGCCAGATCTATCTGGAGTCGGACCTCTTCTTCTCCGGCATCCGGCCCGCGGTCAACGTCGGCCTCTCCGTCTCGCGGGTGGGCGGCTCCGCCCAGATCAAGGCCATGCGCCAGATCGCGGGGACGCTGCGCTTGAACCTGGCGCAATTTCGCGAGCTGGCCGCCTTCGCCCAGTTCGGCTCCGACCTCGACAAGGCCACACTGGCACAGCTAGCGAGAGGTCAACGTATGGTCGAGCTGCTCAAGCAAGGCCAGTACGTGCCGCTCACCGTCGAGAAGCAGATCGCCATCATCTTCGCGGGCGCCCAGGGCCTGCTCGACGATATTGCTGTTGAGCAGATCCGCGCGTTCGAGGAGTTCTTCCTGCCCTGGATGGAGCGGCGCAACGCGCAGCTCCTCGCCGAGATCGCCAACAAGAGGGAGCTGACCGACGACCTTCGCTCGGCCCTGACCAAGGCGGTGAACGACGGCAAGGCGGAGTTCATGGCCGCGCGCGGCATCAAGGCGGCCTAGGCGGAGCACGCCTCATGGCCACCCTCCGCGACATCAAGCGGCGGATTCGCTCGGTCGAATCCACCCAGAAGATCACCAAGGCGATGAAGCTCGTCGCCGCGGCCAAGTTGCGGCGCGCCCAGGAGCGCGTCATCGGGGCGCGCCCGTACGCGCAGAAGATGGGCGAGCTGTTGGGCAGCCTCGTGGGCCGGGTAGGGGACGACGGTCATCCGCTGCTCGTCCGCCGCACCGGGACGCGGAGGCGGCTGGTGGTGATCACCGCCGACAAGGGTCTCTGCGGGGCGTTCAACTCCAACGTCCTGCGCGCCGCCACCAGCTATCTGCGCGACGGCGACAACGTCGACGTGACCCTCGTGGTGGTGGGCAAGAAGTCCCGCGACTTCTTCCGGCGGCGGCAGTGGCCGGTGAAGTCGGAGATGCTGGGCTTCTTCGACCGTCTCGCCTACGCGCACGCCCAGGAGCTGGCGAACGGCCTCATGGCCGACTACCTCGCGGGCGAGGTGGACGAGGTCCACCTCGTCTACAACGAGTTCCGCTCGGTCGCGGTGCAGCGCGTGACCCGGCAGCAGCTGCTGCCCATTGTCCAAGCGGATATTCAGACGGGCGCGGCGGGGGCGGGAGACGCGGCGGGCGGCGAGTACATCTTCGAGCCCGGCCCCGACGCCATCCTCGCCGCGCTGCTCCCGCGCCACGTGACGACGCAGGTGTATCGCGCGCTCATGGAGTCGGTGGCGGGGGAGTTCGGCGCGCGGATGACCGCCATGGAAGCCGCCACCAAGAACGCGAAAGAGATGATCGGCGTCCTGACCATCCAGTACAACAAGGCCCGTCAAGAGCGCATCACGAAAGAGCTGCTCGACATCGTCGGAGGCGCCGAAGCCCTGCGCCAATCGACCGAGGCGTGAGGAGAGTCCCATGAACACGGGCAAGATCGTGCAGGTGATCGGACCGGTGGTGGACGTGGAGTTCGAGCCGGGCAAGCTGCCCGCGATCTACAACGCCCTCGAGGTCGAGGGGGCGGGGAGCACCGACGTCTTCGCGTACTCGGCGAAGCTCGTGCTGGAGGTCGCTCAGCATCTCGGCGAGAGCCAGGTGCGGACGGTCGCGATGGCGGCCACCGACGGCCTCATGCGCGGCATGCCGGTGCTGGACACCGGCCAGCCCATCTCGATCCCGGTGGGCAAGGAGACGCTCGGCCGCATCATCAACATCACCGGCGAGCCCGTGGACAAGATGGGGCCGATCAAGGCCACCAAGACGTACCCGATCCACCGCCCCGCGCCCGCCTTCGACCAGCAGTCCACCAAGGTCGAGATGTTCGAGACCGGCATCAAGGTCGTCGACCTCCTCGAGCCCTACACCCGCGGCGGCAAGACCGGCCTCTTCGGCGGCGCCGGGGTGGGCAAGACCGTGCTCATCCAGGAGCTGATCAACAACATCGCCAAGCAGCACGGCGGCATCTCGGTATTCGCGGGCGTGGGCGAGCGCACGCGCGAAGGCAACGACCTCTATCACGAGATGAAGGAGTCGGGCGTCATCGACAAGACCGCGCTTATCTTCGGTCAGATGACCGAGCCGCCGGGGTCGCGGCTGCGCGTGGGCCTCACCGGAGTCACCGCGGCGGAATACTTCCGCGACGAGGAGGGGCAGGACGTGCTGCTCTTCATCGACAACATCTTCCGCTTCACCCAGGCTGGCTCGGAGGTCTCGGCGCTCCTGGGCCGCATGCCCTCCGCCGTCGGCTATCAGCCCACGCTGGGCACCGAGATGGGCGCCCTGCAGGAGCGGATCTGCTCGACCAAGAAGGGCTCGATCACCTCCGTGCAGGCGATCTACGTGCCCGCCGACGACATCACGGACCCCGCGCCGGCCACCGCGTTCGCGCATCTCGACGCGACGACCGTGCTCTCGCGCCAGCTCACCGAGCTCGGCATCTATCCCGCGGTCGATCCGCTCGCCTCGACCTCGCGCATCCTCGACCCCATCATCATCGGGCAGGAGCACTACCAGACCGCGCGGGCCGTGCAGTCCATCCTGCAGCGCTACAAGGACCTGCAGGACATCATCGCGATCCTCGGCATGGAGGAGCTCTCCGACGAGGACAAGCTCACGGTATCGCGCGCGCGGAAGCTCCAGCGCTTCCTCTCGCAGCCTTTCTTCGTCGCCGAGGTGTTCACCGGCCAGCCCGGCCGTTACGTGAAGCTCGCCGATACCGTCCGCGGCTTCAAAGAAGTCGTCGAGGGCAAGCACGACGATCTTCCCGAGCAGGCCTTCTACATGGTAGGCGGCATCGAGGAGGCGGTGGAGAAGGCGAAGAAGATGCGCGAGGGCTCGCGGTAGTGAAGCTCGAGCTCGCCACGCCGTCCCGGATGCTCGTCTCCGTGGACGTGGACGAAGTCGTGGCGCCCGGCGTCGAGGGCTATTTCGGCGTGCTGCCCGGGCACGCCGCCCTCCTCACGACGCTCGGCAACGGGGCGGTCACGTATCGTACCGGCCGCGACGAGAAGCGCTTGGCGGTGATGGGCGGCTTCGCCGAGGTGCAGCCCGAGCGCGTGATCATCCTCGCCGAGGTCGCCGAGGTGCCCGAGGAGATCGACCGGGCCCGCGCCGAGCGCGCGCGGCAGCGCGCGGAAGCGCGCCTCGCCGGGCGTCATCCGGAAGGCCGCGGGGACGGCGAGATCGACTTCAACCGCGCCCTCGCCGCGCTCGAGCGCGCGCTCGCGCGCATCCTGGTGGCGGACCGAGTCGCCACCGGCTAGACCGCCGGGGCCGGTGCCCAGGCCACGGGGCACCGCGCGCATTCCGCTGCCCTGGCCACGAGGCAGCACGCCGTCGTCGCGTCGCGCAACGCCTTGATCTGACGGCCCCACGTCTGGTGGCACGCCGCTCGCTCTCTGAGCGGGTATGCCGACCGTTCTCGTGGTGGACGACGAGCCCACCATCCTCGAGCTCGTCCGCTGCACCCTCGAGGACGATCGCATTGCGGTGATCGAGGCCTCCGACGGGGTGGAAGCGCTCGAGCGCGCGCGCGCCACCCGGCCCGATCTCATCTTCCTCGACGTGCAGATGCCCCGCCTCGACGGGTTCGAGGTCTGCCGCCGGCTGCGCGAGGACCCCACGCTGGCGGGCGTGCGGGTCGTCATGCTGACGGCGGCGGGGCAGGACGGGGACCGCGCGCGTGGGCTCGCCGCGGGCGCCAACGACTACCTCACCAAGCCCTTCTCGCCGCTCGCGCTGTTCACGCTGGTGCGATCGCTGCTCCCGGAGGCCACGCTATGGCCGCAGACGTAGCCCTCTCGCAAGCCCTCGCCTACGCTCGAGACCTCAAGGCCGTCTGCGAGGTGTGGCAAGAGCGCGAGCGCGAGCTGAAGCACGCCAACACGCGCCTCCGCCACGCGCATCGCCAGTCGCTGCGCTACGCCGCAGACCTCAAGAAGACGTACTGGCGCATGGAGAAGGCCTTCCTCAACAGTCTGCTCGCCCTCGCCAATGCCCTGGAGGCGCGCGATCGCTACACGCGCGGCCACTCCGAGCGGGTGGCGTCCCTCTCGCGCGGGCTCGCGCTGGCCGCCGGGCTTCCGGCTTCGGCGGCCGACGTCGTGGCCCAGGCCGGCCGCCTGCACGATCTCGGCAAGATCGGCGTGCCCGAGGGCGTACTGCGCAAGCCGGGCCCTCTCACCGACGAGGAGTGGGCTCTCATGCGCCAGCATCCGCTCACCGGCGCGCAGATTTTGGCGCCCCTCGAGTTTTTCGCGGATGGGATGCTGATCGTCCGCCATCACCACGAGCGTTTCGACGGCAGCGGGTACCCCGACGGGCTGCGCGGGCCCGCCATCCCCCTGGGCGCGCGGATCGTGGCGGTGGTGGACGTCTACGACGCGCTCACCTCGGATCGTGCCTATCGCCCGGCCCTCGCACCCCCGGTGGTGATCGACCGACTGCGCCGCGAGGCGGGCCGCACCCTCGACGGCGATCTGGTCGCGCTCTTTGTGGATTTGCCGAACCATGGACCTGCTGACCGCGCCGTTTGAGGCCGCGCGCGAGCACGCCCGCCCCACCGTGTGGCGGCCGTTCGTCGCGGTGAGCGCGGTGATGCTCGCGGTGGTCGGCTCGGGCCGGGTCCTCGTTCTGCAGGGCGGGGTCCTCGCGGATCTCGGCGTGGCCCTCGAGGGCGTCGGGGTGCACGGCGGATTCATCGCGCAAGGCCTCGTGATCGCGCTCGAGGGGCAGGGCGCGTGGGCGGGCAGCGCGCTCCGGGTGGCGGCCATGCTGCTCGCGGGATTCCTGCTCGGTCGGCTCGCCCCGTGGGGCGGCCTGCTGCTCGCCGCGACGCCGCTCGTGCTCCTGCAGGAGTGTCGGCAGTATCCGATCCTCTCGCGCATCGGCGCGCTCGAGCCCGTGCGGCCGGGGAGTCTCGCCATCGGGCTCGGGGTGGGGGCCTTCCTTGGCGCGCATCTCCTCATCACCGCGTCGCTCACCTTCGGCTATGGGGTGAGCGTGGCGGGAGTGAGCGCCTATGCCGCCGCGGTGGCTTACGACGTCGGCGCCAACGCGCTGTCGGCCGAGTGGCTGTTCCGCGGGGCGCTGTTCTCTCACTGGTGGCGCTACTGGGGTTTCTGGGGCGCTGCCGTCACCTCGACGGGGCTGAGCCTCGTCCGCTACCTGCTCGACCCGGCGTTGCCGCATACCGTGGAGGCGCGCGCCGGCGCCATCTTCTATCTGGCCGCGCTGGGCGTGGCCACGTCCGTGCTGCGCGCCTGGAGCGGCAGCCTGCTTCCCGGCTACTGCGCGTCCGTGGCCTTCTTCGCCGCCTATCGGACGCTCGTCGTGTGGTAGGGGCCCCGCTCGCCCTGCTCGTCGCCCTCACCGCCGCCATGCTGTGGGAAGGCGGCGCGCCGGTGTCACCGGTCCGCCACCTCTTCCTCGTGCCGGGCGTGTGGGCGGCCCTCACCGCGGGCGCGCAGGCGGGCGCCTTCGTGGGGCTCATGGCCGGCTTTCTCCAGGCGCCGCTCGTGCTGCCCGCGATCGAGCGCGTCGGATTGACGGGCGGCGCGCTCGACGGGCTGGTGTCGCTGGTCACGCCCGCCCTCCTCGGCGCGGTGGCGGGGCATGTGCGGGACCAGGCCTTCGCGGGCGCCCGCCGGCTCGACGCGCTCCTGGAGATTCAGCGCCGGCTGGCCGCCGACGAGCCCATGGCGGTGCGGCTGGATGCGGTGGTCCACGTGGTCCGCGGCTGCCTGGGGGCGCGCGCCGTGGGTCTCGTGGTGGGCTCGCCGGAGGGCCCGCCGGCGGTAGCCAGCGTGCCGCCCGGCGCCGCGCTGGCTCCGTGCTCGGCCGCCGCATGGTGTCTCGCGTCCGGAGGGGGCATGCGCAGCCGCGACCTCGCCACGGATCCGCGCGTGACCGTGGCGGATGTCTCGTCATCCCCGCGGCGCGCGATGGCGCTGCCGCTCGACGCGGGCGCGGGATCGCGCGGCGTGCTCGCGGTGGAGTGGCACGGCGAGGTGACCGAGGCCACCGCGCGCGCGGCCACCGAGATGGCGCTCCATCTCGGCCTGAGCGTGGAAAATGCACGGCTGACGCTGCGCCAGCGCCGCTTCGCCGCCGAGCTCGAGGAGAAGGTCGCGGCGGCTACCGCCCGCCAGCGCGACATCGACCGCGCAAAATCGGAATTCATCTCGGTCGTCTCGCACGAGCTCCGCACGCCGATCACCGCGCTCGAAGGATTCTCGGAGCTGCTGCTCTCGCGCCCGGTATCGCCCGAGCGCGCGCGGCGCTTTCTCGGCCACATGCACGCGGAAAGCCGGCGGCTCGGGCGCATCGTCACCGAGCTCCTCGATCTCTCTCGCATCGAGGTCGGGGTCGCGCCGGTCCTGACGCGGGAGCGCATCGATCTCGCCGCGCACGTGGAGCGGCAGATCGAGCTCTTCGCGGGGGTGCACGGCGGGCACCGATTCCTCTGGAGGGCGGCTCCTGCGCTGCCGCCCCTCCATGCCGACCCCGACGCTCTCGACCGCATGCTCCAGAACCTTCTCTCCAATGCGGTGAAGTACTCCCCGCGGGGCGGGGAGGTGCGGGTGAGCGCGCGGACCGCGCCGGGCGGGTTCGTGGAGCTGTCGGTCGAGGACCAGGGGGTGGGGATCGCCGCGGACGCGCTGCCCCGGGTCTTCGACAAGTACGTCCGTATCGCGAACCCGAAGACGGTCAGCGTCCGGGGACTGGGCCTGGGGCTCAGCTTGGTCCGGGCCCTGGCCGAGGCCCACGGGGGGCGGATCGAGGTCAGCAGCGAGCCCGGGAAAGGCTCCTGTTTTCGTCTGCTTCTGCCCGGCTGAGGCAAGGATTTCTCCCGATATTCCAGCCATTTGAGTTGACACCCCCCCTCCGCGGCGTGTACCCTGACACTGCAATGCCGAGACGAGACGAGCTGGCCGGGCGGATGGCCGAGGCCGTGGTGCGGCGGCTGACCACGCGCAAGCTCGTGGAAGTCCGTGACGAGAGCCGGGCCCTCGAGGTGATCCGGCGCATCGTGTCGGAGAACCTTCACGCCGAGGAGAAGCTGGACGCCGACGCCCGCGCGCTCCTCATGGACCACGCCAAGGAGATCCGCGACTCGGCGTCGGACTACAAGCGCATCTTCACGCTCGTGAAGGGCAAGCTCGCCCGGGACCGGGGGTTCGTCCTGTGACGCGGATGAGCCGCGAGCGCCTCTTCTCGCTCGCCGATCGCATCGTCGCCGATCTCTCCGCGACCGAGGCGGTCTCGGCGCGCGGGCTCGAGGACGATAAGGTGCGCGGCCAGCTCCGCACCGAGGTGTTCCGCGTGCTGGAGGACGAGGTCAAGCTCGAGGAGTCCATCGACCAGGAGGTGCGCCGCACGCTCTCCACGTACTCTCGCCCCGCGCCTGAAGGCAGCGCGGAGTGGGAGATCCTCTACCAGAAGACGCGGGACGAGGTGTTCCGCAAGCGGTTCCGGCTGTGAGACGCCTCGTCGTCGGCATCAGCGGGGCCTCCGGCGCGATCTATGGCATCCGCTTCCTGGAGCTGCTGCGCGGCGTCCCCCAGCTCGAGACCCATCTCGTCATCTCGGACGCCGGACGGCGCACCATCGCCGAGGAGACGGATTGGGCCGTCCGCGACGTCGAGGCCCTCGCGACCCGCAAGTACAGCGACAAGGACATCGGGGCCGCGCTCGCGTCGGGCTCGTTCAAGACCGAGGGGATGGTGATCGCGCCCTGCAGCATCAAGTCCGCGTCGGCGGTCGCGCATTGCTTCTCCGATACCCTCATGGCTCGGGCCGCCGACGTGACGCTGAAGGAAGGCCGCCCGCTCATCCTCCTGGTGCGCGAGACGCCGCTCCACCTGGGGCATCTCCGCCTGTTGACGCATCTCGCAGAGGCTGGGGCGGTGATCTTGCCGCCGATGCCGGCCTTCTACAATCGTCCGAAGCAGATCGACGAGATCGTGGACCATACTTTGGCCCGTGTGCTCGACCGTCTCCGCTTGCCTCAGTCCCTCGTGCCGGAATGGCGGGGCGAGCCCCCCGCGCCCCCCGGTCCTCGGACCGAGCGCGTCTGACCGGCCCTTCCCGCACCCGTGAGCCCGCGATGACGGCCGCGCCCGACCTGTCCATCGTCATTCCTGTGTACAATGAGGAGGAGAGTCTCCCCCTCCTCTGGCCCGAGATCCGCGAGGCGCTGGCTCCCACCGGGCTCGTCTTCGAGGTGATCTTCGTCGACGATGGCAGCCGCGATCGCAGCGCGGAGATCATCCGCGCATTCCGGGACGAGGACCCGCGGGTGCGTCTGGTACGGCTCGAGGCGAACGCGGGGGAGACCGCGGCCACCGACGCCGGCTTCAAGACCGCCCGCGGCCGCTACGTCGTGAGCATGGACGCGGACCTGCAGAACGACCCGCACGACATTCCCGGCATGCTCACGCACCTCGAACAGTGGGACGCGGTGACGGGATGGCGCGTGAACCGCGCGGCCGGCGACTCCGTGGTGCGCCGCGTCTCCTCACGCGTCGCCAATCGCGTGCGCAACGCGCTCAGCGACGAGACCATCCAGGATAGCGGCTGTACCTTCCGCGCCTTCCGCCGCGAATGCCTGCGCGATCTCGTCCTCTACCGAGGCTTCCACCGCTTCATCCCGACGCTGCTCAAGATGCGGGGGTACCGTGTGCTCGAGGTGCCCGTCAATCACCGGCCGCGCCGCTTCGGGGAGTCGAAGTACGGCATCGGCAACCGCGCCTTTCGCGCATCCGCCGACCTGATGGTGGTCCGCTGGATGAAGGATCGGCTGCTGCGCTACGAGGTCGCCGAGGATGTGGGTGGCGCCGGAGCGCCCCGCTGATGCGCGTGCTCCTGGTAGGGCTGGGGCGGTGGGGAGAGAAGCACCTGCGCGTACTCACCGAGCTCGGCGTCGAGCTGTGGGTCGCGGAGCTGTCCGAGGAGCGGCGGGCCTTCGCGGTGAAGGCCGGCGTGGCCCCCGCGCAGGCGGTGGCCGACTACCGCTCGGCGTTGCCCCACGTCGACGCGGTCGACCTGGTGACGCCCGCCGACAGCCACCTCGCCTTGGCCGGTGCCTGCCTCCGCGCGGGCCGGCCCTGCTTCGTCGAGAAGCCGCTCACCCTCACCCTCGCCGAAGGCCGTGAGCTCGCCGAGGTCGTGCGCGCGACCGGCCGCGTGCTCCAGGTCGGCCACATCTTCCGCTTCCATCCCGTCACCGAAGCGCTGCGCGAGCGGCTCGCCAGCGGCGAAATGGGGCCGGTACGCTATGCCACCGGCCGCTTCGCCGGGTTCAAGCGTCCGCGCACCGACGTGGGAGTGACTCAGACCGACGCCATTCACTACTTCGATCTCTTCGCCTACCTGCTGGGCGCCGCGCCCACGGCGGTGACGGCGACGCTGCGCGACCATCTGGGGCGAGGCATGGACGACGTCTCTTTCAGCACGGTGGAGTACGGACGCGTGCCCGTCTTCGTCGAGGCCGGCTACTTCGCGCCGTGCACCTCTCGCGACTGCGTGATCGTGGGCGAGCGCGCCACGCTTGCCGCCGACTTCGGCTCGTCCGAAGTCGCGGTGCACGAGAACCGCCACGTCGCGGGCGCGGGCGGCTGGCAGGCGCCGGAAGGCCGCGTCCAGTGGTTCAAGGCGACCGGCGCCGAGCCGCTCCGCCGCGAGCTCGAGCTGTTCCTCGCTGCCGCGCGCGACGGGAGCGCACCGCCGGTGGACGTCACGGCCGGGCTCACCGCCCTCGCGGTGGTGGAAGCGGCGCAGCGCTCGTCGACGCTGGGCCGGCGGGTCACCCTGACGGAGCTGGTCTAGGCGCTGTGGAGCTCATTCACGGCCTTCTCGACGGCAGCCTGTCGCTGGCCGACCTCATTCGCTGGGGCGGCTACGTCGTGCTCGTCGCCATCGTCTTCTGCGAGACCGGGCTCCTCATCGGCTTCTTCCTGCCCGGCGACTCGCTGCTGATCACCGCCGGGCTGCTCGCCGCCGCGGGCGCGCTCGACATCTGGCTGCTGAACGTGCTGCTCATCGCCGCCGCGGTCATCGGCGACAGCGTGGGGTACGCGATCGGCTACCGCGCGGGCCCGCGCTTGTTCACCAAGGAAGAATCCCTCCTGTTCAGCCGCAAGCACCTGATTCGAACCCGCATGTTCTACGAGAGGTATGGCGGCAAGACCATCGTGTTCGCGCGCTTCATCCCGCTCATCCGCACGTTCGCCCCGGTGGTGGCAGGGATCGGGCAGATGGAGTATCGCCGGTTCCTCTTCTACAACGTGTTCGGCGGGATCGGCTGGGTGGTGAGCATGACCTGGGCGGGGTATTTGCTCGGCACGCTGATTCCGAACATCTCCCGCTACATCCACGTGGTCGTGATCGTGGTCATCGTGCTCTCGCTGATCCCCGTCGTCGTCGAGCTGTGGAAGGCGCGCCGCGATGCGTCGGTCGGCTCGTAGCTCCCCCGCCATTACCGGGTAAAAGCGAATCTACCGCGGCAAACGCCGCGCGTAGAGCGTCTGTCTGTGGGGCCGATGGACGTCGCGGGGCGCTGGCATCCCGGATGCTTTTCTCCCGTGGGGACAGTGTTCCGGCCCCAGGGAGGACGCCAATGCCCGAAAAGCAAACGATGAAGCGGGCCCGGCGCGACAAGCGTCAGGGCAAGTCCGCCTCGACCCAGGCGGGCGAGTTCGTGCGCGAAGAGATGCATCATGTCCGCGAGGGCAAGCACGGGGCGCGCTCGACGCGGCAGGCCATCGTGATCGGGCTCTCGAAGGCGCGACGGGCCGGCGTGAAGCTGCGGGCGCCCCGACGGGGCCGCGCCTCCACCGCGACGCCCGAAAACGCGCGACGGGCCCTAGGGCGCGGTCGGTCGCGGCGCGTGCCATCGACGACGCGCTCGCGTGCCGTCCGGGCGGCACTCCGTCGCGAGGGACACCGTGCGGCCTCGCGGGGCGCCCTGAGCCGGCAGGCGCGCGCCTCGGCCCGCCGCCGGGGTCCTCGCGCGCGGTCGCGCGCCGCGCAGAAGGCCGTGCGCTCCAAGAGGCCTCGCACGCGGGCGGCGGCGACGCGCAAGGCCGCGCGCACGCGCGCCCGCTAAGCGCTCCCGCGCGCATCGACGCCATGGCCGAGGACGGCCGCCGCGCCACCACCGCCGTCCGCGGCCTCTGGATCCGGAGAGCCCGTCGCGCGTACGCCGCCCGCGGAGAGCCGGCGGCGTGGCCGCTGCCTGCTCCTGATCACCGCGGCGCTGGTCGTGCTCGTCCTGCTGGTGGGCATTCCGTATTACCTCCACGCCCGCCATTTCGAATCGACCGATGACGCTTTCATCGAGGCGCGCGTGATTCCAGTCAGCTCCCGCGTGGGCGGGTTCGTCACGCGCGTCCACGTGGACGACAACATGCACGTCGCGGCGGGCGCGCTACTCGTCGAGCTCGATTCGCGCGACTTCGACGCCCGGCTCGCCCAGGCGCGCGCCAATCTCGGGGGCAGGCCGACGCCAACCGCGCGAGGACGGACGTGGCGCGCTACGAGGCCCTCGCGCGGAGGGAGGCGGTGTCCGAGCAGGCCCGGGACAACGCGGTCGCGGCGCGTACCACCGGCGCCCACGTCGCGCAGCTGTGGCCGCGGTGGTCGCAATGGCCGCGTTCATGGAGATCCTCGACACCAGCATCGCGAACGTCGCGCTCCCGCACATCGCGGGAAACCTCGGAACCAGCAACGACAAGAGCACCTGGGTGCTCACCTCCTATCTCGTCGCCAACGCGATCGTGCTGCTGATCACGGGCCGGCTCGCCGGCGCGATCGGCCGCATGCGGTTCTTCGCGATCTGCCTCGCCGCCTTCATCGCGAGCTCGGTCCTCTGTGGTCTCACGCCCTTGCTCGCGTTCCTCATCGTCGCCCGGATCGTCCAGGGGGCGGGCGGCGGCGGCCTCCAGCCCATCGCGCAAGCCATCCTGGCCGACAGCTTCGCGCCCTAGCAGCCGGGCTCGGCGCCTACGAAGCGCAGCGGCAGGTCTACGCGCGCGTCTATCAGATGGTGCAGGTGCAGGCGCAGACCCTGGCCTACGTCGACGCCTACTGGCTCTTGGCCGCGCTGGCCGCGGTGACGGCCGCGCTCTCGTTCGTCCTCAAGCGGGGACGCGCCGGCTCGGAAGGCGCCGTCGCGGGGTGACGGCAACGAAGCGCACGCGCGCCGGCGGCTCTGGGGTAGGATGGGGGCGACGCGCGGGAGTCAACCGATTTTCAGTGGTGCCGAAGGGGGGACTCGAACCCCCACACCCTTGCGGGCACATGACCCTGAATCATGCGCGTCTGCCAATTCCGCCACTTCGGCCCGTGAAGCCTTACCAGGATACCGGCCGAGCGAGTGAAGTCAAGGGGGCCCGATGCCGGGCGAGAAGATCATCGCGACCAACCGGAAGGCGCGGCACGACTACGAGATCCTGGAGACCTACGAGGCCGGGCTCGTCCTTCGGGGCACCGAGGTGAAGTCGCTGCGCGACGGCCAGGTGACCTTCAAGGACTCGTACGCCGCGATCAATGGGAACGAGGCGTGGCTGATCGGCTGCCACATCCCGCCCTACCATCACGGCACTGACGCCAACCACGATCCCGACCGCTCGCGAAAGCTCCTCCTGCACCGACGCGAGATCTCGCGCCTCCTCGGCAAGACAGCCGAGCGCGGTTTGACGCTCATCCCCCTTCGTCTATACTTCAAGGAGGGGCGCGCGAAGCTTGAGTTCGGGCTGGCGCGGGGCAAGAAGCTCCACGACAAGCGCGCCTCGATCCGCGAACGCGATGAGCGGCGCGAGATGGCCAAGGAAGTACGAGCGCGGCAGCGGGCCTGAGGCCCCGCCGCGAGACAAGGGGGCGACTGGTTTCGACGGGGATCAGTGAAGCGCAGGCGGCATCTCGAGGTGCTCTCTCCTCGTAAATCCGGGAGCACAGTACTAGCTGCCAACAATCAGCTAGCCCTGGCGGCCTAACACCCGCTAGCGTCGGCCGAGCCGAGTCATCAGGGCACGGGAACCGACGTCATATTCTGGTGACTGGCTCCAAGCCGGGCCCCGAGGCGCGGAGCGAGATTTTCCGGGGCTGGCCGCTCGAGAAGCCCGCCGGTTGGCGGCGAGAGCGGCGAGAGCTGAAGAAAACCGGCTAAGGATGTAGATGCCTGCCGCCGAGGGTTTCCGGACGTGGGTTCGATGCCCACCGCCTCCACCAATAGACAGAAGGCCAGCCGGAATACCCGGCTGGCCTTCGTGCTATTAGGGGCGCCGCGCGAGACGGCGGATCTAGCTCTTCAGCTTGACCTCGACGCCCTTACCGGCGAGCGTAAACTTGACGCCGGTGCCCGTGCCGGTCAGCTTCATCACCACGCCGTGCTGGTTCTTCAGCGTGATCACGCCCGCTCCGCCGCCCACCGCCGCGCCAGCCTCGCCCGCGACGTAGTTTCCGGCGAAATCCGAGAGCTTCTTGAGGTTGAACACCTCGCCGGTGGCACTCACCTTGGCCACGCCGAGGTCGACCACGCTGAGCCCGTTGACGGAGAACTTGTGAGCCTTGCCCTGGAAGGTGAGGACGCCATCCCCCCAGCTCACGCCGACGCCGAGGGCGACCGACTTGCTCTCCACGGTGACCTTGCCCGACGGCGGCCCCTCCTGGGCCACCGCGAACGTTGCCGCTACCAGGATGCTGACCGTCACCATTCGTGTTATGAATGCCAGTCGCTTCATTGCGTGGTCCTCCTCGCGCCCAAGGGTGGCGGAACTCCGGGGTCGCCACAAGTACGACCAAAGTCTAATATCCCCCCGCCTGGGGCTGGGAGAGCATGCGGGGCGGCGTGCCCCACCCCACATCCACCCTGCGCGGAGCCTGAGATGATCGTGATCGCCCATTGGCTGGAACGTCGGGTCGCCAAGACGCTGGCGGTATGCCTCGTCGCCCTGCTTCTCGGCCCCCTTCCGGTATTCGCGCAAGACCAGCCGGGCCAGGAAGAGATGGGCCCGAAGCCCTTCACCCCCGAGGAGCTCGAGCAGATCGTGGCCCCCATTGCGCTCTACTCGGACGGACTGCTTGCGCAGGTGTTCATGGCATCGACCTATCCAGTCGAGATCGTCCAGGCGGCCCGCTTCCTGAAAGCGAATCCGAACCTCACAGGTGATGCGCTCAACGCGGAGCTGCAGAAGTACGACTGGGACGACACCGTGAAGTTCATGGTGACGGTGCCGCCGGCGCTGCAGATGATGGACGAGAAGCTGGACTGGACGCAGAAGCTCGGCGACGCCTTCCTCGACCAGCGAAAGGAGACCATGGACGCGGTCCAGCGGCTCCGCGCCAAGGCCCAGAAGGAGGGCAACCTCAAGTCAACGCCCGAGCAGACGGTGAAGGTCGAGCCCGCGCCTCCCGCGCCGCCGCCTCCCCCGCCGCCCCCGGGCCAGACAGTGACGGCTCCTCCTCCCGCGGCGCCCACCCAGACCATCGTGATCGAGCAGACGAATCCTCAAACTGTCTACGTGCCCACCTACAATCCCACGGTGGTGTACGGCGCCTGGCCGTATCCGGCCTATCCGCCGTACGCCTACTACCCGCCCGGCTACGCGCTGGCCGGCGCCGCGCTCTCCTTCGGCGTCGGCATGGCCGTCGGTGGCGCGATCTGGGGCGGCTCCAACTGGGGTGGTGGCGACGTCGACGTCGACGTCAACAAGAGCAATAACTTCAACAAGAACGTCAACCGGGAAGGCCGGCAGCGTCAGACGACCAACGTCGGTAGCGGCAACGTTGGTAGCGGTAATCGCCAGAACTTCCAGCACAACCCCGAGCATCGCAAGGGCGCGCAGTATCGGAACTCGGGGACGCAGCAGCGCTACGACAAGCAGGGCCCGGCGGGCGCCCAGAACCGCCAGGACTTTCGGGGTCGCGGTTCCGGTGGCGCCCAGACATCGGATCGGGCGGGGGCCGGCGGCGGCCGCGGTGATGCGGGCCGCGGCGGCGGCGCCTCCGCCTCCGATCGGAGCCGCGGCGGCGGAGACTTCGGCGGCGGTTCCGGGGGCGGCGGGGCCTTCCAGGGCATGGACCGCGGCGGGGACGCGCGCGCGTCCAGTCAGCGGGGGCAGTCGAGCCTCGGCAGCTCGGGCTCGCGCGGCGGGGGCGGCGGCTCCAGCTTCAGCAGCAGCGGCGGCTCACGCGGCGGGGGCGGCGGGTCCAGCTTCAGCGGCGGCGGGGGCGGCAGTGGGCGCTCGGGAGGCGGCGGCGGGCGTTCGGGCGGCGGCGGAGGATCGCGCGGCGGCGGCGGGGGAGGGAGACGGTGATGACACGCGAGCGATCGCGCAGCTGGGCTCGCAGTCTCGTGGTGGTCGTGGCCGCGGTGGCGTGCTTCGGCGGTGTGATGTCCGTCCCCAAATCGGACGCGCGCGGCGCGAGGCTCTCCGGCTCGCCGGAGGAGGTATACAAGGCCTTCATCGACGCGATGCGGGCGGGTGACCGCGCCGCGATGCTCAGGATGCTCGGACCCGAGGGGGCCGACATCGTGTCCTCGGGCGACAGCGTCTCGGACACCTCGACGTGGCGGCGCTTCGTGGAGAAGTACGACCAGGCGCACAAGGTCGAGGCGGGCGGCGGCAAGGTCGTGCTGCTCGTGGGCTCGGACGAGTTCCCGCTGCCGATCCCGCTCATGCCGGATGCCGAAGGCTGGCGCTTCGACACGGAGGCCGGGCGAGAGGAGGTTCTCGCGCGGCGGGTAGGTCGCAACGAGCTGGACACGATCCAGGTGTGCCTGGCCTATGTCGACGCGCAGCGCGAGTACTACGGGCTCGGGACCGGGCCGAACGGCATGCTTCAGTACGCGCAGAAATTCCTGAGCGTGCCGGGCAAGCACGACGGGCTCTACTGGCCGACCAAGGCCGCCGAACGGCCGAGCCCGCTCGGCGCGCTGGTGGCACGCGCGCGCGCCGAGGGATACAGCGGGAGGCAGGGCGCCGACGGGCAGCCCCGGCCCTTCCACGGCTACGTGTTCCGCATCCTCACCGCGCAGGGCCCCGACGCGCCCGGCGGCGCCTACAACTACGTCGTGCGCGGACACATGATCGGGGGCTTCGCCATGGTGGCGCGTCCGGCGTCCTACGGCGATTCCGGCGTCATGACCTTCCTCGTGAGCCACGACGGCAAGGTGTTCCAGAAGGACCTGGGCGAAGCGACGCCGCGGATCGTGAGCGCTATGAAGGCGTTCAATCCGGATTCGACCTGGCAGGCCGCGGACACCACGCTGCAGAAGTAACGCCTCGCCCGTCTGGTCTGCGCTAGAATCGTCGAGGTAGCCATGGCTCGACGATGACGGCCGAGGACATCGTGTATATCGTGGACGACGAGGAGTCGGTGCGCCGCGCCCTGTCGCGGCTTGTGCGCTCCGTCGGCCTTGCCGTCGAGACATTCCCCACCGCCCAGGCCTTCCTGGAGCGCGAGCGCGCCGATCGCCCCGCATGTCTCGTGCTCGATGTGCGCCTTCCCGGACTGAGCGGCCTCGATCTGCAGGTCTCCCTGGGCCCTCGCCAGGAAATCCTGCCCATCATCTTCATCACCGGCCGCGGCAGCATTCCGATGAGCGTGCGGGCCATGAAGGACGGCGCGCTCGACTTCCTGCGGAAGCCGGTGGAGAGCCAGGAGCTGCTCGACGCGATCCGCCGTGCGCTCGTCCGGAGCCGGGACGCGCTCGGCCGCCAGGCCGAGCGCGACGTGGTGACGTCGCGGCTCGCCATGCTCACCGCGCGCGAGCGGGAGGTGCTCGACCTCGTGGTGGCGGGAATGCTCAACAAGCAGATCGCGGTCGAGCTGGGCGCGGCGGAGAAGACCATCAAGGTCCACCGCGGCCGGGTCATGAAGAAGATGGAGGCGGATTCGGTGGCCGACCTCGTACGGATGACGCAGAAGGCTTCGCTCGCCGCCGCGCACGTCTGAACGCTCCCGCGTCTCCGCGCGCGCCGAGTCTATAGGACCAACGTCCCATGGTGCGCTCACGGCGGCACGGCTACAGTCTCGACGATCGACCGCAACCGGTTCCCGACCGAGACAGAGGAGCCTCTCATGCGTTCACGACCCCGAGCCCGCCGCCTTCCCGTCGCGATTGTGCTCGCCGCCGGCTTCATCGCCTCGACCGCGGCGGCGCAGCCATACTTCTATCCCCAAAAAGGGCAGAGCCAGCAGCAGCAGCAGCAGGACCGCGCGGACTGCCACGTGTGGGCGGTGCAGCAGACCGGCTTCGATCCGTCCACGGCGTCCGCATCCGCCCCGCCGCCGGCTCCGCCGCCGACCACCGGGACGGGCCGGGGCGCGGCGCGCGGCGCTGCGATCGGCGCCGTTGGCGGCGCCATCGGCGGTAATGCGGGAAAGGGCGCGGCGATCGGCGCGGCCACCGGCGCGGTGTTCGGGACCATGCGGAGGAACGACCAGATCCGCCAGTCGCAGGCCCAGCAGGAAGCGTACTCGCAGCAGGTCGGCGCACAGCAACAGAACTATCAGCGCGCGCTGGGCTCCTGCATGGCCGGCCGCGGCTACACCGTTCAGTAGACCCACGCACACCGGGGAGCCACGCATGAGCGCAATGGTACGGATGCGGATCATTCTCGCTACTCTCGCCCTCCTCATCGCCACGCACCTCCTGACGGGGCGGGCCGGCGCCGCCGGGCAGTACGACGGCTCCAGGCCGCTTCTGTGCGCGGTCGCTAACATCATGGAATGCGACGACCAGGGCAAGTGCGAGCGTCACCTCAACGACGATGCCGACCACACCATCACCTTCCTCCGCATCGACACCAGTGCGAAGACGGTGAAGGCCGGGAACCGCACGGCGACGGTGAAGGCGGTGTCGAACATCGACGGCCAGCTGATTCTCCAGGGCGGCGAGAACGGCCGGGGCTGGAGCGCGACGATCGCCGAGGATACCGGCCGCATGGCCGCCGCCATCGTGGACAACGACCACACGTTCTCAATTTTCGGCGGCTGCACCCTTCCCTGAGGTCCGGGTTGTGAGGATGCTCGCCGCGGTGCTCGCGCTGGCGGCTGCGGTGGCGGCGGCTCCGCCGTCGAGCCCGGCGCAGACGGTGGGCGACGTGTTCCGGCAGGTCACGCCTTCGGTGGTCGTGATTCGCGCCCGAGGGCGGGAGATCTCCGGCGGGAGCGTGGTCGGCTACTCCGAGACGGGATCTGGCGTCCTGATCTCCGCAGACGGCAAGGTGGTCACCGCGGCCCACGTGGTCAACCTCACCGATTCGATCACGGTGGAGGTGCTCGGTGGGGAGTCGGTGTCCGCGCGCGTCATCGCCTCGGAGCCGGCCGCCGATCTCTCCATGGTCCAGCTCGAGCGCGTGCCGAAGGGCGCCCAGGTGGCGAAGCTCGCCAACTCCGATACCGTGCGCGTGGGCGACCAGGTCCTCGTGGTGGGCGCGCCCTACGGCCTCAGCTATTCCCTCAGCGTGGGCTACATCAGCGCGCGCTGGGCCCCCAACACCGTCTACCGGTCAATGCCGTTGGCCGAGTTCTTCCAGACCGATGCCGTCATCAATACCGGGAATTCCGGCGGCCCCCTCTTCAACATGGCGGGCGAGGTGGTCGGCATCGTCAGCCACAACATCTCCAAGGGCGGGGGCAGCGAGGGGCTGGGCTTCGTCGTCACATGGAACACCGCCCGCCAGCTCCTGCTCGAGAAGCGCTCGGTCTGGACGGGCGTCGAGGGGGAGATCCTCACCGAGCGTCAGGCCGACATCCTGAATTGCCCGCCCGGCGTGCTCGGCTATCTCGTCAAGGTCGTGGCCAACGGCTCGCCGACCGAGGCGATGGGGCTGCGGGGAGGCGACGCGACGGCCACCATCGACGGGCGCACGCTCGTGGTCGGCGGTGACATCGTCATCAGCGTGAACGGGATTCCCGTGCGCAGCGCTGCGGACCTGATCCAGATCCGGGACGCGGTGAACCGCATGCCCCCCAACTCGCTCATCAAGGCGCAGGTCCTCCGCCAGGGGCGAATCGTCGAGCTGTCCGGAAAGGTGGACTGAGCCCTGCGAGGGCTCCGGCTCGCGTCAGGGGCCGCCGGTCCCGGGCAGGCCTTCCCGGATCCGTCGCGAGAAGTCCGGGGCTCCGGCGGCCGCGCGCGCTCGATCGTCGATGAGGCTCCGGGCGCGGAGCTCCACGAACGGCAGGCTCGTGTCCACCGCCCCGAGCTGATAGGCCAGCTCGTCCAGATACCCGTTGACGTAGACCTTCCAGCCGGTCCACGAGCGGGCCGACACCGGCGCGGTGAGGCCCCGGATGGCGGTGGTGCAGTTCTGCGTGATGGCGTTGTACCACTCGGGATGCTCGCGCAGGCGGTCGAGCTCGGCGACGTACCGGAGGAAAATGGCGCGCACGCCCGGGGGCGGGGTGCGGACGCGGTAGAGATAGACGTGCTCGCCGCGGACGTTCGTGCGGACGCCGATCAGGTCGCGCTCGTCCGCGACCACGTAGATCAGCTCGTACTGCTTGAATAGGCCCCTGATCGCCGAGTACCCCTCGTTCTTCTCCTTCCGCCCCTCGATGGACACCGCCAGGTAGCGGCCGTCGGCGAAGCCGAAGCTCACGATCGAATGGGCGATGCCGGGGGCGCCCCAGTGCGAGAGGATGAAGTCGAGCGTGCGGAGATCGGACAGGCGATAGGTGCGGTCCTCGTAGTGGATGTCGAAGTCGGTATCGCTCCGGTACACCGTGTTCCGCACGTTGTGCACGATCACGGTGTCGTCCCGCACCTCCGCCCAGGCCAGCCTGGCGAGATCGGGCTGCCAGTTGCGGTCGTTCCGGGGAGGGATGAGGAGCCACCAGACGAGCACCGCGACGAAGAGCCCGCCCGCGAGCAGCCGCCCGAGACGGCGGGGCCGGATCCAGAGGAGCAGGGCTGCCATGGCCGCCGCGAACAGGACCGCGGCCGTTCCCCGTGCCGAGGTGGGGCCGGGCCCCGAGAAGTAGAGGGTGAGTGCCCCCCACACCAGTCCCAAGGCCGCGGCGATCGCCAACACCACGCGCACGGCGGCCCCCACCGCGCGGATGCGCTTCATGGCCCCCACTAAGGAACTCCAGCAGGCTGGGGGCAAGTTGGACTAAAGTCCAATGGCCGGGGGGTCGAGGCGGCAGAGGCGCGATGTCCCCGGTGGGCCGTCCAGGTGCCACGGGCATACGCCCAACGTCTTATTGCCTGGCCCGGTCGGCTCCATGAGAATCGCGCTGCCGTAGGGGACTTGGGCAACTCACAATGGAGGGGGGCTATGCGCGCAAGAGTGTCGGTAGCAGCGTTGATCGTCGGAGTTCTGTCGCTCACCGTGGGGTGCGCCACACGCGAGGACTGGAACGAGTGGCTGTCCCACAGCTCCCACTTCGCGTCTGGGGATCATGGGTTCTTCTCGCTCAAGAACAATAAGGACGGGTCGAACCCCAAGGTGACGCGCTCGGACATCGAAAACTCCCGAAATCAGAACTGGTGGGGTCTGTACGCCGTCAACGTCGACCCGAGCCAGATCTTCCAGAACTGAGCCTCGGGGATCGACCCGAAGGGAGCCCTCATGCACATGCGACTGAAACCGGCTGCATACGTGATGTTCCTCTTGGCCCTGGCGCTGATCGTCAGTGGCTGCCCCAAGCGGCCGGTCGTCCCGCAGGTCGCGGCCCCCGCGCCCGTCGCGCCGCCGCCGGCTCCTGCGCCGGCTCCCGCGCCGCCGCCGGTGATGGCCGCGCCGCCCGCGCCGGCTCCAGCCCCCGCTCCTGCCCCCGCTCCTGCGCCAGCCCCCGCGCCCGCCCCGGTGGCTCCGGCCCCCGCGCCCGCGCCGCCGGCCGACTATGAGCCGAACGGCAGCCTGAAGGACGTGTATTTCGACTTCGACAAGGCGAACATCCGGCCGGGCGATGCGAAGGCGCTCGATGCGAGCGCCGCGTATCTCAAGGCCAATCCAAACCTCCTCGTTCTCATCGAGGGGCACTGTGACGAGCGGGGCACCGCGGAGTACAACATCGCCCTCGGCGAGCGTCGCGCCAAGGCGGCGGTGAACTATCTGGTCGCCCAAGGCATCGACGCCAGCCGCTTCAGCACGGTGTCGTACGGCAAGGAGCGCCCCGTGTGCTCGGAGAAGAACGAAGCCTGCTGGGCCAAGAATCGACGGGATCGGTTCCTGAGCAAGCTTCGTTGAGCACGCGAGCAGCCCGCGAGGTCAAGCGGGGAGGCGGTCCGGGCGTCACCGCCCGGGCCGCCGCGCTCACGCTGGCCGCGCTGGTGCTGGGCGCGTGCGCGTCGTCGGTCCCGGCCCCGCAGCTGACGCCAGTGGCCATCAGCGACTTCAAGATGATCGCGGGCAAGTGGTCGGGCCACGTCATCGGCCTCGCCGGCCCGCGCGATGACGGGGACTGGGTGGATATGGTGATTCGCGAGAACGGGAACTACGAGTACGGGATCGCGAGGACCATCGGCGTGATGGCCGGAAAGGGGACGTTCACCCTCCAGGATGGCAAGCTCAAGATGGTCGGGGACCGCGGGCAGGGCACGTTCGCGCTCCTCGAAGGCGGAGGCACGCGCGTCCTTCGCGGGAGCGGCATGCTGTACACCGGCACCGCGCTGACCGGAGACCTGAGGCCGGCCCGCTAGCCGTCGAGCGACCCGAGGTGTTCCGGACTCGGCGCGCGGGAGTCGTAGGCAGCTGGGTGGTCGTCGCGCTCGCCGCCCTGAGCCTCTCGGCCTGCGGGTCCTTCGTCACCGTCACCCGCGTCTCGCCCGAGCAGGTGGGACGCGAGCTCTCGGCCAGCGTGCTCACCGGCGACCGCCTGAGCACGCCCACCCGCAACGTCCTCCTCGAGCACGGCCTGCTCGGCGAATTCGACCAAGACCCGGTGGGGACGCTCGCGCGTCTGCACAAGGCCATGGTGGCGGAGGACGCCGACTTCGAGGACCTCTTCGCGCTCGCCGAGCTGTCGTTCCGGCAGGCGCAGTCGACCCACGACCTCACCCGCTATCTCGAGGCCGCGGTTTACGCCTACGCGTTCCTGTTCGCCGAGGGTTACGGCCAGTCGCCGAGCCGCTTCGATCCGCGGCTGCGCATGGCCGCCGACCTCTACAATCGCGCCCTTACCCTGGCCCTCGCGAATCCCGACGGCAGCGAGGTCACGCCCCGGAGCGGCCGCTTCGCCCTGTCCTTCGGTGTGCTCGACATCGACATGGACCAGGAGGCGCTGCGGGTCGGCGCGTACCTCTTCGATCGCTTCACCCCCGTGGCGGACCTCGAAGTCGAGGGCCTCAACATGCGCTACCGCCGCGCGGGGCTCGGGGCGCCGCTCGCTGTCTCGCTGAAGTCGGTCGATCCCGACAAGTCGCCTCAGGACTTTCTGCCAGGCGAGATGAATCTCGCGGTGACGATGCTGCTCCGCATCCCCGACGTGCGGCGCACGCTGGTCGAGGGCGGCCTGCTGAGCGGGCGTCTCGACGTGCTCCTCGCCGCCGAGCCCGAGGCGGTCACGATCAGCGGCGAGCGCGTGCCGCTCGAGGTGGAGCCCACCGCGGCCCTGGCGTACACCCTCGCCCAGATGCCGATCTTCGAGCGCGAGCTCCGGCATTTCGTCGGCCTCACTACGCCCGAGCGCACCGGCGAGACCCTCGCCACCACCGCCCCCTACCGGCCCGGCCTCATCCCGGTCGTGTTCATCCACGGCACCTTCTCCAGCGCGGCGCGCTGGGCGGAGATGGTGAACCGGCTCGAGGCCGACCCGGATATACGCCGCGGCTATCAGTTCTGGTTCTTTGCCTACGACTCGAGCAACCCCCTCGCGTACTCCGCGCTGCAGCTTCGCCGCCTCCTCACCAAGGCTCTCACCCAGCTCGACCCGGTGGGCGCCGATCCCGCGCTGGCGCGCATGGTGCTCATCGGGCACAGCCAGGGCGGGCTGCTCGCCAAGATGCTCACGGTGGACACCCGAGACAAGCTCTGGAACCAGATCAGCAAGGTGCCGCTGCTCGAGCTCCGGCTCTCCGTGGAGAGCCGGAAGACCCTGCAGGAGTCGCTCTTCGTGACGCCGTTTCCCGCCGTGCGGCGGGTGATCTTCATCTCCACGCCCCACCGAGGCAGCTTCGTGGCGGGCCGCCAGATGATCGCGAACCTGCTGCGGCGGATCGTTCGCGCCCCCGCGGCCCTCGCGGGCCTGGGGGCGGAGCTGGCGCTACACCCCGAGCTGCTCGGCGGGCGGCGCTTCGTCCTCCCGACCGCCGTCGACAACATGTCCCCGCGCAGCGCCTTCATCCAGGCGCTCGCGCCGATCCCGGTCGCGGCCGGGATTCACGCCCACTCGATCATCTCCGTCCAGGGCGACGGCCCGTACGCGCAGGGCAACGACGGGGTCGTCGAGTACGAGAGCGCGCACATCGAGCCCGTCGATTCGGAGCTGGTGGTTCGCTCGCCCCACTCCACCCAGGGCGTGCCCGCCACCATCGAAGAGGTGAGGCGCATCCTACGCCTCCACCTCAGGAAGCCGTGAGCTAGACGCCGGTGCGCACCGCGAAGTGCTGCTCGGGAGCGGAGAAGCCCCCCTCGCCGAAGGCCTCCCGGATCGCGCGATTGGTGTCGAAGTAGACCTGCCAGTAGTGCGCGTTGTTGCAGTACGGCCGCACCGCGAGGACCGGGCCGGCGAGGGTGAACGTGAGGATCTCGACGTCGGGCTCCGGCTCGGGCAGCACGTTGCGGATCTTGGTGAGACGCTCCTTGAGCCTATAGGTCGCCTCGCGATGATCCGTCCCGTGGTCGAGCTGCGCCACCAGCTCCACCCGGCGGTAGGGATTCGTGGAGAAGTTCTGGATGTTGTCCGCGAAAATCTTGCTGTTGGGGACGAGGGTCCGGACGTTGTCGAGGGTGTCGATGGCCGTGACGAAGAGGCCGATCTCCTTCACGGTGCCCGTCACCCCCCCGGCGGTGATGAACTGGCCAACCCGGAAAGGCTGGAGGATGACGAGGAAGGCGCCCGCCGCGAAGCTCGAGAGGAGGCCTCCCCAGGCCACGCCGATCGCGACTCCGGCCGCCGCGATGAGCGCCGCGAAGGTCGTGGTCTCCACCCCGAAGAGGCTCAGGATCGCCAGGGCGAGGCCGATGTTCAGGATGACGGCGAGGATGTTGCCGAGATAGCGGGTGATGGTGGCGTCCACGTGATGGAGCGCGAGGGATCGCGACACGAGACGGACGATCACCGAAATGATCATGCGACCGATCGCCCATAAGATGATGGCGCCCAGCATCCGGAGACCGACCTGGGTGATCATGGCCACTGCGACCTGCCCCATCGCGCTGAAGTCCATGCGCCTCTCCTTTTCGCCGTTCCGATCCCGCGCGTCGAGTATCGTCGAACGCACTCGTGCGTCGTATGGGACGAAGGTCTGATGGCAGTCGGGTATGCGTCCGCCCGACAGTGGACGCCAGCACGGAGCGACTGGACTAGGCACGTGAGTGTCCATCGACGCCGCATAGCGTCAATTTCGCGCCGCCGGCATGCGGGCTAACGACGAATCCGCGCCCTCGGCCCTCCGGGTGGGGGCAATCGCGCTCGTGGTGTGCCTGGGCTACTTCGTCGGCGCCAACATCGGCTTCATCCTCCGGCTCCCTCCGGCGACCCCGTCCATCCTGTGGCCCCCCAACTCGATCCTGACCGCGACCCTCCTGTTGTCGCCGCCCCGTCGGTGGTGGATGTACTTGCTCGCCGCCTTGCCCGCGCATCTCATCGTCGAGTTGCCGGTGATCTCGCCGCCGAGCCTGGTGTTCGCGCTCTTCGCCACGAACTGTCTGGAAGCCCTCATCGGCGCGGCGGCCGTGCGCGCCCTGAGCGATGCGCCCGCCCGCTTCGACACGCTGCCGCGGGTTGCCGCGTTCGTGGTCGGGGCCGGCATGCTCGGCCCATTCGTCTCGTCCTTCGTCGACGCCGGGGCCGTGTTCCTCCTGGTGGGCGAGCCGTACGTCTCGGTGTGGCGTACTCGCTTCTTCTCCAACCTCATCACCGAGCTGGCGCTGGTCCCCCCCATCGTCTTCATCGTCCGATCGGCCTGGACTCGCGCTCGCCAGGCGAGCCTCTCCCGGCGGCTCGAAGCCGGGCTTCTGGCTGCCAGCATCGTCTCGGTGGCGGTGGTGTATTTCTTCGGCCATTCCGACGCGGCGGACCCCCTGCTCGGCTCCCCGCATACGCCCGTCGCCTTCTTCGTGCCCTTCGTGCTGTGGGGCACGGTGCGCTTCGGACCGGCCGGCGCCACCCTGACGTTTCTGATGACGACCATGGTAATCATCTGGGCGGCCACGCACGGGCACGCGGGATTCTCGATGCCGCCGTCGACCGAGAGCGTGCTGGTGCTGCAGATCTCGCTCGCGGTGAGCGCGGTGCCGATACTGTGCCTGGCCGGGCTCATCGAAGAGCGGTGGCGCGACCGGACCGGCCTCGCCGATCGCCTCCGCTTCGAGGAGCTCCTGGCGCGGCTCTCCGGCGCATTCGTCCATCTGCCGTCCAATAAGATGGACCAGACATTCGAGGCGTGGCTGGAGCGGCTCGGCCGTTTCGTGGACGTCGATCGCATGATGCTGCTGCGCCTCTCCGCGGATCGCGAGGTATTCACGGTGAGCCACGCGTGGTCGGCGCCCGACCTCCCGCCGCCCCCGCGGACGAACCTCCGCGAGGCGTTTCCCTGGGTAGTCAGCCAGCTGGTGGCGGAGCGGCCGCTGATCTTCCTGAGCCCGGATGATCTGCCGCCCGACGCCAAGCGTGACCGCGACTCCCTGATCGAGGCGGGGACGGTGTCCAAGCTCGCGCTGCCGCTCGTGGCCGGCGGGCGCGTGCTCGGCGCCCTCGCGCTGGTGACGGTGGGCCGCGAGTGCGAGTGGCCGGAGGAGCTGGTGGGACGGCTCCAGCTCGTCACCGAGGTGTTTGCCAACGCGCTCGCGCGCAAGGAGAGCGAGGACGCCCTCCGCGCCAGCGAGCTGATGAAAACGGCGATCCTCGCCTCGCTGAACAGCGGCGTGGCCGTGCTCAACGGCGGCGGCGAGGTCATCGCGGTGAACCGGGTGTGGACGCGGTCGTCCCCCGACTTCAGCCAGGCGGCCGCCGCATCCGTGTCCGTCGGCGACAACTACCTCTCGGTGTGCCGCGCGGCGGCGCGCCGGGGCCAGCCCTACGCCGAGGAAGCCCTGACGGGGATCGAGTCCGTGCTCGGCGGCACGCGCGCGGGCTTCTCGTTCGAGTACCCGGCGGGCGCCGCGGGCCACGAGCGCTGGTTTGCAATGTCGGTGGTGCCGCTCAACCGCGCCGAGGGCGGTGCGGTGGTATCCAGCACGGACATCAGCGAGCGCAAGCGCGCGGAGCTGGAGGCACAGCGGAGCCGGCAGGAGCTGGCGCACTTCACGCGCGTGTCCACCATGGGCGAGCTGACCGCCTCCCTCGCGCACGAGCTGAATCAGCCGCTCACGGGGATTCTCACCAACGCGCAGGCCGCGCGCCGTCTGCTCGACCGCGCCCAGCCCGACATCGAAGAGCTCCGTGCCATCGTCCACGACATCATCGAGGACGACCGGCGGGCCGCCGATGTGATCCAGCGGCTGCGCGAGCTCCTGCGGAAGGGCGAGTCGGAGGTGAGCCGCCTCGATCTCAACGCGCTCATTCGCGACGTGCTGAAGCTCCTCGGCAGCGACACGGTGATCCGCAACGTCAACATCGCCCTCGACCTCGAGTCGAGCGTCCCGGTGGTCAGCGGCGACCGTGTGCAGCTCGAGCAGGTGCTATTGAACCTGCTGCTCAATGCCATGGAGGCGATGGCGGAGCGGCTGGGCGGGGACAGAACGGTGGTGGTGCGGACGCGCAATACCGACGCCGCTTGTGTGCAGGCCTCGGTCGAGGACGGCGGCCCCGGCTTGCGGCCGGGCACTCTCGAGACGGTGTTTGAGCCGTTCTACACGACCAAGTCGTCCGGCATGGGGATGGGCCTGGCCATCGCCCGCTCGATCATCGAGGCCCACGGCGGGACGATCTGGGCGGAGAACAGCACGCGCGGCGCCACGTTCCACTTCCGGCTTCCGCTCGGCCGATCCGGCGCGGCATGAGCGAGCCCGAGGCCACGGTCTTCGTGGTGGATGACGATCCCTCGGTGCGCCGGGGGCTGGAGCGCCTGCTGCGCATGGCAGGGCATCGCGTGGAGACCTTCGCCTCGGCCCGCGAGTTCCTCGAGCGCCCGGAGCACGCCGGCCCGCGCTGCCTGGTGCTGGACGTGCGCATGCCCGGGCAGAGCGGCCTCGATCTGCACGATCGCCTCGTGGCGTCGGGTCGAGACATCCCGGTGATCTTCATCACCGGGCACGCCGACGTGCCCATGGCGGTACGCGCCATGAAAGCGGGCGCCGTCGACTTCCTGTCCAAGCCCTTCGACGACTCCGAGCTCCTGGGCGCCACGCGCCAGGCGCTCGATCGCGATCGAACGCGCTGGGCGTCGCGCCGGCGCTTCGACGGCGACGCGCCCTAGACTACTCCGGCAGCCCCTCGATCGCGTACATCCCGACGGTGAGGGCGCTGGGCGGACCCCACTGGCCGAACCAGCGCGCATAGATGTGGAGCACATCGCCCGAGCGGTAGAGCCGCGCGAGCGCGCGGTTCACCGAGAGGCGGAAGGCGGGGTCGCCGCGGCGGATCATGAGGGCGTACGGCTCGTAGGACAGGAAGCGGTCGAGCAGGGCGAACTGGCGCGGATCGGGCGAAGCCATCGCGAGCCCGATCAGGATGGCGCGATCCGACGCGTAGACGTCGGCAGTCTTGTTGACGAGAGCGGCGAGGCCGTCGGCATGGTCCTTCACGGCCAGGATCTGGGTGCGGCTCGCCGCGCCCGCGCGGCTGATCACGTCCCGGATGACGGCTTCGGTGGTGGTGCCGGGAATCACCGCGATGCGGATGCCGCTCAGGTCGCCACTCGCGTCGGTGCCCGGCATCGCGAGCAGGCTCGCGCCGGTGATGAACGTCGTGAGGGTGAAGTCCACCTGCTCCTGGCGGGTGAGCGTGTTGGTCGTGGAGCCGCACTCGATGTCGACGGTGCCGTTCATCACCGCGCTCACCCGGTTCTCCACCGTGACCGGCACCCATTTCGGCTGGAGATCAGGGAGCTTCAGCTCACGCCGGAGATCGTCCACGACGGCGTTACAGAGGTCGACGGAGTAGCCGACCGGCTGCCTGTTGGGACCGACGTAGGAGAAGGGCAGCGACGAGTCCCGGTAGCCGAGCGTGACGGTGTTGCTTGCCCGGATCTTGTCGAGGGTGCCGGTGGGCGTGGAGGCACCGCTGCCGCCGCTCGTGGAGACGCAGCCAGTCAGTAGCACCGCGGTGGCGAGGGCCAGCGTGCGCAGGGAAAGCCGTGTCACGGATGTGTTCCTCCTGACTACTTGATCGTGGACTTGAGAGCACCCACCTGCTTCTGCAGATCGCCGAGCTGGCCGGCAAGCTGGGTGAGGCGGCTCGGCTCCACCTGCGGTTTGGCCAGCTCGGTGTTGAGCGAGTTGGCCTTGGGCAGGAGCGAGTCGACCTTGCCCTTGTCCGCCGGGCTCAGGCTGGGATTCTGCTTCATCGCCGTGAGCTCGGCCACCAGCTGTTTGGCCTGCTCGAGGAGCGCGCCCTTGTCGAGGGAGAGCGAACCCATTCCCGGAATCTGCGCGGCCACCGGCGTCCCGATGAGGGCACACGCCAGTAGCGCGCAGGAAAGCACGAAGTTCCGCCGCGTTGTCATGCCGCACCTCCTAGTGTTCCGACTATCGGACCCGCGCGCGCCGTCCGCCATACGACGTAAGTCCCATGCGACCCGAGCCCCGGCTCAGAACCACACGAGCGCGCGCCGGCCCCGACCAGCCCCTTGAGGCCGCCCGACAGCGTGACCGTCTTCTCGAGCACGCCCTGTCCCCGTATCTGGGCGCTCGCGATCGCGGGGACCAGCAGCGCGACGACGCCAAGCGCCAGCGAAATCGTACGCATCGGGGACGCCCGGTCGGCCGCCGCGCAATGGGACCAAGGTCCAACTATCGCGTCCCGCGCGTGCGGCGTTACAAGAAGCCCGGTTCCGTCTGACCATTCGAGCCCGAGGAGGACTTTTCATGGGTACGACCTTGACGCGATGCCTCGCGGCCGCGCTCGCCCCGACCGCGGCCGCGGGCCTGGTCCTGGCCCTCGGCGGTCCGGTGATGTCTCAGACCGCTCCGGCCCCGCCGCCCGCCACGAAATCAGCCGAGACCAAGCCCGGCGTGGTCGTCGCGGAAACCACGACGCTCCATGCGACCGTCGAGGCCGTCGATCCCGGCACCCGGGAAGTGACGCTCAAGGGCTCCAAAGGCAACGTCGTCACGATCAAAGCCGGGCCCGAGGTCAAGAACTTCGATCAAATTCACGTCGGGGACGTGCTCACTGCGCGCTATCTCGAGTCGGTGGCCCTCGTGGTGCGGAAAGCCGGTGAGGGGCCGAGCGCCAACGAGTCGCGGACGGTCCAAGTGGCGCCCAAGGGCCACAAGCCGGCGGCCCGCATCGTGGAGACGAAGGAAGTGACGGCGACGGTCGAGGCCATCGACCATGCCGCGCGCACCGTGACGCTCAGGGGCCCCGAGGGCAACGCGCGCACCATCAAGGTCGACCCCTCGGTGAAGCGGCTGAACGAGGTGAAGAAGGGCGATCAGGTGGTCGCGCGGTACACGGAGGGTCTCGCGATCTCCGTGAAGACGCCCCCGCCCGCGAAGGCGCCGGCGCCCGCGCCGGCCCCCGCCACGAAGTAGCGGGGCCACCCGCAGAAGGAGGACCCCAACCATGCTCATGACCCTGGCCCGGAACTGGTGGGCGCTCGTGCTGCGTGGGGTGTGCGCGGTGCTGTTCGGGGTGGCGGCGTTCGCCTGGCCCGGTCTCACGCTGGCGGTGCTGATCTTCGTGTACGGGGCCTATGCCCTCGTCGACGGCGTCTTCGCCGTGATCGCGGCGGTCGTCGCGCGACAGCCCGGACGCTTCCCGTGGGGGCTGCTCCTCGCGGGGCTTGCCGCCATCGCGGTCGGCGCTCTCACCGTCGCCCTTCCCGGCCTCACCGCGCTTGCGCTCCTCTATCTGATCGCGGCCTGGGCGATCATGCGCGGCGTGTTCGAGGTCATCGCCGCGGTTCACCTCCGAAAGGAGATCGATCACGAGTGGCTGCTGGTCGCGAGCGGCGTCCTCTCGATCCTGCTCGGGGTGTTCCTGGTGGTGTCGCCCGGGGCGGGCGTGATCGCGCTCCTCTGGGTCATCGGCGGGATGGCGATCGTGGTCGGCCTGCTCATGATCGGGCTCGGCTTCCGGCTCAAGGGCCTGCGCGACCGCGTCGCGCAGCGAATGACGCGCGTACATTGAGCCGCCCGGCGGGCGCCCTCATCGCGTGATGCGCCGCGGGGTGGTCGCGGCCGGCCTTGCCCTCCTTGCGCTGCTGGCGGGGGGTTGCACCTCCACCGTCCTGCGTGACTCCTGGCGCGACCCGCAGTTCGCGGGGCCGCCGCTGCGCAGCGTGCTGGTGATCGGCGTGGCCCGCAGCCCGAGCAATCGTCGGGTGTTCGAGGACGGCTTCACTCAGGCCCTGCGCAATCAGGGTGTCGCGGCCACCGGGAGCTATCCGCTGCTGCCCGAGGAAGGGGCCATCGGCAACGCGCGCATCAAGGGGGCGGTGGCCCAGTCGGGGGCGGACGCGGTGCTCATCACGCGCGTCCTCCGCGTCCATCGAAACGTGCAGGTCACGCCGGGCTACGTGGTCCCCGGCTATGCGATGGGCTTCTACGGCTGGTACACGACGGCCTACACCACGGTGCCGCCGTCCATCGAGCAATGGGAGGTCCTCACCGTCGAGTCCACGCTTTGGCACATGCGACCGGAGCGGGTAGCGTGGTCGGGGACCAGCGAGTCCACCGACGTGAACGACGTGGCCACGCTCACCGGCGAGCTGGCCGCGGTGCTGATCGCGAAGATGAAGGAGGACAAGGTCCTGTGAGGTCCGGGGGGTGGTGCGAGGGTACTGGCTGCCCGGGAGCCGTTCGCGGCGGCGGCACGTGACGTGAACATCACAGCGGGCGCGGACGCGCAACGCCAGGAGCCGACGATGACCGATGGCATGCAGGTCGTCCGTGGGGGGCGCGGTTGATGGGCCGGCGCGCCATGGCCGTGGTGTTGCTCGCCGTCTTCATCCTGGGCGGGTGCGCGAGCGCGCACGTCTTCACGGTGAAGCGGATGGACCCCGTGGTGCCGTGTCTGCGGCCGCTCCACGAGGCCAATCTCCTGCTCGGGGTGGCGCTCTCCGGCGGGGGCAGCCGGGCGGCGATCTTCGGCTCGGCCGGGCTCGAAGCGCTGGCCGGCTTGCGAACCGCCGACGGCGCGTCGCTCCTCCAGAAGATTTCGCATGTCTCGAGCGTGTCCGGCGGCAGCATCGCGGCGAGCTACTTCGCGCTCAAGAAGCCGGGCAAGGAGGTGGCGGTCCTCAACCCCGACGGCACGATGACCGACGCCTACCGTGCCTTCTTCGAGCAGTACCGGGCCGATCTCAGCCAGGACTTCGAGAACGCCCTCATCTGGAAGCAGCTTCTATCCTTTAGATGGATCAACTCTGCCCTCGCCGCGCAGACCCTCGCCGAGATCCTTCGCGACCGCCTCTACGGCAAGGCCACGTTCGGTGACATTAGCCAGCGCGAGAAGAATGGTGACATTCCCGGCCTCATCGTGAACAGCACCCTTTACAACAACGGCCGCCGCTTCGCCCTGACCGTCGTGCCCCCGGAGGACTTCGACTACGACTTCTTCGTCGATCTCCGCAAGTCGCTCGAGCGCCAGGGGCGAACGATGGAGCCGGCGCCTTACATCGAGAAGCGCTGGGAGCTCCTGAGGCCGATCACCCCGATGGAGATCCACATGGATCCCTGCGTGATCTCGCTGACCGGCGCGGCCACTGCGTCCGCGTCCTTCCCACCGCTGGTCGGCCCGATCACGCTGCAGGTAGGCGGCGAGAAGGTCTACTGGCATGCCGGCGACGGCGGCCTCTACGAGAACCAGGGGATCGAGACCCTGCTGTTGCTCTATCTCAAGCAGCTTCAGGAGAAGCAGGCCAAGCGCTCCCTCGTCATCGCCTTCGATAGCTCGTTTCCCTTCTCGGTGGACGAGCGGCGCCTGGGCCTGCGCTCGCTGCCGTTCTCGTTCTTCAACTTCCCCATGTCGCGCATTCCCAGCATCATGGAGGAGCGCGCCAGCACGTACCAGGCGCTTTTCTTCCGTACGCTCCAGCTCGAGGGCGTGTTCCCGGACTCGAAGACCACCTATGTCATCTCGCTCCGCCACACCGACGCGAAATGGGCGGCCGACGCCAGTGACGTGCCAGCGGCGTGCAAGGCGGAGCCCGAGCCTATGAAGACGGCCGAGGACGTGGTGGAGCGGATCGCGGAGATTCCGACCCGTCTGAACCTGCCATCGGAGTGCGACAAGCAGCTGCTCGTCGAAGCGGCGCGCCGGCTGGTGGCCGCGCACGCCGACGAGATCTTACGGTTCGTGAACCAGCCGTAGGCGGCCGGGACGCTCCGGGGCGCGAGGCCGCACCGGACGCCGCCCGGTCTACTGCTGCTTCGTGAGGGTCACGCGCACGGGCAGGACGCCGTTGATCAGCCCGGTCATCTGATTGCCGTTCACCTTCATCCAGCCCGTCAGATCAGGCCCGGTGACCCTGATGTCGTTCCCCGACATCACGCCGTTGATCGTGGCGGGCGCGAAGCGGTGCGGGCCCTGGACGGCCAGATTGCCCTTCACATTGCTCCCGTCCTGGGAGAGCACGAGGGTGGCCAGGCCGTTCCCGGCGCTGGAGGGCTCGAAGACGTAGGTGCCCGACCACGTCCCCGTCACGTTGGTCGCGGGCGGTGCGGCCGACATGCTGGACGACCCGCTCGACGCGCAGGCGGCCGCGCCCAGTACGATCCCGACGAACAGCAGCATCCACACTACGAGCTTGCGCATGGCAGCGTCCTCCCTTGCGAGGCACTCTAGGCGGCCTGCGCATGTCTCAAACATTAGACCTTGGTCCCATACTTCCCCGGGCTCACTGATCGGACCTCCATCTCGGGCGGCGCGGGACCGCGACCCTCCTTCGTTCTCTCGAATAGGGACGAGGAAAGTTCACCCGACTCGGGAGCGGTTGCTAGAATGGCCGGGATCATTCTTTCACCACGCATGGCTGCCTGGCTTCGTCGAATCCTGCTCGGCCTCGTGATCCTGGGCCTCGCCCCAGGGGCGGACGCTGGCCCGCGCCCGGGCACCATCGAGCTTCGGTCCAGGAGCGGGTCCCTGGGCGCGGTGGCGCCTGTCAGCCTCGACGGGGGCGGCAACTACGTGCCGGCGGAGCGCCTCGCGACGGTGCTGAAGGGGACCTGGAGCGTCAAAGGCGAGCGCGGCACGCTGGCCGTCGGCGCGCGCTCGGCTCAGTTCACGCGCAATCAGTCGCGCGTGGTCGTGGCGGGGACATCCATCACGCTCGACGCCCCGACCCGCATCGGCAGCACCGGCTGGCTCCTCCCCGATGATTTCCTCGCCAAGGGCCTCAGCCGGCTCGCGCCGGGCGTGACCATGAAAGTGGTGGCCGCGCCGGCCGCATCAGGGCGCCCGGCGACCAAGCCGGTGGCGGCGCCGGCCCCCACCGTCGCGTTCGGCGACCTGCGTCTGCGCTCCTATCCCAGCTTCACCCGGATCGTGCTGGAGACCGCCGGCCCCATCGGCTACGCGATCGTCGACCAGGGGTCGGAGCGTGGCGAGGTCCGCGTGCGGCTGCCCGCGCTGCGGATTCCCGCGGCCCAGGTCCAGGAGATCGAGGATGGGCTGGTGAAGTCGGTCCGGCTGGAGCCGGCCACCGGGGGCGCGCTGCTGCGGGTGGCGCTCGACTCGCCGGCGGGGCAGATCAAGGACTTCTCGCTCCACGATCCCTACCGGATCGTGGTGGATCTCTACCGGACCAAGGAGGGCGCCGAGCAGGAAGGCGCCCAGGGCGGCGCCATGCAGCCCCTGCGGCTCGTGGTGCTCGACGCCGGCCACGGCGGCCACGACTCCGGCGCGGTGGGCCCCACCGGCGTGCAGGAAAAGGATGTCGTGCTCGACGTGACCCGGCGGGTGGCCCGCATGGTCGAGGATGGCGGGCTCGGCATCAAGGTGGCGCTCTCGCGCGGCACCGACGTGTTCGTGCCGCTACGCGACCGGACCAACTTCGCCAACAAGCAGCGCGCCGACCTCTTCGTGTCGATCCACGCCAACGCGCACCCGCGCGCGGTGTCCGAGGGCGTCGAGACCTATTTCCTGTCGTCGGAGGCGAGCGACACCGAAGCCCGGCAGATCGCGGCGATCGAGAACGGGGCGGTGCAGCTCGAGACCGCCGCGTCCCGGCAGAAGAACGACGCGGTGAAGAGCATCCTCTGGGATCTCGCGCAGTCGGAATTCCAGCAGGAGTCGAGCTTCCTCGCCGAGACCGTGCTGGATTCGATGACCAAATCTCTTCGGCTGGTCAATCGTGGGGTCAAGCAGGCGGGCTTCTACGTGCTGGGTGGAGCCGCCATGCCGGCCATTCTCATTGAGATCGGCTTCCTCACCAATCCAAAGGAAGAGAAGAAGCTCTCGACGCCGGAGTATCGCGAAGCCGCCGCCAAGGCCATCTACGCGGGGCTCAGCGAGTACAAGCGCCGCTATGATCAGCGTCTGCGCACCGCCCTGTCGCGCCCCGCGCCCAAGTGACGGCCATCCCGTGACGGCCACCACGTGACCGCGGGTGCCCGTCATGACGGCCGCGCGCCCGATCAGCTCCGGCGCGTCGTCGTCACGCGCGACTATCTCCGGCATCCCGAGGGTTCGGTGCTCGTCGAGTTCGGCGACACCAAGGTCATCTGCACCGCCTCACTCGAAGAAAAAGTTCCGCCCTTTCTCAAGGGCCAAGGCAAGGGGTGGGTGACCGCGGAATACGGCATGCTGCCGCGGTCCACCAATACCCGCATGGGCCGCGAGCGAGGCGGCCCCAGCGGCCGCTCCCAGGAGATCCAGCGGCTGGTCGGGCGCTCGCTCCGCTCGGTGGTGGACATGCCCAAGCTCGGCGAGCGCACGGTGTGGATGGACTGCGACGTCATTCAAGCGGACGGCGGCACGCGCACCGCCGCCATCACCGGCGCCTGGCTGGCCCTGTCCGATGCGCTCGACAAGCTGGTGCAGGCCGGCGTCCTGCCCGGCTCGCCGCTGCGCGACCACGTGGCCGCAATCAGCGTGGGCATCGTCGGCGCCCGCCCGCTCCTCGACCTCGACTACGTCGAGGATTCGAGCGCCGAGGTGGACATGAACGTGGTCATGACGGGCGCCGGCGCCTTCGTGGAAGTGCAGGGGACCGCCGAGCAGACGCCGTTCGGCAAGGACCGCCTCGCCGAGCTGCTTGCGCTGGCCGAGCGAGGCATCGGCGCGCTCGTGGGCCTGCAGCGGCGCGCGGTGGCCGCGCGCCGGGAGCAGTCCTTCGCGCTCTGAGCGCGTGCTCGTCGTGGCGAGCGCCAATCCCGGCAAGGCGCGGGAGATGGCGAGCCTCCTGTGCGACCTGCCTCTCCACGTGCGCCCGCTCGCGGACTTTCCTGGCGTGACGCTGCCGCCCGAGGGTGCCGTGTCCTACCTCGACAACGCCCTCGGCAAGGCGCGCGCCGCCGCCGCGGCGACCGGCATGCTCGCGATGGGCGACGATTCCGGCCTCGAGGTGGACGCGCTCGGCGGCGCGCCCGGGGTGCTCTCCGCCCGCTACGGGGGTGAGGGGCTCGACGACGCGCAGCGCTGCGCCAAGCTCCTCGAAGCTCTCGCCGGCGTGCCCCCGCTCCGGCGCACCGCGCGCTTTCGCAGCGTGATCGCGCTGGTCGAGCCCGGCGGCCGCGAGGCGACGGCGGAAGGCGAGGCGGAGGGCATCATTCTCGACCGGCCCCAGGGGACGGGCGGCTTCGGCTATGACCCCCTCTTCTATTACCCGCCGCTGGATTCGGCGTTTGCCCAGCTGCCGGATCGGGAGAAGAACGTCGTGAGTCATCGCGCCCGCGCGATGGTCGAGGCGCGCGCGGTGCTGCTCGACTGGCTGCGCGCCCGGTAGCGGCCGGCCGTCCCCCTACGCCCTTGGTCCCATAGGCGCGCCATCGGCGGACTGCTCGAATGGTCCCGCATGACTCCGCGGGACGATCGAGTGGAGCTCCCGGAGGCCACGGTACAATTGCCGCCGCCCATGGCTACCGGGCCGAAGCCTTACGACGTCGCGCGCGTGACCCTCGGGGTGGCCTGCCTGGTCGCGTTGCTGGCGGGGACGCTGTGGATCCTGCGGCCGTTCCTGGGCGCCATGATCTGGGCCGCGACCATCGTCGTCGCCACCTGGCCCATCATGATGCGGCTCGAGGCGCGGGTGGGCGGCCGGCGTGCCATTTCGGCCGCCACGATGTCGGCCGTGCTTCTGCTGGGGTTCGTCGTGCCCCTGGGCTCCGCCATCACCGTGCTCATCGTCAATAGCGACCGGATCATCGCCTGGGCCACGTCTATCGCCGCCATGCACATAGCGCCACCGCCCGCCTGGGTGAGCGAGATCCCCCTCGTCGGGCCGACGGTGGCCGAGCGGTGGCGTGAGGTCCTGTCCGCGCCCACCGATCTCGCCGCCACGCTCACGCCTTATACCAAGCTCATGGCGGTCTGGCTCCTCGGCCTCGTCGGCGGCGTCGCGAGCCTCGTGCTCGATCTGCTCCTCATCATGGCGATCTCGTCGTATCTCTATGCGCGCGGCGACGACGCGGCCGTGTTCGTCCATCGCTTTGCGCATCGCCTCGCCGGCGCGCGGGGGCCGCGGGCAGTGACGCTCGCGGGCGGCGCGATCCGCGGCATCGCGATGGGCGTCATCGTGACCGCGGTCATCCAGGCGATCCTCGCCGGCATCGGCCTCGCCGTCGTCGGCATCCCTTTCGCCGCGATCTTGACCATCGTCACGGTGTTCCTGGCCATCGCCCAGATCGGCGTGATGCCGGTGCTGGGCCCCGCGGTGGTGTGGCTCTACTGGACGGGCCGTTACGGCTGGGCGACGGGGTTGCTGATCTGGGCGATCCTCGTGATGAGCTTCGACAACGTGATGCGACCGATCCTGATCCGTCGCGGCGCCGATCTTCCCCTGCCGCTGATCTTCGCCGGCGTTCTTGGGGGCATGATCGGCTTCGGCGTGATCGGCATCTTCATCGGTCCGGTCCTGCTCGCGGTGGCGTACACGCTTCTCTCCGACTGGATCGAGAGCGGGGAGGCCGAGGACCCCGCGTTGCCGCAGTAGGTAGACTGGAGTCGCGTGCTGCCTTGACACGGGCGCGCGCTGGGTGCTACTGACTCGGTTCGCCGGTGCGCGTGGGGATCCGTGCGAGCGAGACCGGAACCTTTTTACCCGCTCAGGCCAAGGCGACGAGACTGTCCACATCGTCCGGACGAGGAGGGACATTCAGCGATGACCCCCGGGGCCAGGATCACCGAGCTGATCAAGAAGCGAGAGGCCGAGATCCTGCAGGACTGGCTGCAGCGTCAGCTCGGCGCGATGACCATCCGCACCGACCTCATGAAGAAGAGCGAGCTCGAGGAGCAGGCGCGGACCTTCCTCTCGGGACTCACCACGGCCCTCCAGCGCAGTGAGGTGGGGGACGTAGGCGACATCCGTGGGCCCGCGTGGGGGCCGGTGCGCGAGCAGCTGGCCGCGATGTCCCAGAGCCGTGCGCGGCAGGGCTTCACGCCGTCCGAGACCGCGACGTTCGTGTTCTCGCTGAAAGAGCCGCTCTTCGCCCACCTGCAGAAGGAGCTCGCCGGCGACGCGCCCGCGCTGGCCACCGAGCTCTGGACGACCACGGTGCTGCTCGACAAGCTCGGCCTCTTCACCGTGGAGGCCTTTCTCAAGTCGCACGAGGACACCATCCTGAGCCAGCAGCGGACCATGCTCGAGCTCTCCACACCGGTGGTCGAGCTGTGGAAAGGGATCCTCGCTCTCCCGCTCATCGGCACCCTCGACAGCGAGCGGACGCAGCTCGTGATGGAATCGCTCCTCACGCGCATCGTGGAAACCGGCGCGTCCATCGCCATCATCGACATCACCGGGGTGCCCACCGTGGACACCCTGGTGGCCCAGCACCTGCTCAAGACGGTGGCGGCGGCGCGGCTCATGGGGGCGGAGTGCCTCATCAGCGGCATCCGGCCCCAGATCGCCCAGACCATCGTGCACCTGGGCGTGGACCTGGGGGACGTGACGACGAAGTCGACGCTGGCCGGCGCGTTCGGCATCGCCCTCCAGCGCACGGGCCTGAGCATCGGGCGCGCGACCCCGCGCACGTCCTAGGACGACGGCCAATGGAGCACATCCCGATTCTCAAGATGGGGGACTATCTGCTCGTCACCGTGCAGGTGGACATGCACGACCGGCTTGCCACCACGCTACAGGAGGATCTCGCGGAGCGTATCGTGCAGGTACATGCGCGCGCGGTGCTGATCGACATCTCGGCGCTCGAGATCGTGGACTCTTTCATCGGCCGGATGCTCGGCAGCATCGCCGCCATCGCCCGGGTGCTCGACGCGGAGACGGTGGTGGTCGGCATGCAGCCGGCCGTCGCCATCACGCTCGTCGAGCTGGGCCTGGCCCTGCCCGGCGTGCGGACCGCGCTGAACGTGGAGAAGGGCATAGCGATCCTGCGCCAATCGCTCGCGCGCGAGGCCAACGGCGGCGTCGCGGAGGTGGTCGCGGAGTCGGTGATTGCCGACCCTGAGTGACGAGCGGCTCGCGCTCGGGTCGTCGGCCGACATCGTGGCCCTGCGCCAGGCGGTGCGCGCCGCCGCCGTCGAGCTGCGCTTCAGCCTCGTCGATCAGACCAAGATCGTCACCGCGGCCAGCGAGCTGGCGCGCAACGCCCTGGTCTACGGTGGCGGCGGCATCGCCCGCGTCGAGGGGCTCCTGGAAGGCGGCCGCCGGGGGCTCCGACTGACGTTCGAGGACAAGGGGCCGGGCATCCCCGACATCGAGCGCGCGCTGAAGGACGGCTTCAGCACCGGCACCGGCCTCGGTCTCGGCCTGGGGGGCGCCCGCCGGCTCTCGAACGAGTTCGCGATCGACTCGCGCCCGGGCGAGGGCACACGGGTCACGATCACGCGATGGACGAGCTGATCGAGACCGTGGTGGTGCGCGTGGTCGATCCCGCGGAGCCCGCGGAGGCGCGGCGGGCCGCGCTCGCGATGGCGCAGAAGCTCCGCTTCGACGAAAGTGGGGCGGGGCGCGTCGCGCTCGTCGCCACCGAGGCGGCGACGAACCTGGTCAAACACGGGGGTGGCGGCGAGATCGTGGTCCAGACGCTGGTCGAGGAGGAGCGGCGCGGCCTCGAGCTGCTCGCCCTCGACAAGGGATCCGGCATGTCCGACCTCGGCGACAGCATGCGTGACGGAGTGTCGACCTCGGGCACGCGTGGCACGGGCCTCGGCGCCATCGGGCGCATGGCGGACGCCCACGACATCTACTCGCGCCCGGGCCACGGGACCGCAGTGCTCGCCCGCTTCTGGAGCCGGGCGACCAGGCGCATGGCCCCGCCGGGAACCGTGGTGGGCGGGGTCAGCGTGCCGCACGCCGGCGAGCGGGTCTGCGGGGACCGCTGGGCGATGCGGCGGCGGTCCCGCGGGATGAGCATCATGGTAGCGGACGGTCTCGGCCACGGGCCCCAGGCCGCGGAGGCGGCGGAGGCGATGGCGCGCGTGTTCCTGGAGCACGGGGACGAGGGCCCGGCCGCGAATCTCCGACGTGGGCACGACGCGCTGCGAAGCACGCGCGGGGCCGCCGCCGCGATCGCCGCCATCGACGCGGCGCGTGGGACCGTGACCTACGGCGGTGTCGGTAACATCGCGGGCTGCGTCCTGACCGGCGGATCGCGGCGCAGCATGGTCTCCCACAACGGGACACTCGGCCAGCAGATGCGCGCCCTCGGCGAGTTCACCTATCCGTGGAGCCACGAGGCCATGCTCGTCCTCCACTCGGATGGCCTGGTCAGCCACTGGAGCCTGGACGCCTATCCCGGCCTCGCCGCGCGAGATCCGAGCCTCATCGCCGGCATTCTCTACCGCGACTTCACGCGCGGGCGTGACGACGTCACGGTGGTGGTGGCCAAGGCGGAGGAGGCGGCATGACCGAGCGGGTGCTCACCGTCGCGCTCAAGTACGAGGACGACGTCGTGATCGCGCGCCAGCGCGCGCGACAGCTCGCCCGACTCCTGGGCTTCGACGCGCAAGACCAGACGCGCATCGCCACGTCGGTGTCGGAGATCGCCCGCAACGCCTTCCGTTACGCGGGAGGCGGCATGGTCGAGTTCGGCGTGCAGGGGCGGACGGCACCCCACCTCTTGGAGGTCGTGGTGTCGGATCGGGGACCCGGGATTCGCGACGTCTCGCGGATCCTCGAGGGCCGCTACCGTTCGAGCACCGGCATGGGTCTGGGCATCCTCGGGGCGAAGCGCCTGATGGACCAGTTCGAGATCGTGTCCGCGCCCGGGGCCGGCACCCAGGTCCGGCTCGGCAAGCTCTTCCCTCCCGGCCTCCCCGCGCTGGGCCCGCGCGGCCTTGCCGCGCTCAGCACGGAGCTGGCCCGGGAAACGCCCCGCGGCCCCCTCGAGGAGATCCAGCGGCAGAACCAGGAGCTCCTCCAAGCCCTCGAAGAGCTGAGCGCGCGGCGGGAGCAGCTCGAGCACTTGAACCGCGAGCTCGAGGACACGAACCGAGGGGTGGTCGCGCTCTACGCCGAGCTCGACGAGAAGGCCGATCACCTCCGCCGCGCCGACGAGCTGAAGTCGCGCTTCCTCTCGAACATGAGCCACGAGTTCCGCACCCCGCTGAACTCGATCATCGCCCTGTCCCACCTGCTCCTCGAGCGGATGGATGGACCCTTGACGGCGGAGCAGGAGAAGCAGATCAGCTTCATCCGTCAGGGCGCGCGGGACCTCACCGAGCTGGTCAACGACCTCCTGGACATCGCCAAGGTGGAGGCCGGCAAGATCACGTTGCGGCCGGTGGAGTTCGAGCTCGAGAATCTCTTCGGCGCGCTTCGCGGCATGCTGCGCCCCCTCCTCGTGAACGAGTCGCTGCGCCTGGTCTTCGACTCCGCCGCGGGGATTCCCGCGCTCTACACCGACGAGGGCAAGGTGTCGCAGATCCTACGCAACTTCATCTCGAACGCGATCAAGTACACCGAGCGGGGCGAGGTGCGGGTGACCGCGACGCTCTCGGACGACGGTGAGATGCTGAGCGTCGCGGTCGCCGACACCGGCATCGGCATCGCCTCCGAGGACCAGGAACGCATCTTCGAGGAGTTCGCGCAGGTCGAGAACCCCCTCCAGCATCGGGTCAAGGGCACGGGGCTCGGGCTGCCGCTCGCGCGGAAGCTCACCGAGCTGCTCGGCGGGCACATCACGCTGACGAGCGCGCTCGGGCAGGGCTCGACATTCACCGCGACGATCCCGCGCGTCTACGCGCCCACGGAGGGCGCGGTGGCCCCGGGACCCGACCTCGAGCCCGGGCGCACCGGCCGGCCCGTGCTCGTGGTCGAGGACGATCCGCGCGCGCTGACGATCTTCGACCGCTATTTGCGTGACACGGGGTTCCGGATGATCCCCGCGCGCGGCCTGCGCGAGGCGCGGCGGGCCCTGGCCACGGATCCCCCCGCGGCGATCGTGCTGGACATCCTCCTCGATGGCGAGGACTCCTGGAAGCTCCTCACCGAGCTGCGCGCCAATCCGGCGACGCAGAAACTGCCCGTGATCATCGTGAGCAGCGTGGACGATCGGCGCAAGGGCTTGGCCCTCGGGGCCGACGCGTACGGGGTGAAGCCCGTGTCCCGCGAGTGGCTGCAGGCCGAGCTGACGCGGCTGACCGGCCGGGACCCCATGCCGGAGGCCCTCATCATCGACGACGACAACGTCGCGCGCTACGTGCTGAAGCGCCTGCTGAGCCAGGTGCGGTGCACCGTGACCGAGATGCCCACGGGCATGGACGGGCTGCGCGCCGCCCGCCACCACCATCCCGACATCATCTTTCTGGATCTGGTCATGCCTGACATCTCGGGACTCGAGGTGCTGACCCAGCTCAAGGCCGACCCCGGGACCGCGTCGATTCCCGTGGTGGTCGTGACGTCCAAGACGCTCGAGCCCGATGAGCGTGAGGCGATGGAGGGCCGAGTCCTCGCCGTGCTGCCGAAGGACCGCACCACCGGCCCCGACGCCCTCGCGGCGCTGCAGGACACCTGGGCGAAGGCCGGGTTCCGCCCATGAGCGTCAACGCATCGTCCCCCGGATTGATCCTCCTCGTCGACGACGAGCTGGCGAATCGGTACGCGCTCTCCCGCGTGCTCGTGCAGGCTGGGTACGATGTGATCGAGGCCGCGACGGGAACGGAGGCCCTGCGGATCGTCAACGAGCGCCGGCCCGATCTCATCGTCCTCGACGTGAAGCTGCCCGACGTCAGTGGCTACGAGGTCTGCCGGCAGATCAAGGGCAATCCGGACACCTCGACGGTCCTGGTCCTGCAGATCTCGGCGACGTTCGTGAACAGCCGTGATACCGTGCGCAGCCTCGATGCCGGCGCGGACAGCTATCTCACCCAGCCGGTGGAGCCCCCGGTGCTCGTCGCCACCGTCGGGGCGCTGCTCCGGCTCCGCCGCGCCGAAGAGGCCCTGCGCGAGTCGGAGGCGCGCTATCGCGTCCTGTTCGAGGGCAATCCGATCCCGGCCTGGGTCGTGGACGCCGATTCCTCCGCCATCGTCGCGGTGAACGACGCGGCGGTCGAGCGCTACGGCTACGCGCGGGGCGAATTCCTCGCCATGCGTATCGGCGATCTCCACGCGCACGCCGATCTCCCGGCGTTGGTGAAGCAGCTCGCCGACGTCCAGGGCCAGATCGGGATCTGGCGTCACCGGACCAAGGACGGGACGGACCTCGACGTGGAGATGACAGTGGTGCCCATCCGCTTTGGCCGCCATCGCGCGCGCCTCGTCATCGGCATCGACGTTACCGAGCGCCGGCGGCTCGAGCGCGCCCGGACGGAGCTGCTGGGGCGGGAGCGCGCGGCCCGCGCCCAGGCCGAGGAGGCGAACCTCGCCAAGGACGACTTCCTCGCCACGCTCTCCCACGAGCTCCGCACGCCGCTCAACGCGATGCTGGGCTGGGTGCGGGTGCTGCAATCGGGCAAGAGCGACGAAGGGACGACCGCGCGCGGCCTCGACGCCATCGAGCGGAACTGCCGGATCCAGGCCCAGCTCATCGAGGACCTCCTCGACGTGTCGCGGATCATTGCGGGTAAGCTCACGCTTGAGCGGAATGTCCTCGACCTCGCCGACGTCACGCAGGCCGCGGTGGAGGGATTGCGCGTTTCCGCGCAGACCAAGCATCTCGACATCGTCGTGCGCGCCGAGCGCGCCCCCGTCCACGTGGAGGGCGACTTCGCGCGGCTGCAGCAGGTCGCGGCCAACCTGATCTCGAACGCGATCAAGTTCACCGCCGAGGGCGGGCGCATCACCGTCAATGTGGAGGCGCGGGGTGCCCACGCGGCGCTCGTGGTCACCGACACCGGTCAGGGCATCCGACCGGAGTTCCTCCCGCACGTGTTCGAGAAGTTCCGCCAGGGGGACAGCTCGACCGCCCGCGCGCACACGGGGCTCGGCCTCGGTCTGGCCATCGTCCGGCATCTCGTCGAGCTGCACGGCGGCCGCGTGGACGCGGCGAGCCGCGGAGAGGGGCAGGGCTCGACGTTCACGGTGACGCTCCCGCTGGCCGCGGCCTCCCGGCCGGCGGAATTTCCCGTGGCGGTCAGCCGCGAGGGGCAGGTGAGCCTCGACGGCGTGCACGTGCTCGTGGTGGACGACGACGCCGATTCGCTTTCGCTCGCCTCGGTGGCGCTCGGGCATTGCGGCGCGCGCGTGACGGCGGCCCGGTCGGGGTCGGAGGCCCTCGAGGCGGTGAAGGCGGACGCGCCCGACGTGCTCGTGTCCGACCTCGGCATGCCCGGCATGGACGGGATACAGCTCATCCGCGAGCTGCGCGAGGCGACGGGCACGGTCATGCCGGCGGTGGCGGTCACCGCCTACGCGCACAGCGCCGACGTGGCGCGCACCCTCGCCGCCGGCTATCGCATGCACCTCTCGAAGCCGCTCGACCCCATGCGACTCGCGGAGGCGGTGGCAAGCCTCGCCGGCCGCGCCTGAGGCCGGAGCACCGGGCCCCCCGCGCCCGCCGTGGTAAGATCCCTCCAATGTTCGGGGTGTAGCGCAGCCTGGTAGCGCACCTGCTTTGGGAGCAGGGAGTCGGAGGTTCAAATCCTCTCACCCCGACCATCTTTCCGCCGAGGGACGCATGGTGGGTCCTCCACCGTACCTAGCCGGGGCCGGCATGATTCGCTAAGCGTGGCGCTTGACCGCGGCCACGATGATGTCAGCGACTTCGTCGGCGCTCAATTTGTCGGTATTGATGACGAGATCGTAGTGCGTCGGCAGCTCGCGCTCGATCCGGTAGAAACGTTGGAAATAATCGGCACGTCCCGCGTCGTTCTCCTTGATGAACCCGGCGGCGACGGCGACGGCGACCCCACCGTCCCGGGCGGCGCGCTGCGCTCGTGTCGTGACGGAAGCGGTGACGAGGATTCTCAGCACGTCGGGGCGGTCCGCCAGCGGGATCGACGCGGCGTGCGAGACGATTACCGCCTGCCCCTGCTCTGCGACCTCGTGGATCGCCTCGACGATCAGGGTGCGAAGGCTCTCGCCGCTGGCTACGATTGCCTCTGGCAGTATCATGCTGGCCGACGCCTCCCCGATGACCGGGATCGCGATGCCGGCCATGAGCCGCTCGAGGAAGCTCTTGCGGCGTTCCTCGTCGGCGACCACGGCGGCGTCGATGCCTTCCCGTTGCGCGGCGATATTGATGACTTCCTCATCGATATAACGGAAGCCAAGGCTCTTCGCGACGGTTCGGCCGATCGTTTCACCACCAGAACCAGTTGCATGCGACAGCGTGACCACTCGTGTCAGCATTCGTCCGCCTCCTGGCCAGAGAATCGTGCGCGGCCACATTCGCCAGCCCCCCGGAGCTCTCGAATCCGCTCGTCAGAGAGAGCTTTCTTGAGTGTCGCGCCAGACGGGCATCGCGTTCCCCCTTCGACGTTCTTGCGCATCTCAGGATGCCGCCAACGAACGGTGTCCTCCGATTCGTGGTGTCATCGTGGCCGACATGCCGCACGCGAGATTTCAGAGCCTGCACCATAGCATGAAGCCCGCACTCACCGTGTTCGTGGCCATGGTCGGCATCGCCTTCTTCGCGGCGCCGCTCGCCATCGAGGCCCAGCCCGTCCTCGAGCAGTTCCGCGTCAATCCAGATCGACTCTACCTTCGCGATGCGTTCCGGTGGGAGTTCTCGTACCGAGGGCTGCCCGGCGGCCTTGCCGCGGCCAAGGCCGTCGAGATCTGGGCGCGATGGGAGGGCCCCGGCGAACAGTCGATACGCTCGCTCCTCACGCCGGCCAGGTTTCACGAGCACGCTGCGGACCAGGGCCGCTTCGAGAGCCACACCCTCCACTTTGGCGCACCGAGGAAGGCGCCGGGGGAGATCCGCTACACGCTGCGCGTCGTGCTCACCGACGGGCGCGAGGTCACCAGCGGCACGTCGGTGCGCTACGTGGACACCTGTCCGCCGCCCCCGGTGCACATGACGCTCGCGGCGGGACCGACCGGCCGCATCGGCCTTCAGACCACGACGCCGTCTGGCTCCGAGTTCCTCCAGGGAATCAGGCACACGACCGCCACTCTCATCTGGGGCGACCTCGAGCTGCCCCCGGGACGGGCTGGCCGGAGTCCGGCCGTCGTGCTGGTGCACGGCTCCGGCGGGGTGAGCCCGCGCGAGGACCGCTGGGCCGACGAGCTTCGCCGGGCGTGCGCGGCGACGTTCGTCCTCGACAGCTTCACCGGGCAGGGGATCACCTTCGCCGCGGAGGACCAGGCGCAGCTCAGCAGCCTGGCGATGATCGGCGATGCCTGCCGGGCTCTCGAGCTCCTGGCCACGCACCCGCGATCGACCCGGAGCGCATCGCCGTGATGGGGTTCTCCAAGGGCGCCGTCGCCGCGCTCTACTCGGCGGTGACGCGGTTCCAGCGCCTGTACGGGCCGTCCGGCGTCCGGTTCGCGCAGCACATCGCGTTCTATCCCCCGTGCCTCATCACCTACATCGGCGACGAGGCGGTGACTGATCGGCCGATCCGCCTGTTCCAGGGAACGGCCGACGTTCTCGCCCCCATCGAGCCCTGTCGAGCCTACGTGGAGCGGCTCCTGCGAGCCGGCGCGGAC
>DATJFY010000091.1:0-36262 GCA_035495415.1 Verrucomicrobiia bacterium
CCGATCCACTGGGCGCAGGAGGCGTTCGACCAGGGCGGGCTCGCCCGGGAGTTCGTGAAGTGGGACTACGAGCTGCGCAACTTTCCTCAGCTTGAAACGGTGGTCGACCGGGCGCTCGCCATCGCGCGCAGCGAGCCGGCGGGGCCGGTCTACCTGACCCTGCCCCGAGAGATCCTGGCCGAGCATCACGAGACCTTCGAGTACGCCGACCCGACCCGCCAGGCGCCGAACGGCGCGGTGGTGGCGGGGCCGGAGGAGATCGCTGCCGCCGCGACGTCGCTCGCGGCCGCGCGCAATCCCATCATCCTCACCAAGGCGGCCGGCCGGGACCCGCGTGCGGTTCCCGCGCTGGTCGCCTTCGCCGAGACTCTCGGCGCGCCCGTGTTCGAGGACTCGTTCCGCACCTACCTGAACTTCCCGCAGGACCATCCGCTGCACGCGGGCTTCGACGTGGGGCCGCACCTGGCCACCGCGGACGCAGTGATCGTCGTCGAGGCGGACGCCCCATGGTTCCCCGCGCTGCGCCAACCCGCGCCGGATGCGCGCATCGTGCAGATCGGCCAGGACCCCCTCTACTCGCGCTACCCCGTGCGTGGCTTCCCCACCGCCGGCGCGCTGGCCGGCGCGCCACGCCTCACCCTGGCCGCCCTCGCCGCCGCGCTCCGACCGCTCGTCGACGCGCGGGCGGTGGCGGAGCGGCGCAAGAAGTGGGAAGGCGAGAGCGCGCAGGCCCGCGCGCTCGCGGACAAGCGTGCCGAGGCGGTGAAGCGCGACTCGCCCATCGACATGGCCTGGGCCTCGCGCTGCGTGGCCGACTGCGTGGACGACGACACCATCGTGGTGAACGAGTACGACCTCGACTCGTCGCAGACGCGGATGCGCGTGCCCGGCTCCTACTTCGCGTCGTCCCCCGCCGGAGGGCTCGGCTGGGCGCTGGGCGCGGCGCTGGGCGCCCGGCTTGGCGCCCCCGGCAAGACCGTGATCTCCTGCATGGGCGATGGCACGTACATCTTCGGCAGCCCCACCGCCAGTCACTGGGTGTCCCGGGCCTATCAGATCCCCGCGCTGTTCGTGATCTTCAACAATCGCGCGTGGAACGCGGTGAAGCGCTCCGTGGCCTCGCTCGCCAAGGACGGCTGGGCGATGCGGGCCGAGACCATGCCGCTCTATCAGCTCGATCCCGCGCCGGACTACGAGATGGTCTGCCGCGCCTCCGGCGGCTGGGGTGAGAAGGTCGAAGATCCGGGAGCTTTGCCGGGTGTGCTGAAGAAGGCCCTCGACGTCGTGCGGAATGAGAAGCGCCAGGCCCTGGTGAACGTGATCTGCAAGAAGCCGTAATCGGGGGACACGTTACTCTATCGCGTCTTGGCATCGAGGTCGGCCACCCACGTGGGGGTCGTCACCGGTGGCGGGTTGGGCATCTGCCCACAGGGCTCCGGCACATCCGTCGAGTCGATGAGCCGCTCCGAGTGGACGTCTCTGAGCTCATAGTGGACCGAGCAGCCGAAGTGGACCGGCTCCTGCGCGTACGCGACCCGCATGCCGCCATCGACGAAATGCCATCGGAAGATCGGGAGTCCATTGCCATTGAATCGATGCACCGTTCCATTGACGTAGATCACGAGCTGGAGGGGGATGTCGTATGACGTGCAGCAGTTCCTGAATTCGGCCTGCGCCCCCCACTGCCGCACCGCCCGCTGAGATGATCGGGTTCGCAAACCCCGTCTGCTCGCCTTCTCTTCGCAAGACGATCGTCCGCCGATCGGACGTGGTGATGACCAGGCTCCCGTCCACATCCACGGTCACGGCCTCGTAGGTCTCTGCCCGCTGGGCCTCAACCGCTGCCTGCCCGGTCGCGACGGCCGGCAGGAGCACCAAGGCAAGGACCGCGCAACCTACCTGGAGGCCGTCAAGAACGGCCTTCGACACCATCCGGCGAAGGATACTCTGTTTGCCGGAAACAGAGTAGAATTCGCGCGATCGAGGCAGAGGAGTCACCATCTGCACGCAGCCGTGAGGAGACATCCATGAGAATCCTCGCCACCGGACCGAGCGGTCCCCCCGAGGAGCTGGAGGCGCTACGAGCCGCCGGCCACGAGCTCGTGATCGGCCGGCCCCTCGACATGCCCGGGCGCCGCGCCTACACCGCCACGGAGCTGATCGACTCCTGTCGGGACGTCGAGGTGGTTCTCGCCTCCCACTTGGAGACCATCTCGGCCGCGGTGCTCGGGACGGCGATGCGGCTGCGCCTGGTCATCGTCCCCTTCATCGGGACGGACAAGATCGACATCGCGGCCGCCTCGCGCCTGGGCATTCTCGTGGCCAACAGCCCGACGCCGGAGAACTTCGTCGCGGTGGCCGAGGCCACGATCGGCGTCACCCTGATGCTGCTCAAGCGCATCAAGCACAACGAGGCCAAGCTGCGCCGCGGCGAGTGGGCCACGCGTGAGGATCGGGGCGACTTCCTCTTCGGCAAGACCGTGGGCCTGATCGGCCTCGGCCGCATCGGCACGCACGTGGCCCGGCGCCTCGCGGGCTGGGACGTACGGCTGCTCGCCGCCGACCCCTACGTGCCCGCCGGGCGCGCGGCCCGTCTGGGCGTCACGCTCGTGGACCTGCCCTCGCTGCTCGCGGAGTCCGACATCGTGTCGCTCCACTGCACGCTCAGCGACGAGACCCGGGCCATCGTGGGCGAGAAGGAGCTGCGACGCATGAAGTCGACCGCGCTCCTCGTCAACACCGCCCGCGGCGAGGTGGTGGACGAGGAGGCGGTGGCTCGCGCGCTCAACGAGGGCTGGATCGCCGGCGCCGCGGTGGATGCCTTCGCGAAGGAGCCGCTCCCGGCCGACCACTGCTATCGGACCGTGGACCCCGAGCGGCTGATCCTCACGCCGCACAACATCGCCCACAGCGAGGCCGGTCGCCGCGCCAACCTGCGTCTTGCCCTGGATCAGATCCTCGCGGTCGGACGCGGCGAGGCGCCCGAGCACACCGTCAACCCCGACGCGGTCCCCCGCTGGAGAGGCAAGCGATGAGCGCCTTCACCATTCTCGACGCCGACGGCCACGTCACCGAGTCGCAAGAGCAGGTGTCCAAGTACCTCGACGACCGGCACAAGCGCCGCCCGCAGACCTTCTCCTTCTACCCCTGGGACGGCTGGGACCGGCGGCTCCTCGGCACGCTGGGGGACGCCGCGGGGAACGCGGAGGCCTGGCTCCGCGCGCTCGACAAGGGCGGCATGGAGCTGACCGTGCTGTACCCGACGCTCGGGCTCTTCATGAGCTTTCTGCGCGACAAGGACTGGGCGGTGGCGCTCTGCAAGGCCTACAACACGATGCTCCACGAAGAATTCGTGAAGGTGAGCCCGCGGCTCAAGGCGGTGGCGCTCCTGCCCGTGCAGGAGCCGGCCGCGTGCGCCCCGGAGCTGCGCCGCGCCGTCAAGGAGCTGGGGCTCTCGGGCGGCATGCTGCCGGCGGACGGCACGCACCTGCTGGGTGACGGCGCCTACGATCCCGTCTACGCGGAGGCGGAGCGGCTCGGCGTGCCGCTCGGCATCCACGCCTCCGGCTCGCATCTCGGCGGGGCCGGCGTGGACATGTTCCCCCGCTTCATACAAGCGCACACTTGCTCGCATGCGTTCGGCCAGATGCGCCAGCTCACCTCGATGATTTTCGAGGGTGTGCCCGAGCGCTTCCCGAAGCTCAAGATCGCCTATCTGGAGGCGGGGTGCGGGTGGGCGCCGTACTGGATGGAGCGCATGGACGACGAGTACGCCAAGCGCGCGGTGGAGGCCCCCGCGCTCAAGAAAGAGCCCAGCGCCTACTGCCGGAGCGGCAATATCTTCTTCTCCTGCGAGGCGGACGAGTGGCTGCTGCCCCAGGCGCTCAAGCTCGTCGGCGACAACCAGATCGTCTACGCCTCCGACTTTCCCCACTGGGACAACTCCTACCCCGGCTCCATCGACGAGATCCGCATGCGCGGCGACATGACCGACGCCCAGAAGCAGAAGGTGCTGGGGGACAACTGCCGCCGTCTCTACGGCCTCGCATGACCAACCGTCCGCGTGCGGGAGTGGCCGCCGTCGTCATCACGCTGGTGGCCGCGCTCGCGCTGACGCTGGTCGCACCGGTCCGCGCCCAGACCGGCGCGAAGGTGTACCGGATCGGATGGCTCAGCGCCGCCGCGCACCCGATGCTCGAGCCGTTCCGCGAGGGCCTGCGCGACCTGGGCTACGTCGAGGGGCGCAACCTCGTCATCGAGCAGCGCTACGCGCACGGGAAGACCGACCGGCTCGCTCCGCTTGCCGACGAGCTCATCGGGCTTCCGGTCGACGTGCTGATGGTCTCCGGCCGCCTGGCCGTGCAAGCGGTGCGTGCGCGCAGCGTCCAGATCCCCATCGTCTTCGTCACCGGCGGGCCCAGGTCCTCGTCGTGCTGTCCTCTCCCCTGTTCGCGGCGGAGCGCGGGCGGCTGGTCAAGGCGGCCGCGCGCAACCGGCTCACCGTGGTCTATGAGCACCGTGACTTCGTGATGGTCGGCGGGCTCATGTCCTACAGCCCCAACGTGCGCGATGTCTTCCGGCGGGCGGCGGGGCACGTCGACAAGGTCCTTAAGGGCACCCCCGCGGGCGAGCTGCCCGTCGAGCAGCCAACCACGCTCGAGCTGGTGGTGAATCTCAAGACGGCTCGGACCCTCGGCATCTCAATCCCTCAGTCGGTGCTGCTCAAGGCCGATGCCGTGATCCAGTGACGCGGCCGCCGGCCGGCACCTGAGCGAGGCGCATATGGCGCAGGACCTTCGCAGCTTTCTCGACGGGGTGAAGACGCGGAAGGGCGACGACGTTCAGGTCGTCACCCAGGAGGTGGACCCGGCGTTCGAGCTCACCGCGATCGTGGTGAAGCTCGAGCGCGAGCTCCGGCGCCGGCCTGTGCTCCTCTTCGAGAAGGTCAAGGGCACACGCTTCCCCGTCCTCACCAACCTCCACGCGAGCCGGTCACGGCTGGCCGCGGCCATGCGCTGCGCGCCGGACGCCATGCTGACGACCTACCTCGCCGCGATGGACAAGCCCATCCCGCCCAAGGTGGTGCCGACGGGCCCGGTGAAGGAGGTCGTCCTCACGGGCGATCGGGTGGATCTCCACGATTTCCCGCAAATCATCCACCACGAGGGTGATGCGGGCGTCTATCTCACCTCGGCCATCTCGTTCGCCAGGGATCCCAGCCGCGACACGTGGAACTGCGCCTACAACCGCCTCATGATCAAGGGGCGCGACACGACGTCCATCCACCTCACCCTCGGCAAGCATCTCTGGGAGTTCTACAAGCTCGCGGAGGCGCGGGGAGAGGCGCTGCCGGTGGCCTTCGCCATCGGGGTGCATCCGGCGATTGCCCTGGGCTCGCTCGCCATCGGCTCCATCGACGAGGACGAGCGCGCCATCATGGGCGCGCTGCTCGGCGAGCCGCTGGAGCTGGTGAAGTGCGAGACGTCGGACGTGCTGGCCCCCGCGCACGCGGAGATGATCATCGAGGCGGAGATCCTGCCCGGCGCACGCACGCCGGAGGGGCCGTTCGGCGAGTTCACCGGCTACAGCCTGGGTCAGCGCGACCGCGAGGTGGTGAAGGTCAAGGCGATCACCCACCGCGCCGGCGCGTGGTTCCAGGACATCACGGTGGCGCACCTCGACCACATGCTCCTGTCCACGATCCCGATGGAGGCGAATCTCTACCGAGCCGTCCGGGCCATGGTCCCGTCGGTGAAGGCGGTGCGCGTGCCCGGGCCCTTCACCTGCTACGTGTCGATCGAGCAGCGCCTCCCCGGCCAGGCCAAGAACGCCATCCTTGCCGTGCTCGGCGCGGACCTCTACATGAAGCGGGTGGTGGTGGTCGACCACGACGTCGACGTGTTCGACGACCGCCAGGTGAACTGGGCGCTCGCCACGCGCTGCCAGCCCGACCGCGACATCACCGTGATCACCCACGCTCGCGGCTCGGACCTCGACCCCTCCACCAAGGAGGACGGCTACTCGGCGAAGTGGGGCGTGGACGCGACGGCCAAGCCCTCGCTCGCGGCGTACACACCGCGTCACCGCGTGCCGCCCGAGGTGGCGCAGCGGCTCGACCTCAAGGCCTTCGGGCTCTAGCGGACGCGCCGGCGCGTGGCGGTGATGAAGGTGCCCGGCGTGCTCGCCGCGCTGACGGAGGCGGCCCGCGCCCGGCCGGACGACGACGCCCTGTTCGAGGCGGACCGCGTGCTCACCTGGCGCGGGCTCGCGCGGCGCGCGGGCGGCGTGGGGCGCCGGCTGGCCGCCGACGGCATCGGTCCTGGCGACCGCGTGGCCATCACGCTGCCCAACGGCTGGCGATTCGCGGTCGCGCTGCTCGGCGCGCTCGGCACGGGCGCGACCGTGACCCCGCTCAATCCGGCGCTGTCGCCGGACGAGCGCGCGCGCACGCTGGCCGATCTCCGGCCCCGGCTCACCCTCGACACGGTGGGCGAGGGGCAGGGCGAGATGGAGGAATGGGCGCGCCCGGTCGATCCGGCATCCGCCGCCCTTATCCTCTACACCTCGGGGAGCACCGGGCGGCCCAAGGGGGCGGTGCTGTCGCATGGCGCGCTCGACGCCGCGCTGGAGTCGTGGGCCGGGCCCGTGATGGCGCTGACGACGGCGGACTGTGTGCTCGCCACCCTGCCGCTGTCGCATTCCTTCGGGATCAACGGAGCCCTGCTCGCGCCTCTGCTGGCGGGCGCCCGCGTGGCCATCGTCGAGCCCTTCGCGCCGCCCGCCGTGCTCGCCGCCATCGCCCGGCATCGCGTCACCGTGCTCCCCGCTGTCGCCACGATGTTCCGGCGGCTGCTCGAGTCCTCCGCGCTCGCCGAGTCGGACCTCGCGAGCCTGCGCCACGGCCTCTCCGGCGCCGCTCCCTGCCCCTGGGAGCTGGCGGAGGCGTGGCAGCGCCGCACCGGCGTGCGCATCCTCCGCGGCTACGGCATGACCGAGCTGTTCCGACCCATCTCGTTTCTTGCCGGGGATCCGCGCGAGGTGCCCGCGTCCATCGGGCGCGCGGTGCCCGGCGTCGAGCTGCGCATCGTGGACGACGAAGGCCGCGCGCTCGAGGCCGGCGCCGCCGGCGAGCTCTGGATCCGCACCCCGGCGGCCATGGACGGCTATCTGGCAAATCCCGAGGAGACGCGGGCGGTGCTGGTCGACGGCTGGTTCCGCACCGGCGATCTGGCCACGATCTCGCCCGACGGGTTCGTCACCATCGTGGGCCGCAAGAAGGAGCTGATCCTGCGCGGCGGCTACTCGGTGGTGCCCGGCGAGGTCGAGGCCGCGCTGCTCGCGCATCCGGCGGTGGCCGAGGCCGCGGTCATCGGAGTCCCCCACACCGACCTGGGCGAGGAAGTCGCGGCCTTCGTGACGCTGCGGGCCGGCGCCAGCGCCGAGCCCGCGGAGCTCATCGCTCACTGCCGGGAGCGCCTCGCCGGCTACAAGTATCCGCGCAGCGTCACGGTGGTCGCGACCCTCCCCAAGAGCGCTACCGGCAAGGTGCTCAAGGGACAGCTCGCCGCCGGCGGCCGCTGACTACTTTGGCTTGCGCGTGAGGGGCCGCGTCGCGCCCGGCAGCACGTGCGGCACCTCCTGCGACTGGTACAGCGTGGTGCCGGTCCCGTAGGCGGCCGTCGCGCTCTTCTAGCACCCGGGTCCAGCGCCGCCGAGGGTCAGGCGCCGCTCGAGCTCGTCCAGGAACGGCGTCTGACTCTTGAGGATGCGCCGGCGCGCCTCGTCCAGCGGAAACCATGCGGCGCGGTCGATCTCCGGGAATTCTTGCTGGCGAGCCGATCGCGGCGGCCATTCCATGGAGAACGTGACGCTCCGGATGGCGCCCGCGTCGAGATCGCCCCGCATCGCCCATGCATGGACGAGCTTGCCGCCCGCCTGGCGCCGGGGCGTCAACGCCATGGCCTCCCCACCCGGCGGCGGAAGGCCCGTCTCTTCCTCGAACTCGCGCCGGGCGGCGGCCAGCGGATCCTCGCCCTCGATGATCTCGCCCTTGGGAATGGTCCAGGCCCCCGCGTCCTTCTTCGCCCAGTACGGGCCGCCGGGATGCGCGAGCAGCACCTCGAGGCGGCGTTGGCGCTCGCGAAAGACGAGGAGCCCCGCGCTCTGCTTCACGACCTCATCCTACATGCGGGGGACGACCCCCCGCGGGTCTCGAGGGCGCTGCCGTGTCATCGGGGCGGAAGCTGGAAGGCGGGCAGCCGCCAGCGGAAGAACATGGCGAGGAGCCGCAGGGTGGCCACCGCCACGACGCCGATGGCCTCGGCGCCGCTCCGCCCGACCCCCATCGCCTGCAGCACCAAGTAGAGCGCGATGCCCGCGATCGCGGCCGTGGCGTAGAACTCGCCCCCGCGCAGGATCAGCGGAACCTGCGCGGTGAGCACGTCGCGGAGCACCCCGCCCGCGACTCCCGTCATCGTCCCCATCAGCACCACGATGATCGGCGACAACCCTGCGCTCTCGGCGATCCGGGCGCCCACGATGGCGAAGAGGGCGAGGCCGAGCGCGTCCGCCACCAGCAGCGACCGCTGGAAGGGCGGGAACACGCGCGCGTAGAGCACGGTCCCCACCGCGGCCGCCGTGACGACGACCAGGTACGTCGGGTCCTGGATCCAGAAGATCGGGTGCCGGTTCAGGAGGAGATCCCGCACGGTACCGCCGCCGATCGCGGTGAAGGAGGCGATCACCACCACGCCGAGCAGGTCCAGCCCCGCCCGGCCGGCGGCGATCGCGCCGCTGATCGCGAACACGGCGACCCCGGCGAGATCCAGCCAGTACAGCATCAGAGCGGGCGGCGAATCAGCCGGGCCAGCTCGCCGACCACTCCCCGCCTGAAGGTGAGGACGCATACGACGAAGATCGCGCCCTGCACCACCGTGACCCAGGCGCCGAGCTGTGCGAGGTAGTTCTCGAGGGCGATCACGATGAAGGCCCCCACCACCGGGCCGAACACGGTGCCGAGGCCGCCCAGCAGGGTCATCAACACCACCTCGCCCGACATGGTCCAGTGGACGTCGGTGAGCGACGCGAGCTGAAAGACCAGCGCCTTGGTGGCGCCGGCCAGTCCCACCAGCGCGGTGGAGAGCACGAAGGCGATCAGCTTGTAGTGGTCCGCCTTGTAGCCGAGCGACAGGGCGCGGGGCTCGTTCTCGCGGATGGCCTTGAGCACCTGGCCGAACGGGGAGTGAATGGCGCGGTAGATCACGAGAAACCCGATGAGGAAGATGGCGAGGACCACGAAGTAGAGCGTGAGGGTCTGGTTGAGGTCGAGCAGACCGAAGAGGCGCCCGCGGGGGACCCCCTGGATGCCGTCCTCGCCGTGAGTGAACGGCGCCTGGACGCAGAAGAAGAAGATCATCTGGGCGAGAGCGAGCGTGGTCATGGCGAAATAGATGCCCTGGCGCCGGATGGCGATGGCCCCGATGAGGAGGCCGAGCACCGCCGCCACCGCCACCCCCGCGACGATGGCGGCCTCGGGCGGCCAGCCCCAGACCTTGGCCGCGTGCGCGGTGGCATAGCCGGCCGACCCCAAGTACGCGGCGTGGCCGAACGAGAGCAGCCCCACGTAGCCGATGAGGAGGTTGAAGGCGCAAGCGAAGAGGCCGAAGCAGAGCGCCTTCATGAGGAACACCGGATAGACGCCGAATGGCGCCACCACGAAGAAGAGCACCATGACGGTGAACGCGATCACCTGATGACGTTGGCGGACGCGCGCCACCTACTGGGCCCGTCCGAAGAGGCCGGCGGGCTTGACCAGCAGCACGAGCGCCATGATGACGAAGATGACGGTGTTCGACGCCTCGGGGTAGAAGACCTTGGTGAGGCCCTCGATGACGCCCAGCCCGAACCCGGTGAGGATCGAGCCCATGATCGAGCCCATCCCGCCGATCACCACCACCGCGAACACCACGACGATGAGGTCGCTGCCCATGAGGGGATTGACCTGGTAGATGGGGGCGGCCATCACGCCGGCGAGCGCGGCCAGCGCGACCCCGAAGCCGTAGGTGAGCGTGATCATGCGCGGCACGTTGATGCCGAACGCCTGCACGAGGGCCGGATTCTCCGTGGCGGCGCGGAGGTACGAGCCGAGGCGCGTGCGCTCGATGACGAACCAGGTGCCCAGGCAGACTGTCAGCGAAAACCCTATCACCCATGCGCGGTAGTTGGGCAGGACCATGAAGCCGAGATTGTGGCCGCCGGCGAGCTGCGGGGGAATCGCGTAGGGCAGGCCGGACGACCCGTACTGGTTGCGGAAGAGGCCCTGGAGGATGAGGGCGAGTCCAAAGGTCAGCAGCAGCCCGTAGAGGTGGTCGAGCTGATAGAGCCGCTTGAGCATGGTGCGCTCGAGCACGATCCCGACGATGCCCACCACGATCGGCGCCACGATCAGCGCCCACCAGTAGCCGAGCCCGGCGTACTGGAGGAGGAACCACGCCGCGAAGGCGCCCATCATGTATTGCGCGCCGTGGGTGAAGTTGATGATGTTCAGGAGACCGAAGATGACGGCGAGGCCGAGGCTCAGAAGGGCGTAGAACGAGCCGTTGATGAGGCCGATGAGGAGCTGGCCGAAGAGGGCCTGCGGCGGGATGCCGAGGAGCGGGATCATCGCCGCCGCAGGGCCTCGTCGACCCTTACTTCTTCACGAGCGGACAGTCGCCCTGGTCCAGCGGTCGGAAGGCCTGCTCCGCCGGAATGGTCGCGCGCAGCTTGTAGTAGTCCCACGGCGCCTTGGACTCCGCGGGTTTCTTCACCTCGAAGAGGTAGGCGGGGTGGATCTTGCGGCCGTCGGCCCGGATGGTCCCTTTGCCGAACAGGGGGTCGTCGGTCGGCGTCGCCTTCATCTTCTCGATGACCTTGATCCCCTCGTCCGACTTCAGCGCCTCCACCGCCTTCAGATAGTGCAGCACCGACGAGTAGACGCCGGCGTGGACCATCGTGGGGTGGATGTCCCGGTTGCGCTCCGCGAACTTCTTGGCGAAGGCACGGGTCTTGTCGTTCATGTCCCAGTAGAACGTCTCGGTGAAGATCAGGCCCTGCGCGGTGGGCAGGCCCAGCGCGTGGACGTCGGTGATGAAGATGAGCAGGCCGGCGAGGTTCTGCCCGCCCCGGACGATGCCGAATTCCGCCGCCTGCTTGATGGCGTTCGTGGTGTCGCCACCCGCGTTGGCGAGGCCGATGATCTTGGCCTTGGACGCCTGAGCCTGGAGGAGGAACGACGAGAAGTCGGCGGTGTTCAGCGGGTGCCGCACCTTCCCGAGCACCTTGCCGCCGTTCTTCAGCACCACCGCCTCGACGTCGCGCTCCAGGGCGTGGCCGAAGGCGTAGTCCGCGGTGATGAAGAACCAGGTGTCGCCGCCGGTCTTCACGATAGCGTTGCCGGTGCCGTTGGCCAGCGCCCAGGTGTCGTAGGTCCAGTGGATGGTGTTGGGCGAGCACGCCTTGCCGGTGAGGTCCGACGTCGCGGCCCCCGACACGAGGAAGGCCTTGCCCTTGTCGCGCGTGACCTGGTTGACGGCGAGGGCCACCGCGGAGTTCGGCACGTCCACGATCACGTCGACCTTGTCGGCGTCGTACCATTGGCGCGCGATGGCCGAGCCGACGTCGGCCTTGTTCTGGTGGTCGGCGAAGATGATCTCGACCTTGAGGCCCTTCGCGACCGCGCCGTAGTCCTCCACCGCCATGCGGGCGGCCAGCACCGAGCCCTGCCCGGTGAGATCCGCGTAGAGGCTGGACTGATCGTTGAGCACGCCGATCTTGACGACGCCGTCCGAGACCTCGGCGGCGGCCGGCCCCGCGGCGAGCAGCATCGCCGCGAGGACGAGGGCGATCCGGAATGTCATGGTGACTGACTCCTTTCGTTGCGGGGAATACGCGCGCCGCATTATACCCCGAGGTAGTCGTGGAGCCGGGGCATGCTCGCGGCGAGGTCGGCATTGGCGATCTCGTCCACCACCCGGCCGTGCTCCATGACGTAGTGCCGGTCGGCCACGGTGGCGGCGAATCGGAAATTCTGCTCCACGAGGAGCACGGTGAAGCCCGCCTCCTTCAGGCGGCGGATGGTCGCGCCGATCTGCTGCACGATCACCGGGGCCAGGCCCTCGGTTGGCTCGTCGAGGAGGAGGAGGCGGGCGCCGGTGCGCAGGATGCGGGCGATCGCGAGCATCTGTTGCTCGCCGCCCGAGAGCTTGGTCCCCTGGCTCCGGAGGCGCTCTTTGAGGTTGGGGAATAGCCCGAAGATCGCGGGGCTGTCGAGGCCGCCCGCCGCGACCACCGGCGGCAGCCGGAGGTTCTCGTCCACGTTGAGGCTCGCGAAGATCCCGCGCTCCTCGGGGCAGAACGCGATCCCGAGCCGCGCGATGGCATTGGACGGCCGGCCGATCAGCTCCGCGTCGCCCAGGCGCACCGAGCCGCGCCGCTTGCGCACGATGCCCATGATGGACTTGAGCGTGGTGGTTTTCCCCGCGCCGTTCCGACCCAGCAGCGTCACCACCTCGCCCGCGCGGACGTCGAGGTCCACCCCGTGCAGGATGTGGGACTCGTCGTACCAGGCCTCGAGGCCGCGGACGGTGAGGAGCGTGCTCACACGCCGGATCCCATGTATGCCTGGATCACGTCGGGGTTGCGCGACACCGTCCGATAGTCTCCCTCGGCGAGCACCTCGCCCCGGGCGAGCACGGTGATGTGGTCCGAGAGGTTCTCCACTACGCCGAGGTTGTGCTCGACCATGAGCACGGTGCGGTCGGCCGCCACGCGCTTGATGAGGGCCGAAATGCGCTCCACGTCCTCATGGGTCATGCCCGCGGTGGGCTCGTCGAGCAGCATCATCTCGGGCTCGAGCGCGAGGGTGGTGGCGATCTCCAGGGCACGCTTGCGCCCGTACGGCAGCTCCACCGCCGCGGTGTGGGCCAGCTCGGCCAGCCCCACCGCCTCGATGAGGCCGAGGGCGCGCTCGTCCAGCGCCTCCAGCACGCGCTCCGATCTCCAGAAATCGAAGGAGTTTCCGCGGCGCCGCTGGAGCGCGATGCGCACGTTCTCGAGCACGGTGAGGTGGGGGAACACCGCGGAGATCTGGAACGAGCGCACGAGGCCGAGCCGCGCGATCACCGCGGGGCTCGAGCCGGTGATGTCGCGGCCCTGGAAGCGGATGCGGCCCCGCGTGGGGGTGAGGAAATGCGTGAGCAGGTTGAAGCACGTGGTCTTGCCGGCGCCGTTGGGGCCGATCAGGGCGTGGATGCTGCCCCGGCGCACGCGGAGGACGACGTCCTTCACGGCGACGAATCCCCGGAACTCCTTGGTCAGCCCCTCCGTCTCGAGAATGTAGTCGCCGGCCATCAGGGGGCTTCGGGCGCGGGCGGCGGATAGAAGCGCGCCTCACGCCGCTCGTCCCACGCGCGATTGGCCTCGCGGATCTCCCAGGAGTCCATGCACTCGGCCTGGGCGCGCAGCACGTCCTCGATGAAGGCCCGCGGATCCTCGTGGAACGAGGCGTGGAGCAGACGCTTGGAGTGGCCGGTGGCGGTGCGCGACGCGTGCATCGCCTTGGTGACGACGGTAGCCAGCTCGGCGTCCAGGTCCTCCGGGGGCACCACCCAGTTCACCAGCCCCATGGCGAGAGCGGCGTCGGGGCTGATGTGATCGTTCAGCAGCGTCAGCTCCTTGGCGCGGCCGAGGCCGATCAGGCGGGCCAGGCGCAGGATGGAGCCGTCGGGGACCAGGCCATGCTGGGTCGCGCCGAGCCCAATGATGGCGTCGCGCGCGGCCAGACGGACGTCGCACGCCACCGCGAGCTGCAGTCCGCCGCCGATCGAGTAGCCGTGCAGCACCGCGACCGAGAGCTTGGGCATGTCCTCGAGCCAGTTCAGCGCGCGCACCCAGTTCCGGAAGAACGCCTCGCTGACCTGGCCGGCGGACAGGGCCTTCCGATCCATGCCCGACGAGAACGCGCGTCCGGCTCCCCGCACGACCACCACCCACACCGCCGGATCCGCAGCGGCCCGCTCCGCGGCGTCGGCGAGGGCAGCGGTGAGGGCGAGATCGAGCGCGTTGAGCACGGCGGGACGGTTCAGCGTGATCGTCGCCACGCCGCTCTTCACCTCATAGCGCACCGGGGCCTCGGTCATGGGCGGGCGGCGCTCAGTGGAGGTCGAGGATCGACCGCGCGATGACCATTCGCTGAACTTCCGAGGTCCCTTCGCCGATCTCGGTGAGCTTGGCGTCCCGAAAGATACGCTCGATGGGGAACTCCGTGATGTAGCCGGCGCCCCCGTGGATCTGCAGCGCCTTCGTGGCGGCCTTCATCGCCACCTCGGACGCGAAGACCTTGGCCATGGAGGCCGCCACCTTGGCCGGCTTCCCCGCGTCCTTCAGCGCCGCCGCGCGGAGGGCGAGCAGCCGCGCCGCCTCCACCTCGGTGCCTATCTCGGCGATCATGCCCTGGAGCCCGTTGAACTCCGCCAGAGTCTGGCCAAACGCGCTCCGCTGCTTCATGTAGCGCAGCGCCTGGTCCAGCGCGCCCTGGGCAAGGCCCACCGCCATCGCGGCCATGGCGACCCGGCCGCCCTCCAGCACCTGCATGGTGTTGACGAAGCCCCTGCCCTCCTCGCCGAGGAGGTTGCCGGCGGGGACGCGGACATTGTCGAGGATCAGCTCGGCGGTGTTGGAGGCGTGCAGCCCGAGCTTCCGGTACGGCACCCCTGCGCTGAAACCCGCCATGCCCTTCTCGAGGATGAAGGCGGAGATGCCCTTGTGGCCGCGGTCGGGATCGGTCACCGCCATCACCACGGCGACCTCCGCCACCCCCGCATTGGTGATGAAGGCCTTGGTGCCGTTCAGCACCCAGTCGCCGCCGTCGCGCACGGCCCGCGTCTTCATCGCGGCGGCGTCCGAGCCGGAGCCGGGCTCGGTGAGCGCCCATGCCCCCAGCGTCCGCCCGCTGGCGAGCCTGGGCAGATACGACCGCTTTTGCTCCGGCGAGCCGAAGAGCGCGATGTGGTTGGTGCAGAGGGAATTGTGCGCCCACATCGTGATGCCGACGGAGCCGTCCACCCGGTTGAGCTCCTCCACCGCGAGGGCGTAGGACACGTAGTCCAGGGCGGCGCCGCCGTACTCCTCCGGGACCAGGGCACCGAGGAGCCCGGTGGCGGCGAGCCGGGCGAGGATGCCGTGGGGAAACTCGTGCTTCTCGTCGAACTCCCGGATGACGGGAGCGACCTCGGCCTCCGCGAAGTCCCGGGCGAGGGTGCGGACGGCCTGCTGATCGACTGTCAATGTGAAATCCATCGGTGAGCCGCGAGGGCGTTAGACAGCGGCGCGGATGTTCTCGCGCACGAAGCGGACGATGTCCTGGGTCGAGGTGCCGGGGGTGAAGAGCTCCTTGACGCCCAGCGCCTTGAGGGAGGCGATGTCCTCCGCGGGGATGATCCCACCGCCGAACACCGCGATGTCGTCGGCGCCCTTCTCGCGCAAGAGCTCGAGCACCCGGCCGAAGAGATAGTTGTGGGCGCCCGAGAGCACGCTGAGCCCGATGGCGTCCACGTCCTCCTGGATGGCGGTGGCCACGATCTGCTCGGGAGTCTGGTGCAGGCCCGTGTAGATCACCTCGAAGCCGCCGTCGCGCAGGGCGCGGGCCACGATCTTGGCGCCGCGGTCGTGCCCGTCGAGGCCCGGCTTGGCGACGATGACGCGGACTTTTCGCTCGGTCATGGCGTGGCCGGTCCTATTTGAGCAGCTCGCGCAGGCGCTCGCCGTTCTTCATGATCTGGTCCCGATTGCCGGGGACCAGCTTCCAGTCGAACCCCTTGCCGTCGTGGTTCCAGCGCGGGATCAGGTGCAGGTGGAAGTGCGGCACCGACTGGAAGGCGGCGGCGCCATTGGCCTGGAGCAGGTTGAGCCCGTCGGGCTTGAGCCCGTGCTGGATGGCCGCCGCGACCTTCTTGGCCGCCACCATCACCGCCTTCAGGTCCTCCACGTCCGCCTCGTGAATGGTGGCGGCGTGCGCCTTGGTGGCGACGAGGCAGTGGCCGGAGTTCAAGGGATTGATGTCCATGAACGTGAGCGTGCGCTCGTCCTCGTGGATCTTGAACGAGGGAATCTGCCCGTCCCGGATCTTGCAGAAGACGCAGTCCATGGCTCCTCCCCTGGCGACGGCCTAGACCTCGACGGTCCACCGGTGCGGATCGGGATTCTTGCCGTACTGGATGCCCACAATGGCGTCGTACAGCCGCTGGGTCAAGGGCCCGATGCGCCCGCCGTTGATCGCCATTTTCTCGCCCCGGTAGGCGAGCTCCCCCACCGGCGAGATCACCGCGGCAGTGCCGGTCCCGTACACCTCCTCCAGCCGTCCCGCCTTGTACGCCTCGAGCACCTCATCGATGGAGATCTGGCGTTCAGTCGCCTTGATGCCCCAGTCGCGCAGCAGGGTGAGGACGGAGTCCCGCGTGACACCGGGCAGGATGGTGCCGCCGAGCGCGGGCGTGATGACCTCGCCACCGATCTTCACCATGATGTTCATGGTGCCGACCTCGTCGATGTACTTCCGGTGCACGCCGTCCAGCCACAGCACCTGGGTGAAGCCCTCGTGCTTGGCCTCCTCGCCCGCCATGAGGCTGGCCGCGTAGTTGGCGCCGGTCTTGGCGTGGCCGAGGCCGCCGTCCACCGCGCGCACGTACTTCTCCTCGACGCGGATCTTCACCGGCGCCATGCCTTCCGGATAGTAGGCGCCCACCGGCGAAAGGATCACGTAGTAGATGTACGACTTGGCCGGCCGCACGCCCAGGAAGGCCTCGCTGGCGAGGATCACCGGGCGCACGTAGATCGACGTGCCGATGGTGCTGGGCGCCCAGTCGCGGTCCGTCCGCACGAGCTCGACGATCGACCGCAGCGCCAGGTCCGGGTCGAGGAGCGGGATGCTCATCCGCTTGGCGGAGTTGTTCATGCGCTCGATGTGCTTCTGGGGCCGGAACAGGCGCACCTTCCCGTCCACGCCGCGGAAGGCCTTGAGGCCGTCGAACACGGCCTGGGCGTAGTGGAGCACCGCCGCCGCGGGATCGAGGGGCAGCGGGCCGTAGGGCTCGATCCGCGGGTCGTACCAGCCCTTCTCCTCCTGGAAGTCGGCCAGGAACATGTGGTCGGTGAAGATCTGGCCGAAGCCGAGCTCGCTGTCCTTGGGCTTCTTCTTGAGCGACGTCGCCTTGTTGATCCGAATCGGGTCCATCGTCATGGATGTCTCTCCTAGAAGATGATGGGCTCGCGATAGAGCCCGAACACCTGTCGGTACACGTCCGAGATCTCCCCGAGCGAGACGTAGTCCTTCACCGCGTCCACCAGGACCGGCATCACGTTCCCGCCATTCCGGCACACCTCCGCGAGCTGCTTGAGCCGGCGCTCCACCTTGGCGGCGTCACGCGTCGCCTTGACCCGGCCGACCCGCTCGACCTGCTCGCGCTCGATGGCGTCGTCGATCTTGAGGATGGGCAGGGGCCGCTCCTCGCTCATCACGTACTTGTTGACGCCCACCACCGCCTTCTCGCCGCGATCGTCCATGAGCTGATAGCGATAGGCGGCGTCGGCGATCTCGCGCTGGGGGTAGCCGTGGTCGATGGCGGCCACCATGCCGCCGAGCTCGTCGATGTGGCGGATGTACTTCATCGCGCGCGCTTCCATCTCGTCGGTGAGCTTCTCCAGGAAGTAGGAGCCGCCCAGCGGGTCGACGGTCAGCGGGACCCCCGACTCCTCCGCGATGATCTGCTGGGTGCGCAGCGCCACCGTCACCGCCTCCTCGGTGGGCAGGGCGAGCACCTCGTCGAAGGAGTTGGTGTGCAGCGACTGGGCGCCCCCCAGCACGGCGGCGAGGGCCTGGATGGCCACCCGCGCCACGTTGTTCAGGGGCTGCTGCGCGGTCGCCGAGACTCCCGCGGTCTGGGTGTGGGTGCGCAGGCGCATGGACTCCGCCTTGGTCGCGCCGAAGCGGTCCCGCATGACGGTGGCCCAGATGCGGCGGGCCGCGCGGAGCTTGGCGATCTCCTCGAAGAAGTCGTTGTGGATGTCGAAGAAGAAGGACAGCCGCGCCGCGAAGTCGTCGACCGCAAGCCCGCGCTTGACCGCGGCGTCCACGTAGGCGAAGCCGTCGGCGAGCGTGAAGGCCAGCTCCTGCACCGCGGTGGAGCCCGCCTCGCGGATGTGGTAGCCGGAGATCGACACCGGATTGAAGCGCGGCACGTGCCGCGCGCAGAACTCGATGGTGTCGACCACGATGCGCACCGCGGAGTCCGGCGGGGAGATCCACTCCTTCTGGGCGATGAACTCCTTGAGCATGTCGTTCTGCATGGTCCCGCCGATGCGGTCCCACGACACGCCCTGCTTCTCGGCAAGGGCGAGGTACATGGCGAGGGCCACCGACGCCGTGCAGTTGATGGTCATCGAGGTCGTGACCCGGTCGAGCGGGATGTCGCGGAACAGGACCTCGAAGTCGGCGAGCGTCGAGATCGACACGCCTTCCTTGCCCACCTCACCCCGTGCGCGCGGATGATCGGCGTCGTATCCCATCAGGGCCGGCATGTCGAAGGCGGTGCTGAGCCCGGTCTGCCCCTGCTCGAGGAGATATTTGAAGCGCGCGTTGGTGTCCTCGGGGCGACCGAAGCCCGCAAACATCCGCATCGTCCAGAGACGGCCCCGGTACATCGAGGGATAGGGTCCGCGGGTGAACGGGAACTCGCCCGGATACCCCAGGCGATCCTCGTACCGCCAGCCCGCGAGGTCCTCGGGGGTGTAGAGCGGATCCACCGGGATGCCCGAGAGCGTCTCGTGGCGCGGCAGCCGCTCGGGCGACTTCGCGACGTACGGCCGGTAGGTCTTCTGCTTCCAGCGGTCCTTGTCCGTGGCCATGGCCTCCCCCGTCACTCGCTGAGCAGGTGCCGCGCGATCACGAGCTTCTGGATCTGCGACGTTCCCTCGTAGATCTGGGTGATCTTGGCGTCCCGGAAATAGCGCTCGACCTGGTACTCCTTGATGAACCCGTAGCCGCCGTGCACCTGCACCGCGTCGGTGGTGATCTTCATCGCCGACTCCGCGCAGAAGAGCTTGGCCATCGCGGCCTGGGGCCCGAAGGGCTGCCCGGCATCCTTGAGGGCGGCCGCGCGCTGGACGAGCAGGCGGCCCGCTTCGATCGCCGTCGCCATGTCCGCCAGCATCCACTGCACCATCTGGTGCTGCCCGATGGGCACGCCGAAGCTCTTCCGCTCGCGCGCGTAGGCGACCGACAGCTCGTACGCGCCCACCGCGATGCCGAGCGCCTGCGCGGCGATGCCGATACGGCCGCCGTCGATCGCGCTCATCGCGACCTTGAAGCCCTCGCCCTCCGCGCCGAGACGCTGGGCGGCGGGGACGCGGCATCCCTCGAAGAGGAGCTCCGCGGTATCCGAGGCGCGGATGCCCAGCTTCTCTTCCGTCTTCACCACCGTGAACCCGGCCGTGCCCTTCTCGACGAGAAACGCGCTGATGCCCCGGCTTTGCTTGCTCCGGTCCGTCTGGGCGAACACGAGGGTGGCGTCGGCCTCCCGGCCGTTGGTCACGAAGATCTTCCGCCCGTCGATGACGTACTGCTCGCCGTCGCGGCGGGCCAGCACATGCTGATTCGTGGCGTCCGAGCCCGCCTCCGGCTCGGTGAGGGAGAAGCAGCCGAGCTTCTGTCCGGCCGCGTAGGGCGCCAGGAAGCGCTGCTTCTGCTCCGCCGTGCCGAACTTCAGCACCGGCTCGCAGTAGAGGGAGTTGTTCACCGACATGATGACGGCGTGCGAGGCGCAGATCCGGGCCAGCTCCTCCACCGCGAGCGCGTAGGCCACGGCGTCCGCGCCGCTGCCGCCCCAGTCCTCGGGGATGAAGATGCCCATGAGCCCGAGCTCGCCCATGCGGCGCACGGTGTCTCTCGGGAAGCGCGCCTCGCGGTCGATGGCCTCGGCGATCGGACGTACCTCCTTTTCCGCGAAATCGCGCGCGACCGCCTGAATCGCCTTCTGTTCGTCGGTCAGCTCTAGGTGCATGCCTTCGTATCCCGCCCCCCCCCATCCGCGGACACACGCCTATGGGACACGCGTTACTTCTCCAGGAGCTTCTTGAACTCTTCCGTGAGCAGCGGGGCCACCTCGAAGAGGTCGCCCACGATGCCGTAGTCTGCGATCTTGAAGATCGGCGCCTCCGGATCCTTGTTGATGGCGCAGATCACCTTCGACGTGCGCATGCCGGCCAGGTGCTGGATGGCGCCGGAGATCCCGAACCCGAGGTAAAGCTTGGGCGAAATAGTTCGGCCGGTCTGGCCGATCTGGAAGCGATGCGGCCGCCATCCGGCGTCGACCGCCGCCCGCGAGGCGCCCACCGCGGCGCCGATGACCTTGGCGAGGTTCTCCAGGATCACGAAGTTCTCCGGCCCCTTGAGGCCGCGGCCTCCCGAGACCACGATCTCGGCCTCGGTGAGCTCGGGGAGGCCGGTGGCCGATTCCTCGCGCCGCTCCACGAACTTGAGCGCGGCCTCTGCGGCGGCGACGCTCGGCCGGTCCACCTGCGGGGCGGCGCCGGGCTGGGCGTCCCCGGGCCGGAACACATTGGGCCGCAAGGTGGCGAGCCACGGGGTCTTCGCCCACGTCATCTTGGCGAGGAGCTTGCCCGAGTACACGGGGCGCGTCGCCACGAGGCGCTCGCCGTCGACGGCGAGCGCGGTGGAATCGGCGGAGAGGCCGGCCCCCAGCCGCGCGGCCAGCCGCGCCATCAGCTCGCGCAGGCGCGTGCTCACCGGGGCGATGATGGCCTTCGGCGACTCCTTGCCCGCAAGATCGGCCAGCGCCGCCGCCCACACTTCGCCCCGATACGGCGCGAACGCCGCCCCCTCGAGCAGGAGCACGCGCTTGGCGCCCCACTCCCCGAGCTGCTTCACGCCGGCTTCGCTCGCCTTGTCGGTGAGCCAGACCGCTTCGGCCTGGCCGCCGGCCTTGGCGGCAAGCCGCCCCGCCTCGCCCAGCACCTCGGCCATGACCTTCTTCGGATTGCCCTGCCGATCGTCCTCGACCACGCTCCAGAACGCGCCTGCCATGTCGCAGCGCTCCTTAGATGGCCTTCGCGTCTTCGCGAAGGGCACGAACCAGTTCTTTGGCGGCGTCGGCGGCCTCACCCTGGATGATCCGGCCGGGCGGCCGCGCGGGCAGCGGCTCGAGGGTCACGACGGTGAGGGCGGGCGGCTCGACGGCGATGCCGAGATCGGCCGCCTTCACGTCCTTGATCTCTTTCTTCTTGGCGCCCATGATCCCCTTCAGTGTGGGGTACCGGGGCTCGTTGAGCCCCTTCTGGGCCGAGACCACTGCGGGCAGCGGCAGATCAAAGACCTCGAGGCCGCCCTCCACCTGACGCGCCACGCGCACGCTGCTGCCGCCGGCGTCCACCGCTCCCTCCATGATCCAGGACGCGCACGGCCAGCCGAGCAGCTCGGCGGTCTGCGCCGCCACCGCGCCCATGTCGTCGTCGATGGCCTGGCGGCCGAAGATGGCCAGCCCCGGCGCCTCTTGTTTCAGGAGCGCGGCCAGCGCGCGGGCGGTGGTGAGCGTGTCGGCGCCGGTCCAGGCGGTGTCGAGGAGATGAATGGCACGGTCCGCGCCCATGGCGAGGCAGGAGCGCAGTGCTTCCTTCGCGCGGTCGGGGCCGAGCGACACCGCCACGACCTCGCCCTGAGCACGCTTCTCCTTGATCCGCAGCGCCTCCTCCACCGCGAACTCGTCGTAGGGCGAGACGATCCACGTGATCCCGGTGGTCTCGATGGCCTTGGGGTCAGCGCTGATCTTCACCTGGGTCGCGGTGTCCGGCACCTGCTTCACCATCACGAGAATCTTCAAGACTCGATCTCCTCTGGGCCCTCGCTGTCGTTGATCTGGTCGTAGTGCAGGTCCCGGGTGATCCGGAACCGGTCGCCCGGGATGAACACGCGATCGTAGACGATGGGGGTACCCTCCGCCGTGCACGACGTCCGGTCCGACTGAAATGCCGGCGCGTTCACGCGGCAGCCGAGTTCGCGCGCGGCGCGCGCGGCGAGCGGCACGGCGGAGACGGTCTCGCGCGCGGCGGCGATCTCGATGCCGAGCTTGAAGGACAGCACCTGGCGGAGCGGCGTGACGCGCAGATCGGCCTTGGCGACATCCTCGCCCAGGGCGGCCGTGAGGTAGGACGCCTGAAAGCTCGTGGGCCGCCCCGCCACGAGGCGCAGCCGCTCGAGCGCGAACACGCGCTGCCGGGGGCGGACGCCCAGGGCGCGCGCCACTTCACGATCCGCCGGCTCGAACTGGGCGCGCAGGAAGCGCGTGGTCACGTCCTCTCCGCGCGCCGAGAGATCACCGGCAAAGGTGCGGAGGGACAGGATGTCGTAGTCCACCGAGCGAGTCGCCACGAAGGTGCCGAGCCCGTGGCGCCGCGCGATGAGGCCATCGCGCTCCAGCACTTCCAGGGCCTGACGCAGAGTCATGAGCGTCACGCCGTACTCCTGGGCGAGGCGGCGCTGATTGTCGAGGCGCGCGCCCGGCGCCAGCGCGCCGGACGCCATGCGCTCCCGGAGACTCTGCGCGATCTGGTGGTACCGGGGCACCCGGCTCCTCACCCGACTGGCCTCCTCGCCTTTCGGTGTTCTAGAACTGCGTTGGCCGCGTGACGCCCTCGTCGTGCGCTCGATCGGAATTCGGAGCGAAAGGACGGGCAGTTGCGGCGACCAGGCCCCTTCATATTACTGTCGCACCTGGGGGCCGGTCAATAGACGGCCGGGCCGGCCGGGAGGCCCGCAGCGGGGCCGGATCAGGCCTCGCGCGGAGGGGCCAGACGATGCGACAGCGCCGCGAGCTCGCCGAGCTTGCGCGCGGCGGCGCCGGAGTCGACGGACGCAATGGCCATCGCCACCCCGTCCTTGAAGTCCTGCGCCTTGCCGCCCACGACGAGCGCGGCGGCGGCGTTCACGAGCACGATGTCGCGCCGCGGCCCCGGCTCGCCGGCGAGGATGCCGCGGATGATCTGCGCGTTTTCTTCCCGGTCGCCGCCTTGGAGCGCGCGCAGGGTGGCGCGCGGCACCCCGAAGTCCTCGGGACGGAGGTGAGACAGCCGCACCACACCCTCGCGCACCTCCGCGATCTGGGTGTCGCCGGTGGTGGTGATCTCGTCGAGGCCGTCGGCCCCGTGCACCACGAGCGCGCGCCGCGTGCCGAGCTCGGCGAGCACGCGCGCCAGCGGCTCGGTGAGCGCGGCCGAGTACACCCCGATGAGCTGGGCGTTGGCGCCCGCGGGGTTGGTGAGGGGTCCCAGCATGTTGAACACGGTGCGCACGCCCATCTCGCGCCGCGCCGCCATCACGTGCTTCATGGCGGTGTGCAGCAGCGGGGCGTAGAGGAAGCCGATGCCCACCTCGTCGAGGCAGCGAGCGACCTGGGGTGGTCCCAGCTCGAGATTGACGCCGAGCGTCTCCACGACGTCCGCCGAACCACACAGGGACGACACCGAGCGGTTCCCGTGCTTGGCCACCTTCATCCCCGCCCCGGCGGCGACGAACGCGGTGGCCGTCGAGACGTTGAAGGTGCCGGAGGCATCGCCGCCGGTGCCGCAGGTGTCGATGAGCATTTCCCGGTCGGTCCCGGTGGCGCCGACCACGTCACCGCCGTGCGCCCGCACCTTGACCACCTTCTGCCGCATCACCTGCGCGAAGCCGATCAGCTCCTCGACGATCTCCCCTTTCATGCGGAGCGCGGTGAGGAACGCGGCGATCTGCGCATTGGTGGCGGCCCCCGACATGATCGCTTCCATCGCCGCCGCCGCCTCGATGCGGCTGAGGTCCCGGCGATCGACGAGGGCGCGAACCGCTTCGGTGATGATGGGGCTGGTCATGGCGCGCTCCGGCGCCCGATTCTACTCCCTCGGGCGCAGCGTGGCCAGCAGGGCGAGCGTCTCCTGCAGGCCGAGCGGCTTGGTCAGCACGGCCTCGACGCCGTGCCCGGCGAGCTCCTGCGGCGACACCTCCACGCCGAACCCCGTGACCACGAAGATGGGCAGGCCGGGGCAAAGCTCGCTGATGGCCCGGGCCACCTCCCATCCCGATACGCCCGGCATCGCGAGGTCGGTGAAGACCGCGTCGAAGGGCTCGGCCCGGAAGCGATCGATCGCGGCCGCCCCGCCGTCCAGCACCACCGCGGTGTGCCCGGCCGACGCGATGATGTCGCCCAGCACCTCACCCACCGCCGGCTCGTCGTCCACCACGAGGCACCGGAGCGACGCGGCGGCGGATGGCGCCTGGGTCCGCATGTCGGAAGCCTCGGTGAGAGTCGTATGCGGGAACGTGAGGCTGAAGCGCGTCCCCTTCCTCTCCTCGCTCTCCACCGTGATCTGGGCGCCGTGTCGCGAGAGGATGCCGTAGGTCATGGAGAGGCCGAGCCCGGTGCCCTGGGGCCCCTTCGTGGTGAAGAACGGGTCGAAGATCCGCTCCCGTACGTGGTCGGGCATGCCGGTGCCGGTGTCGGCCACTGTCAGCTCCACGTGCTGGGCATTGGCCCGGGTCGCGAAGGACAGGGTACCGCCCTCCGGCATCGCGTCGAGCGCGTTCAGGATGAGGTTGATCAGCGCCTCGCGGAGCTCGGCGGGATCGCCGGCCACCGGCGGCAGACTCGGGGCCAGCGCGGTCACGACCTGGATGGCCACGCCCGGCGTGCGCGCCTCGTCGCGCCAGCGCGACTCCGTGCTCTCCAGCGACTCCTGGACCACGCGGTTGAGGCTCACCGCCACCACCGGCTGATCGCGGCGGATTCGCGTGAACTCCTGGAGACGGCGCACGGTATGGGCCCCGTCCATGCCGGAGCGCTCGATCACCCCGATCCAGCGGCGGTGCTTGGGATCGCGCACCTCGTTGAGCAGGAGCTGGGCGCGGCCCACGATGGCGGCGAGCACGTTGTTGAAGTCGTGGGCGACGCCGGAGGCCATCTCGCCGAGGGCCCGGAGCTTCTCGGTGCGCACGAGCTGATCCTGCGCGGCGGCCAGCTCCCCGTAGGCGCGCGCGCGCTCCCCGTAGAGGGCGGCGCTGCGCAGGGCGAGGGCGGCCAGGTCCGCGATGTTGCCGAGGAGGTGCTCGTCACCCGGGGTGAACTCGCGGTCGCGGCGGCGCAACGCGAGCACGCCCACCGGCCGCTCGCCCGCCTTCATGGGGACGCCGAGCCAGTGCGGCAACGGCTCCGGCCCCTGGATGGGCGTGACGCCCTGGCGCGCGCACTCCGCCAGGTACTCGCGCGTGCGCACGGGCCGCCCGGAGTCGAGCACCGTCGACATGAGGCCCACCCCGCGACGCGGGTACCGCCGCGGTACCCCATGGTCGGCCACCCCGTTGGCGATGCGCAGGACGAGCTCGAACTCGTCCGACGCCTCGTCGTGCACCAGGATCACGAGGTGCTCGACCGCGAAGATGCGGGCGATGTGCTGGTGCAGCGTGGCCACCACCGCCGCGCGGTCCAGGCGCCCGGTCACCGCACGCGAGAGATCGTTCAGCACCGACAACTCGGCGACGCGCCGGCCGTTGTCGCGGAAGAGCCGCGCGTTTTCCAGCGCCACCCCGGCCTGACTCGCCACCCCTTCCATGAGCCGCAGCTCGCTCTCGGGGAACGTGCGGCCGCGCTGACGCCAGAACACGGTGAAGCCGCCGATCATCCGATCCTTGGCCACGATGGGCACGAAGAGCTGACTGTGATGCGAGACCAGGTGAGTGGCCGCGCCCTCGAGGCGAGGGTCCTCGGACACGTCGCCGGACGTGATCGAGCGCAAAGTGCGCGCGGCCTCCGCGTAGAACGGATGCGCGGCCACCCGCAGCCGGAGGCCCCGCAACGCCTCCAGGCGGTCCTTCGGGATGTGGTACCCCATGAACGGCTCCAGCCACTCGCCGGAATCGTCCAGCAGCCAGATGCCCGCGCCGGTGGCGTCGAGCGAGCGCGAGACGTGGCGGAGGAACTGCCGCGGCATCTCGTCGAGGTCGAGCGTGGACGAGAGCGTGCGGCTCACCGCGAGCAGCGTTTCCGTCTCCCGGAGCTTGCGCGCGGTCTGCTCCACCAGCTCCATGTTCTCCATCGCGAGGCCGACCTGGGCGCCCAGTCCCTCGATGAGGCTGATCTCGGCGGGCTGGGGTTGCCGCCCCGCGCCCCACCACACGAGGAAGAGCGCGCCGCGCGCCTCGCCCCGCACGAGAATGGGGGCGAACAGCACGGAGTGGGGCGCCACCGCGGCGAACGTGTCCCGATCGAACCGCGGGTCATTGGTCACGTCGGCCGCCCAGATCGCGCGGCCCGCGCGCCAGGAGCCGCTCAAGCTGGGCGTGCGATCGAGGCGGAACGGATGCGAGAGGAAGTGACTCACCAGGTCCTTGGGCACGTGGTAGCCCGCCATCGGGACGAGCGCATCGCGCGCCGCATTGAGCCCGTGCACCCCCACCATGTCCGCGCCGAACGCGCGGCCCACCTCGCGCGCGACGCGCCGCATGACCTCCGCGGGCTCCCCGGGCTGCGAGAGCACTTCGCCCACCGCCAGGAGCGTGCTCGTCTCGCGCAGGCGCTCCTGGGCCTCGCCGTAGAGCCTGGCGTTCTCGAGCGAGAGCACGAGCTGGCCGGCGATGGCGACGGCGAGCTTGACCTGCCACGGCGCGTAGGTGCCGGGCCGCTCGCAGTAGTCCAGGCTCATCACGCCGATGATCTCGTCCTGGCGGATGAGCGGCACCACCATCGTGCTACGGAGGCCGTAGGTGCGCGGCCACGCCACCGGCACGAGATCCGACGCCACCGCGTCCTCGATGACCACGGGCCGGCGGGTCTCGATGGCGCGCGCGTGCGCGGGGACCTCGCGAGGCGGATGGGCGGGCCGCGTGGTGAAGGCCTCCCACATGCGCGGATCCCGCCGGCCATCGGCGAACTGCGACATGAGGGGCAACACCCGGTCGGCTTCCCAGCGCTGGATGGTGCAGCGGTCCACCGCGCAGACCTGGGCGATCTTGATGGCCACCCGCTTGAGCAGTCGCTGCGGCTCCAGCGTCGAGTTCAGGATCTCGGTGACGTCGAGAAGCGCGCGGGTCTCCTCGAGGCTGCGGCGCGTCTCCGCATAGAGCAAGGCGTTGTGAATGGCGGTGGCGGCCTGGCTCCCGAGCGAGTGGAGGAGCCCCAGATCCTCCTCGTCGAAGGGGCGGCGCTCCCGCACCGACACGGACAGCGCGCCCAGCACGCGGTCGCCCAGCAGGAGCGGGATGCCGGCGAACGAGATGATGCCCTCGGCGCGGATCCGCTCCCCGTTGACCGCCCGCGCGTCCTCGCGCAGATCGGCCACGAGCAGGGGCGCCCGCGTGGTCACGACGCGGCCCATCAAGCCCTCGCCCACCGGGATCTGCGTCGTGCCGTTCACGGCGGTCATGGCGCCCGCGCTGGCGCGCAGGGACAGGGTGCGGCCGCCCTCGTCGAGCAGCCAGAGCCGCGACACGCTGGAGCCGAAGAGGTCCACCACCGACTGCACGACCCGGTCCAGGACGTCCTCGAGGCTCAGAGAGGCGGTGAGCGTCGCGTGCAGGCGCGCGAGCGTGGCGAGCCGCCGGCCGCGGTCGGTGGCCGCCTGATAGAGACGCGCGTTCTCCAGAGCCACCGCGGCCTGGCCGGCGAGGGCGACGAGGAGGCTCACCTGCGAGGGATCGGGGACCCGCGCCTCCCACCAGTACACGGCCAGTGCGCCATACGGCTGCCCCTTGATGAGGATCGGCACCGAGAGCACGCCGCGATACCCTTCCCGCGAGATGAGGGTGCGCTGCCGGTCGTCGAGATGGAGGCTGTCGTCGGCGAGGATGTCGTCCGTCCACGTCGGCTCCTGCTCGAGATAGCTCCGGCCTGTGGTCCCCTCACCCGGCCGCACCGTGAGATGCGCCACGAAGTCCGGCGAGAGGCCGATCCCGCGCTCGTAGACGAGCACGCCGGCCTCCGCGTCGAGGCGAAAGACCCCGGCGGCGCCCGCGCCGAGCAGGGCGCGGCAGCGGTCGACGATGACGTCGAGCACGCTCTGGACGTCGAGGGTGGAGCCGACGGCGGCGGCCACCTCGACGATGGCGCGGTACTCGGCGTTGAGGGCTTCGAGCTTCCGGTTGCGGAGCAGCAGCTCGTCGAGCGAGGCGGGGGTCATCGGGAGACTAGGCGACGCGGCGGCGAGCGTCCATCAGCTCGCGAACCTTGCGCGCGAGGGCGTCGGGCGCCACCGGCTTCTGGAGGAAGGTGACGCCCGGCCCGAGGATCCCGTGGTCCACCACCGCGCGATCGGGATAGCCGGACATGAAGAGCACCGCGAGATCGGGGTACGATGCGGTCAGCCGCTCCGCCAGCTCGCTGCCGCTCATGCGCGGCATCACGACGTCGGTGAGGAGCAGGTGGACGCGCCCCGGATGCGCGCGCGCGGCTTCGAGCGCGGCGGCGCCGTCCCCGGCGAGCAGCACGGTGTAGCCCTGCGCCTCGAGCACGTCGCGCGCGTAGTCGCGCACGTCGCCCTGGTCCTCCACGAGCAGGATGGTCTCGGACCCGCGCGGGGTCTCGTCGGCCACCGACTCGCCGGGCTGCCCTGCCCCGCCCTCGCCGACGCGCGGGAGATAGATCTTGAACGTGGTGCCCTTGCCGGGCTCGCTGTACACCCAGATGGTGCCGCCGCTCTGGTTCACGATGCCGTGCACGGTGGCGAGGCCGAGCCCCGTCCCCTCCCCGAACGGCTTGGTGGTGAAAAACGGCTCGAAGATGCGCGCCTGGGTGGCCTCGTCCATGCCGAGCCCGGAGTCAGTGATGGCGAGCAGCACATGCGGTCCGGGTCGCATGCCCACGCGGCCGCGCACTGCGCTGGCGTCGAGCTCGACGTTCGCGGTCTCGAGGGTGAGCCGGCCGCCTCGCGGCATCGCGTCGCGCGCGTTGACCACGAGGTTCATGATCACCTGCTCCATCTGCCCGCGGTCGGCGCGCACATCGCCCAGACCGGTCCGCAGCGCGGTGCGGAGCTCGATGGTCTCGCCGATCAGCCGTTCCAGCATGGGCGCGAGCTCGCCCACCACCGTGTTGAGGCTCAGCACGCGGGGCTCGAGGATCTGCTTGCGGCTGAACGCGAGGAGCTGCCGGGTGAGATCGGCGGCGCGCTGACCGGTCGATCGGATCAGCTCGACGTCGCGCCGCATGGGATCGGCGCTGGGCAGGCGCCGCAGGAGCAAGTCGCTCCGCCCCAGCATCACCATGAGCATGTTGTTGAAGTCGTGCGCCACCCCGCCCGCGAGCAGGCCCACCGCCTCCATCTTGCGCGCCTGGGCGAGCTGATCCTGAGCCTGGCTGAGCTCGTCGAAGGCCCGCTGGGTCTTCTGATAGAGCCGGCTGTTCTCGAGAGCGATCGCCGCCTGCGAGGCGAAGGTGGCGGCGAGCTGGACGTCGTCCTCGCTGAAGCCCTCTGCGCGGGACGAGCGGATGGTCAGCACGCCCACCACGTCTTCCCCCGTCTTGACCGGCACGCCGAGGAAGGCGCGGAAGCCCAGGCGCCGGTAGCCCTCGCGGTGCGCGGGCAGTAGCCGCGGGTCGTCGATGGGGTTCGTCACGACGAGCGCCTCGCCGCCCGCGGCCACCACCCCGGTGAGGCTTTCGCCGATGCGCAACCGCGGCGACGCCAGCGCGTCCTCGGTGTGGCCCCAGCTTGCGCACAGCACGAGATGCTCCCCCTCGACGAGGCGGAACGCCACCGAGCTCGAGCTGAAGAGGTGGGCGCACGCCTCCGCGATGCGCTCGAGCAGGGATTCCACCGGCTGGATCCGCGCGAGCTGGCGGCCGACCTCGAGGAGGGCCTCGAGCCGCGCCTGGCGCGTGCGCAGAGCGCCCAGGAGGTTGAACTGACCTTCGTAGAGGCGCGCGTTCTCGAGCGCCACTGCCGCCTGGTCGGCGAAGGCCTGGGCGAGATGGATCGCATCCGCGTCGAAGTCGTCCCCCGCGACGCGGCCCACGCCGAGCACGCCCACCACTCGCTCCTGCACGAGCAGCGGCACGGCGAGACCGGCCCGGCAGGGCGACTCCGCCACGCGCACCCGTTCCTCCGCGCCCATGAGGATGCGCGAGTCGTCCAGCATGTTGCGCGTCACCACGGCGCGGCGCTCGGTGACGGCGAGGCCCACGATGCCGGTGCCGGCCGCCCGGACGAGCTTGCCGCCGTTGGCGGGAACCACCTTGCCCGAGGCGGCGAGCAGAACCAGCTCACCCGTGTCGGCATCGAGCCGGTAGAGCGCGGAGGTGAGGCCGCGCAAGAGCGCGCGGATGTTGTCGGCGATACGCTGGCGGGTGTCCTCCGAATCCAGGGTCCGCGACGTGAGCCGCGCGATCTCGGCGAGAGCCTCCGCCGTCTCCCGCCGGCGGCGCGTCTCGGTGTGCAGCCGGGCGTTGTCTATGGCGATGGCGGCTTGCGAGGCGAAGACCTTGAGGAGCCGGATTTCCCGGTCCGTGAAGCGGTGGCGCGCGCGGGTGAGGAGGAGCGCCACCCCCACGAGGCCCTCGCGGCCGTGGAGCGGCAGCCCCGCGCAGGAGACGAACCCCTCTTCACGCAGCCACGCGAGATTGTGAGCGCGCGCGTCTCCGATCAAATCCTCGAGGACCAGGATCTCACCCGAGCGCGCGACGTGGCCGGTGAGCCCCTCGCCCACCGCCAGCTCGGTGACCAAACCCTCGCGCGGCGCGCGGATCCCATATTCGGTGCGCAGCACGAGGCGCTCGCCCTCGGCCACCCAGATGCGCGAGGCCGAGCTCGGCAGGAGGCTCGCCACCGCCTGGGCGATGCGCCCCAGGGCCTCGTCCAGATCCAGGCAGCTCGAGACCACCTGCACCAGCTCCGCCAGGGTCTCGTAGGCGCGGTCGCCGGTGACGCCGAGCGGCCCCCGAAAAGTGTCAGTTGGAGTGACGTCCAGGCTTCCGCCCTGACGGCGGCCGGGCCGCGCACCGGTTGCGCTTGCCGGTCGATCGCTCAGCGAATGCGCATACTTAGACGGACCGATCGCATCGGGCACATGAACCAGAGGTGCAACCAGCGAGCCAGGCTCAGAGGCCGAGATACGCCTGCTTGACGTGCGGGCTGGCGAGGAGCTCGGCGCTGGTCCCGGAGAGCGCGATGCGGCCGCTCTCGAGGACGTAGGCGCGATGGGCCAGCCCGAGCGCGCGCCCCACGTTCTGCTCCACGAGGAGAATGGTGGTGCCCTCCCGGTTGATCTGGGCGAGGTTCTCGAAGATGTGCTTCACGATCACGGGCGCGAGGCCCAGGCTCGGCTCGTCGAGCATGAGGAGGCGAGGTCGCGCCATGAGCCCGCGGCCGATCGCGCACATCTGCTGCTCGCCGCCCGACAGCGTGCCCGCGAGCTGCCCGGCGCGCTCGGCGAGCCGCGGGAATAGCCGCAGGACCCACGCGAGGGTCTCGGCGCGCCGCCTCCGCCCCTCCCCGCGCACGGCGCCCAGCTCGAGATTCTCGCGCACCGTCATCGTGGGGAAGAGCTGGCGCCCCTCCGGCACATGCGCGATGCCCCGGCCGACGACGCGCGCTGGCGAGAGCCCGTCCAGGCGCTCGCCATCCAGCGCCATCCGCCCGCGGCGGAGGGGGAGAAGCCCGGTGATCGCCTTGAGCGTGGTGGTCTTGCCGGCGCCGTTGGCGCCGATCAGCGCGACGACCTCGCCCGTGGCGACCTCCAGCGACACGTCGCGCACCGCGGTGAGCGCGCCGTAGCCGACCTCGAGCCCGTCAAGCCGGAGCAGGGTGGACATAGTCCTCGCCGAGATACGCCTCGATGACGCGGGGATCGTTGGCGACGCGCGCGGGCGGCCCCTCGGCGATCTTCTCCCCGAAGGACACCACCACGAGCCGGTGGGACAGGGTCATGACCGCGCGCATGTTGTGCTCGATGAGGAGCACCGACACGCCGTCGGCGTTGATGCCGGAGACGAGCCGCACCATGTCCGCGGTCTCCGGGCCGCTGAGGCCGGCCATGACTTCGTCGAGCAAGAGCAGCGTGGGCTCGGTGGCGAGCGCGCGCGCCAGCTCCAGCCGCTTGCGGTCGGCGAGCGTGAGGCTGCCCGCGGGCGCGTCGCGCTTGCCGTCGAGCCCCAGGCGCGCCACCACCGCGCGCGCCCGCGCATCGGCCTCGCGCGCGTCGGGATGGCGGCCCAGCGCGCCCACCCGCACGTTGGCCAGCACGGAGAGATGCGGGAACGGGCGCACGATCTGGAACGTCCGGGCGAGCCCGCGCCGGCAGATCGCGTGCGGCTTGAGCCCGGCCACGCTCTCCCCGCGAAAGCGTACGGTGCCTGCGTCGGGGGTGAGAAAGCCCGAGAGGAGGTTGAACACCGTGGTCTTCCCCGCCCCGTTCGGGCCGATCAGCCCCAGCATCTCCCCGTCCGCCATGGCGAAGGACAGCCCGGCCACCGCCTGAAGCCCCCCGAAGCGCTTGGCCAGCCCCGACACCTCGAGCAGAGGGGGACTCATATGCGGTGGGGGGGCTTGGGGGAGGAGCGGCTCATGCTCCCCCCCAACTTCAACAAAGTCGGATACGCGCCCTGCGGGAAGAACAGCACGACCACGATGAGCAGGACCCCGTAGACGATCAGGTGCAGGCCGCTCCAGGCTCCCTGGGAGAGATACACGCGCGAGAGCTCGCCGAGCGGGCTCAGGATGAACGAGCCGAGCACGGGGCCGAGCGCGGTGCCCGCGCCGCCCACGATGGGGCGGATCATGATCTCCACCGACAGCGGAATGCCGAACACCGCGTTGGGCTGGAGCGAGAACAGGTAGTACGCGTAGAAGGTCCCGCCGACCCCGGTGAGGAACGAGGAGAGCACCATCGCGAGGAGCTTGTAGCGGAAAGTGTCAACCCCCAGCGCCTCGCAGGCGTTCTCGTCCTCGCGGATGGCCTTGAGGTACTCGCCGAAGCGCCGCCGCTCCAGCGCGGCCACGAGCGCGGTGGCGGCGAGCATCATGACGAGGGCCACGTAGTAGTAGGCGCGGTTGTCCTGAAACTGGAACTGGCGCGGATTCCCGGTGAAGGTGATGTACAGGCCGAGGGCGCCCCCCACCGCGTCGGTGTTGAGGGCGACGATGCGACCGATCTCGGCGAAGGCCACGGTGAGGAGCACGAAGTAGAAGCCGCGCAGCCCGAAGCGGAAGCCGAGATAGGCGATGAGCGCGCCGAGCGCGGCGGCGAGCGCGCCGCCCACGAACATGCCGACCCACGGCGTGAGCCCGAGCGTCATCGAGAGCATGGCCGCGGTGTAGGCGCCCAATCCCACGAACGCCGCGTGCCCCGCGGAGAGCTGGCCCGCGTAGCCGCCCACGAGGTTCCACGCCTGGCCGAGGTAAGCGTAGAAGAAGATGAAGATGAACACGGTCACCGCGTACGAGCTCAGCACGGCGGGCAGCGCCGCCAGCGCCAGCACGACCACCAGCGCGGCCACCCGCGGGACGGTCATGCCGCGCGCCTGCCGAAGAGGCCGGCGGGCCGGAGCAGCAGGATCACGATGAGGAGCGAGAAGCTGACCAGCTCTTTCATGGACGGGGCGAGGAAGACCGCGCCCAGCGACTCGGCAACCGAGACGAGCAGCCCGCCCACGAAGGCGCCGAGCAAGCTCCCCATGCCCCCGATGATGACGATGTTGAACGACGCCACCGAGAGGGACAGGCCGCCGGCGGGCTGAAAGGGCAGGATGGGCGAGACCAGCGCCCCCGCCGCGCCCACGCAGGCGGCGCCGATACCGAAGGCGATGGCGTAGACGCGGCCCACGTCGGTGCCGATCACCAGCGCGCCGTAGGGATTGTCGGAGGCGGCGCGGATGCGCCGTCCGAGATCGGTGTGGCCGAGGAAGACCCAGAGCGCGCCGGTCAGAGCCAGGGCCACGCCAAACGTGACGAGACGACCCACGTCGACGAAGAGCGGTCCCAGCCAGAGGGTGGACGCGGTGAGCGGTGAGCGCACGCGCTGGGGATCGGGGCCGAAGGCGACGAGGGCGGCGTTCTCCAGCACCAGGGCCACGCCCAGCATCAGGAGGATCTGCATCTCGTGGGGGGCGTCCACGATGCGATGCACGAGCCCACGCTGCACCGCCCAGCCCAGCGTGAACAGGACCGCCGCGCAGACCGGGAAGCCGACGTAGGGATCGATGCCGGCGCGCGTGGCAAGCATCCACGCCAGGTACATGCCCCAGACCATCATGTCACCGTGGGCGAAGTTGACCACTCGCATGACGCCGAAGATCAGCGTCAGGCCCACCGCCATCAGGCTGTACACGCCCCCGAAGAGGACCCCGCTGAGCAGGCCCTGCCCGACGAGGGTCAGGTCCACTCAGGCGGCTCCGATCAACGTTTGGGGCGCGGGAACACGAGCTTCTGGACCGCCGCCTCCTTCGGCCACACCGCGACCGGCTTCTGGCCGAGGATCTGGATCATGGTGGTGACGGCGTTGGGGTTGTCGCCCAGCTCGTTGAAGATCACCGGTCCGGCGTACTGCATGAGGCCGGCGGTGTAGTGCGTCTTCTTGATCGCGTCCGCCACCGTGTCGGCATCGGCGGACTTGGCGCGCTCGAGCGCGTCCGCGATGACGAAGATCCCGTCGTAGGAGTAGCCCGAGTTGGTGTCGAAGGTCTTCCCGCCGGAGCGCTTGAAGTAGTCCTCCGCGACCTTCTGGGTGCGCGGGTTCTTGAAGTTGGCCCACGGCACCGCGGACATGACGTACTCGAGGTCGTCTTTGAGCACCGCGAGCTGGCCCGCCTCGTAGAGCCCGGGGCTCCCGGGGCCCACGATGCCCATGACCTCCACGCGCTGCTTGCGAAGCTCGGGGAGCAGGAGCTGGGCGGAGGCAGGCCGCGTGATGGGCGCGATGATGTCCGGCCGGGCGGCCTTGGCGCGCGAGACCTCGGTGGAGAGGTCCTGGGGCGGCTCGGGCCACGGGATCACGTCCACGATCTCCCACGCCGGCTTGGCCGCGGCGTAGCCGGCCTGGAAGCCCTTGGCGGCGTTCTGGCCGAAGAGGTCGTTGCAGTACATCAGCACCACGCGCTTGGGCGCCACCCCGGATTCCGCGAAGATCTCGGTGAAGTAGCGCACCGCCCGCGCGCCGAACGAAGAGCCGGTGGGGAAGTTGCGGTACACGTACTGCACCTTCTGCTGCCCCTCCTTCACCGCCTTGGCGACGTTGGCGGTGATGGGGTCGGCGGCGGCAATGTCCACGAGGAAGGGCACCCGGCGCTGCTGCGCGACCGGCACCATCGCCGCGGTCGAGCCCGAGTCGAAGGAGCCCATGAGGATCTGCGCGCCCTGGTTGATCACGCGCTCGGCCTCGGTGCGCCCCACGTCGGGCTTGGTCTGCGTGTCGCCCACGATGAGCTCGAGCTTGGCGCCGCCCATGGCCTTGATGCCGCCCGCCGCGTTCACCGCCTCCACCGCCATCGTCGCGCCCAGCCGGCAGGCCTGCCCGGGCTCGGCGAGGGGCCCGGTCACGGGATGAACGGCGCCGATCTTGATCACCGGGGCCTGCGCGCGCAGCGGAAGGGGGAATCCCAGCACCGCGGCGCCGGCGGCGGCGCCCCTGAGGACGGTGCGGCGGGACACGGGGGAGGACGGGCGGCGACCGGTCATCGAGACTCTCCTTGCTCCAGCAGGGCCCGCGCGATGACGAGCCGCTGGATCTGGTTGGTGCCCTCGTAGATCTGGGCGAGGCGGACGTCGCGGAACAGCCGCTCGATGCGATATTCGCGCGAATAGCCGTTGCCGCCGTGGATCTGCAGCGCGTTGGAGACGTGCTTCATCGCCATGTCGGTCGTGAACAGTTTGGCCTGCGCCGCCTCCTTGGCGATGGGCTCGCCGGCATCGTGCAGGCGCGCGGCGTGGTGGATCAGAAGCCGCGCGGCGGCGATGTCGGTCGACATGTCCGCGAGCATGAACTGAACCGCCTGGAAGCCGATGATGGCCTGGCCGAACTGCTTGCGGTCGCGGGCATAGGCGGTGGCGTCCTCGAAGGCGGCCTGCGCCATGCCGAGCGCCATCGAAGCCATCATCAGCCGGCTGAAGTTGAAATTGCTCATCGCCATCTTGAAGGCCTGGTTCTCCGGCCCCATCACGCTGTCCGCCGGCAGCCGCACGTCGGAGAAGGTGATCTGGCAAT
>DATJFY010000092.1:0-19752 GCA_035495415.1 Verrucomicrobiia bacterium
CTCGACCCCACGCTGCGGGGCGAGTGACGGGGCGAGCCCACCATGGCCTGGTCCCTGCGCCTCGTCGAGCACCGGCTAGCCGCCGGCGCGCTGCTTTCGTTCGACGCCGGCCCCCGCGTGATCTTCGTGCGCTCGGGCGCCCTCCGCGTGGTCGAGGCCGATCCCCACCATGCCCCGGTGGGCGCCGACGCCGCGGTGTTCGCCGCGGAGGGCAGCGGCGTGCAGTCGTATCGCGAGGAGCTCACCGTGCTCGTGTTCGAGCTCGTGCGGCAGCCGCCGGGGCCCGCGCGCGGCCGCGTGCTCCTCGAGCATCCGATCGCCCTCGCCGCCGGGCGCCCCTGGGTCATGCGCTGCGACCGCGTGGATTTCGTGCTCGGGGGCATCGCCCCCGCTCATGGGCACAAGGGCGGCGGCATCCGTTGCCTGCTGCGCGGTGAGCTGCGCGTCGCGGTGGGGAAGGCGCCCGGCCAGGTCATGCGGCCCGGCGACGCCTGGTTCGAGAGCGGCCGCGAGCCCGTGGTGGCCCGCGCGTCCGCCACCGAGGAGACGTCCTTCGTGCGCTGCGCCATCCTGCCCGCCGAGATTCGCGGCCAGTCGTCGATCGTGTACGTCGATCCCGCCGAGGGCGCGCGGATGCGGCCGCGGACGTATACCATGTACGTCGACGAGCCTTTCACCCTGGGGAAGCCATGAACAAGATCGAGCGGGTCCGCGCGGCGCTGTCCGGAGGTCCGGTGGACCATCCTCCATTCACCGTCTGGTATCACTTCGGCCTCCAGCACGCGCCGGCCGAACGCATGGCCCAGGCGCACCTCGACTTCTTCGAGGCCTACGATCTCGACTGGCTCAAGCTGATGAACGACTATTCCTACCCCATGCCCGCGGGGATGGAGACCCTCGATCACGCCCATGACCTCGAGCGGCTGGGACCGCTCGACCTCGAAAAGACTCCGATGGCGGCCCAGCTGAGCGTCGTCGAGCAGGTCGCGCGCGCCCTCTCCGGGCGGGCCCTCGTGGTCGACACGCTCTTCAACGCATGGAACACCCTGCGGCGCAATGTGGTGAAGGGCGCCATCGACGAGATGATGCGCGAGCACGAAGTCGGGCTCACGCGCGCGCTTCGCATCGTCAACAACAACCTGATCGCCTACGCGCGCGCGGCGCTGGCGCGGGGCGCCGCCGGCATCTTCTTCTCCGTGCCCGCGTCCACCGAGTTCGTGAGCCGCGAGCAGTACGAGCGCTACATGCGCCCCTTCGACCTCGAGCTGCTGGACGCGATCCGCGGGCGGGGCAGCCTCCACGTGCTCCACGCCCACGGCAACCACGTGTTCTTCGATCGGATGCTCGACTATCCGGTGCAGGCGATCTCGTGGGCGGACCAGGACGCCGGACCGACATTGGCGGAGGCGCGGCGCCGCACCGATCTGCCCCTCATGGGCGGCATCAGCCATGGCCGCTTCGCCTATGAGTCGGCCGGCCACATCCGCGGACAGATCAAGCGGTCGATCGAAGACGCGGGCCCCGAGAAGCTCTTCCTCGCCCCGGGCTGCGCGCTCCCGAGCTACGCCTTCCCCGAGCTGATCCGCGCCGCGCACGCCGCCGTCGCGCGGTGAATGTCTACCTCTCCGGCCTGATCGGCTCCGGCAAGACCACGCTGGGCGAGGGCCTCGCCGCGCGCCTCGGCCGGCCCTTCTTCGATCTCGATCGCGAGGTGAACGCGGCGCTGGGCCGGAGCTTCCACCATCTCGTGCGGGAGCAGGGGTGGCTCGCCTTCCGCGAGCTCGAGTACGGCATCGTGAAGCGGTTCGCCGCGCTCGAGGGAGCGGTGTGCGCGCTGGGCGGGGGTACCGTGCGGTACGCGTGGAACCGCGATGCCCTCCGCGGGACCGGCGTGCTCGTGTTCCTGGAAGCCGATCTCGCGACCCTGGTCGCGCGAGTCCGCGCCGCCGACCGGCCCCGCGTGAATCGGGGCGTCTCCCTGGAGGAGGATCTGGCCGCGATCTGGGCGGCGGCGGAGCCGCTCTACCGCCTCGCCGACCTCACCTATCGCACCGACCGCGGCGTCTCGGCGGAGCAGGAGCTCGATGAGCTCACCGCGCTCTTGCGGCAGCGCGGCGCCTAGGGGCGCACGGCGAGCGTGGCCACGCGCTCGCGCGTCGCCGCGTCGAAGCGCCGCGCATCGCCCACCACGCAGTTGTCCGCCATGTGCGCGGCCCGGCTGGTGGCGGGGATGCTGACCGACACGCGCGGGTCGCTCACGCCCCAGTTGAGGAGCGCCTGCGCCCAGGAGCGGAGCCCGTGCTCGGCGAGAAAGCCCATCTCGCGCGCGGCGGGCGCGCGCCGGGCGAGCGCTCCCTGGCCGAGCGGACGCATCACGACGACGCCGACCCCTCGCGCGGCGGCCAGCGGCAGCAGGCGCCGCTCCACCTCGCGCTCCTGGGGATTGAGGGGGATCTGGATCGCGCTGACGCGCCCGCTCTCCACGATGCTCGCCATCTCGTCGAAGGCGGAGCTGCTGTAGTGGGTGATGCCGATGGCGCGAATGGTCCCCGCCGCGCGCAGCTCCTCGAGATACGGCAGGTACTCGCGCCATGCGACGAGATTGTGAATCTGGTAGAGGTCCACCACGCCGCCGTACCAGTCCAGGGCGCGCCGGATCTGCTCGCGCCCCTCGCGGGCGCTGCCCGCCCAGACCTTGGTGGCGATGAGCACACGGGGCCGGCGCGCGTCGAGGGTTGCCGCGAGCACCTGCTCGGCGCGGCCGTACATGGGCGAGCTGTCGAAGAAGGTCGCGCCTCCGGCGATCGCCGCGTCCGTCACCGGCCGCACCGCGGCGGGGTCCCGTACGTCGAAGGTCTGCCAGGTGCCCATGCCGATGACCGGGACGGTGAGGCCGCTGTGGCCGAGAGGACGATGCTCCATGGTGGGCCAGAGTGTACCCGACGGGCCGGCGCCCTCTCATCTCCTTCTCATCTTCACCTGGTAGGGTGAGGGCATGGTTCACGAGCTGCCCGCGACGATCAACGTGTTCGGAAGCGCGCCGGTGCCGGCCACCGCGCGCCTGCTGCGCCAGACCCCCTCCGAGCGCATGACGCGCGTGCTCTCGGCCCTCGGCATATGCTGGGGCATCGCCGCCGTCGCCGTGTTCATGCCGGTGGCCCACTTCATCCTCGTGCCGACGTTCCTGCTGCTGGGTATCGGGCTCGCGGTGGTGCGCAGCCGCGAGGACGTGCGCCTCCTCGGCGCGCACGGCCGCTGCCCGCGCTGCGGCGTCGAGCAGGACTTTCCCGGCGCGGGCCGCTTTCACGGCGAGCAGGCGCTGGATTGCCCGCGGTGCCACAACCGTCTGACCCTCACCGCGGCGATGGTACCGTTGACGTGAGATGCGCATCCTGGTTGTCGAGGACGAGCGCAAGGTTGCGAGCTTCATCCGGCAGGGGCTCGAGGAGGAAGGTTACGCGGTCGACGTGGTGGGCGATGGCGCCGCCGCCCTCGAGCGCCTGATCGAGGGGCCCAGCACCGACCTCGTCGTGCTCGACATCGGGCTGCCCAAGCTCGATGGCCTGGGGGTCCTCAAGGCCGCGCGCCAGCAGAAGGTGCAGGCGCCGGTGCTGCTGCTCACCGCGCGTGACCGCCTGTCCGACAAGGTGACCGGCCTCGATCTCGGGGCCGACGATTACCTCACCAAGCCCTTCGCGTTCGACGAGTTCCTCGCGCGCGTGCGGGCGCTGCTCCGCCGGGGCGGGGGTCAGCGCGCGCCCGTGCTGCGGGTCGCCGATCTGAGCCTCGATCCCGCCACCCGCGAGGTCACCCGGGGCCGCCGGCGCGTGAGCCTCACCGCCCGCGAGTACGCGCTGCTCGAGTACCTGATGCGCAGCGCCGGACGGGTGCTCACCCGCCCCATGCTCGCCCAGCACGTCTGGGGACTCGAGTTCGATCCCGAGAGCAACATCGTGGACGTCTACGTCGGCTATCTGCGCCGAAAGATCGACGGAGAGGGGGAGCGGCCGCTCGTGCACACCGTGCGCGGCGCCGGCTATGTTCTGAAGGAAGAGCCGTGACCCTCCCGCGAGCCCTCCGCTCCATCCGGACCCGCCTCACCCTCTGGTACACCGGCGTCCTCCTCGTCATTCTCCTCGTCATCGGCGGCTTCTCGTACCAGGTGCTGGCCTGGAGCCTGTACCAGGACGTGGACGCCTCGCTGGTCACGGTGGGCCGGGTGATCCGCGACACCGGCTACGCCGACAGTGGCGCCATCGCGGAGGCCGCGCTGCGCGAGCTGCTCGGGCCGGACTTCGTCGACAAGTTCTTCCAGCTTCGCGATCCCGCGGGCAATCCCGGCGGCGCCTCCGCCTCGCTGCGGAACCGCGAGCTGCCCCTCACGCCGGTGGCGCGGGCGAACGCCGCACGGGGCCGGCCGACCTTCGAGACGCTGGAGCTGCCCGGTGGGGAGCGCGCGCGGGTCCTCACGCTCCCGGTCGCCAACGGCTCCCGGCTCCCGGGGCTCGTGCAAGTGGGCATCTCGCTCGCCCGCGCCGAGGACGCCCTTCACCGTTACCTGATGGTCTTGCTCGCAGCGGTACCGGTGGGCCTCGCCCTCGCCGCGGTGGGCGGCGCGCTGATCGCCCGCGCGGCCCTGGCTCCCGTCAATCTGATGGCGCGGACCGCACGTCGGATCACCGCAGAAGATCTAGCCCAACGGGTGGCGGCGAGCGGCAGCGGCGACGAGCTGGACTATCTGGCTGAGACGCTCAACGAGATGCTGGCTCGGCTGGAGGAAGCCTTCGGCGAGATGCGCCGCTTCGCCGCCGACACCGCCCACGAGCTGCGCACGCCGCTCACCGCCCTCAAGGGTGGCATCGAGGTGGCGCTTCGCGCCGCGCGCTCGCCCCACGAGTACCGGCGGGTGCTCGAGGAGAGTCTGGAGGAGGTCAATCGCCTCATCCGGGCGGCCGAGGATCTCCTGCTGCTGACGCGGGCGGGCCCGGGCCGCGGCCTTGCCCGCGAGCGGCTCAACCTCGAGCCGATCGTGATCGACGCGCTCGAGACGGGCGCGCGGCTCGCCCAGGGCACCGGCGTCACCGTGCGCCTCGGGGCGGTGGAGCCGGTGGAGGTGGTGGGTGACGCGAGCGCGCTCCGCCGCGCGATTCTCAACCTCGTGGAGAACGCCGTGAAGTACACGGCCGCCGGCGGCAAGGTCGAGATGACGCTCGCCCGCGAAGGAGATCACGCGCTGATCGCGGTGGCCGACACCGGCGTCGGCATCGCCCCCGCCGATCTCGAGCGCATCTTCGAGCCCTTCGTGCGCCTCGACGCGGCGAGCGCCACGCCGGGCTCGGGGCTGGGGCTCGCCATCGCGCGGGGCGTCGCCGTCGCGCACGCCGGCGGCCTCACCGTCGAGAGCACGCCCGGCGCGGGCAGCCGCTTCACCCTCCGCCTGCCGCTGGCTTGACACCTCCTCGTCCACTCCCTACCGTGGGGCCGTGGACGAGCTGATCGCCAGCCTCCAGCGCGCCGCCGCTGCGCTCAAGCAGGGCCACCACGACGAGGCGGAAGCGCTGGCGCGCGACGCGATCGCGCGCGATCCCGCTCGCGCCGACGCCCACGCCACCCTCGGGGCGATTCTCACGCAACGTCGCCGTCCCGCCGACGCGGAGTCGTCCTTTCGCGAGGCGGTGCGGCTGGCCCCGCAGTCCGTGTCCGCGCGCCTCGATCTGGGCGATGCCTTGCTCGAGCAGGGCAAGCACCTCGACGCGGAAGCCGCGTATCGCGAGGCGGCGGCGCTCGACCCGCGCGCCTTCCGCGCGCGGCTCAAGCTCGGTCTGGCTCTGGAGGCGCAGCGTCGCTGGGTCGAGGCCGACGAGGCGCTGCGGGCCGCCGTCGCGCTCCGTCCCGACCACGCCCTCGCCCATCTCCGCCTCGGGATCGTGAGCCGGCGGCTCGGGCGCCCCACCGAGGAGGAACGCGCGCTCCGCCGGGCCGTCGCTCTAGCGCCGCGGCTCGTCGACGGCCATCACAACCTCGGCGTCGCGCTGTTGCGCCAGAGCCGGCATGCCGAAGCGGAGACCGTCCTGCGCCAGGCCGTCGACCTCGCCCCCAGGAACCCGATGGTGCGGGACGCGCTGGGTCAGGCGCTGGCCGCGCAAGGCCGGCAGACCGAAGCCGTCGTCGCGTTCCGCGAGGCGCTGGGGCTGGCGCCCACCGCGGTGCGGAGCCAGGTACACCTCGCGCACGCGCTGCGCCGCGAGCGCCGCTGGGTGGATGCCGCCCAGGCCTATCGCGCCGCCATCCGGGGCCGGCGCGCCGACCCGATGCTCCACGGCCATCTCGGTGTGACGCTGGCCCACGGCCGCCGCTACGGCGAGGCTGCCACCGCCTTCCGCGAAGCGCTCCGGCTCGACCCGCAGAGCGCCCGATGGCATGCGCACTACGGCCGCGTGCTGGAGCGGCAGGGGCGGTTTCCGGAGGCGGAGGCGGAGTTCCGCCAGGCCATTCGGCTACGACCAGGCGATGTCGGATCGCTCCTCGGGCTCGCGGGTGTGTTCCGTCGTGAAGGACGCTGGGCGGAAGAAGCCGAGACGTATCGGACCGTCCTCACCCTGCGACCGGACGATCCCAACGTGCACTACGACCTCGGGCTCGCCCTGTCCGCCCAAGGCTTCGACGTGGACGCGGAGGCCGCCTTCCGCGCCGCCGTCACCTTGGAGCCCGCCACCGCGGACTTCTACGTGGAGCTCGGCATCGCGCTGGGCCGTCAGGGTCGGCACGCGGATGCCGAGGCCGCGCTTCGCGAGGCGATCCGCCTCGAGCCGCGCGACATCGTCGCCCGCGGCAACCTCGCGGTGGGCCTCGGGCGCCAGGGCCGCTTCGCCGAGGCGGAGACGGTCTATCGCGACGCCTTGCTCATCAAGCCGGCGCACGCGGCGCTCCAGCGCGGGCTGGGCGTCGTGCTGTACCTCCAGGGCAAGTACGGGCCGGCGGAGATCGCGTTGCGGGAGGCGGTACGGCTCAGACCCGGCTATGCGAAGACGCATGCCGACCTCGGCGAGATGTTGATCGAGCAAGGGCGGCTGGCCGAGGCCGCGGAGTCGTTCGGCCACGCGATCGAGGTCCGCCCGGACATCGCCTCGGCGCATCGCGGGCTCGGGGGCGTGCGGCTCGCCCAGGGCAAGCTCGGCGAGGCGGAAGCCGCGTACCGCGAGGCGCTCCGGCTGCGGCCCGACGAGGGCCAGAACCACTTCAACCTCTGGACGGTGCTGGAGCGTCAGGGCAAGGACGCCGAGAGCGAGGCCGCCTATCGCGCGGCCATCGCGCTGCGGCCTGATTTCGCAGAGGCCCACGCGCGCCTGGGCTCGGTGCTGCTGCGCCTGGGCCGTCCCGCGGAGGCCGAGGCCGCCTACGCCGCGGCGGTGCGCCTGCACCCCGACGACCGTCGCCTTCGCAGCGCGCTCGACACCGTGCGACGGCGCCTGTACTCCTAGCCCCCGCTACCGCCGCGGCGCCGCCTGGTAGCGCGCCTCGTCGAAGGAGTCGGTGGCGAGGTCCTTGATCCCCATCGCGTCGGAGACGTGGCCAAGGAGCTGATGCAGGGAGGCCTCGTTGGGATCGGCGGCGATGGCGGCGAGCAGCTCCCGGCGCGCGTCGAGATAGCAGCCTTCCTTGAAGAGATAGCTCGCCCGCATCAGCGACACGGCGGTGGGGGAGACGCCGCCAGTGGGCAGGGCGGCGAGGTCGGCCTTCACGCGGCTGACATCCGGGGCGGGAAGCAGCAGGAACTCCGCGCGCTGCACGGGATGCCGCTCCTCATGGAGCTCCCACGCGTAGCGCACGCCCGGCTTGAGGGCCGGGGCCGAAGCGGGGTAAGGCAGGTCCTTGCGCTGCGGACCGGTTTGCTCCCACGTGACGGCGTGGTCGGGGCCGAACACGCGCACCCCGTAACGCTGGCTCTCCGAGCCCGACCACTCGAACACCACCGGAGCGCCCAGGAGCTTCGATTCACGGGGAGAGATGAGCGTCGGCGGCGGCAGGCGGACGCTGCGGGTGGACAGGGGCACGTAGGCCGAGACGTAGGCCGGTTTGTCCTGCTTGCCGATGAGAAAGCTCGTGACGCCCGAGGCGAGCTCCTGCGCCTTCGTGCCCGCGCTCGCGCCGGCGGGCACGGGCCCCGTGAAGGGCGAGTTCGAAGCCTGCACGGTGGTGGGCGCGCGCCCCCCGCTGAAGAGGATCACGGCCCGGCCGTCCTCGGTGGCGCGCACCTGATCGCCGGGTCGCAGCGAGAGAAGCGGCGCGGGCGCCTTCCACTCGGGATCGTTGCCCGTCTTCACGCGCACCTCGCCCTTGCCGGGGCGAATCTCCGTGAGCACCGCCACTGGATCGGCCCCCCACGCCGGCGCCGCGGCCGCCGCCAGCAGCGCGAGCGCGCGCATGGTTCCTAGCGCGCGGAGCCCTCGATCGCCGAGATGCGGCGGTAGCTCACGCCGACCTTCTGGCTCTCGGCGTCGAGGAGGAGCAGGCCGTTCTCGGTGATCTGGCTGAGCGTCCCGACGATGGGCTCGCGGGCATTTCGCACGGAGATGGCCACGCGGCGGCCGAGATGGGGCCGCGCCTCCAGCTCCCAGACCGCGCGGAGCTGCTCCACCGCGGCCGCCATCATGTCGGTCTCGCGGATGGGCTCGATCTCGAGGATGGCGCCGAACACGGGCATGTGGAAGTCGGCCTCGACGGGCGCGCGCCCGGCGGGCGCGGCGACTTGATGCTCCTGGGCTGCGCGAAGGATCTCCGCCATGCGGCCGGTCATGGCCCAGAAGAGATAGAAGCCGATGAGGATGGCGCCGAGGGACAGCGCGAGGTTCACGAGCACCTTGGGCTGATCGAGGGTGCGCAGGCTCTGCAGGGTGTCGAGATACAGGAGCAGCGGGAGGACCGAGACGAAGGCGAACACGACGAGGGCGGCGCGCTGTAGCGTGTATGGACGCGGCTGGGCCTGGGCCAGCTCCATGCCCCAGACTCTAACGCCGGGCGCCGCCCCTTCGGATGCTTTTTGGCGTGCTAGTATCGCCTCGGGAGGTACCGAGTGGGGGCTTCACGACGCGAGCTGCGCGCGGTGCGCGGGTTCGTCTTCGATCTCGACGGCTGCGTCTGGACGGGCGACGTGCTGGTCCCCGGAGCGGCCGAGGTGCTCGCCATGCTGCGAGAGCAGGGCCGGCGCGTCTCCTTCCTCACCAACAATTCAGGCGCCCGCTCCGCGGGGCTCCAGGCCAAGCTCGAGCGGCTGGGCGTCCAGGCCGCGAAGGACGAGGTGCTCACGCCGCTGGAGATTCTCAGCGAGGTGATCGTCAGCCGCTGGGGGCTGGCCCGCGTGCTCGCGATCGGCGGGGAGGACCTCGGGGGGGCGCTCCTCGAGGGCGGCCACGAGCTTCTGCCCACGGACCGCTACGGCGAGGCCCAGGTGGTGGTGGTGGGCCGCGACGCCGGCTTCTCCTACGACCGGCTCACCGCGGCTGCCCGCGCCATCGCGGGCGGCGCTCACTTCATCACCCCCAACCTCGACCCGCGCCTGCCCCTCGAGGGCGGCGACTTCCTGCCGGGCTGCGGCGCGGTCGTGGAATCCGTGGCGGCTGCCGCGGGGGTGCGGCCGCTGGTCATCGGCAAGCCGGAGCCGCCGCTCTTCGAGCTGGCGCTGGCCCGTATGGGGCTCACCGCTGACGAGGCGGCGATGGTCGGAGACAGCGTGGACTCGGATGTGCGCGGGGCGCGGAGAGTCGGGATGACCGCGATCCTCTTTGCGCCGCAGGGCGGACCCGATGGCGTCGCGCACTTCATGGTCAAGTCCATGGCTCAGCTGAGACGCCTGCTCGCCGACAAGTGAGCCGCGTCCTCCTACACTCGGGCGGGCCCCTCGACCCCGAGGGCCGACGCGAGATCGCCGCGTTCTTCGGCGCCGCGCGGCGCGTGGGCTTCATCACCGCCGCGAGCCTCCACGACGAGTCCAGCTACTTCGCCCGCGTGCGCGCGGCCCTGGTGCCCCCGCCGCCGGAGGGGGCGGGGCTCGATCTCGTCCACATCCGCTGGAACGCGCGGCCGCTGCCCGCGCTCGCCGGCGTGGAGGCCGTGTTCATGGGCGGCGGCAACACCTACGCGCTGCTCATGCGTCTCCGCCGCTCGGGCCTCCTCGCCGCCATCCGCCGCCGGGTGGCCGCCGGCATGCCCTACGCGGGGGCGAGCGCGGGGTCGAACGTGGCCGGGCCCACCATCCTCACCACCAACGACTGGAATGTGGTGGGGCTCGCGCGCTTCGACGCGCTCCGGCTCGTCGGCTTCAACATCAATCCGCACTACAAGGAAGCCGATCCCATGATGGCGCCGGGCAGCGAGACGCGGGACGACCGGATCCGCGAGTACCACGTGGTGAACCGCAATCCGGTGGTCGGGCTGGAGGAGGGCGCGCTGGTGCGCATTGAGCGCGGCAAGGCCACCGCGCTGGGCACCGCCCGCATCAAGATCTTCCGTCATGGCACCCCGCCCGTGTGGTATGCAGCGGGAGAACGCCTCCCGGTGAGGTAGGCGGCCGATGAAACGAGACGCTCCGCGTAGGAAATCGGCTTCCCGGCGCCCTCCCCCTCGACGCGCGCCAGCCGCCACGCCCACCGCACGTGTCGAGCATCTCCGGGCGCCCTCTGGGAGTCGAGGGTTCCCGATCGTCGGCATCGGTGCCTCCGCGGGTGGGCTCGAGGCCTTCAGCCAGCTCCTCAGAGCGCTCCCCACGGACACCGGCATGGCCTTCGTCCTGGTCCAGCACCTGGACCCGCAGCACGAGAGCCAGCTGTCCGAGATCCTCGCCAGGACGACGGCGATGCCCGTCGTGACGATCACCGACGGGCTGGAGGCGGAGCCGAACCAGGTCTATGTGATCCCGTCGAACACGGACATGACGATCGCGGGTGGTCGCTTCGCGCTCACGCCCCGGGAGGCCGTCGATCGCCACATGCCGATCGATCACTTCTTCCGCTCGCTCGCGCACGAGCCGGGGGCCCGCGCCATCGGCGTGGTGCTGTCCGGGACGGGGTCCGACGGCACCCTCGGCCTTCGCTCGATCAAGACGGAAGGGGGCATCGCGTTCGTCCAGGACGAAAAATCCGCGCGCCATCCCGGCATGCCCCAGAGCGCGGCGGCCTTTGCCGACCTCGTCCTGCCCCCCGCGGAGATCGCCGGCGAGCTGGCGAGGATCGGCAATCATTCCTACGTGAGCCCTACGTCACCAGGCGCGGCCCGTCCGGAGGCCTCCGAGGATGGCGCCGACATCAGCGGCGTCCTTCGCGTCCTGCGCTCCAGCACGGGGGTCGATTTCGCGCAGTACAAAGCGGCCAGCGTCCGACGCCGGATCGCCCGGCGCATGCTGCTGCAGCGGGTGAACGACCTACCTGAGTATGTACGGTACGTGCGCCAGAACCCGGACGAAGCGCGGGCCCTGCACGACGACATCCTCATCCAAGTGACGGGATTCTTCCGGGATCCGGAGGGGTTCGAGGCGCTCAAGCAGAGCGTGTTCCCCAACCTCGTGACGGAGCGGCCCAGGGAAGAGCCCATCCGGATCTGGGTGGCGGGCTGCGCCACCGGCGAGGAAGCCTATTCGCTCGTGATCAGCCTGATGGAGTTCCTCGGCCAGCAGGACAGCAATCCGCCGATCCAGCTGTTTGCCACCGATCTCAGCGCCGCCGCGGTCGCGCGCGCCCGGGCGGGGACGTTCCCGGCAAGCATCGAGAACGAAGTGTCACCCGATCGGCTGCGGCGCTTCTTCGTCAAGTCCGACGGGCGCTATCAGATCAGCAAGGCCATCAGAGACGCCTGCGTCTTCGCGCGGCATGACGCGACGCGGGACCCGCCGTTCTCGAAGCTCGACCTGATCAGCTGTTGCAACCTGCTGATCTACCTCGGCGCCGGCTTGCAGGAGCGGATCATCCCCATCTTCCATTACGCGCTCAAGCCCACGGGGTTCCTCAAGCTCGGCCCGTCTGAGGGCGTCGGACGATTTACCAATCTCTTCTCGACCATGGACAAGAAGCACAAGATCTTCGCGCGCAAGTCCGGCCCGTCCGCCCACCTCGGCTTCGGGCTTACCGCGGGCGCCCGCAATGCCGCGCCCTCCGTCCAGGAGGACAAGGGCGTGGTCTGGAGCACCGCGGCGGTCGAGAAGGAGGCCGACCGACTCGTCCTTGGCCGCTATGCGCCGGCGGGTGTGATCGTCAACGCCGACATGGAGATCGTGCAGTTCCGCGGGAAGACCGGTCCCTACCTCGAGGCGGCACCGGGCGCAGCGAGCCTGCAGCTTTTCCGGATGGCGCGGGAGGGCCTGACGGTGCCGCTCCGCCGGGCGGTCCAGCGCGCGATCAAATCCGGGGATGCGGTGAAAACGGACGGCCTCTGGTTGAGGGTGAATGGCGGGGCCCGGGAGGTCGCCATCGAGGTGATCCCGATCGGGCTCAAGGAAGGCATCAAGGGTCAGCACCATCTCATCCTGTTCTTCGACGAGCGATATCGACCGGGCGGCCCCTTGCCGGCCAAGCCGACGGCGGTTCCTGCGCGGCGAGGGAAGACGCGAGGCGATCGTCGGCTCACCCAGCTCACCCAGGAGCTGGCCGCCGCGCGCCAGCAGCTCCAGGCAACCAGCGAAGAGCAGGAGGCCGCCCTGGAGGAGCTGCGCGCCGCCACCGAGGAGGCCCAGTCGAGCAGCGAGGAGCTACAGAGCACGAACGAAGAGCTGGAGACCTCCAAGGAAGAGCTCCAGGCCGCCAACGAGGAGCTCACGACCGTGAACGACGAGCTGAACAGCCGAAACCTCGAGGTGGGTCAGCTCGCCAGCGACCTCGGCAACCTGCTCGCGAGCACCCATGTCCCGATCATCCTGGTGGGGGCCGATCTCCGCGTCCGTCGCATGACGTCGGTCTCCGAGCGGATCCTCGACCTGGCCCCCGGCGATGTCGGGCGGCCCATCGGAGACCTCAGGCTCGGCGCGGAGATCCCGGATCTCGAAGGCCTTCTCCGGGACGTGATCGAGACCCTGACTCCCCAGGAGCGCGAGGTCACCGCCCGAGATGGCCGGTGGTATTCGGTTCGTGTGCGGCCGTACCGGACGGTGGACAACAAGATCGACGGTGCGGTGGTCTCCTTCGTCGACATCAACGCGCTCAAGGAGAGCGTCGACGCGGCCCGCGCCATCGTCGAGACCGTGCGGGAGCCGCTCGTGGTCCTGGACGACGGCCTCGAGGTGGTCACCGCCAACCGGGCGTTCTTCGAGACCTTCCGGGTACGTGCCGACGAGACGGAGCGCCGATCCCTCTTCGAGCTCGGCGACGGCCAGTGGAATATCCCGCAGCTCCGGACGGCGCTGGGCGCGGTGCTGGTCGACGGCCGCATCTTGAACGATTTCGAGGTCCAGCACGACTTCGAGCGCATCGGGCCCCGCACGATGCTCCTCAACGCGCGCCGGATGCCGATGGCGGTGGACCGGCCGGCGCTGGTCCTCCTGGCCATCGCGGATATCAGCGAGCGAGCGCGGATCGAGCACGAGCGCGCCGATCTGCTGACTCGAGAGCAGGGCGTGCGCGTCGAGGCCGAGGCGGCGAGCCTCGCCAAGGACAAGTTCCTGGCGATCCTGTCCCACGAGCTCCGCACGCCGCTGAACGCCATGCTGGGATGGGCGAGGATCCTGCGCAACGCGAAGCGGGGCAGCGTCGACGTCGCGCATGGCCTGGAAGTGATCGAGCGCAACGCCCTGCTGCAGGTGCGCCTGATCGAGGATCTTCTCGACGTCTCGCGGATCGTCTCCGGCGTCATGCGCCTCGAGATGCGTCCGCTCATGCTCGTGCCCGTCGTCCAGACCACGCTGGGCACGATGCAGCCGGCGGCCGCGGCCAAGGGTGTGACGCTGCACGGCGCGGTGGACGAGCAGGTCGGCGCGGTCCTGGGCGACCCGGCCCGCCTGCAGCAGATCGTCTGGAACCTGGTCTCCAACGCGATCAAGTTCACGCCCAGCGGAGGGCGCGTCGACGTGCGCGTGGCGCGCCGGGACGCCGTGGTCGAGGTCAGCGTGAGCGATACCGGGCGAGGCATCGCGGCCGATCGGCTGGCCGAGGTCTTCAACCCCTTCGAGATGGCCCATACCACCACGCAGTCCCACGGCGGCATGGGGCTCGGGCTCTCGATCGCGCGCCATCTCGTGCTACTCCACGGCGGCAGCGTCAAGGCGGAGAGCCAGGGGCTCGGACTCGGGGCGACCTTCACCGTGACCCTGCCGCTCACGGACGCGCGCCCCCCGCAGGATGCCGCGACGCCGCGAATCGCTGCGCTGGCGCCGGGGGCCCCTCCGCTCCCCGCCCTTCACGGGGTCCGCATCGTCGCCGTCGATGACGAGGCGGATGCGCGTGAGCTGATCAGAGCGATCCTGGTCCAGTGCGGCGCCGAGGTGACGGCCGTGGCCGGTGTCCGGGCGGCGCTGGAGGCCCTCGATCGCGCATCCTTCGACGTGCTGGTCAGCGACATCGTGATGCCCGAGGAGGATGGGTATACGCTCATCCGCCAGGTCAGGGCGCGCGGGGCCGATCGGGGGGGCGACATCCCGGCGCTCGCCCTCACCGCCTATTCCAGGATCGAGGACCGCGCGGCGGCCGTCGCGGCCGGCTATCAACAGCATCTTGCCAAGCCGATCGAGCCCGCCGAGCTCGCGGCGGCCATCGCCGCGCTGGCTGCCCGTGCGGAGGGACCGCGCGGGGCCTGAGCCCGATCCGCGCCACCGCGTGGCGCGGTCGGATGGAGCGTCAATCGGCGCTCGACTCGAAGCGCCGGTGGAGCGTGACCGGCTTCCGCTTCTTCCGGTAGCGCAGGTTCAGGAGCTCCACGAAGAGCGAGAACGCCATCGCCACATAGATGTAGCCCTTCTCTACATGGGTCCCCATGCCCTCCGCCATCAGCATCACGCCGATGAGCAGGAGGAAGGCGAGCGCGAGGATCTTCACGCTCGGGTGCCGCTCCACGAAGCCGCCGATGGGCGCGGCGGACACCAGCATGACCAGCATGGCCAGCACCATGGCCACCACCATGACCGGGATGTGATTGGCCATGCCCACCGCGGTGATGACGGAGTCGAGGGAGAAGACGATGTCCAGCATGAGGACCTGGACGAGCACCCAGACGAAGGCGCCCCGCGAGGTCGATGCCGGCGTCTCCGCGGGGTGATCCGCCTCGAGCTTGTCGTAGATCTCCCAGGTGGCTTTGGCGACGAGGAAGAGCCCGCCGCCAATCAGGATCAAGTCCCGGCCCGAGACCTTGCCGCCGAACACGGTGAACAGCGGCTCGGTGAGTCCCATGATCCACGAGATGGTCAGCAGGAGGCCGATCCGGATCACGAGGGCGAGGGTGAGGCCGAGGCGCCGAGCGAAGGTCTGCTGAACGGCGGGCAAGCGGCTCACCAGGATCGCGATGAAGACGACGTTGTCGATGCCGAGGACGATCTCCATCGCGGTGAGCGTGACGAGGGAGATGAGGGCATCGCCGGTCAGCAGGCCGCCGAGGTCCACGATCGGATGGTACCATCTTCAAGGGCGCCGACGAATGACTCCACACTGGGAGCTTGCGATCCGGATGCTCGTCGGGGCGGTGCTCGGCGGCATCATCGGCTACGAGCGCGACTACCACGGCCGCCCGGCCGGGCTCCGCACGCACATGATCGTGGCGGTGGCGTCGTCCACGTTCATGGCACGCCGAGGCCGCGCGCATCGTGACCGCGCTGGAGCGGGCGAACATCCGCACGCTGCCGAAGTGCAGTCCGGCGTGCGCGTGATGAAGGTCGAGACCGTCGCCTAGCGCGCGCGAGCCCCCTCTCAGAGCCGCGGCAGCACGTCCCTGGCGAACAGCTCGAGCGCCCCGATGTCCTCCTGGTCGAGCATCTGGAGCAGCACCCGCTGCATGCCTGCCGCCTTCCACTTGTCGAGGTCGGCGAGGACCTGCGCGGGCGGGCCGGCGAGGAAGCCGGCGGCGCGCCACGCTGCTTCGCCGTCGGGCAGCGCAGGGAAGACCGCGCGCGCGTTGGCGACGCGGCGGGCGATCTCGGCGTTGTCGCGGCCGATGGCGAGGGGAATCATCAGCGAGCGGCGGATCCCCTCGGGATCGCGCCCCACCGCCTCGCAATGGTCCGCCAGCACCCGATACTTGGCCGGGTAGTCCGCGGCGCCCACCCGGGTGACGTTCCACTCGTCGGCGAACTCGGCCACCACGCGGAGGGTGCGCTTCTCACCTCGGCCGCCGATGACGAGCCGCGTGCGGCCGCTCGGCGACTTCGGGTACGTCTCGGCGTTCTTGAGGGCGTAGTAGGGCTGGGCGAGGGTCACCGGCTTGGCGGCGTCCAGGGCGCGAATCGCGCGCGCGCCGCACTCGAGCCGGTTCATCCGCTCCTTGAGAGCGGGGAACGGCACCCCATACATCGCGTGCTCGTGCTCGTTCCAACCCGCGCCGATGCCCAGGTCGAAGCGGCCGCCGGCCAGGGTATCGATGGCGGCGGCGGCCTTGGCGAGGATGACCGGGTGGTAGAAGGTCAGCGGCGACACCATGGGCCCGAAGCGGATGCGCTTGGTACGGGTGGCCAGCGCGGTCAGCGACGCCCAGGTCTCGAGCGACGGCCGCTTGGACTCGCCCCCGAGGCCGGTGAGATGGTCGGAGCGGCACAGCGACTCGTAGCCGAGATCCTCGGCGGCGGCGGCGAGGCGCCACCAGCGCTCCCAGGTGAGCCCTTCCTGTCCCTCGATCATGATGCCGACCTGCATGGCGGTCCCTCCCCGTGTTTTCGACACTGTACAATAGGCGCCATGCATCGCGCCCCCGCCAAGCGCCTGCTGCTCCTCGTCCCCACCACCACGTACCGGACGGAGGATTTCATGGAAGCGGCGCGGCGGTTGGACGTCGATCTGGTGGTGGCGGCGGAACGGCCGAACGTGATGGCGGGGGAGTTCCCCGATCACCTGCTCACCGTGCCCTTCGACGATCCCGAGCGCGCCGCGGGCGAGGTAGCGGAGTACGCGCGGCGCCGCCCCCTCGATGCGGTGGTCCCGGTGGACGACGAGACCACGCTGGTGGGCGCGGCCATCGCGGCGCGGCTCGGGCTGCGCTGCAATCCCGTCGGCGCGGTGGCGGCCGCGCGGAACAAGCGGCTCATGCGCGAGCGCCTTGCCAAGGCCGGGGTGGCCGGACCGGCCTTCACCACGGTGTCGGTCGACGAGGATCCCGTCGCGGCGGCCCGGCGCATGGCGTATCCCTGCGTGCTCAAGCCCCTGATGCTCTCGGCGAGTCGCGGCGTGATCCGCGCCGACGATCCCGCGGCGTTCGTGAGGGCCTTCGAGCGCGTGCGGGCGATCCTCGCCGAGCCCGAGGTCGCGGGGCTGGGGGAGGGCACCGACCAGATCCTCGTCGAGGCCTTCGTGCCGGGCGTGGAAGTGGCCCTGGAGGGGCTGCTGATCGCCGGCGCGCTGAGCGTGCTCGCGCTCTTCGACAAGCCTGATCCGCTCGACGGGCCGTACTTCGAGGAGACGATCTACGTGACGCCCTCGCGACTGCCGGAGGACGTCCAGGCGGCGATCGCCGCCGAGACGCGCTGGGCGGCCCGGGCGCTCGGGCTCGTCGAGGGACCGATCCACGCCGAGCTCAGGGTGAACGAGCACGGCGCCTGGGTGGTCGAGGTCGCCGCGCGGACGATCGGCGGCCTCTGCTCGCGAACGCTCCGCTTCGGGGCCGGCATCTCGCTGGAAGAGCTGGTGATCCGCCACGCGCTCGGCGTCGAGCTCGATTCGCTCGAGCGGGAGCGCCGGCCCGCCGGCGTCATGATGATCCCGATCCCGCGCGGCGGGGTGCTCCGCGCGGTACAGGGGCGAGAGGATGCCGCCGCCGTGCCGGGGATCGAGGACGTGACCATCAGCGCGCACGTCGGCCAGGAGCTGGTCCCGCTGCCCGAAGGCTCGCGTTACCTCGGGTTCATCCTCGCCCGCGCGGAATCCCCGGACGCGGTCGAGGCCGCGCTGCGCGCCGCCCACGCGCGGCTCCATTTCGACGTCGACCCGGCCGGCTCGGCGCGGCCGTCCGACGCTGCCCCGCCCGCCGACCCATCAGAGGAGTTCTGGGCGTGAAGCTCGTGATCCATCCCCCCGTCGAGCCGGAGCGCCTCGCGAGGATCGTCGAGGCCGCCGGCGCCATGACCGTCGTCAACGCCCAGGACGAGAGCGAGGCGCGGGCGGCGATCGCCGACGCGGAGGCCTTTTTCGGCAAGCTGACTCCCGATCTCCTGGCGTCCGCTCGGCGTCTCCGATGGGTGCAGGCGCCCACCGCGAGCCTCGAGCACTACATGTTCCCGTCGCTCGTCGAGCATCCGTGCGTGCTGACGAACATGCGCGGGCTCTACTCGGACATCATCGCCGACCACGTGTTCGGGTACGTCCTCTGCTTCGCCCGGAACTTCCACATCTACATCCGGAACCAGCTCGAGGCCCGCTGGGCGCCGGTCGGCGGCAAGGTCGCGGACGCCGCGCCCGCCCCGGGCCGAGGGGCGGCGGCCGGCCAGCCGGAGCAGCAGGGGTTCGTCACGGGACCCGCCCACGTCAGCGCCGTGGACCGCTCCCACATGCACCTCGCGGACGCCACGCTGGGCGTGGTGGGGCTCGGCCAGATCGGGTCGGAGATCGCCCGGCGCGGGCTCGCGTTCGGCATGCGGGTCCTGGCGGTGGATCCGGTGCAGGCCACGGCGCCGCCCGGGGTGGCGGCGCTCTGGCGCCTCGACCGCCTCCCCGATCTCCTTCGCGAGAGCGACTTCGTGGTGATCGCCGCGCCGCACACGCCGGAGACGGTAAAGCTCTTCCGGCGGGCGTTGTTCCGGCAGATGAAGCCGACCGCCTACCTCATCAACATCGGGCGGGGGGCGATCGTGGATCTCGGAGATCTCGTGGCCGCGCTACGGGCGGCCGAGATCGCCGGCGCGGGGCTCGACGTCTACGAGACCGAGCCTTTGCCGGCGGACCACCCGCTGTGGGCGATGCCGAACGTCATCCTGACGCCGCACGTGGCCGGCAACTCTCCCCGGATCGCCGAGCGGCACCTCGCCGTCCTGCTGGACAACGTGCGTCGCTTCTCGCGCGGCCAGCCCCTCGCCACCGTCGTCGACAAGCGCCGCTGGTTCTGAGCGCGGTCCGGAGGCGAGTCCGGACCGTCTCCGATCGCCTCGCGCCGGTCGTCACGCGCGCCGGGCGGCGAGCCGTGCCAGGGCCTCGTCGGTCTCCGCCGCCAGCCGGGCCACGAGCGCCGTGGCAGAGCTGCGACGCGCGAGCCGGACGCCCTGGCCGGCCCAGAGCGACAGGTACTCGGCGCGCCCCTCCTTCGCGGCCGCAGTGCGCAGCGGGCGCGTGAGCGCGTTCTGATGCGGGAAGGGGAGGATGTGGTCCTCTGGCCCCGTGGCCTCCATCTCGGCCAGGAAGCGGTTCACGATGCCGCGCGCGGGCCGTCCCGAGAACGCGCGGGTGAGTCGCGTGCCGTCTTCCCGCGCCTCGGTGATCGCCTGCTTGTAAGCCTCCGGGATGCCGGCCTCGTGGGAGGTCAGGAAGGCCGTGCCCATCTGGACGCCGGCCGCCCCTAGGACCAGCGCGGCGGCGATTCCGCGCCCGTCCATGATCCCGCCTGAGGCGATCACCGGCACCCCGACCGCGCCGACGGTCTGAGGGACGA
>DATJFY010000093.1:0-94610 GCA_035495415.1 Verrucomicrobiia bacterium
ATGTATAGGGTGTGACACCTGCCCGGTGCTGGAAGGTCAAGAGGAGAGGTTAGCCGTAAGGCAAAGCTTCGAATTTAAGCCCCAGTAAACGGCGGCCGTAACTATAACGGTCCTAAGGTAGCGAAATTCCTTGTGGGGTAAGTTCCCACGCGCACGAATGGTGTAACAACTTGGGTGCTGTCTCGAAGAGGAACTCGGCGAAATTGTAGTGGCGGTGAAGATGCCGTCTTCCCGCACCAAGACGAAAAGACCCCGGAACCTTTACTGCAACCTGGTATTGGATTTGGATTCTGTTTGTGTAGTATAGGTGGGAGCCTTTGAAGTCCCGGCGCTAGCTGGGATGGAGGCATTAGTGAAATACCACCCTAATAGTTTCTAGATTCTAATCTTGACCTCTGAATCGAGGCATGTGACAGTGTCAGGTGGGCAGTTTGACTGGGGCGGTTCCCTTCTAAAGAGTAACGAAGGGGTCCAAAGGTCTCCTCAGGCCGGTCGGCAATCGGCTGTAGAGTGCAAGTGCATAAGGAGGCTTAACTGCGAGTCCGACAGGACGAGCAGATACGAAAGTAGGGACTAGTGATCCGGTGGTTGAATGTGGGATTGCCATCGCTCAACGAACAATAGGTACTCCGGGGATAACAGGCTGATCGCGCTCGAGAGTTCATATCGACAGCGCGGATTGGCACCTCGATGTCGGCTCATCCTATCCTGGGGCTGTACAAGGTCCCAAGGGTCCGGCTGTTCGCCGGTTAAAAGGGTACGTGAGCTGGGTTTAGAACGTCGTGAGACAGTTCGGTCTCTATCTGTCGCGGGCGGAGGAGGTTTGAGGGGAGCTGCCCCTAGTACGAGAGGACCGGGGTGGACGGACCGCTAGTGTGCCAGCTGTTCCGCCAGGAGCACCGCTGGGTAGCTATGTCCGGCAGGGATAAGCGCTGAAGGCATCTAAGTGCGAAACCCGCCTCAAGATGAGACCTCCCAGGGCGTAAGCCCTCTGAAGGCCCCTGGAAGATCACCAGGTTGATAGGCCGCGGGTGTAAGCGCTGTAAGGCGTTCAGCCGAGCGGTACTAATCGGCCGTGCGGCTTGACCACGTTGGACTCATACATTCGAGACGTCGCTTGGCTGCACTCGAGAATCATCGTGTTCCGATTGCCATTCAGTTCCCGGTGGCGATGCCGGAGGGGCCACACCCGTTCCCATCCCGAACACGGAAGTTAAGCCCTCCAGGGCCGATGGTACTGCGCTGGTAACGGCGTGGGAGAGTAGGTCGTCGCCGGGTTAATTCAAGCGCCCGGATCGCAAGGTCCGGGCGCTTTCGTATGTCCGCGCGCACGAGTCGTGCTCTAGACGATCAAGCTCGCGAGCGCGATGAGCAGGCTTTGCACGAACGCGATCGCCGGCCCCACCACGTAGCGCGTGGCTCCGGACATCACTGCGAGGATCAGGATGATGGGGCCGTACTGTTCGAGCTTGTGGATGGCGCCCCAAGAGGCGCGCGGGAAGAAGTACGGGAGAAAGTGCCCGCCGTCCAGGGGGGGCAGCGGGATCAGATTGAACACGCCCAGGCCCACGTTGAGGATGAAGACCATCGCCATGACGTTGCGAACCGGCTCGACGACGAACGGCAGCGCGGTCATGGGCACGAGGAGCCGGTACAGGAGCAGCCCCATGAAGGCCACGACGAAGTTCGCGAGCGGTCCCGCCGCGGCGACCGCCGCCATATCGCGGACGGGGTGGCGCAAGTTGTAGGCATTGACGGGCACGGGCTTGGCCCAGCCGAATCCCACCAGAATCAAGGCGAGGGCGCCGAGCGGGTCGATGTGCGGCAGGGGATTGAGCGTGAGCCGTCCGCTGAGCCGCGCGGTGGGATCGCCGAGCCGGTCGGCGACCAGCCCGTGGGCCAGCTCGTGGATCGTCACCGCGAGGAGCAGAGCGGGTAGCTGAAGGACGAAGCGGATGAGAAAGCCGGTCGGGTCCGAGAAGAAATCCGTCATCCGCTGCCCGAGGGCACGCGGTCATCGCTCTCGTCGGCCACGGCGTCGCCCGCCACACGGTAGCGCTCGTCCAGCCACACTCCGACGTCGATCAGCCGGCAGGCGAGCGAGCAGAACGGGCGATGCGGGTTGCCAGACCACGCGATGGGAGTCGCGCGGCGCGCGCAGCGTGGCGAGCGCGCGGCGGCGCGTCGAACGGGAGTCACGCGAGCATCCTATCGGCGCGTCGCCGCGACTGTCAACCGCGGGTGACGCGCCGGGGAGGCCACGGTTGACATCGCCGGGGGGCTTCGTTACAGTCCGAGCGTGTTTCGGCTCTTCCCGCGCGAGGAGAAGTTCTTCGACCTCTTCGAGCAGCAGGGGGCCAACATCGTTGCCGCGGCGCGCGCCCTCGAGACCCTGACCCTCGACTATCCCAACGCCAAGACGCACGCGCAGGCCATCGAGGACCTCGAGCACGCCGGCGACACCCTGACCCATGAGCTGGTCAGGCGGCTCAACACCACGTTCATCACCCCCATCGACCGCGAGGACATCTACGCGCTGTCGAGTCGCCTCGACGACGTGCTGGACCTGATCGATGCGGTGGCCGACCGACTGCTGCTCTACAAGATCGCCGCGCCCACCGAGAGCTGCATCGCAATGGCCAAGATCATCGTCAGGGCCGGGGAGGAGACCGACCGCGCAGTGCATTGCCTGCGCGATCTGTCGCCCTTTTACCACAAGCACTGCGTGGAGGTGAATCGGCTCGAGAACGAGGCCGATCGCCTTCTCCGCGACCAGCTCGCCGCTCTGTTCGAGGGCCGGGTGGATGCCATCGAGGTGATCAAGTGGAAGGAGCTGTACGAGACGATGGAGGAGGTCACGGACCGCTGCGAGGACGTGGTCAACGTGATCGAGGGCATCGTCCTCAAGATGGCCTGACCGCCCCGCCGGTGGTCGCCCCCTGTCCGCGCGCATGACGATCTCGCTGGGCCTCCTGGTCTTCATCATCCTCATCGCGCTCGCCTTCGACTACATCAACGGCTTCCACGACGCCGCCAACTCCATCGCCACCGTGGTGTCGACCCGGGTGCTCACGCCGATGCAGGCGGTGGCATGGGCGGCCGTCTTCAACTTCGTGGCCGCGTTCGGCTTCGGCGTCAACGTCGCGAAGACGGTGGGCAAGGGCGTGGTCGACGCCGCGATCGTCGACCACTGGGTGATTCTCGGCGGGCTTTGCGGCGCCATCATCTGGAACCTCGTCACCTGGTACTACGGCATCCCGTCCAGCTCGTCCCACGCCCTCATCGGCGGGTTCGCGGGCGCCGCCGTCGCGAAGGCCGGCTTCGGCGCGCTCGTCGCCCCCGGCCTGATCAAGATCGCGGTATTCATCGTGCTCGCGCCGGTGCTGGGGCTCGTGCTCGGCTTCATCCTCATGAGCGTGACGCTCATGATCTTCCGCAATTCGCGCCCGAGCCGGGTGGACGGGCTCTTCCGGCGTCTCCAGCTCGTCTCCGCGGCGTTCTACAGCCTGGGCCACGGCACCAACGACGCTCAGAAGACGATGGGCATCATCGCAATCCTCCTGTACTCCTCCGGTCACCTCGGGTCCGAGTTCTACGTGCCGTTCTGGGTGGTACTCGCCGCGCATGCCGCCATCGGCCTCGGTACCCTCGCCGGAGGGTGGCGCATCGTGAAGACGATGGGCATGCGGCTGACCAAGCTGCGCCCCATCGGCGGCTTTTGCGCCGAGGCGGCTGGCGCGGTCATGCTGATCGGCACCGCGGTGGGGGGCATTCCCGTGAGCACCACCCACACGATCACGGGGTCGATCATGGGCGTGGGGACCACCCAGCGACTCTCCGCGGTGCGCTGGGGCCTCGCTGGCCGTATCGTATGGGCGTGGATCCTTACGATTCCGCTCTCGGCGCTAATCGCCGGGCTGACCTGGCTCCTGCTGCCCCACGGGTGATCCCCCGACGCGGGGCCGCCCGGACGTTCCGGAATCGGCTGGTTCTGGCGGCGCTGGCGCCGATCGCCCTCGTGCTCGCCTATCTGCCGCCTCCGGTCTCTCGCTGGATCGGCGCCCGCCTCGGTGACCTGGCATGGGTGACGCTGCGGGGACGCCGCGAGGTCGCCCTGAAGAATCTGGAGCTGGCGCTCGGCGCAGAAAGCTCGCTCGCCGAGCGCGTCCGGATCGGGCGGGCTTCCTTCCGGAACCTTGGGCTGAACCTCGTGGAAGCCTGCGAGTTCTTCTTCCGTCCGCCCGAGCGTCTTCTGTCCCGCGTCGAGATCCGCGGACTCGATCACGTCCGCGCCGCGGCGGCGAAGGGCCGCGGTGTGCTCGCGCTCGCCGGCCACCTCGGCAACTGGGAGCTGCTCGCGGCGGCCGCCGCACGGGGGCCCGTCCCCATCGCGGTGGTGGCACGACCGCTCGATGATCCGATGCTCGACCGGGTGCTCGAGCGTCTGCGTATCCGGGGCGGCATGGAGATCATCTCGAAGCGCCAGGGGCTCGGCGACATCCGGGACGCGCTGCGTCGCGGCCGCATCATCGGGGTGCTGCTCGATCAGAACGCCTCGCGGCGTGAAGGGATCTTCGCGCCGTTCTTCGGCGTGCCTGCGTCGACGTCGAAGGGGCTCGCGCTCATCGCCCTCCGCACCGGCGCCCCGGTGGTGCCCACCTTCATCCGACGTCTCCCCGCCGGCCGGCACATGGTCGTGTTCGAGCCGCCGGTGGCGATCCCCCCGGACCGCGATCCCGCTGCCTTCACGGCCGCGTTCAATGAAGCCATCGAGCGCGCGATCCGGCAGGCGCCCGAGCAATGGTTTTGGGTGCACCGGCGCTGGAAGAGGCGTCCTGCCGAGGCCTCGTCATGAGTCGCCTCGCGGTGATCGCGCTCACGCTGGTCGTCGCAAGCGCGCCGGTGCTAGCTCCGGCGGACAGCCGGCCGCCCATCGACACGTATCTGCAAGCCCGCGACCGGGGCCTCACCGGCATGGTCACCGGCGAGGCGTTCGCGGAGGCGACCCAGCCGAGCGGCCCGCCGACACCCTACGGCGACGTCTCGGTGATGCTCCTTCCCGCTCTGCCGGACTTCGGGGCCGAGCTGAACCGGATCCACGCCGGCCTGCGCGACGATGCCCGCGCCTACCTGTCGGCGGCGGAGCGTCTGCGGACGGCGAGGGAGGGTCTCGAGCGCGACCTCGCCTTCGCCGGGGGCGGTGAGCTGGTGCTCGGCGAGGTCACGGACGCCGGCGGGCGGTTCCGCTTCGCCGGCGTGCCAACGGGGGCTTGGACCTTGCTCGCCTGGCGCGAGGAGCCTCATGCCCAGTCGGCTCGGCACGCGCCTTCGCGTCAGCTCGGGGCCTTTGTGGGGGTCACCCAGCCGGCGGGGTTCACGACGGTGGCGGTCTGGCGGGTCGCTGTCGACGTCCGGCCAGGCGAGCAGGCCACGATACGGCTCAATGACCGAAACATCTGGCTCACCGTCGTCCGCGAAGACAAGCGGACGCTCGAGCCCAAGAAGACGGACGGCACCGGTTCCAAGCGCCGCCAGGGCACCACCCGGTAGTGGGTGACGCCCTGGCGGGCGCCCTGATGGCCAGCGCCGCCAGGGGGAGCTTAGGGCTTCTTGGCCTCTTCCTTCTTCTCTGCCGGCTTCTTCGACGCCTTGGCGTACTTCTTCTCGCACTCGGCCTTACCCGCGTCGTCCTTGGCCATTTTCAGGCACTCGGCCTTGGTTTCCTTCTTCGCAGCCTTCTTCTCCGCCTTTTCCTCAGCCTTGGGGGGCTCGGCCGGCTTGGCCGCCGGAGTCTGGGCCGCCGCGATGCCCGCCATGCTCACGGCAAAGGCCATGCTCACGAACAGCGCGATCATCTTCTGCATAGGTGTTCACCTCCCTTCTCGATGGATTGTCATAACCTATGATGACGATTGCGGCAACTATGCACGAATACTACGTTCTTACCAAACGTTTAAGTTAGATTCACCCCAACGTTCTGTCAAGGTCTGAAGTCGAATTCCGTCGAGCCCCGTTGACCCATGTACCCCTGCATGCTGTAATCGAGATGTAGCCCTCTCCTATGCAGCCCTCGCTCAACCGGCGACACGTGGCGCTGCTGGTCTTCTCCTTCGTTGCCCTGGCGTTCTCGGGCAATGCCGGGGCGGAGACATATCCGTTCTCTTCGCAGGAGCCCTATCTGGAGGCGCCGCTCGTGCCCGCCGAGCCTCCGGAGGGGTCTGCGCCAAGCGGTAGCTTCCGAGCGATCGAGATCGAGCTCGGGATCACCTATTCGCCGGGCAGGGCGGAGGAGCCCGAAGCCGGATCGGACACGGCCTCCCTCGTCGGCGACCAGTGGGACCCGTTGGCCGGTATGCCGGTCGTGGAGGCGGTCCCGGTTCCGGAGGCCTCCGCCCGGAAGCGCGGGCCGGTCTACGACGTGCCGGACCGGCCCGAGGTCGCCGTCTTCGTCGAGCGCTTCCAGACCGGTTACCGCCGGGCGGTGGTCGAGCGCTGGCTCACCCGAGCGGGTCGGTACATGGACATGATCCGGGAGGTTCTCATCGGTCGCGGGCTGCCCGAGGAGCTCCTCTGCACCGCGATGATCGAGAGCGGGTTCGACCCGATCGCCGCCTCCCGGGCCGGGGCGAAGGGGCTCTGGCAGTTCATGGCCCCGACCGCGCGCAAGTATGGCCTTCGCGTGGACAAGTGGACGGACGAGCGCCTCGACCCTGAGAAGTCCACCCGCGCGGCCGCCGCCTATCTCCGCGACCTCTATGCGACGTATGGCTCGTGGCCGCTCGCGCATGCGGCCTACAACGGTGGCGACGTCCGTATCCTGCGCGCAATGAGGAATCTCAAGAGCTCGGACTTCTGGGATCTCACGCGCGGCCGGCATCTGGCCGAGGAAACGAAGAACTTCGTGGCCGCCATTCAGGCCGCCATCCTCATCGTTCGCGAGCCCGTGCGGTACGGCTTCGTCGTGACGCCCGAGCCGCCGCTCCAGTACGAGACCATCCGCGTCCCCGGCGGCACCAAGCTGGCGCGGCTGGCGGAGCAGGCGGGCATCGAGCCGGCCGAGCTTCGCGGGCTCAATTCGGAGCTCCGCATGGCCCAGACGCCGCCCGGCGAGAGCTATGCCCTCAAGGTCCCGGTCGGCGGGGCCGACAAGGTGCGCGTGGTGCTCGAGCGCGACGCGGCCAAGCGGTCGGCGGTGGCGGCGGCCGGTACGCCAAAGGGCACGCCGGTGACCGCGCGCGCCGTGACCGACGCGGTGTACGTGGTGAAGCCGCAGGACACCGTCGGCGGCATCGCCAAGCGGTACGGTGTCTCCGTGGCGGAGATCCGCCGGTGGAACCGGCTCACCGAGGAATCACGCATCCGCCCGGGTGACCGCCTCCGCGTCGCGATGGTCGCGGCCCACGAGGACGGCCAGGGCGGCTTCCGGTAACCGAGCGCCCGGCGCGTCCTTATGCCCACGGTCCGGCTTCGCGACCCCTCCGAGTATCCCGATCCCGCCCAGAAGCTGTTCGAGCTCTCCAAGTCGTGGTTCAACCACGACTTCAAGGAGCCGCCCGCCATGAGCCGGGTGATGGCCTGGGATCCCGAGTTCGGTGGCCCCCACGGCCGCGCCATGAAGCGCGCGCTCGCCCCCGGCGAGTTCAGCCGCGGCGAGAAGGAGATGGTCGCCGCGGTCGTCAGCGGCGTCAACGCCTGTACCTACTGAGTGCAGGCTCACACTGCAGCCGGGAAGCTGCAGGGGATGGTCGGGGACGCGCTCTGGTACGAGGCTGCGCACGTGGTGGGCATCACCAATGCGCTGAACGTCGCGGCGGACGGACTGGCTGCTCTCCCCGCGGTGACCGCCTTGATGCCGCCGGTCGGGGGGGAGGGCAGCGCGGCGGCGGCGGCGCTCTTCACCGAGATTCGCGCGTTCTATGCCCGGGCCGAAGTGCCGCCGGTGTTCCGCTTCCTCGCGCGGGATCCCGCCTACGCGAAGGACGTGTGGGGAGCCACCCGCCGGGCCTTCGAGGACAATCGGCTGTCCCGGCGGCTCAAGGAGTCACTGGCTTTTGCGGTCTCGCTGACCACGCGTTCCCCATGGGGCATCGCGTTCCATCTCGAGGAAATGCGTCGACTGGGGGTGGGCGACGGCGGGGCGATGGAAGTGATCGGGGTGACGCAGATGTTCTCGAGCTACACGAAGATTGCCGATACGCTGCAGCTCGAGCCGGACATGGGGCACATCGCGCCGCCCGACGAGTCGCCGGCGCCGGGCGGCGCAGCCCGGAGCTAAGCCTCAGGCGAGGGGCGGTCCGATCGGAATGCGCGGCAGGATCGTGTTGGGCACGGTCACGTGCTCGATGCAGTGGATGCAGAAGAAGTCCATCTCCTGCCCTGCGCGCGTGCCGTGAAACTCCAGCGGGTGCCCGCACCAGCCGTGATGGAGCTCGCCGTCCGTGTGGAAGTAGACGGCGACGATGGGCGGAATCTCACGCGGGTTCCCGTCCTCGGCCCGCGGCCCGCGGCGGCCTCCCAGGCGGGTACGGCGGCGAACGGGAGCCCGGCGAACCGGTGCCTCCTGCTCTGGCGTGGTGATCGGGGCGACTGCCATGGCTCGGTCCCTCCTGGGGTCCGCTGACTTCGCTTCGGTCGACCGTCGAGTGAGCAAGTCACGTTCCAGGGTTGACACCCGATCGTAAGCCATTGATTTACTGGGTTGGGGAAGTCTTGCCCCTGACGCGAAGCCGCCGGCGAGCCTCGAAGAATCCGAGTGTCGGTCGCGTGGCTGACGCTTTTTGTAGGGCGGGCTGACAGTCTGACGCCGGTATGCGGCTATAATGAGCGCGCCTGGTGCCCCACACACGAGGAGGCGCGACCATGAAGCGAATGACGGCCCTGCTGGCCTTGATCGCAGTGACTGCTCTGCCTGTGCTCTGGGCCGCTGACGCCTGGGCTCGAGCGGGTGGTGGCGGCTCGAGCGGCAGCCGAGGCTCGCGGAGCTATTCGGCGCCGGCAGCCCCGTCCTCGTCGCCCGGCTCCTCGTCGCTGAATCGGCCTGCGCCGCCCCCGCCCACGAGCTACCAGCAGCCGGCCCCGGCGCCGCGCCCGGGCTGGGGATTCGGCGGCATGCTGGGCGGGCTCTTGCTCGGCGGTCTCATCGGCAGCCTCTTCTTCGGCGGTATGGGCTATGGGGGCGGGGGAATCGGGCTGCTCGAGATCGTGCTGATCGGCGTGCTCGCGTACGTCGCCATCTCCTTCCTGCGCCGACGGCAGTCGGCTCCGGCGGTGCCCGCTGGCTATGCCGACCCCGGCGCGTCACCTGTCCCGTGGCACCCCGAGCCCGCGCAGGGCACCGCGGTCACGGACACGCCTGCGGCGACCGATGCGGATCTCGCCCGTGGCCTCTCGCACATTCGCCAGATGGATCCGCGCTTCGACCCGGCCCGCTTCGCCGAGCCCGCCTCGGACATCTTCTTCCGCGTGCAGGCGGCGTGGATGGCCCGCGACATGGGCGGTGTGCGCCCGGTGCTGACCGAGGAAATGGCGGCGAGCATGCAGGCCCAGTGCGATCAGCTCCGGGCGCAGCGCCGCGTGAACCGGCTGGAGAATGTCGCGGTCCGTGCGGTGGACCTCACCGAAGCCTGGCAGGAGCGCGGTCAGGACTTCGTCAGCGTGCGTTTCCTCGCGAGCCTCCTGGACTTCACGACGGACGAGAGCGGCACGCAGGTCATCGAGGGAAGCCGGACGGAGCCGGTGAAGTTCGAGGAGTACTGGACCTTCACGCGGCCGGTGGGGCTGGGCGCCTGGCGCCTGTCGGCGATCCAGCAGGCCGGCTGAGGCGCGACGCGCGCTAACGCCCTCGGCGCGAGGCCGGGGACGCGGGGCTCACTGCCAGGGTCGCCCCTCGCAGATGGGGCAGTTCTCGACCTCGCGCTGGCAGAGGCACTGCGGGCAATACCACGCCTCGTTCACCGCGCGCAGCTCGCTGCCACACGTCTCGCAGCGGGCCCGCTCGCGGGGCGGCGTCTGGTGGAAGATGCAGTGGGCGATCATGTGAATCGCTCCCGTCGCGACCTTCGGATGCCTCGCGCGCTCGAGAACGGGCATGGCGGTTCTCAGTCCGCGTGCGCCAGGACGAAGCGTGGGGTCCATCGCCCCCGCGCGTGGCGATCCATGGCGAGGCTCGGCATCCCACGCAGGGGCAGCGAGACATGTTCCTGGCAGTCGGCGCAGAAGAAGTCCACCATCAGGCCGCCGCGCGTCCCGTGATACTCGAGCGGTTGCTCGCAGCGCACATGCCAGACGGTGCCATCCGATCCCATGAACGCGTCCATCGCGGCTCCTTTCTTCCTCTGCTGTTGCAACATATGGGCAGCAAGTTCCGTTCCATGGGTTACGCACCGGATACCCTCCAATGTTCCGGCCATTTGGCACTCATGACCGAGGGCGCGCAGTGACGCTCCTGGTAGGAGAGACTCCCCCCGAAGCGACGTTTATTGCTGGCCGCCTGAGCGGCTTGACCCGAGCGCGCCAGGGCGCTAGGCTCTCCGGGCCAGAACGACAATTCCGGCGCGCGGATCGGCCGAGCCGGTCATGCGCCGCCCCCAGGGAGCGTCGATGATCACCGGTAGCCGCAGCGTCACCATTCCCAATCAGACCATCACCGAGTACGTGCTCCGCCACTGCGCCCGTCTGGGCGATAAGCCTGCGCTGATCGACGGGCCCAGCGGTCGCACGCTGAGCTATCGACAGCTCGCCGACACGATTCGCCGCGCCGCCACGGGTCTGGCGGCGCGCGGCTTCAAGAAAGGCGACGTGCTGGCGATCTACAGCCCGAATCTCCCCGAGTACGGGGTGGCGATGCTGGCCGCCGCCACGCTGGGCGGCGTCACCACCACCGCGAATCCGCTCTACACCGCCGACGAGCTGGCCAAGCAGCTCCAGGACTCGCGCGCAAAGCTCCTCGTCACCGTCCCGCCCTTTCTCGACAAGGCGAAGGAGGCGGCGCAGAAGGTCGGCATCGAGGACGTGTACGTGTTCGGCGCCGCCGAGGGCGCGCGGCCGTTCGCCGAGCTTCTCCAGGCGAGTGATCAGCCTCCGAAGGTCGCGATCGATCCCGCCCAGGACCTCGTGGTGCTGCCCTACTCGAGCGGCACCACCGGGCTGCCCAAGGGCGTGATGTTGACGCACCGGAACCTCGTGGCGAATCTCTGCCAGGCCGAAGCCATGGAGAAGTTCGACGGCTTCAGCGAGCGCGACGTGATCATGGCCTTCCTGCCGTTCTTCCACATCTACGGGATGGTCGTGATCATGATGTTCGGGCTCGCCGGCGGCAGCACCATCGTGTCGATGCCGCGCTTCGACCTCGTCGAGTTCCTCACCCTGGTCCAGAAGTACCACGCGACCATCCTGCCCCTCGTGCCGCCGGTGGTGCTCGGCATGGTGAAGCATCCCGCGGTGGCGCAGTTCGACCTCTCGAGCGTGCGCCTCGTCTTCTCGGGTGCGGCCCCGCTGGGGGAGGACATCGCGCGCGAGCTGTCCAAGAAGCTCGGCTGTCCGGTGGTGCAGGGCTACGGAATGACGGAGGCGAGCCCGGTCACCCACTTGAGCCCCACCCACGACGCGCCCTTGAAGCCCGGCTCGGTGGGCCGCGTGGTCCCCGGGACCGAGGTCAAGATGGTCGACGTGGTGACGCTGGAGGAAGTGGCGCAGGGCACGGAAGGGGAGCTCTGGATCCGCGGCCCCCAGATCATGAAGGGCTATCTCGGCCGCCCGGAGGAGACCGACGCGTGCCTGGATCGTGAGGGCTGGTACCACACGGGCGACGTCGGCTATGTCGATTCCGACGGCTTCTTCTTCATCGTCGACCGCACCAAGGAGCTCATCAAGTACAAGGGGCTGCAGGTCGCGCCGGCCGAGCTGGAGGCGCTGCTCGTGACCCATCCCGCCGTGCTCGACGCCGCGGTAGTGCGCAAGGCGGACGCGGAGGCCGGCGAGGTCCCGAAGGCCTACGTCGTCCTCAAGCCCGACGAGGCGTCGCGCAAGACCTCGGCCGACGAGATCATGGGCTGGGTGGCCGGCCGCGTGTCCCCGCACAAGCGCATCCGCCATCTCGAGTTCATCGACCAGATCCCCAAGTCGGCGTCCGGCAAGATCCTCCGCCGCGTGCTGATCGACCGGGACCGGTGAGCCCGCGGGGGACGCGGCCGAGCTTCGTCTTCATCCTCGCCGACGATCTCGGATACTCGGATCTCGGGTGCTACGGCGGGCGCACGCCGTGCTCACCCGAGCTGGACCGGCTCGCCGCGCAGGGACTGCGGTTCACCGATGGCTACTCGAACTCCCCGGTATGCTCGCCCACCCGCTTCGCCCTCATCACCGGACGGTGGCAATACCGGCTGCGGGCGGGCAACGACGAGCCCATCGCGAGCCGCCACCGCGGCAATCCCGCCCTGGGGCTGCCCCCCGAGCATCCCACCCTGCCATCGCTGCTCCGCGCCGCCGGCTACACCACCGCCCTCGTCGGCAAGTGGCACCTGGGCTTCCTCCCGCACTTCGGCCCCCTCAAGAGCGGCTACGCCGAGTTCTTCGGCCCAATGAGCGGCGGCGTGGACTACTTCACGCATCGTGACTCCGCCGGCCAGCACGACCTCTTCGAGGGCGAGGCGGAATCGCCCCGCGCGGGCTATCTCACCGACCTCATCTCGGACGGCGCGGTGGCGTTCATCGAGCGCCAGCGCGGGCGTGAGGCGCCGTTTCTCCTCTCCGTGCACTACACCGCGCCCCACTGGCCTTGGGAGACCCGCGCCGACGAGGCCCTGGCGCGGAGGCTCGAGCGGATCAGCCATACCGACGGCGGCTCGGTCCCGACCTACCTCGAGATGGTGCGCCAGATGGACGAGGGCATCGGCCGCATCCTGCGCGCGCTCGACGCCACCGGCGCCGCCGCGGACACGCTGGTGATCTTCACCAGCGACAACGGGGGCGAGCGCTTCTCGGACACCTGGCCGATGGTCGGAAAGAAGATGGACCTGCTCGAGGGCGGGATCCGCGTGCCCTACATCGTGCGCTGGCCGGGGCGCATCGCGTCGGGCGCGGTCACCGCGCAGCAGGCTCTCACCATGGACTGGACCGCGACCATGCTCGCGGCGGCGCGCGTGGCCCCGCATCCCGACTACCCGCTGGACGGCGTGAGCCTGCTGCCCGTGCTGGAGGACCCCCGCGCGACCATCACGCGCGACCTCTACTGGCGGATGAAGTTCCGAAGCCAGAAGGCGCTGCGCTCGGGCGACTGGAAGTATCTTGCCCTGGACGGCGACGAGTTCCTCTTCGACCTCGCCCAGGACCAGCGCGAGCGGGCGAACCTGGCCCGGCGCCACCCCGAGCGCCTGGCCGAGCTTCGCGCGCGCTACGCCGCCTGGGAAGCGACCCTGCCGCCCATTCCGCCCGACGCCACGGTCAGCATTCCCTACACCAAGGCGGACCTCGCCCAGCCGTCCTAGACGCTACCGGTCGGCCAGCGCGAGCTTGACCCCGAGCGCGCCGAATGCGGCGGCAAAGCTGCGGCGCATCCACGTCATGATCCGGGGGCGCGTGATCACGTGCCGGCGGATCGACGCCGCGAACAACCCGTAGCCCACGAACACCACGAACGTGAGCAGCATGAACACCGCGCTCAGCTCGAGCATGCGGGCGAGTGGGTGCGGCTCCGCCGCGGTCACAAACTGGGGCAGGAAGGCGAAGAAGAAGATCGACAGCTTGGGATTGAGGAGGTTGATGAGGATCGCCGAGACGATGACGTCGGCCGCCCGGCGGGGCTTGACCTGCGGGTCGAGGCGGAACGCGCCCCCCTCCCGGAGCGAGCTCCACGCCATGTAGAGGAGATACGCCACCCCCAGCACCTTCAGCGTCTGGAACGCGAGGGCGCTCGCATGCAGCAGCGCGGCCAGCCCCATGACCGCCGCCGCCATGTGGGGAATGATGCCGAGCGTGCAGCCAAAGGCCGCGACCACGCTCGCGCGCGGCCCGCGGGCCAGACCGGCGGCCAGCGTGTAGAGGACACCGGTGCCGGGCGACACCACGACGATCAGGGACGTGATGAGGAAGTCGGGACTCATCGGCTAGTGGCCCCCACCGGCTCGCACCCAGCCGCCATGCACGGGATGATGCGAGCAGAGGAACTCGACGAAGGCCGGGCGTCCCTTGGCGTTCTCGTCGAACGCGCGCTTGAGCGCGGGAATGATCTCCGCCGGCTGCGACACGTCCTCGGCGTGGAAACCGACCGCGCGCGCCATGTTGGCCATGCAGGCCGACTCATGGTCGGACACCTTCCAGGTGTAAGGATCGTGGCCCGCGCCCCAGAAGCCGGGGCCATAGCCCGAGTAGCCGCCGTTGTTGATGTGGATGGTCGTGATGCCGAGCTTGTAGCGGGCCACCGCCTCGAAGTTGCCCATCATGTAGCAGACGCCCGCGTCGCCGGTGACGTGCACGCACTGGCGATTCGGGAAGGCGAGCTTGGCCGCCACGGCCCCGGCGAGGCTGAAGCCCAGCGTCGAGACGTTGCCCCACCCGAGATAGCCGCGCGGGATGTGGGCCTCGTACACCGTGCTCGTCTGATCGCGCGTGTTGCCGGAATCCGCGGTGACGAACGAGTTCTTCGGATCCAGCACCTTCATGAGATCGCCGAACACCCGGTAGGGATTGATGGGCGTCTCGCTCGACTCCATCCACGGGCGGAACTTCGCGAGGAAGGTCGCCTTGGCGCCCTTGATCTCCTCGAGCAGCGCGGGGTTCTTCCGCAGGCCGCCGCGGGCCGACAGCTCGTTGACCAGCGCCGCGAGGGTGAGCTTGGCGTCGCCGATCACCGCGTGCCGCGTTTCGTAGGAGCGGTTGATGTCGAGGGTGTCCACCGTGCACTGCACGATGGTCTTCTTCTCCGCGTCCGGAATGGCGTGGCTGAACCGATTGGGGAAGAGGCTCGCGCCGATCGAGAAGAGAAGGTCGGCCTTGCCGAGGAAATGCTCGGCGTGCGAGCCGCGCACGCCCACGGACAGCGGGTGATTCTCAGGAAATGCGCCCTTGGCCTTGAGGGTGGTGAGCACGGGGACCTGGGCCAGCTCCGCGAGCTCCCGCAGCTCCGCGGTGGCGTCGGCGTAGAGGACGCCCTCGCCCACGAAGAGCAGGGGATCCTTGGCCCCGGTCAGCGCGCGCGCCGCCGCGCGCACGTCATCCGGATCCGGGCCGGAGCGCCAGCCCTTCACGGGGCTGTAGGGATGCTCGGCGTCGTCGTACTCGCCCAGGTCGCGCGGCACCAGGAGTAGCACCGGACCGGGCCGGCCGGACCGGAGATGGGTGAAGGCCCGGCGCACGTAGTCCGGGATCAGCTCCGCGCGGTCCACCTCGCCGACCCACTTGGTCACGGAGCGGAACGCCTCCGGCATGTCGAAGTGGGTGTGGCGGCTCGCCCCGCGCGCGAGCCCCTCGGCGATGACGAGGAGCGGGGAAGAATCCTCCCACGCCTGGGCGATCGCCCCGTACGCCATCTGGATGCCCGCGGCATTGAGGCTCGCCATCACGGTGCAGGCGCCGATCTGCCTTCCGCAGGTCACGCGCGAGAAGGCGTCGGCCACCGCCACCGCGAAGCGCTCTTCGCCCATCATGAGGATCGGCACGCCTTCCTCGCCGAGCGCATTGTTCACGTTGCTGGTGGGGTAGCACGACACCCAGGGAATGCCCTCGGCCTTGAGGATGCGCGCGAGCCCGTTCTCCGCCTTGATTTTCATGGACGGGTGCCCTCCGGTGAGGGCCGGTATAGCATCCGCCGAGACCGCACACAAGTCGCGGGCCCGCGGGGGACGCGCGAGTAGAATCGCTGCCAAGGTGCACTGGCCGTCGGGCTCCTCGCGCCGCCGCATCCTCCTCGCGGGAGCGGTGTCGCTCGGCGCCGCCGCCGTGCTCTTCGCGCTCTGGCGCGCGCTCGCCCTCGCGTGGCTCTCCGACGACGCCTTCATCTCCTTCCGCTACGCGGCCCATCTCCTGCGCGGCGATGGGCTCGTCTACAACGTGGGCGAGCGCGTCGAGGGCTACACCAATCTCCTGTGGACGCTGCTCCTCGCCGGCGCGATGGCGCTCGGCTTCTCGCCCGAGACCTCCTCGCAGACGCTCGGGATCACCTGCTGGCTGGGGCTGGTGACGGTGCTCGCATGGGGGAGCCGGCGGCCGGCGGCGCGGATGCCCTTCGCCCCGCTCGCCGCCGCGCTGGTGCTGCTGATGCACGACTATCAGACCTGGGCCACCGGGGGGCTCGAGACCAGCCTCTTCACATTGCTCGCCGTGACCGGGCTCCTCCTTGCGAGCCGTCCCGCGAGCGGCGCGGGTGCGCTCGCCGCCGCGGGCGCCCTGCTCGCCGCCGCCGTCGCCACGCGACCGGATGGCGTGCTCTTCGCGGCGGCGGGCGTCGCGGGCGCCTGGCTCGTGCATCCGGAAGCCTCCCCGGGGCGGCGACTCGCGCTCGCCGGCGCGGCGTCGGCGCCACTCGCGGTGGCGGGTGCGTCGCTCGTCGCGTTCAAGCTCGGCTACTACGGGGACCTCTTCCCCACCGCGTTCTACTCCAAGTCCGCCCTCGATCCCTACTACGGCCAGGGTTGGTTCTACGTGCTGCTGTTCCTCGAGAAGAACTGGTTCATCGTGCCGCTCGCCGTCCTGCTCCTCCTCGCCAGCTTGCCCCGGCTCGACGGGATCCTCACCCGTCGGCACGTCGTGCTGCTGGCCGCGTTCGCCCTCTTCGTCGCGTACGTGGCGCACAGCGGCGGCGACTTCATGTTCGCGCGGCGCCTCCTGCCCGCCATGCCGCTCCTGTTCGTCGTCCTGGAGGATCTGCTCGTGGCGCAGCCCGACCGCCTGGTGCCCGGCGCCGCCGTGGCGCTGGCCCTCGCGGGCGTGCTGCTCCCGTATCCCGTCTTCGCGCATTCCCGGGAGCGCATTCGCGGCATCGCCGACGAGCCCGCCTTCTACCCGCCCGCGCTCATGGACGCGCGGCGCCTGCAGGGGCGCATGGCCGGGCAGACGCTCGGCGGCCTCCCCATCCGCGCCGCGTACGAGGGCGGGATGTGCGTGTTCGGGTACTATAGCGGGCTACCGTACCTCGCGGAGATGACCGGGCTCACGCAGTACTCGCTCGCCAAGCGGCCCCTGGCCGCGCGCGGCCACGTGGGCCACGAGAAGACCGCGGACGACGCGTGGCTCACCGCCAACCGCATCCACCTCATCTTCTCCCAGGTGCCGCCGCCGGTGGGCCAGGCCGGACCGCTCCGGGTCGACGAGATCACGTTCGCGGGCGAGCTGCTCAAGGCGCGGATCTGGATCTACGAGGACGCCATCATGGACCGGCTGCGCGGCGACCCGCGCGTGCGCTTCACCCCGATCGAGGACACGCTGCGCGAGGCCCAGCGCCAGATCGCCCAAGCGCCGTACGCGGAGGCGCGGCGCATCCAGGCCGTGCTCCAGCGCTATTACTTCAACGCCGCGGGCCCGTCCAAGCAGACCGCCGCGGAGGAGCTGGCCCGGCAGGTCGAGGCGCGCCGGCAAAGTCCGGGGTAGAATCGTCCGCATGCCCACCGACTCCGACGGCAAGCTGGAGGTCATCACCGACGTTCCCGACCGCGCCATGGTGATCTTCGCCCACCCCGACGACGCCGAGATCGGCTCCGGCGGGGTGATCGCGCGCTGGGTCGCCGCGGGTTGCGAGGTCAGCTACGTGCTGTGCACCAACGGCCAGGCGGGCACCGCCGATCGCAGCCTCGCCCCGGACGCGCTGGTGGCGAGGCGCGCCGCCGAGCAGCGCGCCGCCGCCGACTTCATGGGGGTGCGCCACGTCGAAATGCTGGGCTATGCCGACGGCGAGCTGGAGGACACGCGCGCGTTCCTGGGCGACGTGGTGGGCGCCATCCGTCGCCACCGGCCCCACACCGTGTTCGTCCACGACCCATACCGCATCCGCGGCTTCCAGCACCGCGACCATCGCAAGGCGGGCATCGTCGCCACGGATGCCGTCTATCCCTACGCGCGCGACCACCTGCATTTCCCCGAGCAGATCACGCTGGAGGGGCTGGAGCCGCACAAGGTGCGCGAGCTCTGGTACTGGGGCGCGGACGAGCCCGACGTCATCGTGGACGTGACGGAGTCGATCGACCGGCAGATCGCCGCGATCATCCGCCATCAGAGCCAGGTCCCCGGCTTCAACATCCCCGAGGGCGCCACCATGGGCGAGCGGATCAAGAAGAACGCGGCCGAGCTGGCTTCGGGCTACGGGTTCGAGTTCGGCGCGGTGTTCCGGCGGCTTGTCGCCCGGCGGTAACCGCGGTTTGGGGTGACTCGCCGCGTCCCGGTGATTGGTCTCGCGGCGCTTTTCTTCGCCGCGCTCCTTCCCGCGGCGGCCGACGCTCAAGCGCCTGTCGACCGGGCTCCAATCCTCCTCGAGCTGCGCTTCGACGGGCGGCCGCTGGATCCTCAGGCCCCACCCGACTTCTCCTGCTTCGACTACGCCCGGAACCGCTGGACGTCCTGTCGTGTCGAGCGCACCCCCACGCCCGGAGCCTACACGTTAGGGGGACTCCTGCCCGGCAAGTACCGTCTGCACGTGAGCATCGACGAGAATCCTGCCAACCCGCGGCGCCATCCGGGTGACTACGAGGCCCAGCCCGTCTTCGAGATCACCGCGGATGGTCCGGAGCGGATCACCGTGGACATGCCGCGGCTGATCCATCTCACGCGCCCGGGCGACAACGGTCGTCCCATCGAGGGCATGCTGACGAGCTGCGACAAGCAGCCGAGCTTCGAGACGCCACGCTACGCGTGGACTCCGCGCGCGACGGTGGAGTTCGGCTGGGAGCCGCTGGTGCCGGACGCCGAGTACCGCTATCGGGTCCTCGCGCGGCCCTGCGGCCGGCCCGGCGGCGAGCGCGAGGTCGTCAACGCCAGTACCGGCGACGTCGCGGTGAAGCTGGCGCTGCCACCGGCCGGCGAGGGCGAGCAGTACGTGTTCCGCGTCGAGGCCTGGAAGAGCGGCCGGCTGGTGGGGGATTTCTACACGCACGATGGGGGTGCGCACTCGTGGAATTACCGCTTTCGCGTCCGCGACGAGAGCATTCCGCGCTGGGCCTATGGCGCCGTGGCGGGCGCCGGGGCGGTCCTGCTCGCGGGGGCGTACCGGCTCGTCGCCGTGCCCGATCAGTCCAGGAGACGCCGCCGGGCGCTGGCGCTCGTGGGCTTCGTGGTCGCGGGGCTGGTGATCGGCGGCGGCGGCGCCACCGCCTATCAGTGGATGACCGCGCGCGAGCACGAGCGGGCCAGGATGGCGCACACGGCGCGGGAGGCGGCCCGACAGGCGCGTCTGCGCGAGTTCGTCGCCGCGTTCGCGACGGCGGCGCCGCGCCCCGACTGGTGGGAGCGCGTGCAGACCCCCTACAAGGTGGACAATATCGGCGATCTCCTCGCCGCCTGGCAGGGCTTCCCCCGCGGCGGGGTCGGCGAGCGGCAGTTCTTCAAGTCTGCCTATCAGGGCATCGTGGACCATCCCGACGACGACCACGTCGTGGCCACCGCGATCATGCTGCTGGACCATGTGGCTGCCGACTACCCGCAGCGCCTGGGTCTGGCCGAGTTCGGCTACACGCGCTACTTCGGGTATCGCGCCCGCACCGACAATTGCGCGAACTGCATGATCGGCGACACCACGCAGTCGCTGGCGGTGAGCCTCAGCCGGCTCTATTCGTCCGCCGGCCGTCACGACGAGGCGATCGCGGCGTGCCGGCGCCTCCTCGACGAGCGCGCCGAGGACGTGAGCCCATACAAGCTTGCCGAGACGTGGAATCAGCTCGCCTGGGCGCACTGGCGCGGGGGCGACCGCGCCCGTGCCCTCGAGGTGATCCGCGAGGGCATCGCGCGCTACGGCGGCACGGTGAGGGCGGACGAGCTGCGCCGCACGCTGTCGACGTTCGAGCAGGGGTAGGGGGGGGTGGTGGCGGGCCGCCCCCCGGCCTGTTAGACTCGGCTCCGAAGCCCACACCCCCACAGGAGGCAGCCGCGCATGGCCGACTTCAAGATCTGGATGAATGGCAAGCTCGTCCCCCAGGCGGAGGCTGTGCTGCCCGTCAATAGCGCGGCGGTGTTCTACGCCACCAACGTGTTCGAGGGGCTGCGGGCTTACTGGAACGCCGCCGACGGGGAGCTCTACGCCTTCCGGCTCGCCGAGCACTTCGCGCGCTTTCGCGAGTCCATGAAGATGATGCGCTTCACCGTCCCCTACTCGGACGCCGACCTCTACGAAGCGGTGCGCGAGGCCCTACGCGGCAACGACGTCCAGGAAGACGTGCACATGCACCTGGTCGCCTACGTGGGCGGCGCGGGACTCGACTCCACGTCGCCCACCGGCATGTACATCAATCCCCGCCGGCGCGGCCGTATCACCGACGGGGCGGGGCTCCGCTGCTGCGTCACGTCCTGGCAGCGGACGTCGGACAATGCGATCCCCATTCGGCTGAAGTCCGGGTCGAACTACCAGAACGGGCGGCTCGCCACGCTGCAGGCCAAGGCCGACGGCTACGACGCCCCGATCTTCCTGAACCAGCAGGGCACGGTGGCGGAAGGGTCGGGGGCGACGTTCTTCATGGTGCGCCGCGGCCAGCTCATCACGCCGCCGCTGACCAGCGACATCCTGGAGTCCATCACCCGGACCACCCTCCTCGACACCCTGGCCCCCGCGCTGGGCCTCGAGGTGGTGGAGCGGCACATCGCGCGCACCGAGCTCTACGTGGCCGACGAGGCGTTCTTCTGCGGCTCGGGCTACGAGATTACCCCGATCCTGTCCGTGGATCGGTTCAATCTCGGCAGCGGCGCGGTGGGGCCGGTCACTCAGCGGCTCATCACCACGTACATGGACGTGGTGCGCGGGGTGGACAAGCGCTTCCCCGAGTGGCGCACGCCGATCTACAAGCCCGCCGCCGTCTAGCGCTCGCGGCTCAGGAAATGCGCGGCCACCGAGGCCGCGCGGCGACGCCCGCCCGGTCCAGATAGGGCCGGGCGAGGCGCTCGGCCCGCTCCAGGACCTCCGCCTCGTCCACCGTCGTGACCTGTCCGGCGTCGAGCACGACGCGCCCGTCGATCATCACCGTGTGCACGCTGGCGCTGCTGGCGCTGTGTACGAGGTTGGCCACGGGGTCCAGGAGCGGGCGCCACTCCGGACGGTCCACGTCGAAGAGAACGAGGTCGGCCCGCTTGCCCGCCTCCAGCGAGCCGATCTCAGCCTCGAGCCCCAGCGCCCGCGCGCCATGGAGCGTCGCCATTTCGAGCACCCGCTCGGGTGGCAGCACCCCCGGGTCGAGGCGCGCGTCCTTGGCGGCGAGGGCGGCAAGGGACATGAGGCGTAGCATGTCGAAATGATTCGAGCCGTTGGCGCTGTCGCCGCCGAGGGAGACGGTCACCCCCGCGTCCAGCATCTCGGGGAAGCGGCCGTGGCTGTGCAGGCCCTTCACGTGCTTGAGCGCTGCGGACGGACAGTGTGCGATCTTGACGTCGCGGCGCGCGAGCAACGCGATGTCGTCCTCGTTCACGTGCACCATGTGGGCGAGCTTGCAGCGCGGGCCGAGCACCCCCCATGCTTCCAGCACCGCGAGGGGCAAGATGTCCGCCGTCTTCCGCGATGGATGCGAGGCGAACTGCATCATGCCCCAGCCGGTGCCGCGCCGCTCGGCGAGCGCGTGCGCGCCGCGGATCAGCCGCTCCGAGGCGGTCCCGAAGCCGATGAGGAGAGGCCATACGTCCACCAGCATGGTGCCCAGCGTCCCCACCATGTCCATGGCGGCCTCGGTGAGGGCCAGCGCGCCGTCGGTGGACTGAGCGAGAGGCCCGGGACCCCTGGCCAGATCCCAGGACCAGCGGCCCAGGATGGCCCGCAGCCCCACCGCATCCACGGCGCGCGCCACCGCGAGCACGTCGAACAGCGTGCCGGCCTCGCAGAATGTAGTGGTGCCGGTGCGAAGCATCTCGAGGCACGCGAGCTCTGCGGCGGCCGCCTCTTCTTCGGGGGAGATCGTCGCGTAGAGCGGAATGTACCAGTCGGGGACGTACCGGTCCACCGGCACCGACTCGGGGATCAGCCCGCGTGAGAGGTGCTCGGAGAGATGCGCGTGGGTATCCACGAAGCCCGGGAGCACCAGACGGCCGCGCCCGTCGATCACGCGGTCGGGCGGCCGGGGCGGGCGCACGTCGGCCGCCCGGCCCACCTGCACGATGCGTGTGCCGTCGACCACCACCGAGCCGTCCGCGTACACACGGCGCGCGCCGTCCAGGGTGACGACGAGCGCGTGCTCGATCAGGAGCATGGGGCGAGCGGTCCCCCGCGGCTACTGGCTGCGGTAGGCGTCGAGCACCGCCGCCGACATCGCCTTCGTGGTGGCGCGCCCGCCCTGATCGGGCGTGAGGGCACGGCCGTCCCGGTACACGCGCGCCACCGCCGCCTCGAGGCGCCGCGATTCCGTCTCGAGTCCCAGGTGATCGAGCAGGAGCACGCACGAGAGCAACGTCGCGGTGGGATTGGCGATGCCGCGCCCCGCGATGTCGGGGGCCGAGCCGTGCACCGACTCGAAGTAGGCCCAGCCGTCGTCGCCGTGATTGGCGGAGGGCGCGACTCCGAGCCCGCCCGCCACCTCGCCGGCGACGTCGGAGAGGATGTCGCCGTACTGGTTCATGCACACGAGCACGTCCATCGCCTTGGGGAATCGGATCAGCCGCCGGGCGGCGTCGTCCACGTGGAAGTGCTCGAAGCGGAGGTCGGGGCAGCCCGCCACGATCTCTTCGACCGTGTGGTGGAAGAGGGCGTCGGACTGGCGCAGCACGTTGGACTTGGTGGCGCAGCCCACCACGCCGCGTCCGCCGCGGGCCTTGCGCTTGCGCGCCACGTCGCAGGCGAAGCGCGCGATGCGCTCCGCGCCCTGCCTCGTGACCACCTTCACCGCGTAGCGGCCCTCGCCGTAGCCATCGAGCCCGCGGCCGAGGCGGTCCCGCGACCCGGGCATCACGCGCTTGAGCTCGGCGAGATCGCCTTCGCGCCCCGGATAGATGCCCTCGGAATTCTCACGGATCACCACGAGGTCGATGCCCTCGGGATCGGCGAGGGGAGAGCGCATGCCCGGGTAGAACTTCGCCGGCCGCACGCCGCCCCACGCCTCCATCTCCCAGCGGAGCCACGCCACCACGCCGGAGGTGGACGGGCCGGCGGCGCCGAACAGCACGGCGTCGGCGTCGCGAGCGGTCCGGCGGGTCGACTCGGGCAGCGCATGGCCGCCCGCGGGGCTCGGCACGGGATTCGGGTCCCGCTGGGGCGGGGTGAGGATCTTCACGGGCATGCCGGCTGCCGCCATGAGCTCGCAGGCGGCGTCCACGACCTCGATGCCGATGCCTTCTCCGGGGAGCGCGACGACGGTTTTCATGGCCGAATGTTACACTACCCGCCGGCTCTCCCTCCCACCCCCCTCGATCGGAGGCTCTTGATGCGGAAGCTCTCGTGTCTCGTCATCGTCGCGCTCATGGCGTGCGGGGTGCTCGTCGGGTCCGCCCAGGCCCAGACCACGCTCACCATGTCCTCGTGGGTGTCGCCGCAGCATCACCTCACCGCGGTAGTGCTCCAGGGCTGGGCCAACGAGGTGGAGAAGGCGACGCAGGGGCGCGTGAAGCTCACGATGCTGCCCAAGCATCCGTCCGCGCCGCCCGGCACCTTCGACGCCGTGCGGGACGGCCTGGTCGACGTCTCCTATGTGACCGCCAGCTACACGCCCGCGCGCCACATCCTGCCGCTGATGGCCGAGCTGCCCGGCGCCGGCGACACCGCCCTGGTCAACTCGGTCGCCTACTCCCGCATCCATTGGAAGTACTTCGACAAGGTGGGCGAGTACAAGGGCGTGAAGCTGCTCGGCGTGTTCACCCACGGCCCCGGCCAGATGTTCACGCGCAAGCCGGTGAGCGGGATCGCGGACGTCCAGGGCCTCAAGATCCGCACCGGCGGCGGCGTGGCGGAGGCGGTGGCCAAGGCCCTCGGCGCCTCCGCGTTCGTGAAGCCGGCGCCCGAATCCTACGAGCTGCTCAAGGGCGGCGTGGCCGACGGCGTGTTCTTCCCCATGGAGTCCATCGTGTCGTTCAAGCTCGACACCGTGCTGGAGCAGGCCACGCTCTTCCCCGGGGGCATGTACAGCTCCGCCTTCGGGTTCTTCATGAACGAGGACAAGTGGAACAAGCTGCCCAAGGCGGACCAGGACGCGATCCTCAAGGTGTCGGGGGAGCATCTCTCGCGCCTCGCCGGCCAGTCCTGGGACGACGCGGACAAGAAGGGGCTGGAGGCGCTGCAGAAGTCGGGCGTCAAGATCGTCAACGCGAATCCCGCCTTCGTGGCCGAGGTCCAGAAGCGCTCGGCGCCCATCGTGGACGATTGGATCACCAAGGCCAGCGCCAAGGGCGTCGATGCCGCCAAGATCCTGGCGGAGTTCCGCGCCGAGCTGAAGAAGGTCGCCGCCGGGCCGTGAGCGCATCCGCCCGCGGCTGGGAGCGGATTGCCGAGGGACTCCTCGGCCTCGCCGCCGCCGCCATTCTCCTGTCCATGACCGCGCTCACGTTCGTGGACGTGGTCGCGCGCTACGTGTTCAGCCGGCCGCTGCGAGGCGCCTTTGAGGTCACCGAGCTGATGCTGCTCGTGCTGATCTTTGCCGGCCTGCCCCTCGTCTCGTACGCGAACGAGCATGCGCTCATGGACTTCATCGACCGCCTCCTGCCCGCGCCGCTCCAGCGCGGCCTCGTGCGGACCGTCGAGCTCGTCTGCGCGGCCACGATGGGCCTCCTCGCGTGGCTCGTGTGGCTGAAGGCGGACCGGATCTGGGCGTATCGCGACACGACGGACGTGTTGCGCATCGCCTATGGCCCCTTCGTCTACTTCATGGCGGTGATGGTGGGGCTGGCCGCCCTCATCCACGTCTATCGCGCGCTGGTGCGCCCGGCATGATCGAGGGGCTGGTCGGGCTCTTCGCGATGATGCTGCTCGCCTTCCTGCGCGTGCCCATCTCCTACGCGATGGGCATCGTGGGCGTGATCGGCTACGCCTACATGCGCGACTGGAACTGGCACGTGGCGTTCGCGATGACGCAGACCAAGATCTACGAGACCGGGCGCAACTACACCCTCTCGGTGGTGCCGCTCTTCATTCTGATGGGGAACTTCGTCACGCGGGCGGGCATGTCGCAGGAGCTTTTCCGCGCCGCCTACGCCTTCATCGGGCATCTCCGCGGCGGCCTCGCCATGGCCACGGTGTGGGCCTCCGCGGGCTTCGGCGGCATCTGCGGGTCGTCGATCGCCACCGCCGCCACCATGGCCAAGGTGGCGTATCCGTCCATGAAGCGGTTCGGCTACTCCGACACGCTCGCCGCGGGTACGGTGGCGGGGGCGGGCACCCTCGGCATCATGATCCCGCCGTCCACGATCATGGTCATCTACGGGGTCTTCACCGAGACCAACATCGGCAAGCTCTTCATGGCCGGCATCCTGCCCGGCATTCTCGGCGCCTTCCTGCTCTGCGGGGCCATCCTCTACACGACGTGGCGGCACCCCACCTGGGGCCCGCCGGGCGAGCGGTCGCCCTGGCGCGAGCGGTGGGCCGCGTTGAAGGACGTGTGGGCGGTGGCCGCGCTGTTCGTGTTTGTGATGGGTGGAATCTACGTGGGCTTCTTCACCGCGACCGAGGGCGCGGGCATGGGGGCCACCGGGGCCCTGTTCTTCGCGCTCGGGCGCCGGGCCCTCACGTGGCGGACGCTCTACGACGCGCTGCTCGAGAGCGCGCGCACCACCGCCATGCTGTTCCTGATCCTGATCGGCGCGCTCATGTTCGCGGAGTTCATCAACATCACGACGATGCCCGCCGACCTCAAAGCCTTCGTCGCGCGCTTCGCCGTGCATCCGGTGGCGGTGGTGGCGGCGATCTGCGCGATCTACGTCGTCCTGGGCACGGCCATGGAGGAGCTGTCCATGATCCTCCTCACGATGCCGGTGTTCTTCCCCGTCATCGTGCAGCTGGGCTTCGACCCGATCTGGTTCGGCATCATCATCGTCTGCGTGGTGGAGATCGGGCTCATCAGCCCGCCGGTGGGGATGAACATGTTCGTGTTGAAGACGCTCTTGCCCCACGTGCCCACGGGCACGGTGTTCCGCGGCGTCATGCCGTTCATGTGGGCCGACGTGATCCGGCTGGCCATCCTGGTCGCGTTTCCCATCATCTCGCTGTGGCTGCCGAGCTTCATGCGGTAGGCCGCTCCTCGGTCGTCACGCCGGCCCGCTTCGCCGCCGGCATGACCTTCCCGCAGTACCTCGACTACATCGGGACGCCGGAGAATCTCGCCCGCGAGGCGGGCTGGTGGCTCGGGCGGGAGCGCAGAGATCTGAGCGCCGGCATCCGGGCCTGGTACGAGCGCCTGCGTCTCGCTCCCGCGCAGGCCGAGGCCATCCGCTGGCTCGCCGCCCAGCCAGGCGGCCCCGCCAAGATCCTCGTCATCTCGGAAGAGTGGTCGTCGGATTGCCGCCGCGACGTCTGCATCCTCGCGCGGCTGGCCGAGGCGGGCGGCCTCGAGCTCCGCATCTTCAACCGGGACGGGCGGCGATTCAGCGAAGCTCCGCGCGCGGACCCCGCGGACTCGCCCAATGCCGATCTGATGAACGCCTTCCTCTACGAGCGGAACGGCGAGACCTTTCAGTCCATTCCCGTCGCGATCGTGTACACGCGCGACTTCGTGGAGCTGCACCGCCACATCGAGCGGCCCGCCCTCTACGCAGGCCGCCGTGACCGCATCGTACCCGCCATGCAGGCGCCACGCGGCAGCGAGACGAAGGAGGAGGCCTGGGCGCGCTTCATGCGCGATTGGCGCGCGTTGCAGGACGGGCCGTTCTTCCCCATCTGGGCGTCGGCCACCGCGGACGAGGTCCTGTCCGCGCTCTACGAGCGGCTGTTGCTCGCGCGCTAAAGCCGCCGGATCTGCGGGAACACGCGCCGGGTCGCCCCCGCGAGCCCCACCAGGGCCAGGCCGCTCGCGGCCAGCGCCGCGCTCACCCCGAGCAGCGAGGCGAGCGCGCCGATCTGGAGCTGACCGAGGGGCGCGAGCCCGATGGCGACGACCCAGGCGCCACCCGCGCGCCCGCGCAGCTCGGGCGGTGAGGTGAGCTGCAGTAGGCTCTGGGCGAGGAGATCGGTGAGGGCGCCCAGCGCGTTGGCGGCGACCAGCACCAGCACGACGCCGGCGAAGCCCACGACGTACGGGGCGGCCCCCAGCCCGATGAGGCTCACCCCGAAGCCGGCGAGCACCGCGAGGAAAAGCGCGCCGCCCCCGCCCGCCACGCCCGTGGCGCCGTGCATCGTCGCCAGGAGACCGACGATACCGCCGACCGAGCGCGCGGCGTTCAGCACGCCGAGGCCCTCGGGACCGCTCTTGAGCACGTCGCGCGCGAGGCTTGGCAGCAGCGTCTGGTGGGAGAAGCCCAGCACTTCCGCGCCGGCGGTGAGCGCCATGAGCGCGAGCAGCAGCGTGTCACGGCGCAGGAGACCCGCGAAGTCCACCACGTTCCGCCACATGGACGCCGGGGACGGTGCGGCGACCCGCGGCGGCGTCGACACCGGCAGCAACGCGAGCGCGCTCGCGATGTAGGTCGCGGCCACCGCGAGATACGCCGCGCCCGAGCCGAGCCCCGCGATCACGACACCCGCGCCGAGGGACCCCACGAGCCAGCCGCCGCGCATGGCGAGCCCGAGCACGGCGAGGCCCCGCACGAGGCCCGCGCCCCCGACCACGTCGTGGGCGTAGCTCTGCCGGGTCGCGTGCTCCACGCCGCGCAGCGTGCCGGAGGCAAGCGTCAACGCCAGGAGCTGCGGGAGGCGCAGGGTGCCGGCGAGGATCACCACGCCGGTGGCCGCCGCCACGACGCTCTGGCCCAGGGCGGTGAGCATCAGCAGGCGATGGCGCGGCCACCGGTCGGCGAGCACGCCCGCAGGCACGCCCACGAAGAAGAGCGGCAGCGCCCGCGCCCCCATGGCGAGGCCGACGAGGAACGGGGAGTCCGTGAGCTCAAGGGCGAGCCAGCCGAGCACCACGACCTCGCCCATCATGCCCACGGACGCGCAGGCCATGTTGGCGGACAGCCAGCGGAAGTCGTGCAGCCGGAAGAGGGCGCGCACTACTGCTGGTGACAGCCCACGCAAGCGTAGGGGGAGCGCACCATCATGGTCGGTCCGCTCGCGGGTGGATCGGCGCGCCGGAACACGTCCACGTTGGCGCCGGCCTCCGTGATGCGGCGCTCGAGCGCGTCACGGTACGGCCAGGTCGCAAAGTCGGCGCTGAGGCGGGCGTTCTGGTACATGGTGACGGCGCGCTCGGGATCGCCCGCCTTCACGAGCATGTCCCCGAAGTGGAGGAAAAATGCCTCAAAGTTGTGGGGCGCGATCCACGAGTTCCAGCACACGCGCTTGGGTCCCTCGCGGGTTTCGAGGCGCATGTAGCGGGCATAGTCCGGATGGGCGCGGTCCGCCCGCTCGCCCACGCACGCGTCCATGTTCTCCCACAGCAGCACGAGCCCGTCCTGGAAGCGCGGGGAGTCGTGCGGCTGGAGCCCCGCGATGTAGCCTGCAGTGAACGCGTTGAACTCCGGCCACGCGGCGATCGCGTCCTTCAACGTGAAGAAGCCCCGGCGGAGCAGGCGTTGATCCTGGTGGATCGAGCCTTCGGCCATCATGGCTGCGGCGTAAAAGCCGAGATAGCGCGCCTCGCCCGGGGCGAGACGCACCGCCTCCTCGAAGTACTTCCGAGCGAGCGGGGCGTCGTCGGTGATGTCGGGTCCGCCTCCGTTCGGCAGGCGCGCGCGCTCGGAGAGACGCCAGATGTGCAGCCACCCGATATGGGCCGCGGTGACGGCGTCGCCCGGATCCGCCACGTAGGCGGCCTTCAGCGCGGTCAGCGCTTCGGGGATGCGGTCATAGGCGCCGGTGTGGAGGACGCGCCAGAAGAGCTCGTCGGCGCGCGCGGCCTGCGGCCGGCGCTCGACGCTCGCCGGCTTGTCCGGCGCGAACCACACCGCGAGCGTGCCGCATCCGGCGAGTCCCAGCAGCGCGGCGACGAGGACCGCCCGGGCGATGACCGCGTCCGTCGTGGTAGCCTTCGGTCGCCGGGGACGGTCGGACACGTCATGCACGCTAACACGCCATCGCGAGGGAAAGGGAGGACCATGGCCAAGGCCGCGAGTCGCCGCAAGGGCGGCACCAGCAACGGCAACCCAAAGGACCGGAACACGCGCGCGGACGCGCTGATCGCCCGCATGACGCAGGCGCGCGGCTACATCTACCCGGAATGGGAGTTCGCGGCGCGCCAGGACCCGGACTTCGTGGAGACCTACAATCGTATCTACGAGCTGAGTCTGGGCGAGGGGCGCCACGTCTCGGCCAAGGTGCGCGAGTTCGTCGCGATCGCGCTGCTCGCCTTCCGCGGCGCCGAGCGCGCGGGCCTCGTCGCGCACATGAAGCGCGCCATCCGACTCGGCGCCACCCGCGAGGAGCTGTTCGAGGTGCTGGAGACGTGCCTGGTCCCGGGCGGGGCGCCCACGTTCCACCGGGGGCTCAGCGCCCTGATGGAGGTCAAGGACTGAAATGGCGACGGAATTCGGCGTCTTGATCCCCACCCGCGAGGCCATCATGTCGGGGCGGCCCGAGACGGGGCCGCTCCTCGCCATGGCGGACCGCGCGGAGGCCGCAGGGTTCGACTCGGTGTGGATCGGCGACTCCATCACCGCTCGGCCGCGCCACGAGCCCCTCACGTTGATGGCGGCGATCGCCGGCCGCACGAAGCGCGTGCGCCTGGGCACCGGCGTGTTGCTTCCCGCGCTGCGCCCGCCCGTGGTGCTGGCGCACATCGTCGGCACGCTCGACCGCGCCGCCGAGGGACGGGTGATCCTCGGCGTGGGCATCGCCACCGATGCCCCGCCCATCCGGAAGGAGTTCGCCTCGGTCGGTGTGCCGTTCGAGCGACGCGTGGGACGCTTCCTCGAGACACTCGACATCTGCCGTGCGCTCTGGAGCCGCGACAATGTCTCGTTCAGCGGCAAGCACTTCACCGTCGACGGCATCACCGTCGAGCCGAAGCCGCACCGTCCCGGCGGTCCACCCATCTGGATAGGCGGCAGCGGCCCGACCGCGCTCCGCGAGGCGGCGCGCTTCGATGCCTGGTTCCCGACGGGGCCCAGCGTGGAAGAGTTTGCCGCGAAGTTCCCCGGCGTCCTGGCCGCCGCGAAGGCGGCGGGCCGACCGGCCGACGCCGTCACCGGCGCCGCCTACGTGACGCTCGCGCTCGATCCCGACCGCGCCGCCGCGGAGCGACGTCTCCACGAGTTCCTCGAGACCTACTACGGAACGACCGCGAAGGTGATCATGGCGCGCCAGGCCACGTACGCGGGGCCGCTCGAGGGCTGCGCCGAGTGGCTACAGCGCTGGATCGACGCGGGGGTCCGGCACCTCTGCCTGCGCTTTGCGGGCGGCGATCAGCTCGCCCAGGTGGACGAGACGGCGAAGAAGCTTCTGCCGCGGCTCAATCGCCGCTGAGCGGCGTGCCCTCGGAGTCCGCCGTGGGCCTCTGCGCGACGTGCCGTCACGCTCGGCGCGTGGAGTCGGCCCGCGGGTCCCTGTTCACCCGCTGCGTCCTCGCCGAGACGGACCCGCGCTTCCCGAAGTACCCGCGGCTGCCCGTGCTTCGCTGTGCGGGGTTCTCGCCCGCTACTGAATCACCTGGTCCGCCCGCAGCAGGTCCGGCTGGGGAATCGTGAGGCCAAGGGCCTTCGCGGCCTTGATGTTGATCACGAACTCGAACTTCGTGGGCTGCTCGAAGGGCAGGTCCTCCGGCTTGGCGCCCTTGAGAATCTTGTCCACATTAGAGCATCGAATCTGCGGGGGCGAACGCCGCCTCCGTCCGCGACGTCGCGAGAGCGGCGAACACCGCGTCGAACTCGCCAGGCCCCCGAACGTCCACGACATGATGCTTCAAGCCGCGGCGGCGGACCGCCGTCTCGCACTCACTCAGGATGCGGGTCCGCGCCGGACTTGAGAAGCTCCAGCTGCTTGCCGAGGTCGCGCCGCGAGCAAATCAGGAGCGGTTGAGCGGCCAGCCCAGCCACTCGCAGACGCCGCGCCCCATCACCCATTCGAGGTCCTCGCCCTTGAGCCAAGGCAGATGTTGGGTGAAGAGCGTGATGCACTCGTAGTAGGTGCAGGGCATGCGCGTGAGATCCGTGCCCCAGAACACCCGCCGCGGGCCGAACGCGTCGACCATGCGGCGAATGGCCTCGTGGAGGTCGGGGAAGGGGTAGGGCTGGGCGGAGAGCGACGGCATGCCCGAGGCCTTCACCGAAACGTTCGGATGCTTGGCCAAGGCCAGCACCTTCGGCAGCTCCTCGAACACCTGGGGCGCCTTGCCGCGTACCGCGATCCCCACGTGATCGATCACGAGCTTGAGGCCGGGATGCTTGCCCGCGATGCGGTCGAGGTGATCGAGCAGGCCCGGCACCAGCACCATCAGCGGGACGCCGGCCTTCGCCGCTGCCGGCCAGAGCCAGTCCGCGGTGCCCTCGGTGAGGAAGTGGCGGTAGTGCTCGTTGTGGAACGTGAAGCGCATGCCGAGCATGCCGGACTGCCGACGCCAGCCGGCCACGAGGTCGCGGCTGGCCGGGTCGCCGAGGTTGAGCCGCCCCATCACCGCGAAGCGATCGGGATAGGCGCGCGCGGCCTCGAGGGCCATGTCGTTCCGATCGCCCTCCCAGGAGGGCGGCACCAGCACCATGCGGCTCACGCCCGCCAGGTCCATCTGGAACAGCAGCGTCTCCTTGAGGATCTGATACGGCTTCTGGGCTTCCTTGGCGCGGCCGGGCGGCCACGGCCGGGTGGGAGACTCCGCGGCCCAGAGATGCACCTGCGAATCGACGAAGCGCATGGTCATCGTCCTTTCTAATCCCGGCTCTTCGCGCCCGGCTTGAGCTTGAGGTCCTCATACGGTGCGGAGTAGGAGAATCCCTTGATGTGATCCACGCACGCTTCCTCCACCCGCGGGCCCACGCCCCAGAGGAAGGCCAGCTCGTAGATGGGCACGTGCATCACGCGGTCGTGCATGATCTGCTGAATCTGGTTCAGCATGGCCTCGCGCTTGGTCCGGTCGAGCTCGCGCGCCTGTCGCGCGAAGAGATCCTCGATCTCGGGCACGACGCCGTTGGAGTAGATGCCGCTCTTGCTGACATACACCTCGATGCGCGTGGCCGCATTGCCGGCGGGCGCGCCCAGGCCCATGATGACGCCGCGGAGCTTCTTCTCGCGCCAGGCGGTGAGGAACGCGGCGCGTTCCATGGTGCGCAGGCGCGTGCGGATGCCGACGGTCTGCAGATAGTTCCCGATGCCCTCCGCCAGCGAGAAGAAGGGGGGAAACGGCGTCAGCTCCCCGGCGTCGAAGCCGTTGGGGAGGCCGGCCTCGGCGAGGAGCCGCTTGGCCAGCGGCGGATCGTAGACGGGCGGCTCGTACACCTTGGCGAAGTCGAGCGTGCGGGGAACGAGCCCGCCGGTGGGGCGCGACATGCCCAGGGTCTCCGCGTTGTTGAGACCGGCGCGGTCGAGGGCATGGCTGGCGGCCAACCGCACCCGGCGATCGGCCCACGGCGACTTGGGATCCCACTGCTCGGGGAGATCGAGGAACACCACGCCGGGCGGGCGCGCGGCGGCCAGGCGCAGACCTGGCGACCTCTTCACGTCCTCCGCGGTGGGCCCGCTCAGGAGATAGACGATGTCCACGTCGCCCGCGCGCAAGGCGGCGGCGCGGGTGGTCTCGTCGGGCATGCTGCGGAAGACCAGGCGCTTCACCGCCGGGACCTTTCGCCAATAGCCGTCGAAGGCTTCCATCACCAGCGAGATGCCCGGCTGGAAGCTCACGAAGCGATATGGCCCGGCGCCGATGGGCGCCTTGATGAAGCCGTCCTCGCCGACCTTCTCCACGTACTTCTTCGGCACGATCCACGCCGCCCCGGTGGCGGAGGTGCCGTAGAAGGTCATGAAGTCGGGCCACGGCTCCTTCAAGACGAAGCGCACCCGCTGCGTGTCCACCACCTGCACCTCGCGCACCCGCTCCTTCAGGACCCTGGCGGCCGCGCCCCGGTAGCGCTCGAAGGAGAACTTGGCGTCCTCGGCGGTCACGGGGTCGCCGTTGTGGAACCGGGCGTTCTTCCGGATCACGAAGTCGTAGGTCAACCCGTCCTTCGAGACGGCCCACGACTCGGCGAGACTCGGCGTGTTGTCGCCCGCCGGCATCGGCTTCACGAGCGCGTCGTGGAGCGCGTAGAGCACCATGAACTGATTGATGAAGGCCTCGGTGTCGATGGGATCCAGCCAGCGTGAGGCCAGCGTGACGTGAAGCCCCCAGGCCATCGTGCCCTCGGGCGCGGCGGCGGCCTGGCCGGCGAGGGCGAGCCCTACCAGCAGCAGGGCGGCCAGAGCGGCGACCGTGATCCGGGCGATGGGTCTCATGGCGTCTCCTTGAGATGGCGCTCCAGCAGCTGAGTGAACTCGGGGCCGAACACGACGCCCCCCATCATCTCGCCCGACTCGGGATAGTAGGGGCGTCCGAGCGTGGTGCCGTCGAGGAGCCAGAAGGTGAGCCAGTACCGCGTCTCCCGGCCGGTGTGGCCGAGCGGCCGCTGCACCCGCGCACCGAGGATCATGTGCACGATCTCTTCGACGGCGGCGGGCGCCGTGATCGTGGCCTGCCGGACGAACTCGTCAGCGTCCCCTCCGGCTTCGACCTCCACCGCGCGCACCTTGCCGGCGAGATCGAAGAGATCGCCACCTACCTTGGCGCGCGGGTTTCGCCAAGCCTGATAGAGGAAGATGTGCTCCTTCCACACCGCGGCGAGGCGGAACTCGGTCGCGTAACCCCGCACCGCGTACATGCGCGTGCCCGCGGGCATGAAGGCCGCGCCCGCGTCGGTCCCGTACGGGCAGCTCCGGCGATCCTCGCCGAACGAGCACGCGATGGTGGCGAACTCGCCGCCGAGATCGGGCGGGGCGACGGCGCGGCCCGGCTCGTCGTCCCAGCGGATGTAGTCGATGCCATCGAACGTGACGAAGTCGAAGAGGGCGGGTGTGACGGCGGGGGCGGCGGCCGCGGGCGCGGCAGCCCCCAGGAGCGCGCAGAGGACGAGGCCGACGGTGGCGACGCGAGTCGGCATGGGCGCTGCCAAGGTAGTCCCGCCCCGCGGGACGGTCAAGGCCGTGGCAGACGGGCCCCGGGAAGAGTAGGATTCCCGCTATGCGAAAGACCATCACCGGCACCGGCGGCATGCTGCTCATCCAGACCCTCAAGGACGCGGGCGTCGAGTATCTGTTCACCAATCCGGGCTCGGCGGAGACCGGCATCTTCGCCGCGCTGGCGGAGACCGAGGATCCACGTCTGGTCGTCGCGAAGCACGAAGGCCTGGTCGCCGCCATGGCCGACGGGTATCACCGGCTCAGCGGCAAGGTGGGCGTGGCCATCGCGCACGTCATGGGCGGCTCGTATCAGCTCGCCGGCCAGCTCTTCAACGCGCAGGTCGCCGGTTCTTCACTCTTGGTGGTGGCGGGCGACTGGATGTCGGAGCAGCAGGACTATCGCGGGCTGGCCCCGTTCCCGGGTCTGAGCCAGGCGGAGTCGATGCGTCCGCTCATGAAGGAGGCGCGCTGCGCCTATCAGGTCGGCGCCGATCCCGGCGCCATCACCGTGGCCACCACGCGCGCGCTGCGGGAGGCCACGACCTATCCGACCGGCCCGGTCTATCTCTCGATCAGCGCGGCCTTGCTCAACCAGGAAGGGCTCGAAGCGCAGATCGGTGAAGAAGCCGGCTATCGGATCGAGGGCGTGGCGCCGGCGCGCCTGGAGAGCGTGGAGGCGATCGCGCGGCGGCTCGGTGCCGCGAAGTGTCCTGTGCTCATGTTCGGCGACGACGTGACGCGCCAGGGTGCGCAGGCCGAGGCGATCGCGCTGGCCGAGCTCCTGGAAGCGCCGGTGTTCGCGAGCCGTCAGATCTTCCCGAACTTCCCCTCGCGCCATGCGCTCTTCTGTGGGGGCTACCCGGTGTCCGCCGATTTCAAGAAGATGACGGGCCTCACGCCCGACCTGATCTTCCTCGTGGGCTGCCAGGGCGTGCACGGCCCCGTTGGCGAGCCGAGCGTGATGCAGATCGGCCCCAACCCGCTGCTCATGGGCCGCCACTATCCGCTGGACGTGGCGGTGCAGTGCGAGCTGCGTGGGACACTCCGGGCGCTCGTGGAGGCGCTGCCGCGCGTGCATCCGGCCGGCGCGGCGGGCTGGAAGCGCCAGCGCGAGAAGGTGCGCTCGTATGCCGCGAGCCTGATCAATAGGGAAGAGGACCTCGTGCGCGAGCACGAGCACGACGCCACCGTGCACCCGGCGGTGCTGGAGGCCCATCTCGCCGCGATCCTCCCGCGCGAGACCGCGATGGTGCAGGAGAGCAGCACCGCCCGTGCCACGCTCTTGCCGCTGGGCCACGGCGGCATGTGGTGGACGCGGAGCGGCGGCGGCTCGCTCGGCTTCGGGGTGGGCGCGGCCATCGGCGCCAAGATCGCGGCGGGGCGCGAGCGGCCGGTGACCCTGCATCTGGGCGACGGCGCGCTGACCTACAGCGCGGCGGGGTTCTGGACGATGGCGCGCTACAACACCGCCGTGCTCACCGTGGTGACCAACAACGACACGTATCAGATCGTCCGCCACAACTGGGCGCGCCAGATGCCGGACACCAAGATGGTGCGCGAGGGCAAGTATCCCGGGCTGCAGCTCAGCGGGCCCGCGACCGATTACGTGGCCCTGGCGCGCGCGCAAGGCGTGGACGGGGAGCGCGTGACCACGGTGAAGGAGCTCGAGCCCGCCCTGCGCCGCGGGGTGGAGAAGACCACGAAGCAGAACCGCCCGTATCTTCTCGACGTCAAGGTGCAGCAGGAGGGAGTCGGGGCGGACTCCGCCTGGACGGAAGCCTGGCACATGTAGGAGGCCGCGCCATGGTGGAGGTCAAGCGTCTGGGACGGGAAGTCGGTGCGGAGATTCACGGCGTCGACGTGAGGACGCTGGACGACGCGGGCTTCGCCGCGATCTACCGCGCGTGGCTCGACGCCAACGTGGTGGTGGTCCCGGGTCAGGAGCTCGCCATCGAGGACTTCCTCCGCTACAGCCGCCGCTTCGGCGTCGTGGTGCCGCATCCCTCGAAGTCGACCCGGCATCCCGACCATCCCGAGATCACCATGCTCGGCGTGAACAAGTTCGCGCCCGACGGCACGCTCGACATGGCCATCTACCGGCGGGGCGCGGAGGGCTGGCACACCGACGGCGCCTACGACGATGAGCCGTTCAAGGCCACCCAGCTCTATGCCCTCGCGGTGCCGAGCCGGGGCGGCGACACGTTCTTCGCGAGCATGTACGCGGCGTACGAGGCCCTGCCGCCGCGTCTCAAGGAGCGGATCGACGGCAAGCAGGGCGCGTTCACCTACGGCGGGCGCACGAAGGCCCAGGCGCTGTTGAACGAGGAGGACCGGCACCTTCCGCCCGCGCTGCACCCCATCATCCGCACGCACCCGGAGACGGGACGCAAGGCGCTCTACTTCGACCCGGGCAAGATCCTTCGCATCGAGGGTCTCGAGCCCGCGGAGAGCGACGCAATAATTGATGAATTGTCTGACCATATGATTGTTCCTGCGGCTTGCTATCGCCATCGCTGGCGCAAGGGCGACATCGTGATCTGGGACAATCGCTGCTCGTACCACCGGGCGGCGGGCGACTATCCCCCCGAAGAAGACCGCATCCACTGGCGCGTCTCGATCAAGGAGCGGACATGACTATCGACGCACGCATGCTCTCGCAGGAGGCCGACGGCATCCCCGGCTACATGGCGAAGGTCGGGGGCGCCGGCCCGCGCCCCGGCGTGCTGATGGTCCATCACGCCCACGGCGTGACCGCCGACTACAAGATCGACGCCTATCGCCTCGCCCAGCTCGGCTACAACGTGCTCGTGCCCGATCTCTTCAACATGTTCGGCATCGGCGGCACGAACCACATCGGCATGGGCGCCGATCTTCAGGCCAAGCACGGGGACGACGAGTTCCTCGGCAAGATGGACGAGGCGTGGCAATACCTGGTCAACCGCCTCCAGACCGATCCCGCGAGGACCGCGTGCATCGGGCATTGCATGGGCGGGCGGCTCCTGATTCCTTTCGCCGCCGATCATCCCCAGGTGAAGGCGATCGTCCTCTACTACCCCTCGGTGCGCGACGAGCCGGAGACCTCGCATCGTCCGCGCCACGCCTTCAAGCTCGCGCCCACGCTCCGGTGCGCCACGCTGGTGTTCGCGGGCGGGCTCGACTACATCGCCACGCCGGCCATTCAGGCGCCCTTGTGGGAGGCGTTCAGGGGCAACCAGCAGCCGGTGGAATGGCACTACTTTTCCGACGCCAACCACGGCTTCCGGCACCCCGACAACGCCGGCTTCCAGCCGCACTACGCCGACGTCGCGTGGCCGCTGGTGACGGAGTTCCTGCAGCGCCGCGTCTAGGGCGCCTTGTGGAGGCTTCCGTCCTTCATGATCGCGAGCAGCGCGTCGCGATTCTGTAGGCGCTTGATGTCGGTCAGCGGGTCGCCGTCGACCAGGAGCAGGTCGGCGAGATAGCCGGCCTTCACCTGGCCGAGCTCTCCGCCCATCCCCATGATCTCGCCGCCCATCTTGGTGGCCGCCACCAGCGTCTCCATGGGCGTGAAGCCGAGGAAGTCCACGAAGAGCAGGAGATCCCGCGCGTAGGTCCCGTGCGGGTTCCACGCGAAGCCGTAGTCCCCCCCCGGTAGAACGCGGATCCCGCGCCTGCGCATCTGTCCCATGGTCTCCACCGCCACCTCGAGCTCGCGCACGAGGCCGAGCTGGCGCGCCTGCTCCGGGGTGAAGCCCCACTCGCCGGCGGCATGGCAGGCCTGGTAGGTGAGGCCGAGCGCCGGGCCGACGAAGACCTGGTCGCGCCGCGCCTCGAGAAGGTTCAGCGCCTCCTCGTCGGCGAACGTGGCGTGGTAGATGATGTCGATGCCGTGGCGCACGCACATCTTGACGGATTCCGCGCTGCGCGCGTGCGCGCAGACGCGCACCCCCGCACCATGCGCGACCTCCATGGCCGCCTCGACCTCGGCGTCCGTCATGACCGCCCTTTCGAAGCGGCTGTTCCGGGGTCCAGTGTCGCCGGAGAGGTTCAGCTTGAGGAGATCCACCCCCTCGCGCACGAGCACGCGACAGGCCTTGCGGACCTCCTCGGGCCCGTCGACCACCCACGCGAAAGTCGGGGTCTCGTTGTGCGGCAGGTGCAGCGCGTTCTCGTCGCCCAGGCCCCCGCTGACGGTGAGCTCAGGGCCGTTGGCGAGATAGCGCGGTCCCGGGGTGCGTCCGGCGTTGATCTCGTTGCGGATCACCACGTCGAGCCGCGGCTTGGCCGAGGCGGCGGAGAGCACGCTCGTGTACCCGCAGTCCAGGAGCAGCTTGGCGTTCCGCATCGTGACGAGAACATGCTCCTCGGGGGGCAGGCGCGTGAAGTCCGAATTCCGCGCGGCGTCCGGATAGCTCACGTGCCCATGCGGCTCGATGAGCCCGGGCATGAGGGTTGCGCCCGCGCCGTCGATGACGCGCGTGTCGTCGGCCCTGAGTCCGCCGCCGCGCTGCACGGCGGCGATGCGCGCGCCCTCCACCAGCACGTCGCCCATATAGGGCGCGGCGCCGCTGCCGTCGAGGATGGTCGTGTTGGCGAAGAGCGTCCGGTTCATGGCTATCCTCCGATGCCCAGCAGCGCCGCCGCGGTGCCGCCCAGCATTGCCGCCCGCTCGGTGTCCGAGAAGCCCGGCGCGCCGAGGATGTGATCCACCGAGGTGCTCGTCCACGGGTAGGGATAATCCGTGCCCATCACGATCTGGCCGGGCCCCGCCTCGACGGCGAGATGCCGCAGCGCCTCGCCGGTGAACACGATCGAGTCGAAGTAGAGCTGCCGCACATACTCCGTCGGCTTCTTCTTGAGGCTCTTCGTGATCCGCTGCGGAAACGTGGTCATGATCGCGTCGGAGCGCGCGGCGTACGAGGGCAGGTACCCCCCGCCGTGCGCCGCGCAGATCTTGAGCCCGGGAAAGCGGTCCAGGGTGCCCTCGAAGATGAGGTGCGAGAGGGCGATGGTGGTCTCGAGCGGATTGCCGATGGTGTTGGTGAGCACGCCGTTGCCGGCGAGGCGCGTCGTCTTCTCGAGCTCAGCGGTGCCCTGCGGATGGATGAAGATCAGCACGCCGAGGGTCTCCGCTTTGGCCCAGAAGGGATGGAAGCGCGGGTCGGAGAGCTCCGCGCCCTCCACGCTGCCGCCGATCGCTGCCCCGCGGAGGCCGTACTTCTTCACGCCCTCCTCGAGCTGCTGGGCGGCCAGCTCCGGATGCTGGAGCGCGACGGAGGCGAAGGCGACGAAGCGGTCCGGGTGGGCTGCGCAGGCCTCGGCCAAGGACTCGTTCTGCATGCGGATCAGCTTCTCGGCCACGTCGCGCTCCGCTCCGTACCAGAAGGGATTGATGCTGAGGGCCTCGACGTCGATGCCTTGCTGGTCCATGGCGCGGAGGCGATCGCCCGGCGTGGCCATCAGGAGGGCATTCGTCGTGAACGTGAGGCCCATCAGCGCCATCGCCTCGGGGAGCCCGCAGTGGGCGTGCACGTCCACCGTCTTCACGCGCTTGCCGCTCACCACGACGTCGCGGCGCCGCACGGCGGGCGCGCCGCTGCCGCCCGGCCCACCGGCGCCGCAGTCCATGAACGCGATCATGTCGTTCTCCTCTCGACGGGGCGATACACGCGGGTCACACGGGGCCCGATGGTGGGGGCGATCTGGTGCACGGCGATGCTCCGGCGGCGCGCGACCTCGGCGACCGTGATCTCGGCCGCGCCCTGGCGGCCGATGATCACGACCTCGTCGCCCACCTGGGCGTCGGGGATCGCGGTGAGATCGATGCGCGTGTGCTCGAGCGAGGGCGTGGCGAGGATCGGGGCCGGCCGCCCGCGCACGAGCACGCGGTCGGCGTGCAGCCACAGGAGCCCATCGGCCAGGCCCATCGGGATCACGCCGAGGCGCAGGGGCGCGGCGACGGGGAACGGCGCCATGTCGGCGAAGCGCTCGCGCGGGGTGATCTCCTTCAGGGCGATCACCCGCGACGTGAGCGCGTGGAATGTGGGGCGGAGGGGTGTGGGGGCCCGCTCGTCGTTCGTGGTCATGCCGTAGAGCATGCGGCCAGGATCGACCGCATTGAGATAGCTCTGCGGGTAGCGCAGGACGAACGGCGAGGCGGCGAGCAGACGGACGGGCACGCGGACCCCGCGCGCCTCCAGCTCGTCCACCACGGCGGTGAAGCGGCCGAGCTGCCAGTCCGCGTAGGCGGCATCCGCGCCGCCCGGCGCGTGGGGATGGGCGCAGAGGCCGCCGAGGCGCAGGTTCGGCAGCTCCAGCATGGCGGTGACGAGCTTCACCGCGCCCTCCGGCAGCACGCCGAGGCGCTCGAGCCCCACGTCGATCTTGACGAAGAGCTCGCAGGGGCCGCGGGCGGCGTCCGCGCAGGCCCGTGCGCTCTCGAGATCGACGACGGTGGGCGTCAGTCCGTGCGCGAGCGTCTCCCCCGCGGCCTCGGGCAGCGAATTCGGATAGACGAGGATGGGCGCGGTGATCCCGCGCCGTCGCAGCCGAATGCCCTCGCCCAGATCGGCCACGCCGAGAGCGTCGGCGCCGTGGGCCAGGAACGTCTCGCCCATCTCGACCGCGCCGTGGCCGTAGCCATCGGCCTTGATGACGGCATAGATCTTCCGCGCGGGGCCGACCATCTCACGGACCACCCGCACGTTGTGGGCGGCGGCGTCGAGGTCGATCTCGAACGTGGTGGGTCGGAGCATGGAAGGACTATGAACCCGCGCGCGGCCGTTCTCAAGGCGCCTTTCCGAGGCGCGACCTTCGTGCTAACTTCGCCGCCATGACGACTACGCCCCCCGCCGCCGCGAAGTCCGAGCTGACGCCGACTGGAAAGCTCCGGGTCGGCCTGAACCACGGCAATTTCCTCCTCGTCACCCCCGGCTCCTCCGCGAGCGACCCGAAGGGCGTGGCTCCCGATATCGCGCGCGAGCTCGCCAAGCGTCTCGGGGTGCCGATCGAGTTCTCGAAGTTCGACACCGCGGGCAAGCTCGGCGATGCCGTGCGCGACGGCGTGTGGGACGTGGCCTTCCTCGGCGCCGAGCCGCAGCGCGCCGCGGAGATCGCGTTCACCGCGGCGTATCTCGAGATCCCCGCGACCTACCTCGTCCCCCAAGGATCGACCATTCGATCGGTAGCCGAGGTGGACCGGGACGGCGTGCGCATCGCGGTCGCCGACAAGAGCGCCTACGAGCTCTGGCTCTCGCGCAACATCAAGCACGCCAAGCTCATGAAGACGCAGGGCATCGACGCCTCGTTCGACCTCTTCGTGAAGGAGAAGCTCGAGGCGCTGTCCGGCCTCCGGCCGCGCCTCCTGTCGGACGTGAAGAAGCTGCCCGGGGCGCGCATCCTCGACGGCGTGTTCACCGCCGTTCAGCAGGCGGTCGGCACCGCGAAGAAGAACGCCGCCGCCGCCGCGTACCTCGCCGGCTTCGTCGAGGACGTGAAGGCCTCGGGCTTCGTGGCGGAGGCGATCACGCGGAACAAGTCCGAGGGCGTGAACGTCGCGCCCGCGGCGGGTCGCTAGCGCGCTAGCGCTTCTCGGCCGGCACCGCGAAGCCGAACAGCCGGGCCGCGTTCAGTCCCAGCATCTTCGCCCGCGCGGCGTCCGACACGCCGGCCATGGTGCGCTCGATGGCTTCCGCGGAGTGCGGCCACGTCCCCTCGTGATGCGGGTAGTCGTTGCCCCACATGAAGCAGTCCATCAGATTGAGGGGCTCCGCCAATCTCAGCCCGACGGGATCCTCCTGGAACGACGCGAAGCCGTGCATGCGGAAATAGTCGCTGGGCAGGTGCTTGAGCTTCGGCCGGACCCAGAAGTGGTGCTTGCGGTACGCCTCGTCCATGGCCTCGAGCGCCCACGGCAGCCAGCCGATACCGGCCTCGATGGTCGCGAAGCGCAGCTTCGGGAAGCGCTCGAGCAGCCCGGAGGCGCAGAAGTTCGCCACCGGCTCCACCGTCGGCGCGAGCGAGTGCGACACGTAGTTGATGACGGCGCCCCCGTTGCCGCGCGAGGCGCGCGGATCGCGCCCGGTGGAGATGTGGAAGGTGATGGGCAGGCCGGTGTCCTGGATCACCCCCCAGAGGGGATCGAAGGTCGGGAGGTTGTAGTTGGCGTGGTCGACGTCGTGCGCGCCCCACACCGGCTTGCAGGGAAGGGTCAGCGCCCGGAAACCCACCTTGGCCACGCGCTTGACCTCCGCGATCGAGCCCTCGAGGTCCGCGGTGGCGATGGCGGCGACGGGCGAGAGCTGCGTGTTGTAGGGTCCGAAGGTCTCCCACGCCCACTCATTCCACACCCGGCACTGGGCCTGGGCGAACGCCGCGTCGGGCGTGGCCCACATGCTGAGTCCCTTGTTGGGGAAGATTACCTCGGCGTCGATGCCGTCGCGCGCGTGATCGCGCAGGCGGTCCCGCGGATCGGCGCCGGCGAGCTGGCGCAGCCGGTCCTCGCCCTCCATCTCGTCCACGCGGAGGCGATCCGGCCGATGGCCCTCGGACACGCGCCACTTCACCCCGTTCTCGTCAGTGATGACGCGGGGCAGGCGGTCCCGGTACTTCGCGTCGATGCGCTCGGCCCAGAGGTTCGCCGGCTCGTTGGCGTGGCAGTCGGCGGAGACGATGAAGTACTTCCGCGGATCGTCCGGGCGCGCGGTGCGCGTCCAGCCGGTATGGCCGGGGGTATCCAGCCGCCACAGGTTCGGCGCGTTGATCTCGATCTGGCTCATAGCGTCCTCCAGTGGACGAGGGTGAACGGAGTCCTGGCGTCGTCGTGCGCCTCGAACACGGCCTCGACGGGCGCCCCGATGGTCACGACCTGGTGCGGATCCCCGACCAGATTCCCGAGCATGCGAATGCCGCCGGCGTGCGGCAGCTCCACCAGCACCACGATGTAGGGCCCATGGCCCTTGAGGGATGGATGCACAGGGTGCCACGCGCGCTCCCACGAGTAGATGGCGCCGCGGCCGTCCACCCGCGTCCAGCCGATGTCGGTGGCGAGGCACGCGTGGCAGATCCACTCCGGCCCCCACTGCCACGCGTGGCAGCGAGGGCAGCGCTGCACCCAGAGCTCGCCCCGGCGGGTGCCCTCCCAGTAGGGCCGGTCGAGGCCGTCGGGCTCCGCCACCGGCGCCGGCAAGCCGGCGGGCAAGTAGTAGCGTCCCGTCGCGGTCGGCGCTGTCGTCACAGCGTGGCCTCTCCGCCGAGGATCACGCTCGATACCGGCGTCACCATCGGCCCCGAGATCACCATGGACACGTCCGCGTCGGGCACCTGCGCGGTCGACTCTCCGCGGAGCTGGCGCACCGCCTCGATCACCAGCTCGAGCCCGTGCATGTAGCACTCGGCGAGGTTGCCCCCGCTGGTGTTGAGGGGCAGCCGCCCGGACGGCGCCAGCAGATGGTCGACCTGGAGGAACTCGTTGGCCTCCTCGGCGGCGAAGAAGCCATGCTCGACCAGGCTCATGAGGACGCCTCCGGTGAAGTTCTCGTAGCTTTGCACCACATCGACATCCGCGGGCGTCACGCCGGCCATATCGTAGAGGCGCGGCACCACGGTGGTGAAGGACGACGTGGCGTAGAGCGGGGCGTTGTGGGCGCGCGCGGCGTTTCGATGCTCGGAGCCCTGCGCGACCCCGAGAAGATAGGCCGGGCGCTTCGGCAGATCGCGGGCGCGATCCGCGGACACCACCACGATGGCGGCGGCGCCGTCGTTCTCCAGGCAGCAGTCGAAGAGCCGGAACGGCTCCACGATCCAGCGCGAGGCGTCGTAGGCCTCGGCGGTGAGCGGCCGGCCGTGCATCACGGCTCGCGGGTTGCTTTGCGCATGATGATACGAGGCCAAGGCAATCGCCCGCTGTGCGCCTGCGCGTATACCGTGCTCGTGCATGAAGCGCATCACCCGCATGGCGAAGCGCTGGGCGGGGGAGATGAGGCCGTAGGGAAAGGTCATGGCCTGCTCGCCGGACACCGTGGCCACTGGCGGCGCCGCGCCGAAGCGCTGGAACTGCCCCTGGGCGAGCGCGCGGAACACCACCACGCAGTCGGCCACCCCGCCCGCCACCGCGGCCGCCGCGTTGCCCACCGCGGCCGAGCCGCCGCCTCCACCGCCGCCCCACTGCATGTTGGAGAAGCGCAGGGCCGGCAGGCCCAGCGCGGCGGCGATGCGCGAGGGATCGTTCCGATCGTTGCTGTACGAGGAGAAGCCATCGACTTCACGCGGATCGATGCCCGCGTCCGCGCAGGCCTTGAGAATCGCCTCCAGCGCGAGCTGGAACTCGGACGCGGGCGCCTGCCCGTGCTTGTAGTACGTGGTCTCGCCGATGCCGGCGAGGACCACCTTGCCGCGTAGCGTCCGGTCCTTCATGCGCGCGTCAGCCGCCCAGGAACTCGCCGACCATGCGCGCCACCGCGGCGGGCTGCTCGGCCTGCGGCGCGTGCCCCGCGTCGGCCACCATCTGGAGCCGGGCGCCGGGGATGCGCTGCGTGAATTCGTCGGAATACACCGGCGGGAGAATGCGGTCGTCCTTGCCCCACACGAGGAGCGTGGGCGCGGTCACCCGATGGATGCGCTTCTTGAGTCCCTTGTCGGGAATGGGCCAGAGGAACTTCCCTGTCGTGCCCATGGCCCACATGAGCTTCACGCGCGCGGCCGCCGCGGCGTCCGGCGGCTCCGCCGGGCCGGTGAGCTGCTTGGCCGCCTCGCCGGTGGCGTCGCGGAACACCAGGCCGGGAAGGTCCGATGGGTTCACCATCATCCAGTTCTTCACCGGCTCGGCCTCTCGCCAGAAGCCGAGCGGCGCGACCAAGGCGAGACGCTTCACGCGGCGTGGATACGCCGCCGCCATCTCGCACGCCACCATGCCCCCGAAGGAGTGGCCGGCCATCAGGACCTCGTCCAGCTTGAGGCCGGTGAGCAATTCCTCGTGGCACAGGACGAGGTCCCACAGCGTGTCGAGGTGATAGATGTCGTCGTGCGCGCTGGGCGACGTCCCCGGATGCTCCGGTGCGTACACGGTGAAGCGCTTGGCCAACTCCGTCAGGAATGGATCCCAGGTGAGGCCCCAGGGCCCATGATAGTAGACGAGCGGCGGTCCCGAGCCCTCGGACAGCACCCGCATCCGCACGCGGTTCTGCCACACGGAGAGCGTTTGCTCGCGAATCATGCGCGCCCCGTCGCGCCCGCGGGCACCGCTCTCGGCGCCGCGTCGCGCAGCCCGGCCGGCCACCAGTGATTCACCCAGCCCTCGTCGTTCCAGCAGCCGCGCAGCTCCGGGAGCACCTTCTTCGCGAACAAGTCCATGTTCTCGAGGGTCAGCTCGTGGGGCATGGAGCCGATCTGCAGCAGCACCATGAGATTGCCCACGTTGAGGCCCTTCACCACTTCCTCCTTCAGCCGATCACGCACGGTGGCCGGGCTGCCGGAGATGACGTACCCCTTCTCCACGAAGTCGCGGTAGCGCAGCGACTTGGGATCGATGGCGTAGCGAATGGGCTTGGCCACCGCGGCCACGAGGCTCCGGTAGTCCTGGTTGCCCGGCGGCGAGAGGTACTGGGGCGGCCAGTGCAGGCACTTGTGATAGAAGTACTCGACGTGCTTGGCGTACTTCTCCTCGGCCTTGGCGTCGGTCTCCGCCACGGTGACGAGCTGGAGGAAGCCCGCGCGATAGGGATTGGCGTCCTTCCCCCGATCGGTCACGACCTGCCAGTAGCCGTCCATCATCGACTTCGCCGCCTTCGCCCCCGAGTAGGAGAGGAAGCAGTAGCAGACGTTGTGCTCGACGGCGAAGTCGAACGTGCTGATGCTGCCCGAGCCCGGCACCCACACCGGCGGATGCGGCTGCTGGATGGGGCGCGGCCAGAGATTCACGTTGGCGAGCTGGAAGTAGCGTCCATTCCAGGCGAAGATCTCCCGCGCCTGCCAGGCCTTGAGGGTGAGCGCGAACGCTTCGCGATAGCGCTCGCGGTGCTCCATCGGCGTGATGCCGTAGCAGAAGTTCACGTCCATGGGGCTGCCCAGCGGGAGGCCGGCCACGAGGCGCCCGCCGCTGATGCAATCGAGCATGGCGTACTCCTCGGCCACGCGGATGGGCGGGTTCGACGTGGGCATGGTGGCCCCCATCTGCACGATGGCCACGTTGGAGCCATTGGTGGCCTTGGCGAGCACCGCCCCCATGATGTTCGGGCTCGGCATGAAGCCGTAGGCGTTCTGGTGATGCTCGTTGGTGCACACGCCGTCGAAGCCGGCGCGCGCGGCGAACAAGAGCTCGTCCAGCGTCCAGTTGTAGTACTGGCCCACGCGCTGGGGCTCGGCGAGCTCGTGCCAGGGCGGCGTCACCCAGACGGATTCGTACTTCTGCTCGAAGTCGCCGGGCAGCTCGCGATGGGGCATCAGGTGGAACGCGCTGATCTTCATGTCTCTCTCCTCGAGAAAAGCTGTACGGTGTAGCGATAGCGCTCCGGGTGATAGCGGACGATGTCGGTTTTCACCGGCATGTCCTCCGCGGTGAAGTAGGTGCGCACGACCTTGAGGAGCGGCGCCCGCGGCTTCATGCCGAGATAGTCGGCGACCACGCGGTCGGCGATGACCGGCTCCACCGTCTGATTCGCACTCGTTATTCGCCGCCCCAGCCTGTGCTCGATGGCGCGGAGGACGGGCACGCGGGCCTGGAGGTCGGTCGGATCGAACAGGGCGCTGACGGCGCGGGGCAGGAAGTACTCCGCATAGGCGAAGGGCTCGCCCGCGGAGGCGGCGATGGCCTCGAGCCGCCGCACGCGCTCGCCGGCGCCGAGACCGAGCGCCTGCGCGACCACCGGCGAGGGCCGCACCTCCTCCGTCGAGAGCAGCTTCAGCGAGAGATCGCCGGAGTAGGACAGGGCGTCGTCGAGCGAGCCGGTGAGGGCGATCGACTTCACGGGCGGCTCCACCACGAAGGTCCGCACGCCGCGCCGGCGCGAGATGAGCCGCTCGTCGGCGAGGGCATCCAGGGCCCGGCGCACCGTGATGCGGCTCACCCCGTACTGCTCGCACAGCTCCATCTCGGTGGGGAGAGGAACCGAGGGCCCGAACTCGCCTGCCCGGATCCGCTCGACCAAATGCTGATGCAGCTGAAAGTAGAGGGACGGGGGGCCAGGCTCGAGCCGGTGGACGGCCATGGTGGAGCTTGTTATAACAAGTGTCCTATGGCCACGCAACGGGGGGTCGGCCACGGGCCCGGAAGGCGCGGGCGGGGAAGGCGCCGGATCGATGGACGTCCGAAGCTGGACGGAGGAGAGCGCGTGGCTGATGCGACCGGAGTACGTGACGTGGACGCGGTGATCGTCGGAGCCGGCTTTGCCGGCCTCTACATGCTCCACCGCCTGCGCGGGCTGGGCTTCTCCGCGCAGGTGTTCGAGCGGGGCACGGGGGTGGGGGGGACCTGGTACTGGAACCGCTACCCCGGCGCGCGCTGCGACGTCGAGAGCATGGACTACTCCTTCTCGTTCTCCTCCCAACTCGAGCAGGAATGGGAGTGGACGGAGCGCTACGCCTCCCAGCCCGAGATCCTGAAGTACGCCAATCACGTGGCCGACCGCTTCGATCTCAAGCGGGATATCCAATTCGAGACGCAGGTTGTTTCGGCCGCCTTCGACGAGGCCGCGCGCCGCTGGACCGTGCGCACTGACCGGGGCGACGTCGTGTCGGCGCGCTTCTGCATCATGGCCACCGGCTGCCTGTCCGATCTTCAGGTGCCACCCTTCAAGGGCGTCGAGACGTTCGCGGGCGCCCGCTATCACACCGGGAGCTGGCCGCACGAGGGCGTGGACTTCACCGGCCGGCGGGTCGGGATCATCGGCACCGGCTCGTCCGCGATCCAGTCCATCCCCATCATCGCGGAGCAGGCCGCGCATCTCTACGTGTTCCAGCGCACGCCGAACTACTCGGTGCCCGCGCGCAATGTGCCCATGGACCCCGACTATCAGCGGCGCTGGAAGGCCCAGTATCCCCAGCATCGGCAGGACGCGCGGGAGTCGCGCGTGGGCTTCGTGATCGAGCGCAACGACGTGTCGGCGCTCTCCGTCTCCGCCGAGGAGCGCAAGCGCGAGTACGAGAAGCGCTGGCAGCGCGGGGGCCTCGGGTTCGCCGCCACCTACCTCGACATCCAGATCAGCCAGGAAGCCAACGACACCGCGGCGGCGTTCTTCCGCGAGAAAATCCACCGCATCGTCCGCGATCCCGCGGTGGCGGAGCTGCTCACGCCGAAAACCTACCCCCTCGGCACCAAACGGCTCTGTGTAGACACTGGTTATTACGACACGTTCAACCGGGACAACGTCACGCTGGTGGACGTGCGCAGCGCGCCCATCGAGGAGATCACGCCCGACGGTCTCCGCACCGCGGCGGGCCGCTACACGTTCGACAGCCTGATCTTCGCCACCGGCTTTGACGCGATGACCGGGGCCCTGCTCCGGATCGACATCCGCGGGCGCGGCGGCATGAGCCTCAAGGACAAGTGGACGGGGGGCCCGCGCACCTATCTGGGCCTGACGGTGGCCGGCTTCCCGAATCTCTTCGCCATCACCGGGCCGGGGAGCCCCTCTGTGCTGAGCAACATGATCGTGTCGATCGAGCAGCACGTGGACTGGATCGCCGACTGCATGGCCCATCTGCGCGCCCAGGGCCGGACGACTATCGAGGCCACGCGGGAGTCGGAGGACGCCTGGGTGGACCACGTCAACGAGGTCGGCCACATGACGCTCTATCCGAAGGCCGCGTCCTGGTACACCGGCGCCAACGTCCCCGGCAAGCCGCGCGTCTTCATGCCCTACGTGGGCGGCGTAGGGGCGTATCGCCTGAAGTGCGACGACGTGGCGGCAAAGGGCTACGAGGGCTTCCGCCTCGGCTAGAGCCGGGTGACGTTCGCGGCCACGCAGATCCAGCGGCCGCCGCGCTTCTGCCACACATCCGTGTAGCGCCCCGCCCCCGGCTGGCCGTCCGCCTTCACGTAGGTCGTCCTCGCATGGATCAGCGCGACGTCCCCCAGCACGCGGATGAGGACGTCCTCGATGGCGAGGCTCTTCACGGTCGAGCCGCGCCCGATCTGGGCGAGGAATCCGGCGCGGTCCACCAGCGAGCAGTCGGGATTGCTATTGACGAAGTCGTCCGAAAGGTTCGCGTCGAACCAGCGCACGTCCGCCTCGCTGACCGAGCGGATGTACTCGTGGTTGAGCGCCTCGAGCGCGCCCTGGTCCGTTGCCGTGGCCATCTCAGCACCTCGCGAAGTGGGCGGAGACGCAGAGCCAGCGCCCCTTCCGCCGCTGCCAGATGTCGGTGTAGCGCCCGCGGCCATGGCTGCCGTCGGGCCGCGTGTCCTCGAAGCTCGCGTGAATCAGCGCGGTGTCACCCAGGTGCTGGATGCGCACCTCGGGCGAGCGGAGGTCGGTCATGGTGTGGGGCGTGGCGAAGCGCGCCAGGTACCCCGCCTTGTCCACGAAGGAGCCGTCGGGATTGGTGGCGCGATAATCGTCCGCCAGGTGCTCCGCGTACCAGGCCACGTCGCGCTTCTCGGCGGCGAGGAGATAGCCGCGGTTGAGCGCCTCGAGCATCGCCAGATCGTCCGCCGTGTTCGCCATCGTCGAACCTCCTTGTCTCGGGGTATCCTAGTCCCGCCTCTGGCCCTATGAAAGGGCCAGTTTCCGTGCAAACGAAGGAGCCAGCGCCATGCTGCTGAACCTGCGGGAGACGAGCGGGCCGCTCTATCGCCGCGTCTATCACGCCCTGAAGGGGATGATCCGCGCGGGCCGCCTCGGCCCCACCGCCCGCGTCCCGTCCACGCGGGCTCTTGCCCGGGACCTGGGCGTGTCGCGCAACACCGTCATGCTGGCGTACGAGCAGCTCGCCGCCGAGGGCTACCTGGTGAGCCGTCACCGCGGCGCCACCTCCGTGGCGGGGGTGCCGCCCCCGCGCCTGACCGCCGTGGCCACCCGCCCCCCGGCGGCGCCGCGCCCGGCGGCGGTGTCCGCGTACGCGCGCCGCCTGATCGCGCGGATGCCGCTCACGCCGCAACCGCCGGCCCCGCGCCCGGCGCTGCGCTACGACTTTCGCTACGGCCGGCCCGCGGTGGACGAGTTCCCGCGGGTGATCTGGCGGCGGCTGCTCGCCGCGCGGGCCCGCCGGACGTCCGCGGACACGCTCGGCTACGGCGGGCCCGCGGGCCACCGCCCGCTGCGCGAGGCGCTCTGCGAGTATCTCGGGCGCGCCCGCGGCGTGCTGAGCGACCCCGACCGCATCCTCATCGTGAACGGCACGCAGCAGGCGCTCGACCTGATCGCGCGCGTGCTGCTCGACCCGGGCGACGGCGCGGTGGTGGAGGAGCCGCACTACCCCGGCGCCACCATCCCGTTCGAGGCCGTGGGCGCGCGGCTGCTGCCCGTGCCCGTCGACGGCGACGGTCTCGACACGAGCCGGCTCCCGTCGGCCGCCCTGCGGCCCCGCCTCGCCTACGTGACGCCGTGCCATCAGTTCCCCAGCGGCGTCATCATGCCGCTGCACCGCCGCCTCGCCCTTCTCCAGTGGGCGGCGCGCGTGGGCGCCTGGGTGGTCGAGGACGACTACGTGAGCGAATTCCGCTATGAAGGCCATCCGCTGGAGGCGCTCCAGTCCCTCGATCGCCACGAGCGGGCTCTCTACCTCGGGTCCTTCTCGAAGACGCTGTTCCCCGCGCTCCGCGTGGGCTACCTCGTGCTGCCGCGGGCGCTCGTGTCTGCCTTCCTCGCCGCGAAGTGGGCAGCCGATCGCTTCTCCGCGCCGCTCTATCAGGAGGCCCTGGCCGAGCTGATCACGAGCGGCCGGTACGAGCGCCATCTCCGCCGCGCGGGCGCCCGGAACGCGGGCCGGCGCCGCGTCCTCATCGAGGCGCTGCGCCATCAGTTCGGCGACCGCGTGGCGATCGCGGGGGAGAACACCGGCGTGCATCTGGTGGTGTGGCTCAACGGCGTGCGCCCGGCGGAGCTGCCGTCCGCCATCGCGCGGGCGGCGAAGGCCGGCGTGGGAATCTACTCGGTGGCGCCCTCGTACGCGGAGCCGCCCCGGCGCGCGGGCCTGCTCTTCGGCTACGCGTCCCTGAGCGAGGCCGAGATCCGGGCGGGGATCCGGCGCCTGGCCGAGATCTTCGCGGCGCGCGTGAGAGAATGACCGCCGTGAGATCCAGCGTTCGTCTCGCGCTGCTGAGTCTCGTCATCGCCTTCGGCGCCGCCGCCGCGTACGTGATGTTCCTCCGTGTGCCCATGATCCGCAATCATCCCGAGGGCTATGTGATTGCGTTCGGCATCGCCACCGTGCTGCCCTTGATCGCCCTCTGGCGCGACTCCCGGCCGCGCTGGCCCTCGTGGGTGGCCCTCGTGGTCTCGGGTCCACTCCTCGTCGCGGGCGCCTGGTTCGACTTCGTGGGCGCGCGCGTGCCCGACACGCCACTGGCGTTCCGCGCCGGCGAAGCGGCGCCGGATTTCACGCTGCCCGACGCGGCCGGCCGGACCGTGACCCTCGCGGACTATCGCGGGAAGAAGCCGGTCGTCGTGATCTTCTACCGCGGCTACTGGTGACCCTTCTGCATGGCCGAGCTCCAAGGTCTTGGAGCCCAGCTGTCGGAGGCCGAGCAGGCCGGCGTGGAGGTCGTGGCGATCTCACCCGATTCCAACGCGCAGAGCCAGAAGGTGGCGGAGGGGCTGCACCTCAACTACCGCTTCCTCGCCGACGGTGATCTCGCGGTGGCGCGCCGCTACGGCTTGATCCACCCGGCGGGCGGCCCCAACGGCGAGGATGTGCCGAAGCCCGCCACCATCGTGATCGATCGTGACGGCGTCGTGCGCTGGTACAAGGTCTCCCATAACTTCCAGGTGCGGCCCGACCCGGGCGACGTCCTGAAGGCGGTGCGCGCGCTCTAGCCGCTCCTGCTCGCCCTGGTGGCGCCGACATCGCCTCCGCGCTCGTGGTCTACTGTCTCTCATGGGAACCCCGCGGTGCCCGGTCGCGTCCTAAGGGCATGAAGGGCTCGTTCGGGCGGCTCATGGTGGTGGCGCTCGCGACGCTGGCGCTGTCCGCCTGCGATAGGTCGCCCCGCGCCGGCGCCGCCCCCAAGCCGCCCGAAGTCACGGTGGTGCCGGTGGGCCAGCAGACGGTGCCTCTCTACGGTCAGTACGTGGGCCAGACCGAGGCCGTGAAGACGGTCGAGGTGCGCGCGCGCGTCGAAGGGTTCATCCTGCGGCAGGTCGCGCCCGACGGGGCGGAGGTGAAGGAGGGCGACGTCCTTTTCCTCATCGACCCGGGGCCGATCCAGGCGGCGGCGAGCCAGGCGGAAGCCAACGTCGCGCGCGATCGCGCTGCCCTCGGCCAGGCCGAGGCTGCGCTCGTTCAGCGCCGCGCCGACGTGCAGCAGGCACAGGCCAATGTCGAGCGCGACGTGGCGCAGTGGGAGAACTGGCGGACGATGGAGGGGCGCTACCGCAAGCTCCTTCTCGACGAGCTGATCGCGCGCGAGCAGTACGATCAGATCAACACGAGCCTGACTGCGGCGGCGGCGACCGTGCAGGCCGATCGCGCGGCGCTCGCGAACGCGCAGGCCGCGCTGGCCGCCGGCCAGGCCAACATCGAGAATGCGCGCGCCACCGTGCGCGCCGACGAGGCCGCGCTGGATGCGGCCAGGCTCCAGCTGAGCTACACGACCATCCGCTCGCCGCTCACCGGCCGCATGGGCAAGGCCGAGGTGCGGGTGGGCGCGCTCGTGGGCAAGGGCGAGGCGACCCTGCTCGCCACCGTGTCCACCACCGACCCCATGTACGTCTCCTTCAGCGTGAGCGAGCGCGAGGCCCTCTCGGTGTGGCGCCGCCGCGCCGCGCCCGGCGGCATCCGCATCACCCTGCCGGACGACACGCAGTATCCGTACGAGGGCAAGGTGGACTTCGTCGACCGCGCGGTCGATCCGCGCACGGGCACCCTCGCCCTGCGCGCCACGTTCCCCAACCCGCAGCGCGTGCTCCAGCCCGGGCAGTACATGCGACTGCGCGCCCTGCTCGAGGAGCGGCCGGACGCGCTGGTGATTCCGCAGGCCGCGGTGTCCGAAAGCCAGGGCGCGACGTCGGTGTACGTGGTGGCGGCCGATCACACCGTCCAGGTGCGCAGTGTCCGCATGGGGCCGCGCCTGGGCTCCCTCTGGATCGTCGAGGACGGCGTGAAGGCCGGCGAGCAGGTCATCGTCAAGGGGCTCCAGCGCGTGCAGCCCGGCATGCGCGTGGAGCCGACGGTGGAGGCCCTGCCGCAGGCGACGGCCGGCTAGCGCGCGATGTTCGTCAACTTCTTCATCGCCCGCCCCATCTTCGCTTCCGTCATCGCGATCGTCATCGTGGTGGCGGGTGGCGTGGCCATCCCGCTCCTCCCGATCGCTCTCTTCCCCGACATCACGCCGCCCCAGGTGGTGGTGCAGGCGGCCTACCCCGGCGCCAGCGCGGAAGTCGTGGAGCAGACGGTGACCACGCCCATCGAGCAGCAGGTCAACGGCGTGGAGAACATGATCTACATGTCCTCGCGCAGCGGCAGCGACGGCACCATGACGCTGAACGTGACGTTCGCGGTAGGCACCGAGCTCGACATCGCGGCGGTGAACGTGCAGAACCGGGTGGCCATCGCCGAGGCCAAGCTGCCGCAGGACGTGACCCGCCAGGGTCTCACCATCACCAAGCAGTCGCCCGATCTCGTGGAGATCGTGGCGTTGGTCTCGCCGGACGGCAGCCGCGACGAGCTCTACCTCGCCAACTACGCCACGCTCCAGGTGGTCGACGTGCTCTCGCGCGTGCCCGGCGTGGGGCAGGTGACGGTGTTCAACGGCCGCGACTACGGCATGCGGCTCTGGCTCAACCCCGACCGGCTGGCGAGCCTGGGCCTCACCGCCGGCGATGTGGCGGACGCGGTGCGCGAGCAGAACCTCCAGGCCGCGGCGGGCCAGATTGGCCAGCCGCCCGCCCCCAAGGGCCAGCAGTTTCAGTACACGGTGACCACCCGAGGCCGCCTCACCACGCCGGAAGAGTTCGGGGACATCATCCTCCGCACGCGCGCCGACGGCTCCGTCCTGCGGGTGCGCGACGTCGGGCGCGTGGAGCTCGGCGCGCAGAGCTACGGCTCGTTCGGCCGGGTGGGCGGGAAGCCCGCCGCGCTGGTGGGCGTGTTCCAGCTTCCCGGGGCGAACGCGCTGCAGGTCTCGAAGGGGGTGCAGGGGGCGATGGCGCGGCTGGGGCCGAGCTTCCCCAGCGGGGTGGTCTACACGCGCCCGTACAACACCACGGACTTCGTGCGCGTGTCCATCGAGGAGGTGGTGCAGACCCTCCTCATCGCCATCGGCCTCGTCGTGCTGACCGTGTACGTGTTCCTGCAGGACTGGCGCGCCACCCTCATTCCCACCCTCACCATCCCGGTATCGCTCGTCGGCACCTTCGCCGTCATCTCCGCCTTCGGCTTCTCCATCAACACGCTGACGATGTTCGGCCTCGTGCTCGCCATCGGCATCGTGGTGGACGACGCCATCGTGGTGGTGGAGAACACCCAGCGCCACCTGGACGAGGAGAGCCTCGACGCGGTCGAGGCCACCCAGCGCGCGACCGCGGAAGTGGTCGGGCCCGTCATCGCCACCGCGCTCGTGCTCATGGCGGTGTTCATCCCCATCTCGCTCCTGCCCGGCATCACCGGCCAGCTCTACCGGCAGTTCGCGCTCACCATCGCAGTGTCGGTGGGCCTGTCGGCGTTCAACGCGCTTTCGCTCACGCCGGCCCTCTGCGCGCTGCTCCTGCGGCCCGCGCGCGACGTGCGCAAGCGCTGGCTTGCGCGCGCGTGGAACGCCTCCTTCGCGCGGGTGACGGGCGGGTACGACCGCACCGTCGGCCAGATCGTCCGCCGCGCGTCACTGGCAGTGATCCTGCTCCTCGTGCTGGGAGCCGTGAGCTATGCGCTGCTGCGCGCGGTGCCCACCGGCTTCGCGCCCACCGAGGACCAGGGCTATCTCCTCGTCAACGTGCAGCTCCCCGACGCGGCGTCGCTCGAGCGCACCGACGCGGTGGTGCGCCAGGTCGAGCAGATCATCTTGAAGACCCCCGGCATCGAGAACGTGGTGGCCATCGGCGGGCGGAGCTTCATCACCGGGATCAACGGGCCGAACGTCGCCTCGCTGTTCCCGCGGCTGGCCCCGTGGCACGACCGGAAGAAGCCGGAGCTCCAAGCCGCCGCCATTCTTGGCCGGCTACGCGCGCAGCTCGGCGGCATCCAGGACGCGTTCATCGTGGTGTTCCCGCCGCCGCCCATCCGCGGCATCAGCTCGGGCGGGGGCTTCCAGTTCGAGCTGCAGAGCGTGGCCGGCGGCTCGCTCAACGCCATCGACGCGGCGGCCAAGCGCGTGATGGACGGGACACGGCAGCGTCCGGAGATCGCCTCCGCGTTCACGGCGTTCCGGGCGGGGGTGCCGCAGCTCGACGCCCAGGTCGACCGCGCCAAGGCCAAGGCGCTGGGGGTGCCGCTGTCCGACCTCTTCCAGAGCCTCCAGATCTTCCTGGGCTCGCTCTACGTGAACGACTTCAATGCCTTCGGCCGGGTGTACCGCGTGCAGCTACAGGCCGAGCCCTCCTTTCGCGCGGTGCCGAGCGACGTCTCGCGCATCTACGTGCGGGGGAAGACGCCGAGCGGCCAGCCCCAGATGGTGCCGCTCTCGACGCTGGTGACGGTGAAGCCGATCACCGGCCCCGACTCCATCTCGCACTACAACCTTTACCGCTCGGCCGAGATCAACGGCGACACCGCGCCGGGCTATAGCTCCGGCCAGGCCATCGCCGCCATGCAGGACCTGGCGAAGCAGGCGCTCCCGCCCGGTATGTCATATGAATGGTCGGGCCTCGCGCTCCAGGAGATCGAGGCGGGAAGCCGGGCCGGCTTCGTGTTCGGCCTCTCGGCGCTGTTCGTGTTCCTCGTGCTCGCCGCGCAGTACGAGAGCTGGCTGGTGCCGATCGCGGTGATCCTCGCCGTCCCCCTCGGCGTCCTGGGCGCGCTGACCGCGCTCTGGCTCGGCGGCTCGGCCAACGACGTCTATGCGCAGATCGGCCTCGCGCTTCTCATCGGGCTCGCCAGCAAGAACGCCATCCTCATCGTGGAGTTCGCCAAGGAGCGCCGCGAGCACGGTATGCCCATTCGCGACGCCGCCCGCGAGGCGGCCCGCCTGCGCTTCCGCCCCATCCTGATGACCTCGTTCGCGTTCATCCTGGGGTCGATGCCGCTGGTGTTCGCTTCGGGCGCCGGCGCGGCCGCTCGCCACTCCATCGGCGTCACCGTGGTGGGGGGCATGCTCGCGGTGACAATTCTGGGCGTGCTGCTCGTGCCCGCCTTCTACGTGTCGATCGAGCGCTTCGCCGAGCGCCTGCGCCGCCCCGCGCCCGTCGCGGGATCGCCCGGTCAACACGAAGGCGCATCGGCTGGGGGATCCTGAGGCCTCGATGCCCCCGGCGCCACCGGCACCAATGCGTGCCGAGCATCCCTCCGTTGACCTTGCCCCGTCGCTCTGGCAGGATCGTCGCGCGAACCTTCCGGATCCGGATGCGGCGTCGTTCCAGAAGGAGGGGCCCATGAAGCGCGCGCTCTCAACGGCTCTCGCGGCATTCACCGTCGCCGCCCTCGTCGGTGGCGTCTCCGCTCAGGGTGTGATGGACACCACTCCGCCCGAGCGCATCAAGATCTCGGCCGGCAAGGTCGACGGCGCTTTCATCCGCGCCAACGCGCGCACCTCACGGGACTGGCCCAGCCATGGGCTGGACTACGCGGAGACCCGCTTCAGCCGGCTCTCCCAGATCAACGCGGACAACGTGAAGGCGCTGGGCCTCGTGTGGGCGTACGACCTCGAGTCCCGGCGCGGGGTCGAGGCCACGCCGCTAGTCGTCGACGGCGTGATGTACGTGAGCGCCTCGTGGAGCGTCGTCCACGCCGTGGACGTGCGCAACGGCAAGCGCCTCTGGACCTACGATCCCGACGTGCCGCGCGAGGCGGGATACCGCGGCTGCTGCGACGTGGTGAACCGCGGCGTGGCCGTCTACAAGGGCCGGGTCTACGTGGCGACCTACGACGGCCGGCTCGTCGCGCTCGATGCGGTGAGCGGCCGCGTCCTGTGGACCAAGGACACGATCATCGACCGCGCGCGCTCGTACACCATCACCGGCGCGCCCCGCGTCTACAAGGACAAGGTCATCATCGGCAACGGCGGCGCCGAGTACGGCGTGCGCGGCTATGTCACCGCCTACGACGCGGCCACCGGCGCGCAGCGCTGGCGCTGGTTCACCGTGCCCGGTGATCCCTCCAAGCCCTTCGAGGACGCGTCGATGGCCAAGGCGGCCAAGACGTGGGATCCGGCAGGCAAATACTGGGAGGCGGGGGGCGGCGGCACGCCGTGGGACACGATGACCTTCGACCCCGATCTGAACCTCATGTACATCGGCACCGGCAACGGCTCCCCGTGGGCGCGGAGCAAGCGAAGTCCCGCGGGCGGCGACAACCTCTACCTCGGCTCGATCGTCGCGCTCAATCCCGACAGCGGGAAGTACGTCTGGCACTACCAGGAGACGCCGGGTGAGAACTGGGACTTCACGTCGACCCAGCCGATGATCCTCGCCGATCTCAAGATCGACGGGGCGCCGCGCAAAGTCATCCTCCACGCGCCGAAGAACGGCTTCTTCTTCGTGATCGACCGGACCAACGGGAAGTTCATCTCCGCCAAGAACTTCGTGGAGGGCGTGAACTGGGCCACCGGCTACGACAAGAACGGCCGGCCGATCGAGACGCCGGAGGCGCGCCTCGTGGATCGGCCGCGGGAGATCATCCCGAGCCCCTACGGTGCCCACAACTGGCACCCGATGTCGTTCAACCCGATGACCGGGCTCGCGTACTTGCCCGTGCAGAACATCCCGGTCAACCTGATGGACAACAAGAACTGGACCTTCGGCGGCAACACCCCGGGCGAGCCGCACGGCGGCCTCGGCTGGAACCTCGCCATGTACGCCAACGTCGAGCCGCCGAAGAGCAAGCCGTTCGGGCGGCTCGTGGCGTGGGACCCCGTCAACCAGAAGGAAGCGTGGCGCCAGGAGCAGGTCTCGCCCTGGAACGGGGGTACGCTCACCACCGCGGGCAATCTCGTGTTCCAGGGCACCGCGGACGGGCGCTTCATCGCCTACAACGCGACGACGGGAGCGAAGCTCTGGGAGAGCGCCACCGGCACCGGCGTGGTGGCGGGCCCGATCACCTACGTCGTGGACGGCCGGCAGTACGTCTCGGTGGCGGTGGGCTGGGGCGGCGTCTACGGCGTCATGCACCGCGCGACGGAGCGGCGCGGACCGGGGACCGTCTATACGTTCGCCATCGGCAGCGGCGCGCGCCCGCCGGACTTCGTGGAGTACCAGCAGGGGGCGCTCGTCCAGGGCGTGAAGTACGATCCTGCCCACGTGCAGGAAGGCACGCTGCTCTACGTGAGCAACTGCGTGTTCTGCCATGGCGTCCCCGGGGTGGACCGCGGCGGCAACATCAAGAACCTGGGCTACTCCTCCGCCGACACGATCAGCCACATGGACAAGTTCGTGTACCGCGGCCCCACCATGGCCGTCGGCATGCCGGACTTCACCGGCAAGATCACGCCGGAGCAGCTCGAGAAGATCAAGGCGTTCATCCAGGGGACCGCGGACGCGATCCGGCCCAAGAACTGAGGAGGATCCGGCCATGACCACCCGCCGGGAGTTCCTCGTCTTCGTGGGCTGTAGCCTCCTCGCCGCCCGTCCGGCGCGCGCGCAAGGGCGCCGGCGCGAGGTGTCCGTGGACGGCGCGCGCGTCAAGATCGTCGACGTCCACGCCCACTGCGCGGTGCCGGAGGCGCTCGCCCTGATGAACCTCAAGCTCGCCGGGCCGGGGCTCCGCACCGACCTCGACATGGCGACGCAGGTGAGCGTGCGCTTGCAGGCGATGGACGAGCAGGGGATCGACATCCAGGCCCTCAGCATCAATCCCAACTGGTACAAGCTCGACCGCGACCTGGCCAAGCAGGTGTGCGCGATCCAGAACGAGAAGCTCGCGGCGGCATGCGCCGCCAATCCCGACCGCTTCGTGGCCTTCGCCTCCGTGGCGCTCCAGCACCCCGACCTCGCCGCCGAGCAGCTCGAGGAAGGTGTCAAGCGCTTCGGGCTCCGGGGAGCCGGCATCGGGGGCAACGTGGCGGGCATGGAGATCAGCGACCGGAAGTTCGATCCCTTCTGGGCAAAAGCAGAGGCGCTGGGGGTGCCCGTGTTCATCCATCCCCAGGGGGACGGGGCGCCCGAGCAGCTCAACGCGCGTCTTCAGGGCAACGGCTATCTCGGCAACGTGATCGGAAACCCGCTCGAGACCACCATCGCGCTCTCGCACCTGATCTTCGAGGGCACGCTCGACCGCTATCCTGGTCTCAAGATCATCGGCGCCCACGCCGGCGGCTACCTGCCGTCCTACTCGGGGCGCTCGGACTTCGGCTGCCCCACGCGGCCCGATCTCTGCCCCGGCGGCACGCATGGCGCCATCAAGAAGAAGCCGACGGACTATCTCAAGCAGATGTACTACGACACGATGGTGTTCAACACCGAGGGCGTGCGGCATCTCGCCGCCGAGGTGGGCTCGCGTCAGCTCGTGCTCGGGACGGACTATCCGTACCCGTGGACCAAGACCCAGGTGGATCTGATCTTACACACGCCGGGATTCACCGACGCGGACCGCGCGGCGATCCTGGGGGGCACCGCGGCGACGCTGCTGAAGATCTAGGCGTACATCGGCCGGCGTTCGTTCAGGCGGATCCAGCCGCGCGCCACGCGGTAGATGAACCAAATCCCGACCAAGCCAAGGGGGATCCAGACGATGAGGATTCCCACGCCGAGCGTCGCGATCACGAGGAGGATGCAGAGGCTCGCCCAGAGCAGGCCGAACCAGAACGTGCGGATCTGCCAGCGGAAGTGGCTCTCGAGCCAGCTGCCCCGGACCTCGCCGCGCTTCACGTAGTTCAGGATCACCGCGATGATCGACGGCCAGCCGATGAGGAAGGCCCCCACCACCGTCGCCGTGCCGACGATCCCGATGACGAGGCTGGTCGCATGCAGCGCGTAGATGAGGTGGGTCCAGGTGACGAGGGACTCTGACTGGCTCACGGCGCTCCCTCCTTGACCGGATCGGTGACGCTGCCGTAGCGGTGGCGGATGCGCGACACCGCCTGCTCGCGGAGATACCAGCGTAGCTCGAGGCGCCCGTTGGCGAGGACGGGCGCGTCGATGACGGTGAGGCCGCGGTCATTGGCGGCGGCGCGCGCTGCCGTGGCGAGCGGCTCCCAGGCGCGCACGCGCTCGGCGTCGGTGTGGCGCGCGAGCCGCTCGACGAAGCTCGGCTCGGCCTCGACCACCACCTCGGCGCCGGGACAGCCCGCCACCCAGTCCGTGTCGCCGGAGTCCGGCGTGAGGCTCACGGTGAGCGGCACGCCCGCCACGTGCGCGGCGAGGATGACGCGGCCAAGGGCGGCCGTGCCCTCGGCTTTCGCGGTGGAGCCGCGCGCGAGCACCCGGCGGCACGGCCGGTAGCGGAACACGTTGTCCTCGCCGAGTATCGCCCACGGATCGTGCGGGACGCCAAAGTGCCGCCGCCAGGCCCGGGCGTAGCTGGCGGCGCTGGCCCGCGTCATCGCTTGGAGCTCCTCGTCGGCGAGCGGCTCGAGGCAGTAGTCGAGCACGGCGGCGAGGGTCTCGGACAAGGGCTCGCCGTCGGCGGCAGGGAATTCGACCTGCCGCCACCGCGCCAGCTCGAGCACGTAGTTCGGGCCGCCCGCCTTGGCGCCGGGGCCCACCGACGACGCCTTCCAGCCGCCGAAGGGCTGGCGGCCCACGATGGCGCCGGTAATGGGGCGATTCACATAGAGATTGCCCGCGTCCAGCCGGTCCACCCAGCGCGCGATCTCGCGATCGTCGAGCGTCTGGATGCCGCTGGTGAGCCCGAACGGCGGCCGGTTGGCGAGCGTGATGGCGTGAACGAGATCGTCGGCGCGCATGAGCCCGAGCACGGGGCCGAAGCACTCGGTCAGGTGAAAGAAGGAGCCCGGCTGCACGCCGAGCTTGATGCCCGGCGACCAGAGCTGGGGATTGTTTCCGTCGCGCCGCGGCTCGAGCAGCCAGCTCTCGCCCTCGTCGAGAACGGTGAGCGCTCGCTCGAGCGCGGGGCCGGGCGGCTGGGTGAGCGGGGTGATCCGGCTCGCCGGCTCCCATGCGCTCCCCACCGCCAGGCTCGCCGCCGCGTCGCGGAGCTGACGGCGAAACGCCTCGTCGTCATAGACTTCCGCCTCGCAGACGGCGAGGCTCGCCGCCGAGCACTTCTGGCCGTTGTGGCCGAAGGCCGACCGCACGAGATCGCGGATGGCCTGATCGCGGTCGGCCAGCGCGGTCACGACGATGGCGTTCTTCCCGCTGGTCTCCGCGTAGAGGGGCAGGTCGGGCCGCCAGCCGAGGAAGAGCCGCGCCGTCTCCACCGAGCCGGTGAGGATGACGCCGCCCACGCGGGGGTCGGTCACGAGCGCGCGCCCGACCTCATCATCCGGGCAGGGGAGGAACTGCAGGAGCGAGAGCGGCACGCCGGCTTCCCAGAGGCACTGCGCGAGATGCGCGCCCACCAGCACCGCCTCCGGCGCGGGCTTGAGGATGACGGCGTTGCCCGCGGCGAGGGCGGCGAGCACGCCCCCGGCGGGGATGGAGAGCGGGAAGTTCCAAGGCGGCGCGACGACGACGACGCCGAGCGGCTGCATCGCGCAGTCGGCCAGCTCGGGGGCGGACTCGAGCAGCGTGCGCGCGTAGTAGCGCGCGAAGTCCACCCCCTCGGAAACCTCGGCGTCGGCCTCGGTCACCGTTTTGGCCCCGTCGAGGATCATGGCCCCGATGAGGTCGTCGCGGCGCCGGCCCAGCGCGGTCGCCGCCGCCTCGAGGAGGGCGCCGCGCTCGAAGGGGGAGCGCGCGCCCCACGACGGCTGCGCCGCGCGCGCCACTGCGAGCGCGCGATCGACGTCGGCCGCCCCGGCCAGCGCGTAGCGGTATGCGGCCTGCCCGGGCCGCGAGGGGTCGTGACCCTCCGCCTCGCCCGCGCCCGCGTGGAAGGCGCCGCCGATCTGGAGGCGAATCGTCTCGGGCGGCCGCACGCGCCAGTCCGCCATCACCGCGTCGATCCAGGCGCGATTGGCGGGCAGCGTCCAGTCCGTGTCGGGCGCATTCAGGAACGCCGCGTGCGGGGCGTGCGGGACGGGCGGTCCCTGCGATTCCGCCCGCCGGTCCTGCACGCGGCGCGGCGCGTCCGGCACCGATTCTGCGATCACGAAGGCGTCCAGGAAGCGGTCGCGCTCGGCGACCCAGTCCGCCGAGCCCGGCTCGAGGTCGAAGACGTGGCGCAGGAAGTTCTCGGGCGCGGTGTTCTCGTCGAGACGGCGCACGAGATACGCGATCGCGCTGTGGAAGTCCTCCGCGCGCACCACCGGCGCGTAGAGCAGCAGGCCCCCCGCCTGCGCCTGCACCGCGCGGGCCTGATGGTTGGCCATGCCCTCCAGCATCTCGAACTCGACCCAGGGCTCCACGTGGTGCTCGGCGCGCAGCAGCAGTCCGTAGGCCACGTCGAAGAGGTTGTGGCTCGCCACGCCGAGATGCACGGCCTCCGCGTGCTCGGACCGGACGCCGTAGGCGAGCATGCGCTTGTAGTTGGCGTCGACCTCGGGCTTCGTGGCATAGGGGGCCTGGGGCCACCCGTGCACCGACGCCTCGATGCGCTCCATGGCGAGATTGGCGCCCTTGACGATGCGGAGCTTGATGGGCGCGCCGCCGCGCGCCCGCCGCGCCAGGGCCCACGCGGTGAGCTCGCGCTGCACGCGGTACGAGTCGGGCAGATAGGCCTGGAGCACGATGCCCGCACGCAGCGGCAGGAACTCCTCCTCGTCCAGCACCGCCTGGAACGCGGTCACCGTCAGATCGAGGTCGCGGTACTCCTCCATGTCGAGGTTGATGAACTTCGGCGTGACGTGGCCGTCGGGGTGGGTGTAGTGATGACGGGCGGCGGCGCGGTAGAGCCGGCGGAGGCGCTCGGCCACGTGGGCCACGGTGGCGTGAAAGGCCACGAGGTCGATCTGGCTGAACACCGAGGACACCTTGACCGAGATGTACTCGACATCGTCACGGGCGAGGAGAGCCAGGTACGCCTCCATGCGCCGGCCCGCCTCGGCCTCGCCGAGAATGGCCTCGCCGAGCTGGTTCAGGTTCAGGCGCATGCCGTCGCGGCGGCGCTCGCTCAGATAGCGCGTGAGCTCGCTGTCCTCCCCGGGGAGGATCACGTTCTGGGTCTCGTGGCGGAGTCGGGCCACGATGGGCGCGACGACCAAGCTCGGCAGGTAGTGCGCCATCGCCCCGCCCAGAAGGAGGGCCACGCGCTCCCACCAGTCCATGTACTGCGGCACGCCGTAGCGGTCGAGGAGATAGGCGAGCTGATCGGCGATCCGCTCGGGCCGATGGCTCCGGAAGGCCTGGTCGGCGAGGGCGATCGTCAGCTCCTTGCCGTGCGGATCGGCCATCATCCGCGCGAGCTTGGCCGCGCGGGCGTGCTCCTCGCCCGTCTGCTGCGCGCGCGCGTCGCGCAGCAGGGCCTCGGCGAGCTCGACGGCGCGGAGGGCGAGGGGCTCGCTCATTCCGCGCCGCCGGGGATCACAGGGTCTTCAGCACCTCCGAAGGCCAGGCGCGGGCGTCGACGCGGGCATGCCATGCCTTGATCTTGCCATCCCTGTCGATGACCACGCCCACCCGCTGGGCGCCCTTGGCGGGATCCGCGTTGGCGCCGTAGGCGGTGCCGATCGTCCGGTCGGTGTCGCAGATCAGGGGGAAGTTGAAGTGGAACTTCTCGGCGAACGACTTGTTCTCCGCCGGCGTGTCGAACGACACGCCAAGGATCACCGCATTCTTCTTGTCGTAGTCGGCCTTGAGGTCGCGGAACCCGCAACCTTCGGCGGTTCAGCCGGGGGTGTCGGCCTTGGGATAGAACCAGAGCACCACCGTCTTGCCCTTGAAGTCGGCGAGCTTGACGGGATTGCCGTTGGCGTCGCGGCCGGTGAAGTCCGGCGCCTTATCGCCTGGATTCAGCATGCGTACCTCCTGAGCGCGTCGTGCGCTCGACGGGCCCGCTCGACGGCGGACAGATGCGCGAGGGCGGCGCTGGGCGCCTCGATCGCGAACGGGATGGACGGCGGCAGCGCCGCGACGAGGTCCTTCAGCGGCAGCGCGCCCTCGCCGGGCAAGAAGCGTCCGCCGCGCGCCTCGCGGATGAGATTCGGCGTGTCGGTGGGCGCGGGCATGTCGGGCGCCGCGTCGCACACCTGGACGTAGTGAAGGAAGGCGGGGTCCACCGAGCCCAGGTGCGCGGGCTGGCCGCCGGAGCGGCTGAAGTGGAGGAAGTCCACCACCACCGAGGTGTTCGCCCGCCCCGACTGCTTGACGAGCCGTACCGCATCGGCGAGGGTGCGCACACCGGTGTACACCGCGAACTCGAGGCCAACCAAAAGGTCATACTGCGCGGCGCGGTCGCAGAGCTCGCCGAAGCGGTCCAGCGTGCGCGCCTCCTCGGGCTCCGCGCTCATGACCAGCACGTGCTTGGCCCCCAGGCGCGCCGACACCTCGAGAAAGCCCTCCGGGACGCCGACCGGCCGGTCGGGCTCGAAGCGAAGAAACTCGGTGTCGAGCACGGTGACGTCGGTGTCCCGGAGGCGCAGCAAGGTCTCGCGCAGGCACGCCCCGTCGCGCAGGCAATCGTAGGGCGGGACGCCCACGCTGGGCGTCGCGGTCAGGCGGATGCCCACGTGCGGGAACCCCGCGGCGGCCGCTGCGCTCACCAGCTCAGGCGGCGTGGCGTCCAGCACGGTGAGGTGCGCGAGGGAGAGCGGGCGCGGGCTCACGACCGGAGGCGTGCGTCGTAGAACTCGGCGAGCCGGTCGAGCTGCGCGGCGGCGTCGCCGGTGTACGAGGAGCCGTGCATGACCGCCAGCGTGCGCGGCTTGAGGCCGGCCAGCCGCCGAATGGTGGCGCCGGTGGCCGGGCCGACGCCGGTGAAGCCGAACTGGCGCTCGGCGGCCTGGGCCGGCTCCAGGATATCGTCGTCGGTCAACGGCGTCGCGTCGCCCACGTGAGTGAAGAGATCGCTGCAGAAGAGGGTGCCGGTGGTCTCCTCGAGCATGAGCCCGGCGTCCCAGCAGTGGGGCACGTGTGGCGTGTCGAGCCGACGCACCCGCTTGCCGCCCAGGTCCAGTACCTCGTCGTTGGCGAGCACGCGCGGCGGCCGCGGCGCTTGATCGTTCAGCCAGATGCCACAGCCGATGGCGCCGTGGGTCACGGTCGACTGGGGCGCGGCGCTCATCCACTCGTTGAGGGCGCCGCATTCGTCGGCCTCGACGTGGCTGAACGCGATCCAGCGCAGCCGCGTCACGTCCATGAGACGCGCCACCGCGGCAGAGACGGCGGGGAAGAGCGCGCGCTGCCCGCAGTGGAAGAGCAGGGGCTGCTCCGCGTCCACCAGGAACTGGTTGAACTGAAACCCCTTCGGCCCCAGCTGGGGCAGGAAGGTGCAGAGGCGATAGATCTTGTCGGCGATCTCGTCGACGCGTGTGTCCATGATTACCCCAGGAGGAGCTGGCAGGTGTCGAGCCACGCCTGCGTGGTGAGGGCGAGCGACTCCACGTCCACCCGCTCGTCGTTGCCGTGAAAGCGCCCCGACATCGCCTCGGCGGTGAGCGTGCGCGAGAAGAGCCCGAAGCCATAGGCGATGGCGCCGCGCTCGCGGAAGTAGGGCGCGTCCGTGAATCCCACGATCATCCGCGGCGACAGGCGCGCGCCGGGGTAGTGGCCCGCGACCACCTTCCCGAGCACGTCCCACAGCGGCGTGTCGGTGGGCGACATCGAGGCGGGCTTGGAGAAGAGCTTCTCGATCTCCACCTCTTCCGCGAGGTCGCCCAGCGCCTTGTCGAGGTGCCGGCGCACCTCGTCCTCGTCGTCGCCGGGGACGGTGCGGATGTCCACCTCGACGTCCACCGCGTCGGGGATGATGTTGGTCTTGTTCCCGCCCCGGCACATGTTGGGCGAGAACGTGGTGTGGGTGGCGGACCAGAGGTAGCGCGCCATGCTCGGCGAGAGATCGGCGATGGTGTCGTCCACGCGGGCGGGATCGAGGAGCGCGGCCTTCACGGCGGGGGCCAGGTCCAGCGTCTGCACGAAGCCTCCCCACAGCTCGTCGACGTACGGCGACGGCCGATAGTCCGCGAGCCGCCCCACCACCTTGGCCGCCTTCACGAGGGCGTTGTCGGAGCCGAAGGGCATGGAGCCGTGCCCGGGCGTGCCCTTCACCTTGAGCCGGCGCCACGCCACGCCCTTCTCGCCCACGTGCACGACCACGTTGAGACCGTCGCCGTGCTTGGGCCGGCTCACCGTGCCGCCGTTCTCGGTGAGGAGATAGTCGGCGCGGAGCGCATCCCAGTGCTCGTCGCACACGTAGCCCGCGCCGAGGGTGCCGCCCGCTTCCTCGTCCGCGCAGGCGAGATAGACGAGCGTGCCGCGAGGCTTCCATCCCCGCCGGGCGAGTGTCTTCAGCGCGACGGCCTGCGAGGCGGTGAGGTTCAGCATGTCCACCGCGCCGCGGCCCCACACCTCGCCGTTGACCAGCTCCCCGCCGAAGGGATCGCGCGTCCACGTCTTCAGATTCACGGGCACGACGTCCGTGTGCCCCATCAGGCACAGCGTGGGCGCCGTGGGGTCGCTGCCCTCGATGCGGGCCACCAGGCTGGTCCGCCCGGGGGCGGCGAGAGGCTCGTACACCTCGAGGTCGAGGCCCGTGCCCTGCAGATACGTCCGCAGGACATCGGTGGTCCGCACCTCCTGACCGGAGGCGACGGAGCCGTCGTTGACGCACTGATTGCGGATCAGCTGCTGCAGCAGCTCCACGGTTTGCGAGGTGACGGCGGGGTCTACCGGCATGCGCGATCCTCCCGGCGCTCACAATACCATCTCGGCTACAATCCTCGCATGCTGACCCCTCAGCAGATCGACACCACCGCGCGCGCCAGCCTCGAGATGTACCGGAAGCGCGAGCGCTATCGCCCGCTGGATCCCTCCGTGCGCGGCGGGCCGCTGGACGACGCCTATCGGATCCAGGACGCCCTTCACGGGCTCATGACGGCGCAAGGCCGCGGCGAGATCGTGGGCTGGAAGATCGCGCTCACCTCCAGGGCCATGCAGAAGATGACCGGCGTGGATCAGCCCGCCGCCGGCGCCCTTTTCTCCACGGTGGTGCATCAGTCCCCCGCCATCGTCGACATCGGGGCCTATCACCATCTCGGCATCGAGTTCGAGGTGGCGGTGCGCCTGCGCGACGATCTTCCGGCCGGTGGGCCGCCGTGGACGCGCGAATCCGTGGCGCCGCACGTCGCGTCCTGCATGCCCGCCTTCGAGCTGGTGGAGGACGGCGAGGCCGACTACAAGAGCCTGGATGCCTTCACGCTGATCGCGCAGAACACCTGGAACGGCGGGGTGATCCTGGGCGCGCCCATGACCACGTGGAAGAACGTGAACCTCGAGACGGCGGTCACGCGCGCGTGGGTGAACGACGCGCCGGCCGGCGAGGGCAAGACCGGCGACGCCATGGGCCATCCGCTGGAAGCGCTCGCCTGGGTCGCCAATCTCCTGAACCGGCGGGGCCGCCGGCTCGAGCGTGACATGATCGTGATGACGGGCAGCAGCATCACCACCAAGTTCCCGGTGCCGGGCGACCGGGTGCGCTTCGCCATCGAAGGGCTGGGCGAGTGCACGCTCGAGGTCACGGCGCCGCCGGGGAGGCTCTGACATGCAGGGAACGAGAGTCGGCGAGGTCACGATCACGCGCGTCATCGAATCCGAGCGGCCCGACTTCGACGCCGCCCAGTTCTTCCCGGATATCACCCCCGAGCGGTGGGCGCCCTACCGGCAGCGCCTCGCCGGCTGGGCCATGGACGTCGGCTCGAACGGCCTGGTGTTCCCCATGCAGGCCTTCCTCGTGCGCACGAAGCACCACACGATCGTGGTCGACACCTGCGTGGGCGACCACAAGAAGCGCGTGCGCCCCACGTGGAACATGACGACCGGCGGCGAGTTCATGAAGCGCTTCGCGGAGACTGGCGTCAAGCCCGAGCAGGTCGACTACGTCATGTGCACCCACATGCACAACGACCACGTGGGCTGGAACACGCGCTGGGAGAACGGGCGCTGGGTGCCAACCTTCCCCAACGCGAAATACGTCTTCAGCGAGAAGGAGCTCCAGTACTGGACGCGGCTCCACGCGGAGACACCGCAGAATCAGATCGAGGACAGCGTCATTCCGATCGTGGAGCAGGGGCGCGCGCAACTCGTGAAGAACGATTTCGCCATCGACGACGAGGTACGCTTCGAGTCCACCGCCGGCCACACCCCCGATCACATGAGCGTGCACATCAGCTCCCGCGGTCAGGAGGCGGTGATCACCGGCGACCTCATCCACTCGCCCGTCCAGTGCCTGGAGATGGAGTGGGTGCCGCGCCCGGATTACGACCCGCCCCAGGCCGCGGCCACCCGCCGCGCGTTCATGGAGCGCTACTGCGAGCGTGACGTGCTCATCTGCGCCTCGCACTTCCCATCGCCCTCCTTCGGCCGCTTCGTGCGCGAGGGCAAGGGCTTCTGGTTCCAGTACCTCGAGGCCTGAGGGGCAAGGAGAACGCCATGGATCTCGGGCTCACCGGCAAGAAGGCCATCGTCACCGGCGGCAGCCTCGGCATCGGCAAGGCCATCGCGCGCGAGCTGGCCCGCGAGGGCGCCGACGTCGCGGTGGTGTCGCGCACCAAGGACGTGCTGGAGGCCGCCGCGGGCGAGATCGCCAAGGAGACGGGCCGCCGCGTCATCGCCATCCCCGCGGATGTGACCAGCCGCGGCCAGGTGGACGGCATGGTGGCCCAGGCCGCCGCCCAGCTCGGCGGGCTCCACATCCTGGTGAACTCGGGCTCGCCGCCGGGCGGCTCCCCCAGCGCCACCGGGCCCATCGAGAACCTCGTGGACGAGGATCTCCTTCACGACTTCAACGTGAAGTACGTGGGCGCGCTTCGCTGCTGCCGCGCCGCCATCCCGTTCATGAAGGAGCAGAAGTGGGGCCGCATCGTGAACATCAGCGGCCTCAACGCGCGCAATGCCGGCAATCTCTCGGGCGGCGCCCGCAATACCTCCCTGGTGCATCTGAGCAAGACCCTCGCCGTGCAGCTCGGCCGCTTCGGCATCACGGTGAACTGCGTCCACCCCGGCATTACCCGCACCGAGCGCACCCCGCGTCTCCTCGCCGCCCGCGCCAAGGAGCTGGGCGTGGACGCGGCCGAGGCGGAGCGCGTGGATTACGTGCCCGACTCGCCCCGAGGCAACGCCATCTGCCGCATGGTGGATGCGAGCGAGGTCGCCTACGTCACCGCCTTCCTGTGCTCGGACAAGGCGTGGGCCATCACCGGCGAGCTGCTCGTAGCATCGGGAGGGCAGAGCCGTTCGGTGTACTACTAGCCCGCGCGCCCGAAGCGCGCTCGCGTCAGGGCGCCTCGGGTAGCGGCCGGCCGTCCGGGCGGAGGAACGTCAGCTTCCCATCGGCTTCGCGCGCGATGCGATAGCCGTCCTCGTGCACGGCGCGGTGATGCCGACGGCACAAGAGTACGAGGTTGGCCAGCGTAGTCGGTCCTCCATGGGCCCAGTGTTGGATGTGATGACCCTGGACGAACCGGAGCCCGCACCCCGGAAAGCGGCACACCTGATCGCGGTGCAATAGCGCACGGCGCAGGGCCGGCGGAATCGTCCGCGTCCGCCTCCCTACCTCGAGGATGTTGCCTTCGGAGTCGTGTCGCATCCATGTGCGGCTGGCGTCACAACTGAGTCGCTGCGACGCTTCCGCGGAAGCGTGAGTCCCGTCCAGCGTCGACTCACCCACCGCGTCTGGGGACGCCAGTACGGTGTCGTCGACATGAAGCACCACTTGATATCGCTCCCCCGGAGCACCGGGGTCGAGCTCATGGTGCAGAGCAGCCTCCGCCAGCAGCGTCAATGCGTCCGCGTTCCGCTGTACGTGGGTGAGCGTGCGTGGAGCATTCTGAAATAAGGCATCCTGAGCGGCAGTCAAGGCCTGCATGAACGCGGCGTCCCCTTCGGGATCGAGGCGCCCCTGGATCACAACCATACCGCTTTCATCCCGGTAGACATTCAGAGCACGGCTCTCATGCTGACGCTTCGCTTCTCGCCGCTCGACGGCCGGGTCGAGCATTCGCCGACTTTTGATTATCCGACCGATCTGCTCTGCCGTGTTCGTGCGGCCCATTGCGAGTAGCCGCGCTTCATTCTCCGGAGTCGCGATCCGGGTCAGTGCCCGGACCTTGGTGTAGGAGAGATCACCTCGCTCCAAGGCGCCCGCTAGCGTCGGAAGGGACCCCAGGGCACGGGCGATTCGTACTCGTTCCCGTGCGGCCACGATATCGAGGCCCACCCGCCAGGCCAGCCAGTCCGCACACGAACGGAAGCCGTTGCTCCAGCCGCGTTCGTCGTCGAACTTCCGGATGAGCGTGAGCAACCGGGCGATCGCGGTATCGACCTGCGCAGAGAGTCGCGCGATCTCATCGCCGAGCCGGTCCATGTCCGATGCGCGAGAGAGTGTGAACAATGCGGTGACAGTCGACATGTTAGCCTCCTCTAGTCGGCACAACATATCCCCCACTTTTCGAGCAGGCGTGGGCGGGTCGTGGTCGGCGATCGCGCGCACTGAAATGGTTGCCGCCATTCGGGTTGGCGTTCGCTCTGCAGAGACACGGGGAGTGACGCTGAGATGGCGTTCAGGAGCCGCGCCCGCTTGAAGGAAAGCGGGCGCCCAGAACCTGTCAAGCGAAAACGCGGCGGCTACGTTATCTTTGGCGTCAGCGAGCTGACCACCATGCCAGACCTCTTTGCCGACCCAATCGCCTACCAGGACACCATGGGGCGCTGGAGCGTGCGCCTGGCGCCGCTCCTCGTGGAGTTCGCGAAGATCGGCGATAGCGGGCGCCTGCTCGATGTGGGATGCGGGACGGGCTCGCTCACGAGGACGCTCGCGGCCATGACCCGTCGCGCCACGATCGTCGGCATCGATCCGGTGACGCCTTTCGTGGAGTACGCGCGCGGACAAGTGACCGACCCGCGCGTGTCCTTCGACGTGGGGGACGCGCAGGCCTTGCCCTATCCGACGGCATCCTTCGACGGCGTCCTCTCCTGCCTGGTGTTTCACTTCATCCCGGACGCGCCGCGGGCGGCGGGCGAGGTGCGGCGAGTGACCCGGCCCGGCGGGACAGTCGCGGTCTGCACCTGGGATGGCCGCGGGCTGGAGAGCGCCGCACTGTTCTGGGACGCGGCGGCCGAGACCGATCCGGCGGTGGAGGCGAAGCGGCGCCGCCCCCTGGGCGCGCCGGGCCAGCTCGCGGCGCTCTGGCAGTCGGCGGGCTTCCGCGACGTGGAGGAGAGCTCGCTCGAGATCACCATGGACTACGCCTCGTTCGAGGACTACTGGCGGCCGGCCCTGAACGGGGTGGGACCGATCGGCGCCTACGGCGCCGCGCTGCCCCCCGCGCAGCGGGACGCGCTGAAGGCCCGGCTCGAGGCGCGCCTGCGCCCGCGCGGCGCCCCCGGCCCCTTCACGCTCCGCGCCAGGGCCCTCGCCGTCCGCGGCCTCGCATGATCACGCGCTTCTCCACGCTCTACGTCGGGCACATCGAGCTGGAAGGCTGCGGGCTCGACGGCGTGCCCGCCGACGACCGCCGCTATCCCAACGCGCGGCTGATCGAGTCGTTCGAGTCGGCGGCCGCCGTCGCGCAGGCGGCGGACCGGCTGGGCTACGAGACCTTCTGGATGGCCGAGCACCACTTCCAGCACGAGGGCTGGGAGTGCATCCCGAACATTCCCATGCTGGCGGTGGACCTCGCGCATCGCACCCAGCGCATCAAGTTCGGCTGCGCCTTCAACGTGGTGCCGACGTGGCATCCGCTCCGGCTCGCCGAGGACTACGCCGTCGCCGACATCCTCACGAAGGGCCGCGTGGTGTTCGGCGTCGGCCGTGGCTACCACAGCAGGGAAGTGGAGACCTTCGGCAACCCGATGCTGGACGCCGAGGCCAATCGCGAGCTGTTCGAGGAGCAGGTGGAGGTGATCCTGAAGGCGCTGCGCGAGGAGTCCTTCGCGCACCGGGGCAAGCATTACACCATTCCGCCCGAGGTGCCGTATCGCGGCTACACCCTCCGCGAGATCTCGCTGGTGCCGCGGCCGCTACGTCAGCCGGTGGACGTGTGGCAGCCCATTGTGAGCGGCGGCGCGCGCGGGCTCGAGTTCATGGCGCGGCACGGAATCAAGGGCATCATCTCCGCCACCGCGGAGGAGCTGGTGCAGCGCTGGGTACGCGACCATCAGGAAGCGGGGCGCCGCCACGGCCGCGACCGGGCGCTGGGCGAGGATCTGATCCTCGGCTTCCGCATGTGCCTCGACGACACCGTGGAGGGCGCGATCCGCCGCGCCCGGCCCTACTTCGAGGAGCACGCCAAGGTGATGGCGCCGCTCGGCATGCTGCGCTACAGCGAGGAGCACGCCAAGGCGGTAGCGGCGCGGCGCCCCCAGTCGCCCACCACCGCCTCGCTCGAGGACGGCGTGCGCAACCGCTCCTGGCTCTGCGGTCCCGCGCGCGACGTCGTGGGGTATCTCAAGGAGCTGGAGGCGAAGTATCCGGGCCTCGACCACGTCATGCTCGGCTGGCCCATCGGGGTGCCGCGCGCGATGATGGTGGAGCAGCTCGAGCGGTTCGCCGCGGAAGTGATGCCCGCGTTCAGTCGGTAGACGCCCTCAGCTCGCGAAGAACTCCAGCATCAGTCGGTTGACCTCGGGCGCATTCTCGTAGGCCGACCAGTGCCCCGCGCGCGGGATGCGGTGCACGTCCAGATTTCCGCCCACCGCGTCGCGCACCTCGCCGATCAGCTTCGTCGCCGGCCGGAACGCCGAATCATCGCCCTCGCCCCAGAGGAGACGCACCCGGCAGGGAGGCTCCGGCGGACGTGTCAGCGCGGCGAGATCGGTCAGGAGCGTGCCGCCCGCGCTGACCTTTCTGCTGTTGAAGCGCGTGCGCCGCACGCAGTCCGCCTGGATGTCGAGGGTCTCCTCGCTGATGCTGCCGGGATCGCTCAGCATATTGACGAGGAGGTTGTGCCGGCAGATCTCGCGGAAGAGGCGCTCGTCGTCGCCCGCCTCCTTGTAGCTGCGGGTAGGGCGCTCGCCGAGCTTGCGCGGCGGGAAGCCCGCGGGCGAGACGAGGCAGAGGTGCGTCACGCGTGGGGCGAGGCGCCAGGCGAGCTCGGCCGCGATGGCGCCGCCGAAGGAGAAGCCGGCGAAGCGAAGCGGCGCCGCGCCGGGGAACGCCTCGACGAACAGCTCGTGCATCAGGTCGAGGTACTGCGGGCCGGTGGTCTCGCGCGGGATGGACGCCGAGTCGCCGTAGGCCGGGTGGTCGAGGGCGTGGACGGTGAAGCGCTCGGACAACGGCCCCACGTTGCGGGACCAGTGCTTCCAGGACCCCATGCCGCCGTGGAAGAGGACGAGGTCGGGCCCCCGGCCGCTCCGGTGAACGGCCAGGCGGGGGGTGCGATCGGTGGTCACAACGGGTATGATCTCCGCTATGCTCGAGCGCTTCAAGGTGCCCGTGAAGGATCAGGTCCTCGTCTCCGAGTCCGCGCTTCGCAAGACGGTGGAAGAAATATTTCAACGGATGGGGCTCACGCCCGAGGACGCGGCGGAGGGCGCCGACGTCCTCACCACCACGGATCTCCGCGGCGTGGAGACCCACGGCGTGTCGAACATGCTCCGCCAGTACGTGCGCGACTACAAGGCGGGCAAGCTCGACCCCCGGCCCGGGTGGAAGATGATGCGCGAGGCGCCGGGCACCGCGGTGATCGACGCGGAGCGCCGGCTCGGCATCATCGTGGGGCCCAAGGCCATGCGGCTGGCCATGGACAAGGCGCGAACGGTCGGCGTCGGCATCGTCACCGTCTACAACGCCGGCCACTTCGGCGCCATTGGCCACTACGCGATGCAGGCGGCGCAGGCGGAGATGGTGGGCGCCTGCTTCACCGCCGCCGGCCTTCACGTGGTGCCGACGTTCGCGTCGAAGCCCATGCTGGGCACCAATCCCATCGCCATCGCCGCGCCGGCGCGGCGTGAGGCGCCGCTCCTCTTCGATGCCGCCACCTCCGCCATCGCGGGCAACAAGATCCGCCTCGCCATGCGCGTGGGCTCGCCGCTCCTGCCCGGCTGGGTCACGGACAAGGAAGGCACCCCGATCATGGAAGAGAAGCCGGTGTTCAACCGGGACGACTTCTTCCAGGCGCCGCTGGGCGGGACGCGCGAGCAGGGCTCGCACAAGGGTTATGGCCTCGCGCTGATGGCCGAGGTGCTGTCCACCATGCTCGCCGGCGCGGTGCCGACCATGCTGAATGCGGCCAGCGGCTCGAAGAATCAGTTTGCCGCGTATCACATCGAGGCCTTCACCGACCTCGAGCGCTTCAAGGACACCATGGACGAGACGCTCCGTGCGCTGCGCACCGCGCCGCCGGCGCCCGGAGAGGAGCGCGTGCTCTACCCCGGCCTGCTCGAGGCGGAGGAGGTGGCGGAGCGGCGCGCCCACGGCATCCCGCTCCATCGCGAAGTCATCGAGTGGTTCGGCCAGTGCACGGCCGAGCTGGGGCTCGCGCCCCTACAGACCCGGGGTTGACCAGAGGCTCGCCCGCCACCGCAGCGCAATGAGCCCCGTGAAGACGAGCCCGGTGACGGTGAGCGCGGCGATGGTCGGCGTGTAGCCGATCCGGTCGATCAGCGCGCCCGCGGCCATGAGGCCGAGCGGCAGCCCGTACACCGCGAGCATCCGCACCCCCATCACGCGCCCGCGGAAGCGGTCGTCCACGACCATGAGCAGCCACGCGGCCAGCGAGATCATCGCCACGCTCTGCACGACGCCGGCGAGAAACAGTGCCACCATGCCTCCGCCCAGCGTTCCCGCGAAGCCGAAGCCCAGCAACAGGAGGTACCAGAGCGTCGCGTGCACGAGCATGGCGCGCTCGGGGCGCCGTGGCCCGCCCGTCAGCACGAATGCGACCGAGCCCACCAGCGCGCCCAGCGAGAAGCTCGCGGCGAGCCGGCCCAGGCCGGTCGCGTCGGTGTGATAGACCGCGCGCGCGATGTAGGCGAGGAGGCCCCCGGAGATCGGATAGGCGGTGAGATTGATGAGGAAGGCGAGCCAGAGCGCGCTCACCAGCGCGGGCGTGCGCCAGACGTGGAGCAGGCCGTCGATCAGATCGCGCAAACCCGAGACGCCGGCGGCGGCATCCGCCGCGGCGGGCTCTTCGCCCACGGGCACGGACACCGGACCCCGCTGCGACATGCCGAGCGTGAGCGCGAAACACGCTGCGTAGAGCACGACCACCAGCACGTAGGCCGAGCCCAGGCCCAGCGCGGCGAAGAGGGCCGCGCCCGCGAGCGAGCCCACCACGCGCGCGGAGTCCATGGTGGCGCGCGAGAGGCCGAGCGCCCCCATGAGCTGCGCGGCCGGCATGGTCTCGCCCACCAGGATGTTGCGCAGCACCTGATCGTTGGGCCGCACGATGCCGGCGGGCACGGCGACGACGAAGGCCCAGAGCGGGCTCAGGCGGCCGGAGAAGGCCAGCAGCATCAGCAGCGCGGCGAGCGCCGTGTAGATCGCGCGCATCATGGCCAACAAGTTCCGCGCCCCCAGGCGATCGCTCAGCACCCCGAACATGGGCGCGGCGAGCGTGCCGAGGAAGAGCAGCGAGGCGAACGTGGTGAGCAGGAGCACAGAGCCCGTCTCCACCATCACGTACCAGGAGAGGACGACGGTCTCCATCTCGAACGCCAGCGAGGTGAGGAGGTCGGCGGGCCACTGGAAGCGGAAGGACCGCACGCGAAAGGGGGCCAGGATCACGGGGACGTCGTTGTCCTCGGCGGGCATTCTATGATGGAATCGAACTCCCCGAGAGGAGGATCACCATGGCCAAGGGCGCCCTGATCGCGGCGATGAACTTCACCAGCGTGGCCGAGGACGAGTTCCACGACTGGTACGACCTCGAGCACGTTCCCGAGCGCGAGCGCGTGCCGGGCTTCCGGATCTGTCGCCGCTGGATCAGCGTGGAGGACCGGAAGGTCTCGCTGGCGACCTACGACCTCGACGCGGTCGAGGTGCTGGACAGCCCGGCCTATAAGGCCATCGGCGGGGAGAACCTCTCCGTGTGGTCCAAGCGCATCACCGGCAAGGTCCAGATGCTGCTACGCAGCGAGGGGACGCAGATCCTGCCCGGCGATCAGCTCCCGCCCGCGGACGCCGGCGGCCTCCTGCTGAACGCCATGAACATCGCCCCCGAGCTCGAGGCGGAGTTCAACGAGTGGTACGACAAGGAGCACATTCCCGCGCTCGCCGCCGTGCCGGGCGTGCTCTGCGCGCGGCGCTTCCGCGGCCGCGCGGGCACGCGCAAGTACGTCGCGCTCTACCATCTGACGTCGCCGTCGGTGGTCGAGAGCGCAGAATGGAAGCAGGCGCGGCAAAGCGAGTGGACGACGCGGCTCACGCCGAACTTCCGCGATCACCTGCGGCTGGTGACGACGCGCTACGTGCGGGGCCGGAGCTAGCGGTTCAGGTAGCGCAGCGGCAGGCCGGCCCGCGGCCACTCGAACGAGACCAGCGTCCCGCCCATCGAGAGCGTGGCGTAGGCGGTGCGGAGCCCGGGGCCGCCGAAGCAGACGTTGGTCACCATCATGTCCGGCAGCGTGTACTGGTCCACGCGACTGCCGTCGGGCCAGATGTCCGAGACCGCGCCGGTGATCAGCGTGGCCACGCACACATGCCCCTCGCCGTCCACCGCGAGGGAGTCGAACATCTGATAGCCGGGCAGGCCCACCACGACCTTGCCCTTCTCGCCGCGGTAGGGGCCGTTGGCGGAGTCGATCTCGCCGGGGGCGGAGATCTTGAACGACCAGCAGCGCGCGGTGGGCGTCTCCACCACGTAGAGCGTCTTATCGTCCGGCGCGAGCCCGATGCCGTTGGGGCGCTCGAGGGGGAAGATGGCTTCCCTGATCATCGAGCCGTCGGCCTTCGCGTAGTAGACGACGCCGCGGTCCGCATCGCGCTCGCGCGTCTTGCCGAGGTCCGTGAACCAGAAGCCGCCCGCGCCGTCGAACACGAGGTCGTTCGGCCCGTTGAGCCGCCGGCCGTCGCAGCGATCGTAGAGCGTGTCGAACGTGCCCGTCTCGGGATCGACCAGCTGGATGCTGCCCGTCGTGTAGTCGTCGGCCTGGGCCACGGGAAAGAGCTTGCCCGGCCGGTCGATGAACTTGAGGCCGCCGTTGTTGGTGACGTAGATCTTGCCGTTCGGCCCCATGGCGGCGCCGTTGGGCCCGCCGCCCAGATTCGCGATCACGCGGATCTTCCCGTCCGACGTGACGCGGGAGAGCGTGCGGCGCTCGATCTCCACCAAGACGATCGAGCCATCGGGCATGGCCACCGGCCCCTCCGGGAAGCGGAGGCCGGAGGCGATCTCCTTGATCTTGGGCGTGATGGTGGCCATGACGCGGGTCTCCTGGGGGACTAGCGCGCCGCCGCCGCCAGCCGGTCGAGCACGGGCAGGATCTCGTCGGCCTTGGCGGAGGGCAGGCTGAAGACGAAGCGCGCCGCGCCGGCGTCCCGATATCGCTTGAGATTGGCGGCATCGTCGGGCTGGCCCCAGATCGTGACCGGAAACGCGGGATCGCGGCCCGCCTCCGCGGCCATCTTCCGGAACTCGGGGAGGAACCGCGTCACGTCGCCGTCGCCGTACTCGGGCCGGCGCACGTGCGGGATCCAGCCGTCGCCGTAGGCGATGGCCCGCCGCGCGCCGTAGGGGAAGGCGCCGCCCACGATCACCGGCGGGTGCGGCTTCTGCACGGGCTTGGGCCAGGTCATCATGGGGGAAAAATCGACGAACTTCCCGTGGTACTCGGGCTTGGACTTGGTCCAGATCGCCTTCATCGCCTTCACGCGCTCGCGCATGACGGTGAAGCGCGTCTTGAACTCCGTCCCGTGATCCCCCATCTCCTCAGCGTTCCAGCCCGCGCCGATGCCGAACAGGAAGCGCCCGCCCGACACCTGGTCGAGGCTCGCCACCGACTTCGCGGTCTGGATCGGATCACGCTGGATCACGAGGCAGATCCCCGTGCCGACGCGAAGCCGCGCGGTCGCCGCGGCTGCGGCGGCCAGCGTCACGAAGGAGTCCATCACGTCGTAGTACTTTTTGGGCAGATCGCCGCCCTGCGGAAACGGCGACGTGCGCGAGAGCGGGATGTGGGAATGCTCGGGCGCCCAGAGAGACTCGAAGCCGCGCTCCTCCATCGCCCGCCCCAGCTCCGCCGGCCCCATCGAGTAGTCCGTGAAGAATATCGCCGCGCCGATGTCCATGGCTAGATGATACGCCAGCTCTTGTCCACGTAGCGCCGCCCGTCCACCTCGGAGATCTGCAGCGCCGCGCGATAGGGTCCCGCCTCCACAATGGGCGTGCGCGTCTGCACGACGACCTTGTCGGGATCCGGCCCGTCGAGGAGGGCCTCGGTGAGCACGCGTCCGTCCACGCCCGTACGATCGTCGAGGCCGAGGAGATGCAGGATGGTGGGCGCCACGTCCACGTTGCCGGAGGGCGCCCGCACCGTCGCGCCGCGCTTCATGTCGACGCCCCACGCGAGGCACGTGTTGCGCACGTTCCACGGACTCATGCTGCCGTGATCGCTCGCGTAGAGCCGGGCGCCGCCGCTCGTGCAGGCAAGGTCGGTGCCGGGCACGCCGAAGGCATTCGGATCCGAGCTCCACGGGAAGGTGAGGAGTAGCTCGACGCCGCGCTCGGCGTGGGCGAGATGGATCAGGTCCAGCGAGAACGTGCCGTCGATCGCGCCCCGCGGATCCCCCGCGCCGCGCGCGGCGCTGAAGAGCACCCCGCCCCACTCGCGCGATTGCGCCAGACGCGCGATCTCGCCGAGCCGCCCCGCATCCCGATCCTTCACGTGAAGCGCTACCGCCTGACCGCTGCTCGCGAGGATCACGTCGGGGGAGTCGAGCGCAAGGTCGCGCGCCACGTCCACGCCCGCGACATTGCTGGTGAACCCATGGTCCGACACCACGAAGACATCCGCGCGCTCGGTGAGGCCGAGCTCGTCCAGCGTGGCCAGGGTCAGCGCGATCTCGCGGTCGTCGTTCCGCAGCGCCTCGCGCGCCGCCGGCGAGCCCACGCCGATCATGTGCTGGCTGTGATCGGGCTCGGTGAGCCAGTTGATCACGACATCCGGACGTAGCTCGGGCAGGACGTACTCGCGCAGCACGCGCTGGGTCCAGCTCACCACGCCGTCGTAGCGCTCCGCGCCGGCCTTGGCGGGCGCCGCGCCGAATTTGGCGAGGATCGCCTCGCTCGCCTCCTGCGGGTACGCCACGGTCTTCCCCGGGTCGAAGTAGCCGTTGACCAGCATGCCCACGCCCGCCGGCGCCTTCGGGTTCAGGAGAAACGCGCTCCCCGTGGAGCCCGAGCTCACCCCGGCGAAGCGAACGCCGGCCTCGGCGAGGCGCTCCGCCAGCGTGCGCGTGCGCACGAGGCCGCCGGCCTTCTCGTCGACGGCCAGGAGAAGGGTGTAGTCGCCGGTGTTCAGCGCCTTGGCGGGGTCGACCGCGGGGACGTAAATCTGATTGCCCAGGATGCCGTGCGTGCCCGGCTGCGCGCCCGTCGCGAGGGTGGCCGCGTTCACGCGCGTGACCGTGGGAAACACGGCGTGGCTGTTCGTGAAGTCCACGCCCTCGCGCCACAGCCGGTGGAGCGTGGGCGTGTTCTCGGCGGTGATGGCGTCGGGGCGGAGCCCATCCACCACGAACACGATGAAGAAGCGCGTGGCGAGACCCATGGCCCGCTGACTATACTCCTTTCAACCCCCGCGAAAGGAGCCACGTCGCATGCCCCACGGGAAGATCTACGACAACGTAACGGAAACCGTCGGCGGGACCCCGCTCATCTACCTGAACCGGCTGGCCGCCGGGCTGCCCGCCCGCGTCGCCGTGAAGCACGAGGGCTACAACCCCTACAGCTCCGTGAAGGACCGCATCGGTTACGCCATGATCAAGGACGCGATCGACCGCGGCCGGCTCAAGCCCGGCATGATCATCGTGGAGCCTACCAGCGGCAACACCGGGATCGGTCTTGCCTACGTGGCGGCCGCGCTGGGCTATCGCTGCATCTTCACGATGCCCGACACCATGACGGTGGAGCGCCGCCAGATGCTGCAGGCGCTCGGCTGCAAGGTGGTGCTCACCGAGGGGCCGAAGGGCATGAAGGCGTGCATCGCTCGCGCGGAAGAGATCGCGGGGCGGCTCGGGAATCGCGCGTGGATCCCACGCCAGTTCGACAACCCCGCCAATCCCGAGATCCACTACAAGACCACCGGCCCCGAGATCTGGGCCGACACCGGGGGCAAGGTCGACGTCTTCGTGGCCGGCGTCGGCACCGGCGGCACCATCACCGGCACGGGGCGCTACCTGCGTGAGAAAAATCCTGGTATCCGGATCGTCTGCGTGGAGCCTGCGGAGAGCCCGGTAATCTCGGGCGGGAGCCCCTCGCCGCACAAGCAGCAGGGGATCGGCGCGGGCTTCATCCCCGAGAACCTTGACCGGAAGATCTACGACGAGGTGGTGACGGTGAAGACCGAGGACGCCATCGAGACCACGCGGCGCCTGGCGCGCGAGGAGGCGATCTTCGCGGGCATCTCCTCCGGCTCCATCACGTGGGTGGCGCTGCAGGTGGCGAAGCGGCCGGAGAACCGCGGCAAGCTCGTGGTCTCGATCATCGCGGACTTCGGCGAGCGCTATCTCTCGAACGCGGTCTACACGGAGCTGCCCGAGGCGGACTTCTCGGACCTGGCCGCGGCTATCGGCGAGTAGACGCGCCCCGCGCGCCCGGCGAGCCCAGCTCGGCGGTGAGCAGGCCGAGGAAGGTCTTCCCCGCCGCCGAGAGCTCGCGGCTCTTGCGGTAGACCACGGCGATGGGCCGCAGAAATGGGCCCTCGGCCGCCGGCCGTCCCACCAGCGTGCGCGCGCGGATCTCGGCGGCGAGGGTGGGGGCGGGGAGGAGCGAGAGGCCGAGCCCAGCCTCCACCGAGCGCTTGATCGTCTCGATGTTGTCGAGCTCCATCGCGTACTGCACGCGCACGCCGTGGCGGCGCAGCAGCGCGTCGACCAGGCGCCGCGTGGGAATGTCGCGGTCGAAGCCGATGAAGGGCTGGCCGTCCAGGGCGGCGAGCGGCGGGCGCGCGCGCTTGGCGATCGGGTGGCTGGGCGGCGCGGCGATCACCAGCTCGTCATGGCCGAGAGGCACGATCTCGAGCCCGGGCCGCCGCGCCGGCGCCGCCACGATGCCGAAGTCCACATCGCCGTCGAGGCACGCCGCCACCACCTCGTTGGTGCGCCGGTACGAGAGGCGCACGTTCATCTCGGGATGGTCGGCGAGGCAGCGCTTGATGATCGGCGGCAGCGTGTGAAGGCCCACGCTGTACACCGTGGCCACCCGGACCGTGCCCGCCACCACGTCCGGCCGCGCGCGCAGCCGCTGCTCCAGCGTGGCCAGGCGCTCCACCAGGGGCTTCACCTCGTCGTAGAGAAGGCGGCCCGCCTCGGTAGCCCGCGCCCCGATGCGCGGTGCGCGCTCGATGAGGCGCCGGCCGTAGCGCCGCTCCAGCGCGCGGAGCTGCTGGCTCACCGCGGACTGGGAGATGAGGTTCATCCGGGCCGCCCGCGAGAGGCTGCCCGTCTCCACCAGATCGCAGAAGGTCTTGAGGGTCTCCACGTGCATGGCTAATCATAAGTTTAGCTTAATCGTCGAGGAAACCGAATGCATGTGACTAATGAAAATCCCGGCGGCAGCATGGGGGCCATGACGATTTGGACCGTGCTCCGCGCGCTGTGGCGCTCGACGGTCGGCAAGAAGGCCCTGGTGGCCGCCTCCGGTCTCGCCCTCTGCCTCTGGGTTATCCTCCACGTGGCCGGCAACCTCACGGTGTTCTCCGGCGCGGCGGCGGCGGACGGCTATGCGGCGAGCCTTCGGCACGTGCCGGCGGCCCTCTGGGCGGTTCGAATAGGCCTGGTCGTGGCCGCCGTCGTGCACGTGGCCGGGGTGGTCTCGCTCACGCGCGCCGACCGCGCGGCCCGGCCGCGGCATCAGGCCTGCGGTCCCCGTGCCTCCTTTTGGATGGAGGGCTGGGCAGCGCGGAGCATGCGGGTGGGCGGCGTGCTCCTCCTCGCCTTCGTGATCTTCCACGTCCTCCACCTCACGTTCGGCGTCAGGCTGCCCGGCTTCCTGCCCGGGCATGTGTACGCCAATGTCGTGCAGGGCCTCCACTCCCCCGTGATGGCGAGCGTGTACATCGGCGCCGCGCTGCTGCTCGGCCTCCACCTCTTCCACGGGCTCTGGGCGGCCATGCGGAGCTTGGGCGTCTGGCCCGACGGCGCCACGCGGCACCGACGGCCCGCGGTGGCGGCGCTCTCCGCCGCGGTAGCGCTCGGCTTCGCCTCGGTGCCGCTGGCCGTGCTCGCGGGGTGGCTGCGATGACGCCCGCGGCGCCCGTGCCCGTGCTCGATCCGCGCGTGCCCGGTGGTCCGCTCGAGACGCAATGGCGGCGGCGCCGCGACGAGCTGGGCCTGGTTGGGCCAATTCGACGTCGCTTTCATTCCGTGGTGGTGATCGGCGCGGGGCTGGCCGGCGCCTCCGCGGCGGCCACGCTCTCCGAGCTCGGCTATCGCGTGCGGTGCCTCGTCTTCCACGACTCGCCCCGGCGCGCGCACAGCGTGGCCGCGCAGGGCGGGATCAACGCGGCCAAGAACTACCAGAACGACGGCGACAGCGTGGCGCGCCTCTTCCACGAGACCCTCGAGGGGGGCGACTTCCGGTCGCGCGAGGCCAATGTCTACCGCCTCGCCGAGCTGTCCGAGCGGATCATCGACCATGCGGTGGCCCAGGGCGTGCCGTTCGCCCGCGAGTACGGGGGCCACCTCGCCAACCGCTCCTTCGGCGGGACGCTGGTCTCGCGCACGTTCTACGCACGCGGGCAGACCGGCCAGCAGCTCCTGCTCGGGGCCTACGGCGCACTCGCGAAGGAGGAGGCGGCGGGCGGCGTCACGCTCTTTCCCCGACGCGAGATGCTGGACCTGATCGTGGTGGGCGGGCGCGCCCGCGGCGTGATCGCGCGCGATCTCGTCACCGGCGCGCTGGAGACGCATCTCGCCGACGCGGTGGTGCTGGCTACCGGTGGCTACGCCAATGCCTACTACCTCTCCACCAACGCGAAGGCCTCCAACTGCACGGCGATCTGGCGCGCGCATCGGCGCGGCGCGGCCTTCGCCAACCCCGGCTTCGTCCAGTTCCACCCCACCTGTCTGCCCGTGACGAGCGCGGACCAGGCGAAGACCACCCTCATGTCCGAGTCGCTGCGGAACGACGGGCGCCTCTGGGTGCCCCTGCGCGCGGGGGACGCGCGCGCGCCACACGACATCCCCGAGACCGAGCGCGACTACTTCCTCGAGCGCCGCTACCCGCGCTTCGGCAATCTCGTCCCGCGCGATCTAGGCTCGCGCGCCTGCAAATCGATGATGGAGGAGGGGCGCGGCGTGGGCCCGGGCGGCCGCGCCGTGTACCTCGACCTCTCGGACGCGGCGCGGCGGCTCGGCGTGGACGTCCTGCGTGAGCGCTACGGCAATCTCTTCGACATGTACCGGCACATCACGGGCGAGGATCCGCTCCGGGACGCCATGCGTATCGCGCCCTCCGCGCATTACACGATGGGCGGGCTCTGGGTGGACTACGACCTCATGAGCAATGTCCCCGGCCTCTTCGTGATCGGCGAGGCGAACTTCTCCGACCACGGCGCCAATCGCCTGGGCGCCAGCGCCCTCATGCAGGGCCTCACCGACGGCTACTTCATCCTGCCCTACACGCTGGCCGGCTATCTTGCCGGGGCGCAGCTGCCCGCGATCACGGAGGATGCGCCCGCGGCGCGCGAGGCGCGCGCGGCGGTCTGGGCGCGCATCGAGCGATTGCTCCGGGTCGGCGGCCGGCGCACCGCCGGGGAATTCCACCGCGCGCTGGGGCACCTGCTCTGGGATCACTGCGGGCTGGAGCGGAGCCGCGAGGGTCTCGTGAAATCGGTGGAAGAAGTGGCGGCCCTTCGCGAGGCCTTCTGGGAGGATCTCGCGCTCCCCGGTGGAGCGGGCGAGCTCAATCAGGAGCTCGAGCGCGCCGGCCGCGTGGCCGATTTCCTCGAGCTGGGCGAGCTGATGTGCCGCGACGCGCTCGCGCGCGAGGAATCCTGCGGCTGCCACTTCCGCACCGAGCACCAGAGCGACGGCGAGGCGCTCCGCAACGACGCGCGCTTCGCCCACGTCGCGGCCTGGGTGCCAGGCGAGGACGGACGCGGGCCCGCGCGATTGATCGAGCCGCTTCACTTCGAGTCGATGGCGCTGCTCGAGAGGTCCTACACATGAACGTTGTCTTCCGCGTCTGGCGCCAGCGGGACCCCGAGGATCCCGGCGGCTTCGTGCGCTACCCGGTGGACGACCTCGGGCCGGACACGACGCTGCTGGAGGCGCTCGACCGGCTCAACGAGGGGCTGGTGGCGCGGGGCGAGCCGCCCGTCGCCTTCGACAGCGACTGCCGCGAGGGCATCTGCGGCGCCTGCGGCATCGTGGTGGACGGGCGCCCGCACGGTCCGCTGCCGTGTACCACGAGTTGCCTCGTGCCGATGCGGGCGTTCCGCGACGGCGCCACGATCACGCTCGAGCCCTTCCGCACCGGCGCCTTCCCCGTGCTGCGCGATCTCGTGGTGGACCGCCGCGCGCTCGACCGCGTGATGCAGGCGGGCGGCTACGTCTCCGTGCGCGCGGGCAGCGCGCCCGAGGCGAACACCTTGCCGATCGCCCGCGCGGCGGTGGAGCGGGCGCTCGACGCCGCCGAGTGCATCGGCTGCGGCGCCTGCGTGGCCGCCTGCCCCAACGGCTCGGCGTCTCTCTTCGTGGGCGCCAAGGTGAGCCATCTCGCCCGCCTGCCCCAGGGCCAGCCCGAGCGCGAGCGCCGGGTGCTGGCCCTGGTCGCCGCGGCGGACGGCGAGGGCTTCGGCGCCTGCTCGAGCCATGGGGAGTGCGAGGCGGTCTGCCCCAAGGGCATCGGGCTCGACGTGATCGCGCGGCTGAACCGCGACTATCTCGCGGCGGGCCTCAAGGGGTAGAATTCCCGGCATGAGCAAAGGACTCTTCCTGGTGCGGATGGACGTGGCGCACGACCACGAGGCGACGTTCAACGAGGTCTACGACACCGAGCACGTGCCGAACCTGGCGAAGGTGCCCGGCGTGCAGCGGGCGAGCCGCTTCAAGCAGCCGTCGCCCACCGAGCCCCGCTACGTGGCTGCCTACGAGCTGGACGACCCCGGCATCGTCGAGAGCGCGGCCTTCAAGACGGCGGGCGAGCTGGGGCGCTGGCCCACCGCGGTGCGCCCGCACACGATGAACCGACACCTCGCGATCTACGAATGGGTGGGCGGGGCCAAGGCGCTCACCGGCAAGACCCCGTACGTGTTCTGGGTGATGATGGACATCGAGCCGCACCGCGAGGCGCTTTTCAACGAGCTGTATGACACCGAGCACCTGCCGCTCTTGATGAAGCTGCCCGGCTCGGTGAACGCGGTCCGCTACCGGACCAAGAATCCCGCCGAGCCCAAGTACCTCTGCGCGTACGAGGTGGAGAACCCGGAGCTCCCGATGTCCAAGCTCTGGAACGACACCTCCGACATCGGGCGCTGGAAGCCCGAGGTGCGCCCCTACACGTACAACAAGCGCTTCATCGTCAGCGAGCGGCTTCGGTAGAGGCCGCGGGCTGGCCCGCGATCGGCAGGGTGAACGCGAACACGGAGCCCGCGCCCACCTCGCTCTTCACCCACATATGTCCGCCGTGGAGCTCGATAAAGCGACGCGACAGGGCCAAGCCGAGCCCGGTGCCCTCGACCTTCTTCTCCATCGCGCCCACCTGGCGGAACTCCTCGAAGACCGTCTCCTGATCCTCCGGGGCGATGCCGACCCCGGTGTCCGTGACCGAGATCTCGACCACGTCCCCGCGGCTCTCCGCCCGCACGTCCACACGCCCACCCTCCGGCGTGAACTTGAGCGCGTTGGAGAGGAGGTTCAGCAGCACCTGCTTGAGCTTCCGCTCGTCCGCGCGCACGGTGCCGAGGCGTGCGTCGACCGTATGGCCGAGCCCGACCCCCCCCCGCGCCGCGCGCTCGCGCACCAGGATGAGGGCGTTGTCGATGGCCGCGGGAAGGTCGAAGTCGGCCACATCCAGCTCCATGCGCCCGGCCTCGATCTTCGACAGGTCGAGGATGTCGTTGATGAGCGAGAGGAGATGCCGGCCCGACTCCAGGATGTCGCGCAGGTACTCCGACTGCTTCTCGTTGACCTCGCCGAACATCCCCTCCGCCAGCACCTCGGAGAAGCCGAGGATCGCGTTCAGCGGCGTGCGCAGCTCGTGTGACATGTTGGCGAGGAACTCGCTCTTGTGCCGGCTCGCCGCCTCGAGCTCGCGGCTCTTCTCGGCGATCTCGCGGAAGAGCCGCGCATTCTGGATGGCGAGCGCCGACTGGCTGGCGAAGGTGGTGAGGAGCGCGATGATCTCCGGCGCGAAGCGCCCGGGCGACTTGCGGTTCACGGTGAGCGCCCCCACCAGGCGGTCCTCGTGGAGCAAGGGCACCCCGAGGAGCGCACGGTTGCCCGTCCGTAAAAGGACGTCGCGCAGCGGCCCGGTGTAGGCGCCTTCCTCGGCGATGTCGGGAATCTCCACGGGTTGCCGCGTCACCGCCAGGCGCCCCGCCACGCCCTCGCCACGTCGAATGGGGGAACGCTTCGCGACCGCGACCACCGCCTCGTCCAGATTGTGGGTCGCGCGGAGCAGCAGCTCGCCCCTCTCCTCGTCGTACTCGTAGACCGTGCAGGCGTCGGCGCGGGCGAACCGGCTCGCGCGGGTGACGATGGTGCTGAGCACGGTCTCGAGGTCGAGGCTCGAGTTCAGCGCCTGGCCGACCTCGCCCAAGGCCTGCAGCTCCTGCAGGGCCTCGGTGAGCCCGGCGTTGGCGGCGGCGAGCTCCCGGGTGCGCGCCTCCACCCTCTGCTCGAGGTTCGCGTAAGACTCCGAGAGCTGCCCGGCGCTGCGGTTGAGCTCGTCGCCCAGGGCCTCCAGCTCGTCCCCCGTGCGCAGCGCGATGCGGTGGCCCAGCTCGCCGGCGCCCATGCGGGCCGCCCCTTCCTGGAGCCTGCGGATGGGGGCCACCATGCGCTGCGCGAGGAGCACGCTCGCCAGGATCGACAGCCCCAAGCCCAGGACGAAGATCACCGCGCTGCGCGCGATGGGCGCACGCAGCGGCGCGTAGGCGTCGGCCGCGGGCCGCTCGACGAACACCATCCAGCCCAGCCCGGCGATCGGCGCGTGCGCCACGAGCATGCGCCCGCCGCCGAGGCCCTCGGTGACCAGGGCCACCCGTTCGGCGCCCGCCGCGCCCGGATCTTCGGCCCGTGCCGCCTTGACCTGAACCAGATCCGAGAGGTCGCGGCGGGACCGCAGCACCCGATGGTCGGGGTGGGCGACCAGGTGATTGGCCGCGTCCACCACATAGGCATAGCCGCCTGGGCCCGCCTCGATCTGGCTCACGATGCGCGCGACGGCGGCCAGGCTCACCTCGGCGCTCGTAACCTCGACCGCGTACTTCCCGGCCGGGACGGCCAGCGTCACGTAGGGCTCCCAGTCGTTCTTGAAGTAGACGGGGCTCCAGTGGGTCTTCCCCTCGCGCGCCGCCAGGAACTCCGGCTTCTGGGAATGGTCGTCGCCGCTCCCGACCACGTCGGGATCCAGGCGTGAGACGCGGAGCTGCTCGTGCCCGGTGAGATCCACGTGGCGCATCGCCACGACGGCGGGGACGTTGCGGAGCACGCGGACGAAATCGAGCTCGCGCTGCTCCGCCAGCGCCGCGCCCAGCCCCTGACGGAACCCGAGGCGGGCCGGGCCGGTCTGGCTCGCGTCGGGATCATCGGACGCGGTGCGCGTCGTCGCGCGGACCTGCAGCTCGACCTGCTTCAGCAGCTCCTCGATGTGCCCCGCCGCCGCCACCGCCTTGGCGCGCTCGACCCGCACGATCGCGCGCTGGGTCTCCCGGTAGGCGAAGTAGAGCTCGACCAGGCTCGAGGCGAGCAGCACGCCGCCCATGAGGACCAGGAGGACGACGACGTACTTCCGGAACAGGCGGCTGCGGGAGAGGAGGCGTCTCACCGACGGAACGCGTCGGCGCGCAGCAGGATCTTTCGCGGCACCGTGAGGCCGAGCTGCTCCGCGGTCTTGAGGTTCACCGCGAGGTCGATCTTCTCCGCGCCCACCACCGGCAGATCCTGGGGCGCGGCCCCGCGCACGATCTTGGCGACCAGCCCCGCAGCCTGCACACCCTGGGCGTAGTAATCCGGGCCGTAGGAGATGAGGCCGCCGTGGCCCACCCAGAGCCCGGTACCGAACACGCTGGGCAGGCGCAGCGCGAGCGCCCGCCCGATGATCGCGATGACCAGCTCGGGATTCGAGCCCTCGGGGACGAGCACGGCGTCGTCGCGGCGCACGTCGCGGAGTGCGGTGGCAAGCTCCGCCCCCTCGAGCACGCCCCGCGGCACGATCTCGAGCCGCATGGCCTGGGCCACCTCGAGCGCGCGGTTGATCATGGGCGTGGTGCCGAGATCCGCGCCGTAGTAGAGGAGCCAGACCCGGCGCACCGTCGGCACGACCGTGCGCAGCACCTCCAGGCGCTTGGCCATCAGCTCGGTCTGGAGGCTCGACACGCCGGTCACGTTGCCGCCCGGCCGGGCAAGCGAGGTCACGAGCTGGGCGCCGATCGGATCCCCCACCAGCGTGAACACGATGGGGATGGTCGACGTGGCCTCCCGCGCGGCCTTGGTCGCTGCCTCCTGGCTCGTGAAGATCACGTCCACGCCCGACTTGACCAGCGCCCCCGCCGCCTCCGGCATCGTGTCGAGCCGGCCCTCCGTGAAGCGGATGTCGAACGTTACCTGGCGTCCGTCCTCGAATCCGAGCTCCCTGAGCCCGGCTTTCAGACCCTCCACGGTGGGATGGCTGGCGGCGAACGCGGCGTTGAGCACGCCGATGCGGATGGGCCGCCGCGTCTCCTGCGCCTCGCCCACCGGGGGCACCGAGAGCAGCAGTGCGAGGGCGAGGAAGAGGACGCGCATCGTCACCGGATCACGTACTGATGCGCGGCGCCCTCGGCGACCACGTCCCAGGCGCCGACCAGCGCCTGGAACTTGTTGAACGAGGCGGACACCTTCTTCGCCATCGGCGTCTTCTCCGATTCCTCCTGGAGAACCCCCGCGGCGATTTTCTTCAGCTCCTTCAAGACCGGCGCCGGGAACTGGATGAGCTCGATCTTGCCCTTGAACTCCGTCTTCATCCGCGCCAGAGCGGCCGCGTTCCGCTGGTGATACGCGCTGATCCCGTACACCTCGGTGGCGGTGGCGGCGTGGTCGAGCGTCTGCCGGAGATCGACGGGCAGCGCGTCGTAGGCCTTGCGGTTGAAGCCGAAGCCCTGCATGGTGCCGGGCTCGTGCCATCCGGGGTAGTAGTAGTAGGGCGCGGTGTTGTGCAGGCCGAGCTTCATGTCGTCGTAGGGCCCCACCCACTCGCCCGCGTCGATGACGCCGCGCTCGAGCGCGCCGAAGATCTCCGAGGCGGGCATGAGGATGCCGGTGGCGCCGAGCCGCCCGATGATCTTGCCGCCGAGCCCGCCGATGCGCATGCGCAGGCCCTTGTAGTCGGCGGTCGAGTTGATCTTCTTGCGGAACCATCCGCCCATCTGCGGGGCGAAGGCGTGGCCGGGCTTCGGCACGAGGTTGAACGCGCCGTAGCTCTCCTGGAGCAGCTTCAGGCCGTCGCCGTAGTGGTACCAGGCGGACATGCCCTCGGGATTCATCCCGAACGGCACGGTCGTGAACCACTCGAACGCCGGCTCCTTCTTGCGCTCCGTGAAGTAGTACGGCACCGACATGAAGGCCTCGATCGTGCCCTTGGAAGTCTCGTCGAAGCAGTCGAAGGGCTTCATGATCTGGCCGCCGGGATAGACTTCGATGACGAAGCGCCCGCCGCTCATCTCGCTCACGATGGCGGCCAGGCGCTCGGCGGCCCCGTGGAGCGTGTCGAGCGAGGCGGGATAGGCGGTGGAGAGCCGCCACTTCACCTTGGGCTGGGCGATGACGGCGGGCGCCTCGACCACCGCGGCCGCGCCCATCGCCGCCAGGGCGCCACCGGCCTTCAAGAGGAAGCGTCGTCGCGCCGGACCGCTCCCCTCTGCGTTCGCCACGCCGCTGGTCTCCATGTGGGTGAAGCCCTCCTGTTGGGCTTTGGCCCGCTACTATAGCGCCTTTTCAGGCCGTCGCGGCCGGCTAGCTCGGATCCAGGCGGATCACCTCGTTGAAACGGCCGAAGCCGATATAGAGCGTGGTGTGGGCCACCAGCTCGATGACCTCGGCCTCGGAGAAGTGCGTCCGCACCTCGGCCCAAAGCTCGTCGTCGACTTTCTGGTGGTCTACCGCGAGCTTCTCGGCGAGCTTGAGCGCCGCGCGCTCGCGCGGGGTCAGGAGGGTCGAGGTCTCGTCGTTGATCGCCGCGATCTTCTCTTCCGTCGCTCCCGCATGCCGGGCCCCGGCATAGCGCACGGTGAGTCAGTAGCGACAGGCGTTGAGGCCGGCGATCTTGATTCGCACCAGCTCGCGCAGCACGGGATCCAGCGCGCTCGCCTTCGCGAGGGCGCCGCGAAAGGCGGTGAGGGCCTTCAGCACGGCCGGATTCTTCGCGTAGGTGCGGGTGCTCTTCGACGTGCCGCTCTGGCGCTCCGACTCCTCGCAGAGATGGCGGATCTCGTCGTCGACCTCGTGAATCTTCAGGGGCTCGATGCGGGCCATGGCCATTCTCCTTTTGGGGGCAGCCTCAGACGGCCGCGCCGGGGGCGGGGTTGAGCTCGGAGCTTGCCAGGTGCGCGATGTCGTTCAGCAGGCTGACGCGCCAGGGCTCCTGCGCGTCCACGATGGTCACCGACGTGTTCTCCCACTTCTCCGGCGCCAGCACGCCCTCGGCGAGCGCGACGTGGCGCGCGGCGATGGAGCGGCAGACGAGGCCGTGCGTCACCACCGCGAGCGTGCCCGGCGTGACCGCCGCCATCGTGCGGATGCGCGCCCACGCCTGGTCCACGCGGGCGTGGAACATCTCCCAGGTCTCGCCGTTGGGCGGCGCGTAGCCGGGCTCGAAGAGGTCGAAGCCGAGCTGATCGTACCGCGTGCCGCGCACGTCGCCGAAGTTCCGCTCCTGGAGCAGGGGATCGAAAGCGATCGGCGCGCCGGTGGTCGCGCGCAGGCGCCGGGCGGTGGCGGCGGCGCGCTCGAGATCGCTCGAGAAGATCTGCGTGATGCCCTCGCCGGCGAGGCGGCGGGCGAGAGCATCCGCCTGAGCCTCCCCGCGCGGCGAGAGGGGGATGTCCGGCTTCTGGACGATGCGCGCCGCGTTGCCGGCGGTCTCGCCGTGGCGGATCAGCAGGATGCGGCGCACGCGCGGAAGGACCGGACCGCTCAGGTCTGGAGGTCGCCCACGGCGGCGGCGAGCGCGTCGAGCTCGACGCGCCAGGACGCGGGCGGTACGACGGGGCGCACCACGAACTTGGAGAAGCCGACCTTCAGGAAGCCCTCGATCTTCTCGCGCAGGGCGGGGAGGCCCACCGGCGTCAGCTCGAGCGCGCGCGGCCGCCGCGCCGCGAGCGTGCGCGCGGTCGTGGGGTCGAGGGGCTGGCTCGCGTAGCCGATGCTTATGCCGAAGTGCTCGCTGCTGATGCTGCGGCCGGCCTTGGCCGCGGCCTCCTCGATCACCGCGCGGCCGGCCGCCGCCTCCTCCGGCGTGATCAGCGACGGCAGCCAGCCGTCGGAGAGCCGGCCGCAGCGCTCCAGGGCGGCGGGGACATTGCCGCCCAGCCACACTTCCAGCGGCTGTTGCATGGGGCGCGGCGTGAGCTTCACGTCACGGAGCGTGCCGGCCGCGCCCTCGTGGCTCACCGTCTCGCCGGCCCAGAGCCGGCGCAGCAGCGGCAGCGCCTCGTCGATCACCGCGCCGCGCTGCTTGGGCTCCACGCCGACCGCCTCGCGCTCGGGCGGGTAGGTGAGGCCGGGCACGAGCGTCACCAGCAGGCGCCCGCGGCAGAGCACGTCCAGGCTCGCGAGCTGCTTGGCGAGGCGCAGCACGTTGCGCCCGGGGAGGAGCATGGTGGTGCCGAGCTTCACCCGCGGGTTGAACGCCGCCGCCCAGGCCAGGCCGACAGCGGGATCGGGCACGGGGCCCGTCAGCACCTCGGAGAGCCAGACCGAGTCGAAGCCCAGCTCGTCCAGCCCCGTGATCAGCTCGCCCAGCGCCTCCGGCGTCGACACCGCCCCCGCCGCCCCCACCCCGATGCGGATCTTCATGAGGTTGATTCTAGCCCAATGCTCGACCGCTCCGGGACCGGCTCGACCGGGAACTGTCGCTCCATCCAGAGGGCCAGCCCACCGAGCAGGGGCCGTACGCGCGTGACGCCGTGTCGCTTGAGCCGTAGCGCCACCCGGGCGCTCGTCGCCTCGTTGGGTCAGGTGCAGTAGAGGACGATCTCTCGATCCCGCGGCAGCTCGGCGCGGCGCCGCTCCACCTCGTCGGCCTCGATCCAGAGCGCGCCGCGGACCATGTACGGCACCTCCTTCACGTCCAGGGCCGTGCGGGTGTCGATGATCGTGAAGGTCTCGTCGCCGGCGTCGAGCCGGTCCTTCAGCTCCTCGGGCGTGATGCGCGCCATCCGCAGCTCGCGAAAGATCCGCTGTCGTTCCGCGTACTTGTAGGCGATGAAGGCGGCCATGGCGGCCCCCGCCAGCACCAGCGCCCAGCCGCCCAGCCGGGCTACCCAGCCCGCCACCAGGTCCAGCGCGCCGCTGAAGAGATAGCCGATTCCCAGCCACGTGCCGGACCAGAGCAGCGCGCCGCTGATATCCAGAAGGACGAATTGCCATCGCGGCACGCCGGCCGCGCCGGCGACCGGAGCCGACAGCGCACTCAGCCCGGGTAAGAACTTGGCGACCAGCAGCAGCTTCCGGCCAAGCCGCATGAAGGTCGCCTCGGTCCGGTGGACGCACCAGTCGGGCTCGAGGGAGATCGCGCAGATGCGGCCGAGCACCCGCGAGCCGCGCCGCCGTCCGAGCTCGTACCAGACGACGTCGGGGGGCAGCGACGCCGCCAGCACCACGCCCAGCGCCACCGGTAGGCTCATCGAGCCACCTCCCGCGAGCGCCCCCACACCGAGCAGGACGGGCACCGCGGGAATGGGCAGGCCGATCTGCTCGGCCATCACGCAGGCGTAGAGCACCACGTAGCCGTACCGGAGCACGAACGCGAGCGTGTCGCTCATCTCGACGTGGCCTTCGATTATTCTGCCACGGTTCTCGGTGCCTATAGAATGAGGGCAATGGCTTCCGCGCTCGCCAAGGTTTCCCCGCCGCCGAAGGCGCCCGCTTCGAAGGCCGCACCCGCTCCGATCGCCGAGGCCAGCCCGCCCAAGACCCCCGCGCCCGTGAAGGCCCTCTCCGCCGTCGAGATGGGCGCGCGCCAGCGCGAGATCTCCGTCTCCGAGTTCTTCACCAAGAACCGGCACCTCCTGGGGTTCGACAACCCGCGCAAGGCCATGCTCACCTGCGTGAAGGAGGCGGTGGACAACGCCCTGGACGCCGCGGAAGAGGCGGGCATCCTCCCCGAGGTGCTCGTGAACGTGGAGGTGGTGCCCGCCAACGGCGGCCCGCCCCCGCCGGCCAGCCAGGCCACGCGCTTCCGCGTCACCGTGCTCGACAACGGCCCCGGCATCGTCCGGCAGCAGATCCCGCCCATCTTCGCCAAGCTCCTCTACGGCTCGAAGTTCCACCGCCT
>DATJFY010000094.1:0-25193 GCA_035495415.1 Verrucomicrobiia bacterium
TCAGCATCGCCCACAGCCGGTCGGGGGTCAGCGGGAGCTCGTTCGCCTCGACCCCGAATGGCGCCAGCGCATCGGCGACGGCATTGGCGAGGGCCCCCGCCGGGCCGAGCGTCCCGCCTTCGCCCACGCCGCGCACCCCGAGGAGATTCTGCGCCGGCTCCTCGACGTGGTCGAGGTCGAAGGGCGGGATCGCGGTCGCCACCGGCAACGCGTAGTCCATGAAGGTGCCCGTCAGGAGCTGCCCCGCGGCGTCGTAGACGAGGTGCTCGAAGAGCGCGCCGCCGATGCCCTGCGCGAGGGCGCCCTGCACCTGCCCGTCGACGATGAGGGGATTGATCACGCGACCCGTGTCCTCGACGCAGACGTACCGGCGGATGTGGCATTTGCCCGTCTCGAGATCCACCTCGACCACGGCGGCCTGCGACCCGGCGGCGAAGGTGCCGTGGATGGGATCGTAGAACCGCGTCGCCTCGAGGCCGGGCTCGACGTCTCGCGGCAGGCGGTGGGTCTCGAGGTGGGCGACGCGTGCGATGTCGACCAGCGTGATCGCGCGGCTCTGAACCCCCCGCACGAAGACGCCACCGTCGGCGATCGCCAGGTCCGCGGGGGCGGCCTCGAGAAGGTGGGCCGCGATGCCCAGGATCTTGTCCCGCACGACCCGGGCCGCGCGGCTGACCGCACCGCCCCCGATCACCGCCTGGCGCGAGGCGAACGCCCCGAGGCCGAACGGTGTGACGTCCGTGTCGCCGAGCATGACCGCGACGGCGTCGACGGAGACGCCCAGCTCTGACGCCACGACCTGCGCGATCGTCGTCTCCAAGCCCTGACCCTGCGACGTGACCCCGGCCAGCACCGTGACGGCGCCCGAGGGATCCATGCGCACGGTCGCGCCCTCATGGCCGGTGCGAAACGGCATGCGGGGCCCGGCCGAGGCGGCCTGACCCAGGCCAGTCAGCTCGTTGTAGTTGGCGAACCCAATGCCCACGTAGCGCCCCGCGCTTCGGAGACTGGCCTGCTCGGCCCGGAACGCCGCGTAGTCGATCCGCTCGACCGCCTTCTCGAAGCACGTGGGATAGCTCGGGGTGTCATGGACGAGCCGGGTGGGCGAGGTGTACGGCAGGTCGTCTGGACCAATCAGGTTGATGCGCCGGATCTGCACCGGGTCGACGCCCAGCGCCTGAGCGCCCAGGTCCAGCACGCGCTCCATCACGAACGTCGTGGCGGGACGCGCCACGCCGCGGTAGGGCCCGGCCGGGGTGGTATTCGTGGCAACGGCCGTTACCTCGCAGCGGTAGTGAGCGAGCTTGTACGGACCCGGCAGGAGGCCCCCGGCCATGAGCGCCTCGATCCCCGCGGTCCAGGGATAGACGGAGTACGCGCCCGCGTTGCAGACGCCCCGCGCGTCGATGGCGAGTAGCCGACCGCTCCGATCGAATCCGGCCCGCACGGCGTAGTGGTGGTCACGAGCGTGGGCCGAGGCGAGGAGGCCTTCCCGCCGCTGTTCCACCCACTTCACCGGCCGACCGAGACGCATGGCCAGAAGGCCGAGGACGACGTCCTCGGGATAGAGCATGGTCTTCGCCCCGAACCCGCCGCCGACGTCCGGCGCGACGACGCGCACCCGGTTCTGGGCCAGGCCGAAGATCTCGGCCAGACCGTGGCGCACGAGGTGGGGGACCTGGGTCCCCGACCAGAGCGTGAGCTTCCCCGCGGCGGCGTCCCAGTCGGCGACACCGCCCCGCCCCTCCAGCGGCGCCGCCGTCTGCCGGTTCGTGCGAAACGCCCGCTCGACGACCACCGCGGCCCCGGCCAGGGCCGCGTCGACGTCCCCGTGCTCGAAGCGGCGTGAGAGGAGCACGTTGTCCGGCGCCTCGTCGTGCACGGCCGGGGCGCCGGCGTGCAGGGCCTCGAGGGCGTCGACCGTCGCCGGCAGGGGCGCGTAGTCGACCTGCACGACGAGGGCGGCGTCCTCGACCGTGTAGCGATCGGCGCCGACGACGGCGGCGACCGCCTCGCCGCAGTACCGGACCTTCGGCCAGGCCAGGACCGGGTGCTCGGTCTCGACGTAGCTTGGCAGCGCCGACCTGGCCCGGAGCCGGCAGCGGGCGACCCCAGGGTCGTCGCCCGTCAGGATGGCCACGACGCCGGGCGCGGCGGCCGCCGCGGACGTGTCGATCCGGGTCAGGCGGGCGTGGGCGTGGACGCTGCGCACGAAGGCGACGTGCAGCATCCGCGGCAGCTCGACGTCGCTCACGTACCGACCGCGTCCCGTGACGAGCCGCGCGTCCTCCTTTCGGCGCACCCGTGCACCGAACGGGCTCTGGAGCTCCGCGTTATCGTGTAGTTGGTCCATCTAGCTTCTCCGCGCGCACCCCGATGAGGCGAATCTTGCGCTGTCGCGGGTTCTCGCGCTCGTCGAGGAAGGGCAGGAGTAGCTCCAGCGCCGCCGCGGTCAGGCCGTCCTCGCTCGCGCACGCCTCGGCGCCCGTGCGCGACCGCACGAGCGTGGTGAAGTTCTCGAAGCGGACGGTCACGGTGACGGTCCGGCACCCACGGAACCCGTGCCCGTCGAGGCGGCTCCACACGGTGTGGGCCAGCGCGCGGGCGCGCTCCAGCACGAAGCTCGCATCCAGCGTATCGACCTCGAACGTCTCTTGCTCGCCGACGGACTTGCGCTCCCGGTCGTTCGATACCGCGCTCTCCGAGAGCCCGCACGCCTTGGCGTGGAGGTCGGCGCCCGGGCGGCCGAGCCACGCCTCGAGCTCCGCCCGCTCGCGCGTCCTGAGCTCGACGATCGTGCGGATGCGGCGCTCGTGCAGGAAGCGCTCGGTCTTGGGCCCGATGCCGGGAATGACGCGGATCGGTAAGGGATCGAGGAACCCTTGTACCTCGTCCGGTCGCACGACGACGAGCCCGTCGGGCTTCTGGAAGTCGGAGGCGATCTTGGCGACGAGCTTGTTGGGCCCGATTCCCACCGAGGCGGTCAGGCCTTCCTGCCGCACGATCTCGGCCTTGAGCCAGCGCGCGCGCTCGACCGCGGCGTCGAAGCTGCCGAGCGACGAGAGCTCGAGATAGGCCTCGTCGACGCTGGTCTTCTGGAAGGCGTCGCCAACGGCGGCGAGAATGGCCATGATCCGCGCCGAGACCTCCCGATAGAGGGCGTGGTCGTCACGGACGAAGATCGTCTCGGGCTCGCCCCGGCGCCGCGCGGCCTCCGCCAGGCGCCACGCGCGCGAGATCGGCAAGGCCGAGCGGATGCCGTACCGTCGCGCCGCGTAGCTGGCCGCCGTCACGACGCCGCGGCCATGGCCCTCCTTGGGATCGGCGCCGACGACGAGGGGCCGGTCGCGAAGCGCAGGATCGCGCCGCGCCTCGACGGCGGCGTAGAAGGCGTCCATGTCCACATGCGCGACGATCCTTACCGCAAGCACCACTCGGCTGTCCTCCGGTTGTCAGTATGGTATATGCTTCTGCCGCCTGGCCCTGGAGCCCCGGACCATGAGATCACCATCCCCGGAGATCCCGAGCCCGTTCGGCCCGACCCCGGCGCCCACCTTCGCACGGACGTGGCGGGCTACCGCAGCTATCGGAAGGGCGAGCTGGTCGAGAAGCACGCGCCGACATGCGCGACGTGTGGCGGGACGATCTGGTCGCGTTTCTCCTCGGCGGTAGCTTCACCTTCGGAGAAGGCGACATGCAGCATCCGCGGCGGCAGCTCGACGTCGCTCACGTACCGACCGCGTCCCATGAGGAGCCGCGCGTCCTCCGTTCGGCTGACGCGCGCGCCTTAACGGGCTCCCGAGCTCGGGGTCGGTCCATACCCTGTCCCGTCAGACACTGGCCCTCGCGACAGAGGACCAGTACGCCGACCCCATCGCGCGAAACGCCTCCACCGAGCCATCGCGCTCCGCGGTCGCCCGCGGATCACCCGCCGCGCGATAGAGTCGCGCGAGGCTGAGATGGCAGCGCGCGCGTAAGAACCGAAGCTCCAGGCGCTCGGCAATCGCCGCCGCGTCCCGGTAGTGTTGAGCGGCGCGCTCGGTGTGGGCGCCATGCGAGGCGACTTCCCCCGCGAGCCACGTCGTCCAGGCGCGATTGGCCGGCATGTTCTCCGGGGACAACTGTTGCGCGTGCGCGGCGACCCGGGCGGCATCCTCCGTGCGGCCCGCAGCCAGATAACCTTCGGCGAGCCAGCCGAGCACCCGCGGGCGCCAGAAGCCGTCGATGCGGTCGATGTCTGCCGCCGTCTCCTCGAGCAGGCGGAGACCCTCACCGAGGCGTCCCGTGAAGATATAGGCGTAGCCGAGTCGGGCGAGGACGGCGAGGCGTTGGACCGGGAAATCGCCGCCCTCGCACAACACGCGCGCCGCTTCGAGGCCGGCGATGGCATTCCCGAACTCGCCCGCCGTGATCGCGACGCCTGCGGCCGCGAGGTGCACGGCGATCGACGTGAAGGGCTGCGCCAGCTCTTCCGCCAGGGCGAGGCCTCGCTCGACGAGGCGCGTCGCCTCCCCCAATTCACCGAGCTCGGCGAGCACGGCGGCCATGTCCGTCATCGAGAACACCGGGGGATAGCCGGGGGCCCCGAAGCGCTGGCGTAGCTGGTCCGGCGTCAGCGCGGTCACGTTCTGCCCGAGCACCTCCACGGCGCGTCGCAAAGCGCCGGTGAACCAGAGCGCCTGACCGAAATAGAGCCGCAGGGTGACTTGCAGCCCGAGGTCGTCGATCGTCGCGGCGGCCGCCAGCGCGCGCTCGCCTTCCGCGATTGCCCGATCGAGATCGCCCAGGCGGCGATACGCCACGCAGAGGTACGCGGCGATGCGGCCGAGGCGGCGGGGGTCACCGAGCGCTTCGGCCAGGGGCTGCGCCTCACGCAGGTAGGTCAGCGTCCGCTCGAGTGCCCCGAGCGGATAGAGCGCCGTGCGGAGCTCCAGGCGGATGTCTACCGCGGCTTCGAGGGCCGGGCGGGCGCGGGGCAGGTGCCGCAGCGCCTCGAGCGCCTGCTCCAGGCATGCCGCTGCCTCCTGATAGCCGGAGCGTGCCATCGCGTGGGTGGCCGCCTCTCGGAAGAAGGTTATCGCCTTGTCCCAGGCGTGAGCCTCGCGATAGTGGCGGGCTACGGCGAGCGTGTGGCCGGCCGGGTCGGCGGAGACGCGGTCTTCGAGGGTCTCGGCAACCTGACGGTGAAGCAGCGCCCGCCGCGGACCGAGGATGGCCTCGTAAGCGACATCGCGGACCCGTTGGTGTGTGAACTCGAATCGTTCGCCGACACCGTGGAGCACCCGCCGACGAACCAGCTCTTCGAGCCCGGCAGCGGCGGCGGCCTCGCCGACGCCGGCCGCAGCCTGGAGGACGGCGAAGTCCACGTCGCGGCCGATGACGGCGGCCACACCCGCCAGCTCGCGTGCGGACGGGCTGAGGCGGTCGAGCCGGGTCTCGATCACGTGCCGGACGCGCTCGGGGAGCGAGAGCGGGTGGCGTCCCGTGCCGGGTGCGCCTTGCTCGAGCGCTCGTAGGCTCTCGACGATCATGAAGGGATGGCCTTCGCTCGATTGCCAGATGTCATCGCCGAGCTGCTGGAGACCCGCGGTGTCGGCGCCGGCGCGCGCCAGCGCGCGGACGAGCGCGAGGGTGTCGGCGCGGCCAAGCGGAGCGAGCGCCAGCGCCACGAGTCGCCCCTGGTGCCCGAGCTCCTCGAGCGTCCGCCGTACCACCGTGGCGTCCGCCAGCTCGTCCGCGCGTGCCGTAACGACGAGGAGAACGCGCGCGGTCTCCAGTCGACGTCGGACGTACGCGAGCAGCGCCATGCTGACGTCGTCGGCCCAGTGGACGTCCTCGAGCACCATGACGAGCGGATCCGGAGCGGCCAGGCTCTCGAGGCATCTGGCCACCGCCTCGAAGAGCCGCATGCGATCCTCGGCAAGAGGTGGCGCCTCGGGTGATGTGAGCTCCGGGAGCAGACGCGCGAGCTCCCGGCGCCAGACCGGATCGAGCGCGCGCAGGGCGTCATCGTCCGCGGTGAGACGCGCGCCGCGTAGCCCGTCGATCCAGGGCGCGAAGGGCAGCATCCGCTCGTTCTCGAAGCAGCGGCCGAGGACGAGGCGGGCGCCTCGAGCGCGCCCGTCGGCCGCGAGCGCGGTCACGAGGTGGCTTTTTCCGATGCCGGCCTCGCCGACGAGGGCCAGCATCCGTACCGACCCTCTCGTCGCCTCCTCGAGCGCCTTCCGAAGCGCCGAGAGCTCCGCATCGCGCCCGACGAGCGGCCCCTGGCCTGTGTCAGTATCTCCGCTCGGCCTTTCGACGGGGATGGACGACGGACGCCGGCGCAGGAGGTCCTGGTAGAGCTGCTTCGTCTCGGAGTCGGGCTCGGCGGCCAGCTCTCGTTGGAGGATGGCCACGCAGTGCTGATATTGGCGGAGCGCCGCGCCCCGTCGGCCGAGATCCGCGTAGAGCCGCATGAGGACCCGGTGCACGGGCTCCTGAAAGGGGTCGAGCGTCAGGAGCCGCAGCGCGGTCTGCAGCGCGGGCTCGAGCGCGCCGGTGCGCCGCTGGTGGGCGAGTAGCTTGGCGAGGCCCTCGAGCGCGAGCTCGCGCAGGCGCTCTCGCTCGCCCAGCAGCCATTCCTCCCACGGCGCTTCGTCGACGACGAGCCCCGCCAGGAGGTCGCCCTTGTAGAGGTCGGCCGCACGCATCAGCGCGTCGGGAGACCCATTGGCCACGGCCTGGGCCAGCGCGGCGGCGTCGACATCAATGGTCTCCTCGGCGAGCGCGATGGTGGGCCCCTTCACCTGCACCGCGGAGTCGCCGAGCCCCTTCCGGATGGCGAAGAGCGCCTGGCGCAGGCTCGTGCGCGCCGAGTCCTGTCGGATGCCACCCCAGAGGAGGGCGGCGAGCTTGTCGCGGGGATGGGCTTGGCCGGGCGGCAGCGCCAGATATGCGAGGAGCGCCTGTGCCTTGCGCGTGGGCAGGGCGATGGCGGCGCCGGCCTCGAGCCGGACCTGGAAGCCGCCCAGGAGGCGCACCGAGACCCGCGCCATGGCCCCTGTTCTAACTCAACTTTTCACGCCGACCTCGACGGAATTTGAACGCCCCGCCCCATATGGTGACGACGTCAGCGCCCACATTGTTGATGGATCAGGGGCCCACGAGACAGGAGGCATCACATGAACGGGACGAAGCGATCTTGGGTCGTGACGCTTGCCGTGTTCTTCACCGCGGTGTTCGGACTTGCCCCGGTGGCGAATGCCCTGCCAGTGCCGATCGGGAACAGCAGTTTCGAGGCGCCGGAGCTCAATGGCGACTTCGCGTACCAGCCGGCGGGCGCCACCTGGAGCTTCACCGGCAACGGGGGCATCTCGGGGCCCCCCTCGGGATTCGGGAGCACGCCGGCTCCCGATGGCGATCAGTACGCCTTCCTCCAGACAATCAGCTCGTTCTCTCAGCAGATCACGGTTCCGGTCGACGGCACCTACGTGCTGACGTTCTTCGCGGCGGGGCGGCCGCCGGGTGCGACGTTCGGCGGCACGCAGACGTATCAGGCGCTGCTCGACGCGGAGATCATCTTCCCTGCCAGCACGACGGACAACGGTGGTCCATTCACCGCCGAGCAAAGCGCGCCGTTCTTCGCCACGGCGGGGACCCATACGCTCATGTTCCAGGGGCTGAACGGCTCCGCGGACCAAACGGCGTTCATCGACGCGATCGCGATCAACGGCGCAGCGGTGGCCCGGGTACCCGAACCGAGCGCGATCCTGCTGCTGACCGTCGGGGTGCTTGGGCTGCCGGTCATCAGGGGGTTGCTCAGTCATCGCCGGACGCGTTGCGCATAAGAGCCGCGGACTGCGGCAGGGAGGGGAGCCATGTCGAACGGGGGAAAGCACGCACTGGTTACCGGCGCGTCACGGGGGATCGGGCGCGGAATCGCGCTCCGGCTGGCGGAAGGCGGTGCCCGCGTCGCTGTGCACTACCATGTCAATGAGGCGGCCGCGCGGGACACGCTGGAGCGCGTGCGCAAGCACGGCTCCGACGGCTTTCTCGTGCAGGCCGACGTCTCGCGCGTGGAGGACGTGAAGCGCATGGCCGCCGAGGTCACGCAACGCTTCCGCACTCTCGACATTCTCGTCGCGAACGCCCGGCCCGAGCTCGCGCAGTTCTATGCCAAGCCGCTGGAGATCTCCCTCGCGGCGTGGGATCAGGCAATGGACTCGCAGGCCAAGGCCCTTCTGGTCAGCGTTCAGGCGCTGGCGCCCGTGATGGGGCCGGGCGGTCGCATTGTCGCGATCACCTACGCGCCCGGTGCCCAGCGGGGGACGTGGCAGCCCTGGGTCGCCATGGGCTCGGCCAAGGCGGCGATGGAGTCCCTCGTGCGCTACTTCGCGGTCGCGCTGGCGCCGCGGGGCATCACGGTGAACTCCGTGAGCCCCGGCCTCACCGACGACAGCGTGTTCAACGGCCTGCCCAGCGAGATCCAGGGGATCGGGCGCGACTGGCACGCGGGCGGCTGGACGCCGATGGGCCGCATGGGCACGCCCACCGACGTCGGCAACGCGGTCGCCGTGCTCTGCTCGCCGGATTCCGCCTGGATCACTGGCCAGCTGATCCATGCCGACGGCGGCGCCTCGCTCGTGGACACCTTGCTCCCGCTCGAGATCCAGCGCGGATGAGTGCGCTACGAAATGTGATCGAAGCCTAGGGGTGCAGCGTGAGCCCGTCGAGCGCCTTGTCCACGAGCTTGCGATCGCCCCACACCGAGAGCCCGACCAGATCGAGGCCCGCCGTCGGAATGGCGGCGACCACCTCGCGATTCGCGGCATCGTGGCCGGTCGCGAACATGCCTTCGGTGTAGATCGCCAGCTTCAGCCCACGCTCGTGTGCTCGGGCGCGGGCGCGCGAGAGCGCCGCCCGCGTGCCCGCGAGCACGAGCACGGGCTGTCTGAACAGCGCGTGATACGCGACGCCGTCCGCGTCGCCATAGGGTTCTCCGATGAGCGCGGGATGGGCGGCGGCGAGCCCGCTCGTCAGGAAAGCCGTGACGTTGAGCTTCTGCCACACCGGGAGGTCGTCGGCCAGGGCCACCGCAATCTTGGTATCGAAGCGCATGAGGTCGTCGAGCGATCTCGCCTCAGCGCTCGAGCCACGCGGTGATCAATCGTCCCCCGTAGTCATACCCCAGATTCGGCTAGTGGCAGTGGCCGCCGTCGCGCCCGTTGTGCGAGGTCGCCGGCACGTCGAGGGCGGGGCTGCCCACGAAGAATCCGGCGGGCTTGAGCTGAAAGCCGGCATAGCCAACCGGCATCACCGGCCACTCCTCGGGGCGTGAGATGTGGTGGGAGCCCACGCTGTACCAGAGGACGACGTTGGCCCGCTCGAGCGAGCGGTCGGCCGCTACGTAGGCGGGCAGCCCAGCGCCGCCGGGGTGCTGGTTGGGATAGTCGCCGGCGGCGAAGAGCTCCGCCGGATCGTAGCGCGTCACCCAGAGATGGCGCGTCATGAAGCTGGCGCGCCGCGCGATGGAGGAACCGGGATGAGCGAAGGTCCCGACGTTCTCGCCGGGCACGAGCTTGTAGCCGACGGGCTGCCCGAGCGAGTTGGTGACGCCGGGGTTGCTCACGACCCAGTAGCGTCCGGCCAGGGGGTCGACGAGGCGCTGAGCCGCCGACTCGCGCGCGAGGAGCGTGCGCTTGGTGACCCACGCATTGCCGTGGGGATTGGCGGGGCCGAGCGGGACGGCCTCGCTGTTGACCTCGTGCACCGAGTTCTCGAGCCCGTCGACCATCATGTCCAGCCGGAAGTTGAACCAGTGCTGGTGGTGGGGCGCGTAGAGTCCCGGCGCGATGAGGACGCCGTGCTCGGGCTCGGCGCCGGGGGCGATCGCGCCCGTCGAGACGATGCCGGTCATCTTGATCTGGAGCTCGATGGTGCCGTCCTGGTACAGATACCAGAAGAACCCGTATTCGTAGTTGCCCACGGTGGCGATCGACGAGATGACGAAGCGGCGAGACCGCCGCACCTCGACCTGGCCGGTTCGGACGTTGGTGTGCTTCCACAGGATGCCGAAGTCTTCCTCGTGCAGGCAGATGGCGTTCTCGAGGGTGACCGGCTCGCCTCGGGTGTCCGAGACGACGCCGTCCAGGTACCGGATCTCGCCGAGGCAGTCGCAGCCCAGCTCGAGGCGGTTGGCGAGCGCGCCCATGCCGTACTCGCCCTCGTCGAAGGCGTTCTTCCTCCAATGCGTGGCGGCGGGATCGCCATAGGGAACCACCATCTCGGCCAGCGCCGCGCGGTAGAGGATTGGCCGGACGCGGCCGCGATCCTGATAGCCCACGGTGTGGAGGACGAGGCCCTCGCGCGGGGTGAACCCTATCCGGAGCCGCCATTTCTGCCAGGTGAGCTCGTAGCCCGACAGCTGAAAGCTGGGACCCTCGGGCTGGGTGATCTCGAGCCTTCGCAGATCGGCTCGAGGACCGGCGGGGACGTGGGGGATGTTCCGCGGGTTGGCGAGCGCCCCCGCCGTGTAGTTGCCGTCGTGGGTCGGCAGCGGCACCACGGCGTGGTCCTCCACCTCGGCGACTTCCATCCGGTCGAGGTCGACGAGCGTCACGAGGCCCTCGATGGGCCGGGCATAGCCGTTGTCGTGCTCATCGGTGCGGATCCAAGTCAGCGCCCGGACGAGCCGGCGCGCCGGGTCGTCGGCCGGCCCGTAATAGCCGGCCGACCACGGGTCCACCATGGCCAGGCTGAAATCGGTCACGCCGCGCTTCTTCATGGCCGCTTGCCACGTCGGGTCCGACTGCACCATCCGCTCGCACTCGAGGAACTCGTCGAACGTGATCGGCGGCTGGACGCCGGCCAGATCCTTCCACGACAGGATCGTGCGGCGCGTGACCGAGACAATGACCTCGCAGGTGGTTCGCGCGAGCCGGTCCCGAAGCAGCACGAACGCTTGCCGCTCGAGCGCATCACCCGTCTGGAACGTGAGCACCGTGCGCTTCGGGGGCTCGTGAAGGCACACGCGTATGAAGAGTACCTGCGGGCCAAGCCGGTCCGAGGCGCGCACGACGGCGACGGCGGAGCGGATCTCGTCGGCCGTCAGCGGGTCCAGCGGGTGCAGCACGGCGACGGAAGCGGCTGTCGAGGTCGCCATCACCGATCCTTTCTCCAAGAGACATGCCCCGAGGCGAACCCCGGCTCACGACGCATCGTGCCCGGCGGACCCGGCCCGGTCAAGCCACTCCACCGGACGAGAAGGTCACACCCGGCAAGACCCGCGGCGACAAGGAGGACGGCAAACCACCCTTGAGGCGCGCCGAGCGCTCTAGCGCGTCATTCTTTGACCGGCGTGAGGACAGGGGCGCCCTTGGCCTTCAGCAGCACCACGACGAACCTGGCCGGCGCGGTGGTGCTGGCGTTGCGCCCCACGACGTGAACGTCGCTCGGCCCCTCGTAGAACGCCTGGCCGGCCTTGAGCGTGACCGCCGGCTGGCCTTTCACCTGCATGACGATCTCGCCTTCGAGGACATAGACGAACACATGGGCATCGTGGCGATGGACCATGTCTTGCGCGCCGGGCGCGTACGACACCTCGAGCATGCGAGCTTCCTTGCCGGGGATGTCCGCGAGATCGGTCGCGAACAGTGGCTTCACGTCGGCGGCTTCGGCCGGGATGGCCGCCAGCATCAGGATCGCCGCCAGGTGGGCGCGGAAGTACCAGCGCAGGGTCTTCATCGTGGCTCCTTTCAGGATCTCCGTCTCAGAGCATCTCGTTCAGCGAATAGAAGAAGTGGTCGGTGAGCTTGTGCGCCAGCGTCCGCTTGCGCCAGCGCTCGAGCTCGATCTCGCTCGCCCGCGAGATGTACTTCTCGAAGATCGCGTCGAACCGCCGCGCGAGGGCCTCGTCCCGGATGGAGAGGGTCAGCTCGTCGTTGGTCTCGAAGGAGCGGTCGTCGAAGTTGCTCGAGCCGATGGCGCTCCAGACGCCGTCGACAGTCATGATCTTCTGGTGCAGCAGGGTGTGCGGGTATTCGAACAGGCGCACGCCGCAGCGGAGGAGCTTCTCGAAGTTGCGGTGGCCGGCGTGCTGCACCATGGGGTTGTCCGAGCCGCTGGTCGACGGCATCAGCACGCGCACGTCCACCCCGCGGGCCACCGCCTGGCCGAAGGCGTCGATGGCGTCGGGCTCCGGGATGAAGTAGGGGTTCTGGATCCAGATGCGGCGGCGCGCCAGGCAGATGGCGGTGTGGTGGAGGATCTTCACCGCAGGAGCGGAGTTCTCGGGCTTGGCGAACACCGCGTGCATGAGGAGGTCGCCCGCCGGCTCCAGTACCGGGAACACGTCGCCGCCCACGAAGAGCTCGCCCGTCTCGCCGGCCCAGTTCTCGCTGAAGGCGCTCTGGATGGTGTGCACGATCGGCCCGTGCAGGTGGAGGCTCACGTCGGCGTAGTGCTTGCCGTCTTCGGCATTGCCCAGCCACTGGTCCACGACGCAGTGGCCGCCCACGAAGGCCTCACGCCCGTCGATGACCACGAGCTTGCGGTGGTCGCGGTCGTTGAACACGCCGATGTTGCGAAGCCTCCGCGCGTGAAAGAACACCACGCGGCAGCCCGCGTCGCGCATCTGCTGCACGACGCTCGCGCCGGCGGCCTTGGAGCCTTCGGCATCCAGCATGACCCGCACCTTCACGTGGGCACGGGCTCGGTCGATGAGGGCATCGGCGACGCGCCGGCCCAGGGCCCCCTCCTTCCAGAGGAAGGTCTCGAAATGCACCGTGTGTCGCGCGGCCTGGATGCGGCCGATCAACACATCGAAGAAGGCCCCGTTCTCGAGCACCTCCGCCCGGTTGCCGGCGACCGCCGTCCCCAGCGTCAGGCCCGCCAGCGTGGGGATCAGCTCGTCGATGCTCGTGTCGCACTCGATGTGGAGATCGGGGTCCCGGTGACGGCGGATCGACCACACCACCAGGATCAAGACGATCACGATGCTGAACAGGACGCCCCCGAGGAAGACGGTAAGCACGGTTGACCTACCTTACAGGAGGCGGCTTTCCTGGCGCGTTCTCGTTCCTGGGTATGAGACTTGGCACTCTTAGGTGACTATCGGACCCGATTCGCGTCACGGCACCTGGCAAGCAGTTGACAGCCCCCCGGACTCGGGGTGAGCCTGACTGTCGGGCCCCCTCGACTAGGCGCGGGCGGATCCCGGCACAAAGGAGGAGGACGACGATCATGCGACGCGCGTTCTTGCCGATACTCATGTTGTCATCGCTCGCGCTCGGCCTGGCCGCTCCGCGTGCGGGGCTGACCCAGACGCCGAGCGCATCCGCGGGCCCCTCCATCGAGGAGGGATCGACCGTCCGGATCGAGTACACCGTCACGGATGAGGCGGGTAAGCTGCTCGATTCGAACAAGGGAGGCAAGTCGGTCCAGTACACGCATGGCCGACAGGAGATGCTCCCGGGAATCGAGCGCCAGCTGCTCGGCATGCACTCCGGTGAGGAGAAGAAGCTCGTCGTCACGCCGGAGGAGGGCTATGGCCTCGTCGATCCGACCGCCCAGACCGAGGTCCCCAGGGAGCTGGTTCCACCAGAGGCTCAGGAAGTCGGCAAGCGCCTTGTGGCTCGCAATCGATCGGGGACGCCGCGGCTAGTCATGGTCAAGGAAGTGAAGGAGAACACGGTGGTCCTTGACTTGAACCATCCCCTCGCCGGCAAGACGCTCCTCTTCGATGTCAAGGTGCTTGGGGTTGACCCCCCGCAGCCCGGTCAGGCCCCGACGGAGCCGATCCGGCCGCCGGCTCGCGGCAACTGAAGGCTCGATAACCCTGCCCATCTGATCCCTGGCGCCGGCGCCTGGCCATCGAGGCGCCAGCGTCGTCGCGCCCGTATGCCGTGCGGTACGATAGACGTTACGTATGGCCGCGTTCGAGACGGCTGCGCCGGATCTGAAGCCGCTGCTCGGCAAGCGCATCAGCGAGCTGGGGCTCAAGCTCGAGGGCTCGCCCATGGAGCGCTACGTCGGCGAGCTCTGCCGGGAGCTCGAGGCCAAGGGCCTCAAGCGCTTCCGCCCCCGCGTCTACCTCACCGATGAGTGGGGGTGCCCGTCCGAGGAGCCGATCATCGGGATCCCCTTCTATCTGGCCGACGCCAAGCTGGCGCAGCTCGAGAAGGCGTTCGACGACCTCGAAGACGTCCGCGAGATCCGGATGTACCTGCGGCACGAGGCGGGCCACGCCTTCAACTACGCCTACAAGCTCTTCGAGACGCCGGAGTGGCGCGACCGGTTCGGCCCCTTCAATCGACCCTACCGCGATCGCTACCGGCCGGTTCCCTTCCATCGGGGCTTCGTGCGGCACATGGAAGGCTGGTACGCCCAGAAGCATCCGGACGAGGACTTTGCCGAGACCTTCGCGGTGTGGCTCACGCCGCGCTCGCGCTGGCGGGAGCGCTACCGGGGCTGGCCCGCCATGGAGAAGCTGCGGTACGTCGACCGCATGGCGCACAAGCTCGGGGACACCGAGCCCGTTGTGCGGCTGGCCTCCACTGACATCACGGTGGAAGAGATGAACATGACGGTGGAGGAGTTCTTCCGCTCGCAGCAGCGCGACGCGCCCCTCATCGACGTCGCCCTCGACCACGATCTCACCGATCTCTTCGTGCGCCACCGCAAGGGCCTGCGGCCGGCGGCGGAGCTCGTGCGCGAGCACCGGGCCGGGCTCATCAACAAGGTCGAGTACTGGACGGGGGTGCGGCGGAGCGTGGTGCGGGCGCTCGTCGATCGCATCGTGGAGACGACCGAGCGACTCCGCCTCGCCGTGCCCGCCGGCTCGGAGCCGGCGACGCTGGTCGAGCTGACCACGTACGCCACCACGCTGACCATGAACTTCCTCATCCACGGCAGCTTCGTGCCCCGTGCGCGCCGGCCCTCGCGCGCCGGGACCCGTGTGGCCGCCGCCGGCCGTCCATGAGCCGGCCGTCCATGAAAGCGGGCCGTCCATGAAGATCGTCGTCGCGCACGCCGCCGACGAATCGGTCGACCCGCCCAAGGGGCGGCGGCCGGCGCCCAAGAGCGACGTGCAGGAGATCGCCCATGTGCTGCGGGGAGCCGAGCACGAGGTCTCGGGCATCGTCGTCGACGGCACGCCCGAGTGCCTGCGCGCCCTCGCGCAGCAGAAGCCCGACCTGGTGTTCAATCTCGTGGAGTCGTTTGGTGACGACAACACCAAGGAGCCGCACGTGGCGGCGTACTACGATCTCCTCGGGCTCCGGTACACGGGCTCGGGCCCGCGGGGGCTCACCATGGCCATGGACAAGGCCGTGGCCAAGAAGATCCTGGCCTTTCACAACGTGGTGAGCCCGAAGTTCGCGGTGTTCTGGCGCGGGCGCCTCGACCGGGACGCGGACGACATCGAATTCCCCGTCATCGTGAAGCCGCTGCGCGAGGACGGCTCCATCGGCATCGGCTTCGACGCCCTCGCCGGCAATATCAAGGAGCTCATGGAGCGCATCGACGCGCTCACCGCGGAGTTCTCCAGCCCGATCCTCATCGAGCAGTACATCGAGGGGCGGGAGATCTACATGGGCGTCCTCGGCAACGCGCCGCCGGAGGCGCTGCCGCCCGTGGAGCTGGACCTCTCCCATCTGCCGAAGGGCACGCCGCGGATCGCCGGCACGGAAGTGAAGTGGAACGAGGGGTCGCGCGCCTACCGCGGCAGCAAGATCCGCCTCCCGAAGCTGCCGAAGGCCGTGCACGAGACGATGGAGCGCTACGCCCTGGCCGCCTTCCAGGCGCTGGGCCTGCGCGACTACGCCCGCATCGACTTCCGCCTCGCGGGGGAGACGGTCTACTTGATCGAGGCCAATCCCAACCCGTATCTGCACTCCGGGCACGAGTTCATCCGGGGCGCGCGCGCCTCGGGACGGACGCACCCGGCCACGATCCTGGAGATTCTCGAGTGCGCCCGTGTGCGGTATGCCGCCGCGCTGCCGCGCTGACCGCGCGCACTACTCGGGGATCGCCCGGAGCGCCCCGCCGCCCACCCACACGTCCGCGCCGATCTCGATGGGCTTGCCGTACTCCTCGCGGCGACGGGGCTCCGCCTTCATCGGGTGTAGGGGCGTGAGGATCTGCACGCCCGGCCCGAACAGCGTGTAGTCGCCGATCCGCACGCGGCAGACATCCAGCACGACGCAGTTGAAGTTGAAGAACACCCGCTCGCCGAGCTCGATGTACGTGCCGTAGTCGCAGAAGACCGGCTGCATCCAGACCGTGTCGCCGCCGCGCCCGAAGAGCTCGCGCAGGATGGCCTGGCGCGCCTCGGCCTCGCCTTCGCGCGTGGCGTTCAGCGCGTGGCAGACATCGCCGGCGCGCTCCCGGCCGGCCATCAGCTCGGCGTCGAGCGGATCGTATAGATGGCCTGCCAGCATCTTGTCGCGCTCGAATGGCATCCGTGGCTCCGCGTGCCGCTACATGTCTCCTCCTGATACCGGCCGGCACGCGCGTTCTGGTACTGTAAAACCATCCGCGCTCCCGCGCGGGGCGGCGCTAGGAGGAAATGAACCCATGAGCATTCTTACGCGAGGTCAGCGGGCGGCGGTGTTGGCCCCCGTCATCGTATTGGCGACCTACAGTCTTGGATATCCGCAGGTGCCCAAGCCGGAAGACATCACGGCCTGCAATGCGGAAGCAGAGCGCGCCGTCAAGGCTGCCAGGGCCTCGGGGGATTCAAAGGAACCGACCGCGAAGGACCACCGCCGGGCTGCCGAAGCGCGCAGCACGACGGGGGCGGGGCAGACCGGGAGCGGCGGTGCGCAGGCGGACGACCCGCAGCTTGCGGGGATGAACGCCGAAGGCGCCAAGAATCCCGAGTACCAGGCGGCATATCGTACCTGCATGCGGAAGGCTGGCTTTTGATTCGTCCGTAGCACTCCGGTCATCGCGTCCTCCCGCCCTTCGATGCCACAATAGGTGTGACAAGGGCTTCCGCGCCTCGTCGAAGTACCTTTCGCTGTTCTTCCGCGCACAAATTGTGCTAAGTAACTCGCGGTTCACTGCGCAGGCGGTGCTCGCGAAGCTCCATGCAGGGACGAGGAGGGCGAGAGCAGTGGCGAAAACGACTCGTTCATCCATCTGGTGGAAGTCGACGGTGGCCGCCCGCAGCCTCCTGCTGATCGTCGCGAGCAGCACCGCGCTCGGCATGGCCGGATGCGGCGGCATCCTCACGGATGGCCAAGTTGCCGCGGTGAGCCAGTTCGCCGAGGCGACCAAGGGCTTCGGCACCTCGCCCGGAACCGTGATCAACGCCTATGCCGGCCTCCGGAGCGATCGCGCGCTGCTCGAGGCGGCCTCGCGCAGCGACGGCGGCGTCGCCGCGAAGGATCTCGCGAACGGGCTCAAGCAGCGGCTCGAGCTCGAGTCGCGCGGGGCGGCAGCCGATGCCGCGATCACCGTGCTGGACGACTACGCCCAGATGCTGGGCGTTCTCTCGTCCTCGCAGTTCACCGACGATCTCCAGAACCAGACCATCGCGCTCGGGAGCTCCATCGACAACGGCATCGCGACCTTCAACAAGCTGTCGGGGTCGACCCTCAACTCGTTCGGCGACATCGTCGCCGGCATCGTCCGGGGCGCCGGTGGCCTTTGGATCCGGCGCGAGCAGCACAAGGCGCTGGTGGCCGCGGTGACGAATGCCAAGGGACCGGTCGACCGACTCACGGCGAGCATCGAGAGCCTCATGGACTTCTTCGTCGGCCCGCCTCCGTCCACGGACCCGGAGAAAAGCCTCTTCGCGCGCGAGTCGCAGGAAGTGCAGGACTTTTTGGGGCGCACGCAGCCAGCTGGCCGGCCGCTGCCGGTGCTCGAGCGGACGCAGACCGTCATGAAGCAGGCGGTGGACGGGCAGAACCTGGCCCAGCTGTCCCGGAGGGCTGCTGTGCAGTATCGCGCGGCCCACAACGAGCTCGTGCAGGCCATCACCGGCGACAAGGCCGATCTGAAGAACCTCGTCGGGACGATTCAAGGGCTCTCCCAGGAGATCAAGGCGGCGAAGCGGGTGCAAGGTGAAGTCAAGAAAGCGCGCGACTAGCCGGCGACAGGAGCCAGACGACCATGGCCAATACGGAACGGCTGACGGTGCTCGCGAAGGTGCGTGAGGCCAAGAATTCCGTGAGCGATCTGCTCGAGGACGACGCGATCCAGGGGAAGGACCGCGCCCTGCTCGAGGGCCTCGAGGCGCAGCTGGACGAGGCCGAGGACACCCTGATCCTCGGGGAGCTCAGCGATCAGATCGACGACCTCAAGGAGGCGAGCGCCGCGCTGGGCAAGGCGGTGAAGAAGATGGAGCAGTCGGCGAAGAAGATTCAAAGGATCGCCGACGGCGTGGCCGATGCGGCGAAGGCCTTGAAGGTGCTCGCCGACATTGCGGTCAAGGCGGCCGCGATCGCCTGACATGGCCGAGCCGCTGAGCGCGGGGGCGGGGGCCCCCCGCCCGGAAGCCGGTCCTCCGCTCCAGGCCGGGGACGCGTTCGAGGTTCACCGCCAGATGGTCATCGCGCTCTTCAGCGCGACCCTCATCGTGACCATCGCGCTGGCGGCGGGTCTGATCGCCTCGCGGGTCACTGCCCTCATGGTGGTGGCCGCGGGCGGCGCGCTGGGCGGGTTCGTCAGCGCGCTGCGACGGCTCTACGCGTTCCAGCGCGTCTTCCCCCAGAATTTCTTCCGGTCCATGAGAAGAATCAATCTCTATCTGATCGTCTACTCCATGATCCCGTCGCTGGTGGGGGCGATCGGCGCGGTGGTCCTCTACATGATCTTCGCGTCGGGCCTTGTCAAAGGCGACCTATTTCCGGCCTTCGACATGTCGCGGGTCGATCCGAATCGGGACGACTTTCAAAACTTCGTGGCCAACTGGCAGCCGTCCGAGGCGATGGACTACGCGAAGGCCCTGGTCTGGAGCTTCATCGCCGGCTTCTCGGAGCGCTTCGTCCCCGATCTCCTGGATCGTTTCGCGAGCAGCCAGCACTCGAACGGCGAACGCGCCGCCGGCTAGACTGGATCGCCGCCACCGTCAGCGGCTTGCCCGCGACCGGAGCGTGCGCCTACAGTCTGGCGGTCATGAGCTCGACAATGTCCGGGCCTCGCGCAGCGACGCTGACCGGGCCGCCCCCCAGCACCGGATGGACCCGCTGGTTGCCTGGTCTCCGCGTCGCGCGGAACTATCAGCCGGCCTGGCTGCGCCACGATCTCGTCGCGGGCCTCGTGATGACAACGATGCTCGTGCCGGTCGGCATCGCCTACGCCGAGGCCTCGGGCGTGCCGGGCATCTTTGGACTCTACGCGACGATCGTGCCGCTGCTCGCCTACGCGGTCTTCGGCCCCAGCCGCATCCTGGTGCTGGGACCGGACTCCGCGCTCGCGGCGGTGATCCTCGCCACCGTGGCGCCACTCTCGGGGGGCGATGCCCGCCGCGCGGTCGCGCTCGCCGGCGCGATGGCGCTGGTCTCGGGCGCCGTCTGCGTCATCGCTGGATTCGCGCGCCTTGGTTTCGTCACCGAGCTCTTGTCGAAGCCGATTCGCTACGGGTACATGAACGGCATCGCGCTCACCGTGCTGCTGAGCCAGACCCCGAAGCTCCTGGGCTTCTCGATCGGGTCCACCGGACCGCTGCGCGATATCTGGGCGATCGCGCAGGGGATCGTCGACGGCAAGACCAACCTGGTCGCGCTCGCCGTCGGCGGGGCCACTCTCGTCGCGATCCTGGCGCTCAAGCGCTTTCCCCGGGTGCCGGGCATCCTGCTCGCGGTGGTGGGGGCGACGCTCGCCGTCGCGCTGCTAGACCTGGGCTCGCGCGGCGCGCTCAAAGTGCTCGGGGCGGTGCCCCGCGGCCTGCCCTTGCCCACCTTGCCCCTCATCGGGGTCGACGACGTCGTGCCGGTGGTAACCGGCGGTATTGCGGTGGCGCTCGTCTCCTTCGCCGACACCAGCGTGCTCTCCCGGACCTACGCGGCGCGGCTCCGCGCGCCGGTGGATCCCAACCAGGAGATGGTCGGCCTCGGCGCGGCCAATCTGGCCGCTGGCTTCTTCCAGGGCTTCCCGATCAGCAGCAGCTCATCGCGCACTCCGGTCGCGGAGGCGGCCGGGTCGCGGACTCAGTTGACCGGGGTGGTCGGCGCCCTCGCCATCTGCGCGCTCCTGCTCTTCGCGCCCGCCCTGCTGAAGGACCTGCCGAACGCGGCGCTGGCCGCGGTGGTGATCGCCTCCGCCATCGGGTTGTTCGAGGTGGCCGATCTGCGGCGCATCTATCGGATCCAGCGCTGGGAGTTCTGGCTCTCGATGGTGTGCTTCGCGGGGGTCGCGACGCTGGGGGCGATCCCGGGCATCGCGCTCGCCATCGTGATCGCGGTGCTCGAGTTCCTGTGGGACGGGTGGCGCCCGCACTCGGCCGTGCTCGGGCACGTCGACGGGGTGGAGGGCTATCACGACATCACCCGATATCCGGACGCCACCCTGATCCCGGGCCTGCTACTGTTCCGCTGGGACGCGCCCCTCTTCTTCGCGAACGCCGAGCTCTTCTGCGAGAAAGTCCAGGCTGCGATCGCGGCCGCGCCCGGCCCGGTGCGATGCTGCGTGGTGGCGGCGGAGCCGGTGACGAGCGTGGATGTCACCGCGGCCGACCTCGTCGCGGAGCTGGACGACACGCTCCACGCCGCGGGGACCGAGCTCTGCTTCGCGGAGATGAAGGATCCGGTCAAGGACAAGCTGAAGCGCTTCGGGCTCTTCTCGAGGTTCGGGGACCGGCGGTTCTTCGCGACGATCGACGCGGGGGTGGAGGCGTACCGCTCGAGCCACGCCGTCCGCTGACCGGTGCTCCCTACTGACTGCCCGTCCAGCAGGTCACATCCCGAAACTGGTTGTGAATTGGCGGTCTGGCCATTACGCCCAGCGGTCCGGCAACGCTCGGCGACTTGGCTGGTAGCAGGCCCCGCGACGACCATCGAGCGGAACAACCCTATTAGTTCTCCACGGAAGCCGACGCGCGCATCGTCACGAGGCGTCCGCGCCATCTTCATGGCTTTGGCGATGTGTCTCGGCGCCTGCCAGTCTTTGTCAGATGTGAAGCCGGGAGACGGTAGGAAGCTCACGATCGAACAGCGCGCCTACGACGAAATCTGGAACGCGGCGCTGCGCGTTGCCGACGAGCACTTCGAGATTCGGGAACAGGATAAGGCCCGTGGAGTCATCCTGGCCGAACGTACCGCAACGTTCATGGAAGCGACCTCCTACATCGGCCTCTACATCACACCATCCGCGCCGGGGGCACAGAGCTATACCGTCGAGGTCGTCCGGCGGAAACGGATGACGACAAACGCCAATGTGCAGGATTGGGAGCGCAAGGTGCTCCGCGACCTCGCCGATGTGCTCGCCGGCCGGCCGATGAGGTAGCTCTCTCAGGTGAACGTGACCTAGCCCCGAGCTGGCTCCCGGCCCCTTGACCCATCTCCGGGTCCGCATATGCTCGGCTAAGGGGGGGGCGAGGATGATCGTCCGGTTCTGGGGTACGCGCGGATCGCTGGCGAAGCCAGGTCCGACGACTCTGCGCTACGGGGGCAATACCTCTTGCGTGGAGGCGCGAAGCGCCGACGGCACGCTCATCGTCCTCGATTGTGGGACGGGCGCCCACGGCCTCGGCCATCGCCTGATGACCGAGGGCGCGCCGCGCTGCGACGGCCATCTGATGATCACGCACACCCACTGGGATCACATCCAGGGGTTCCCGTTCTTCGCCCCGCTCTTCGCGACCGGCAACACCTGGGACATCTATGCGCCCGGTGCGATCGGCCAGCAGCTCGAGCGCGCCCTCGCCGGACAGATGGAGTACCAGTACTTCCCCGTCACGCTGGCGCAGCTGGGCGCCACGACCCGGTATCACGATCTCGCCGAGGGGAGCTTCACCGTCGGGGGGGTGGGCGTCGTCACGCAGTATCTGAACCACCCGGCGCTGGCGCTGGGCTATCGGCTGGAGGCCGGCGGCGTGGCGGTCGTGTATTCGGTGGATCACGAGCCGCATGCCCCGGATCCCGCCGCGCGGCGCACGGATGGGGCGCCCATGCACCACGAAGATCGCCGCCATGTCGAGTTCCTTACGGGCGCCGACCTCGTGATCCACGACGCGCAGTACACGCTCGAGGAGTATCCGCAGAAAACCGGCTGGGGCCACACGCCGGCCGAGTGGGCCGTCGACTACGCCGTCGCCGCCGGCGCCAGGCGGCTCGCCTTGTTTCACCATGATCCGCTGCGCACCGATGAGGCGCTCGATCACCTCGTGGAGATCTGCCGCCGCCGCGCCCGCGCGGCCGGGAGCGCGCTCGAGGTCTTCGCCGCCGCGGAGGGCGACGAGGTGCGTCTCGTCGAGCGCGACACGGCGACGCCCCGGACCCAGGCGCTGCCCGGCACCACCCGGACCGTCGGGCCGCTCACGATCCTCGTGGCCGATGACGATCCCACGATGGTCCGGCTGCTGACGCTCGCGCTCGAGCCGGATGGGTTTCGCGTCGTGACGGCCAACGATGGCAAGGCCGCGCTCGAGCAGGCCCGCCTCGAACACCCGGCGCTGATCCTCCTCGACTGGCAGATGCCGGGCGCCGACGGGATCGAGGTGACGCGCGCGCTTCGTCGGAATGAGGATCCCGCGCTCCGTGACGTGCCGGTCGTGCTGATCACCGCGCAGTCCGGGCCCGACAACACCGCGGCGGGATTTGCCGCGGGCGTGACCGACTATCTGACGAAGCCGTTCCGGCCCGCGCACGTGCGGACCCGTGTGCAGGCCTGGCTGCTCCGCCGCCGCGCCGAGCCGGCACGCGGGTCATGAGCGGGCCCAGGGCGGCCGGCCTCGCGTCGGCCCGGCCGGGCGATGCCAACGCCGAGCGAGCGGCGTCCCTGGCGAGGTTCAGCCGCTGCTGCAGCGTGCTGGTTCTGCTGGTCGGTCTGCTCGTCCTCGTCGGGTGGACTCTGAATCTCGAAGCGGTCAAGCGCGGCATTCCGGGGCACGTCGCCACGAACCCGCTGACCGCCGTGATGCTGATCCTGGCAGCCGGGGCGCTCTGGATGCAGCACACGTCCTGGCGCGATGCGTCCGCACCGCGGCGGATCGGTCCGGCCGTCCAGAGCGCCGCTGTGATCATCGCCGTGGTGGGGACCCTGACCGTGTGCGGGTACGTCTTCGGCCGCCATCTCGGCCTCGACGAGATTGCCTTCCGAGCGCGGCTCGGCGGGAACCGTATCGCGCCGAACACCGGCCTCTGCTTTGCGCTCACTGGCCTCGCCTTGTGGCTCCTCGCGCGAGCTCCACGGTCGCGCCGCGCCCCCGCCCAGCTCGTGGCGCTCCTGCCGATCGGCATTGCCGGGGGCTCGCTCCTCGGCTATGTGTACGGCGTCGCGGGGATGTATGGCGTCCGGGACTTCACCCCCATGGCACTGCCCACGGCGGTCTCCTTCTTCGCGCTGGGCTTCGGCATCCTCTGCGCGCGCCCGGACCGTGGCATCGTGTCGGTCATCACCCGGGACGACGCGGGAGGTCTCCTTGCACGACGCCTCTTGCCGGCCGCGGTCGCCGTTCCCACCGCCATTGGCTGGCTGAGGCTGTGGACTCACCGCCAGGGACTGGTCAGCGAAGAGCAAGGCCTGGCCATCCTGGTCGTCGTGATCGCCTTCGCCTTCGTCGCGCTCATCGCCGTCACGGCGCGCTCGCTCAGCCGCGCCGATCGCATTCGCCGCATGAGCGACCGGCGCGCGGCCGCGCAACACGTGACGACGCGGGTGCTGGTCGAGTCGGCGACGTTGACGGAGGCGATGCCGCGCGTGCTGCAGGCGGTCTGCGAGCGGCTCGACTGGGTCATGGGCGCGCGCTGGAGCATCGATCCCGAGGCGCAGGCGCTGCGGTGCGAGGAGATGTGGGTGGCTCCGGATCGGTCGCTGGACGCGCTGACCGCGGTCAACCGGGAGATGGCGTTTCCCCGGGGCATCGGGCTCCCGGGGCGGGTGTGGAGCACGGCGCGCGCCGCCTGGATCGTCGACGTCACGCGGGACCCGAATTTCCCGCGAGCGCCGGCAGCCGCGCAAGGCGGCCTGCACGGGGCGTTCGGGTTCCCCATCATCGGCCCGAGCGGGTTCCTGGGGGTGATGGAGTTCTTCAGCCCCGAGGTCCGGCCCGTCGAGCAAGCGCTGCTGGACCTCTTCGAGGGTGTGGGCGGGCAGGTGGGGCAGTTCATCGAGCGGAAGAAGGCGGAGGCCGAGCTCGAGCGGGCCAAGATCGCCGCCGAGGCAGCGGCGCAAGCCAAGTCCGACTTCCTCGCCAACATGAGCCACGAGATCCGCACGCCGTTCCACGGCCTGCTGGGCATGATGTCGCTGCTGCAGGAGACGCCGCTCACCTCGCAGCAGACGGGCTACCTGCACACGGCCAAGGAATCGGCGAACCACCTGCTGGCCATCCTCAACGACATCCTCGACATCTCGAAACTCGAATCCGGCAATCTGCATGTGGTGCCCGAGGCCGTGGACCTGGCGCGGCTCATGCGCGAGGTCGAGTCGCTGATGCGCGTGCAGGCGCAGTCCAAGGGACTCACGCTGCACGTGACCATGGACGCCGACGTGCCCCGCTGGGTGCGTGCCGACCCCACGCGGCTCAAGCAGATCCTGTTCAACCTGCTCAGCAACGCCGTGAAGTTCACGGCCGTCGGCCATGTGCGCCTGAAGGTCGAGGCCGGCACCGGCGATGCCGCCGGCAGCACCGTGTTCTCGGTGGTCGACACCGGTATCGGCATGGACGCCTCGACACAGGCGCGCGTGTTCCAACGCTTCGTGCAGGGCGACGAGACCACCTCGCGCCGCCACGGCGGCACCGGCCTCGGCCTGGAGATCTCGCGCAGCCTGGCGCGCCTGATGGACGGCGACATCACGGTGACGAGCGCACCCGGCGAGGGCAGCACTTTCGCGCTGACGCTGCCCTTGCCCAAGATCGGGCCGCCCGCGCCAGGCGTGAGCTCGCCACATGGCGCCGGCAACGCCCCCGGGCGCATGCTGAAGGTGCTGGTGGCCGAAGACCATCCGGTGAACCGCGCCTACCTGGAGGCCGTGCTCGACAAGCTCGGCCACCAGGCGTTGTTCACCGAGAACGGCGAAGAAGCCGTGCGCGCCGCGCAGGA
>DATJFY010000095.1:0-13570 GCA_035495415.1 Verrucomicrobiia bacterium
GTCGTGGCCATGGATATCGCGGTCCAGCCCAAGGACAAGATCCCGCGCGTGGTGGTGAGCGACGGAGACCGCGTCTACCAGTACAAGATCGTCAACTACAAGGTCGAGCCGGAGTGGAGCTTCTCCACGAGAACCCTGGGACGGGTATTCTCGCTCCAGCTCGCCGACCTCGACGGCGACGGCGTCTTCGAAGTCGTCGGCAATCGCTTCCACGTCAAGGCCGGCCTCAACTCGTTCATCCTCAATCTCGGCAAGGACGGGAAGCCGAAGTTCCTCATCGACACCGTGGAGAGCTTCCTCTTCGCGGTCGACACCAAGGGGGAGGGCGTCAAGCAGACGCTCTGGGCCCAGCGGTACAACCCGGACAACTTCTTCACGCCGGGCCAGGCCGATGAGGTCGCGGTCCGGAAGGGTAACCTCGACGTGGTGAAGTCCGTGCGGGTGCCCACCGCGTTTCGTCCCATGGGCGCCTCCTTCTCGAACATCTCCGGCAAGGACACGCGCGCCCTCGCCATCGTCGACGAGAGCCACCGGCTGGCGATCTCCCTCGATGGCGAGGACGTCTGGCGCTCGTCCACGTCGGTGGGAGGTGGCTACACCAAGCTCGAGCTGGTGATCCCCCGCGGGCGGCAGGGGGACCTCACGAAATTCTACAAGATCGAGCCGACCCCCCTCGCGGTGGATCTCGATGGCGACGGCATCGACGAGATCGTCGTGCCCCAGAACATCGTGAAGGAAGGGCTGCTGGCGATCACGTTCAAGGGGCCTGCCGGCTATCGCCTGCAGAGCATCGAGACGGGCTTCGAGGGTGGCATCACCTGTCTCGGAGCATTCCGTTCGGAGGATTCGGTGCAGCCCACCCTCGTGGCCACCGTGGTCCGCTTCAACAACTTCTTGAATATCTCGGGCGAGACGCAGATCATCATGTCCGTCCCCCAGGAGTAGCCGTCTGATCCTTCCGTATCGGGGCGCCCTGCCCGCGCTGCACCCGTCCGCCTTCGTGGAAGATTCCGCCCAGGTCATCGGCAACGTGGAGATTGGCGAGGAGTCCAGCGTCTGGTTCACCTCGGTGCTGCGAGGCGACGTCGGGTTCATCCGCGTGGGCCGGGGCACCAATATCCAGGACGGCACCATCGTCCACATCAACCGGCGGGGCACCCCCTCCATCATCGAGGACTACGTCACGGTCGGGCATGCGGCGCGGCTCCATGGCTGCCACGTGAAGTCGAACTGCTTGATCGGCATCGGGGCCATCGTGCTGGACGGCGCGGTGCTCGAAGAGGAGTGCCTGGTCGCCGCGGGCGCGGTGGTGTCTCCCGGCATGCTCGCCCCCCGTGGCAGCGTGTTGATGGGCGCGCCCGCGCGCGTGAAGCGCCAGGCGACCCCCGCCGACCTCGACCTCATCTACCGGTCCGCGAAAGGCTACATCGAGCTCAGCCGGGACTATCTGGCCGCGCGGACGGAACGCTAGCGGTGACGAGCAAGGCCAGCACCACCCCGCCCCGCGGCATGCGCGACCTCTTGCCCGCCGAGGTCGAGCTGCGCGACGCCGCCACCCAAGAGATCCTCGCGGTGTATCGCACCTTCGGCTACCAGCGGATCGAGACGCCGGCCCTCGAGAGCCTGCGCCTGCTCGTGGGCAGCGACGGGGGGGAGAACGAGAAGCTCATCTTCAAGGTGCTGAAGCGGGGGGAGGATCTCGACGCGGCCCTTCGGTCGGGGGGCGAGCTGGCCGAGCACGGGCTTCGCTTCGACTTGACGGTGCCGCTGGCCCGCTACTACGCGGAGAACCATGCCCGCCTGCCCGATCCCCTCAAGGCGATCCAGATCGGTCCGGTGTGGCGCGCGGAACGCCCCCAGAAGGGGCGGTTCCGTCAGTTCACCCAGTGCGACATCGACGTCCTGGGCGTGGCATCCGGCGTGGCCGAGGTCGAGCTGATCCTCGCCACCGCGGAGGCGCTCACCCGGCTGGGGCTCGCCGATCTCACCGTCCGGGTCAACGACCGGCGCCTCCTCGGCGCGATCGCGCGTCACTGCGGCTTCCTCGAGTCGGCCCAGGGCGGATTCTTCATCGCCTTCGACAAGCTCGACAAGATCGGGCCGGAGGGGGTGCTGAGCGAGCTACGAGGGGACGGCGCCGACGCCGCCGCGGTGGCGCGCTTCGAGCGCCTGCTTCCCACGCTGCAGAAGGGCGGGCTCTCGCTCGACGCCCTGCCCGGACTCCTCGGCGCGGATGCCGCGGCGGTGGGTGGGGTCTTCGAGTCGCTCGCGTCGATACTCCGGACCGTCAACCAGGCGATGCCGGCGGGCGCGCGTGTCGAGTTCGACCCCACGCTGGTGCGCGGCATGGGTTACTACACCGGCACCATCTTCGAGGCGACATCGCCGGCCTATCCCTCGTCGATTGCGGGAGGCGGGCGCTACGACAAGATGATCGGGCGAATGATCAACCGAGATGTCCCGGCCTGCGGCTTCTCGATCGGCTTCGAGCGCCTCATCGGGATGCTGACCGAGCGCGCGCAGGTGTCCGGAGCGCCGGCGGCGGCGGGTGCCGGAGCGCGCCGGGTCGCTTTCCTCGTCGACGAGCAGGGCGATCTGACGCCGGCGCTCGCCGCGTCGCGCGCGCTGCGGGCCGGTGGCGACCAGGTCTCGCTCCAGGTCAAGCGCAAGAACCTCGGCAAGCAGCTCGAGACGCTGGCCACCCACGGCTTCACCGCCTACGCGACCTGCGAGGCGGGCGGGACGCCCATCGTGAAGCCGCTCATGCGGCGGGGACGAGATTGATGCATCGCTATCGCACGCACACCTGCGGGGAGCTCCGGACGACGCACGTGGGCCAGCGCGCGCGCCTGTCCGGATGGGTGCACCGCAAGCGCGACCACGGCAACCTGCTGTTCATCGACGTGCGGGACAACTACGGCATCACCCAGTGCGTGGTCAACGCGGCGAGCGGGAGCTTCGAGGCGGCGTCCGGGCTGCGTCCGGAGAGCGTGGTGACGATGTCGGGCGCTGTGGTGTCGCGGGGCGCCGACGCGGTGAATCCCAAGCTGCCCACCGGGGAAGTGGAGCTGGCGGTGGACGAGGTGATCGTGGATTCGGTCGCCGAGCCCCTTCCCATGCAGGTCGCGGGGGAGGCCGAGTTCCCCGAGGAAACACGCCTCCGCTACCGCTTCCTGGACCTCCGGCGGGAGAAGCTCCACCGGAACATCGCGCTCCGCTCCAAGGTGATCGCGAGCATTCGCCGGCGGATGATCGCGGCCGGCTTCACCGAGTTCCAGACGCCCATCCTCACGTCGAGCTCACCGGAAGGCGCCCGTGACTATCTCGTGCCGAGCCGCGTCCACCCGGGGAAGTTCTACGCGCTCCCTCAGGCCCCCCAGCAGTTCAAGCAGCTCCTGATGGTGGCCGGCTTCGACCGCTACTTCCAGATCGCGCCCTGCTTCCGCGACGAGGACGGTCGCGCCGACCGCTCGCCCGGGGAGTTCTATCAGCTCGACTTCGAGATGTCCTTCGTCACCCAGGAAGACGTCTGGGCGACGATCGAGCCGGTGATCCACGGCGTGTTCGAGGAATTTGCGGAAGGGCGGGCGGTCACCCCGCCGCCGTTCCCCCGCATCCCGTTCGCGGAGGCCATGGCCCGGTACGGCACCGACAAGCCCGACCTCCGGATCCCGTTCGTGAACGCCGAGGTCACCGCGGTGTTTGCGGGGTCGGACTTCAAGGTCTTCGCGGAGGCCTCGAAGCGCGGTGCGGTCGTGCGCGCCGTCCCCGGCCCCGGCGCGGCGACGCGGCCGCGAAGCTTCTTCGACAAGCTGGACGCCTGGGCGAAGGAGCAGGGCGCCCCCGGCCTCGGCTACGTCAGCCTCGCCGAAGGGCCGGCGCGCGGGCCCATCGCGAAGTTCCTCGACGCCGAGCGCCTGGGTGCATTGCGCGCGGCCACCCAGACGGGCCCCGGCGACGTCGTCTTCTTCGTGTGCGACAAGCCGGACGTCGCCGACCCCTTGGCGGGGCGGCTGCGCGTCAAGCTCGGCGAGGAGCTCGAGCTCATGGAGAAGAATGCGTTCCGCTTCTGCTGGGTGACCGACTTCCCCATGTACGAGTGGGACGACGAGGCGAAGAAGATCGACTTCAGCCACAACCCGTTCTCGATGCCGCAGGGGGGCCTCGAGGCCCTCGAGACCCAGGACCCCCTCACGATCAAGGCGTACCAGTACGACATCGTGTGCAATGGGATCGAGCTCTCCAGCGGCGCCATCCGAAACCACCGGCCGGACATCATGTTCAAGGCCTTCGAGATCGCCGGGTACACGCGGCACGATGTCGAGGCGCGCTTCGGCGGCATGCTCAATGCGTTCCGCTACGGCGCGCCGCCCCACGGCGGCTCTGCGCCCGGCATCGACCGGATCGTGATGCTGCTGGCCGAGGAGCGCAACATCCGGGAGGTCATCGCCTTCCCCATGAACCAGGCCGCGCAGGACCTCCTCATGCAGGCACCGAGCGAGGTGGAGGTGAAGCGGCTCCGCGAGCTGCACATCAAGCTCGATCTGCCCCCCGAGAAGAGCTGAGCCGGGCCCGTGCTATCCTGATCCAGAGAGGCTGACACCTGACACAGGCCACCACCGTCACGCGCCGTCTTCAGCTTCCGGCGTCGTCCGACCTCCTCACGCTCCTCGGCAAGAACGACGAGCACCTGCGCGCCCTCGAGAGCCAGTTCGACCTCCGGATCACCGCTCGCGGCCACGAGCTGACCCTCCGGGGGGACGAGCGCCAGGTGGGGCAGGCCGAGCGGCTGTTCCACGACCTCATCGCCCTCCAGGGCTCCGGCCGGCCCTTCGGTCCCGCCGAGGTGCGGTCCGCGCTCCGCCTCGCGGGGAGCGAGCCGGGTACCGACGTGCGCGCGGTGATGGCCGACGCGATCACCGTGCCGTCCCGGCGGAAGATGATCGCCCCAAAGACCGCGAACCAGAAGCGCTACGTCGACGCCATCCGGACGCACGACCTCGTCATCGCGATCGGGCCTGCGGGGACCGGCAAGTCGTACCTGGCGGTCGCCACGGCGGTGTCCGCCCTCATGAAGCGCGAGGTCGCGCGCATCATCCTGACGCGGCCTGCGGTCGAGGCAGGCGAACGGCTGGGCTTCCTCCCCGGCGACCTCATCGAGAAGATCCATCCCTACCTCCGGCCGCTCTACGACGCGCTCTACGACATGCTCGACACCGACAAAGTGGCGACCCTCACCGAGCGCGGCCAGATCGAGATCGCCCCGCTCGCGTACATGCGCGGCCGCACCCTCAACGACGCCTTCATCATCCTGGACGAGGCCCAGAACACCACGTCCGAGCAGATGAAGATGTTCCTCACCCGCCTGGGGTTCAACTCCAAGATGGTCATCACCGGGGACATCACCCAGGTGGATCTCCCATCCAGCCGCGTCTCGGGGCTCGTGGAGGCGCAGTCGGTGCTGCGGGGCGTGGAGGGCATCCAGTTCGTCTACTTCAGCGACCGCGACGTCGTGCGCCACGACCTCGTCTCGGTGATCGTGCGCGCCTACGATCGCGCACAGGCGCGTCCTCGTGGCGAGACACACGCGGATACTCCCAACGGTTGACCGCAAGTTGGGAGTGCGGGGGCGCTTGGCGAGCCGCAGCAGCGGGCGAGGCGAGCGGATATGAGACCCAGGCCCCCGCAACGTTAAGGTGCTCATGCCCGTCGCCCTCGAGAACCGCCAGTCCCGTGCCCGCGTGCCGCGCCGCCGCCTGCACGAGATCGCCCAGGCCGCCCTCGCCGCGGTGGGACGGGCCCGCGCGGAGGTGCACGTGACCCTCGTGGACGACGCGGCCATCCGGCGGCTCAACGCCCGCTATCGCGGCTCGCGCAAGCCGACGGATGTCCTCGCGTTCGACCTGGCCGGCCCGGGTCCGGCGCCCCTGCTGGGCGAGGTGATCGTCTCCGTGGACACCGCCGCGCGGCAGGCCGCGGCGGTCGGCGTGCCCCTCGCGCTCGAGCTCGACCTGCTCGTCGTCCACGGGATCCTGCATCTCGCAGGCTGGGACGACGCTCATCCGCGCGAGGCGCAGCGCATGCACGAGCGGGCGCGGGCCATTCTCACCCGGGCGCACCGCCGGCCGCCGCCCACGCGGCTGTGGGCCGGGCTCCTGCCGCACGCATGAGCACGCCCACTCATCGCGCCGGCTTCGTGGCCCTGGTGGGCCGCCCGAACGTCGGCAAGTCCACCCTGCTCAACCGCCTCGTAGGCGAGAAGATGGCCATCGTCTCGCGGCGCCCCCAGACGACCCGCACACGCATCACCGGCATCCGCCACCTGCCGCACGCGCAGATCGTCTTCGTGGACACGCCGGGGCTCCACGCGGGCGCCGGCCGGCTCGGTGAGCTCATGCAGCGGGCGGCGGAGCGCGCGCTGGAAGACGTGGACCTCGTCTGCCTCGTGGCCGAGGCCGGTGAGCGCCCCGATCGGCTCGACGCCGACGTGCTGGCCCGGCTCACCCCGGTGCGCGCGCCCGTGTTCTGCTGCCTCAACAAGGTCGATCTGGTGGCCCCCAAGGCGCGGCTTCTCCCGCTCATCGCCGCCTATCGGGCGCGCCATCGGTTCCAGGAGATCGTGCCGGTGTCGGCGCAGACTGGCGAGGGGGTGAGCACGCTGCTCGACCTCGTGGTCCCCGCGATGCCCGAGCGCCCCGCCTACTTCCCCCGCGAATCCCTCACCGATCAGCCCGAGACCTTCTACGTCGCCGAGGTGATCCGCGAGAAGATCTTCCGCCTCACGCACGAGGAGATCCCGTACGCCTGCGCGGTCCGGGTGGAGGAGCTCACCGAGCGCGAGAAGCCCGAATGCGTCTACATCCTGGCCCAGATCTTCGTGGAGCAGGACTCGCAGAAGGGCATCGTGATCGGGCGGCAGGGTAGCATGCTCAAGAAGATCGGCAGCGCCGCGCGCGAGGAGCTCGAGCGCTTCTTCGGCATCAAGACCTATCTCGATCTCCGCGTTTCGGTGCGAAAGAACTGGAGAAAGGACGAGCAGGCGCTGCGCGAGTTCGGGTTCCTGCTCACGTCCTGATGGCCCTCTTCCGGACGCGGGCGGTGGTCGTGAGCCGGCGGGCGCTGGGTGAGCAGGATCGGCTCGTCGAGTTCTATTCGCGCGATCACGGCAAGGTCCGCGGGGTAGCGAGGTCAGCGCGGCGGCCGCGGTCGCGCTTCGTCGCCGCGCTCGAGCCGCTCACCCTCGGCGAGCTCGTCTTCTTCGACACCGGGCGGAGCGAGCTCGTCCGGGTCGACCATTTCGATATCGTCCGGCCCTTCGTGGCCGTCCGCGAGGACCTCGGCCGCCTCGGCCGCGGCGCCTGGATGTGCGAGATGCTGAGCCGCCTCTCCGCCGATCGGGATCCGCATCCCGCCCTGTTCGGCCTTCTTGTCCGAAGCCTGCGCGGCCTGGAAGGGGCGACGGCGCCCGAGCGGGTGGCCCTGTGCTTCGCGGCGCGCGCGCTCGATCTCCTCGGTCACCGTCCGCGGCTGGACCGCTGCCTCGAGTGCGGCCGTCAGTTTCCCTTCCCCGGCGCGACGCTGGACACGGACGCGGGCGGTCTCGTGTGCGGCGCGTGCGGGGCGGGCGAGCAGGCCCTCCCCATCTCCGGGACGGCGGTGACCACGCTGGTGCGCCTGCGCGGGATGCGCTGGGAGGAAAGCCTGACGCTCGGCCTCCGGCGGGACGTGGAGCGCGAGCTGGGCGACACGTTGGATGGCGTGCTCACGCGGCTGGTCGGCGCGCCCTCCCGCTCGCTGCGCTTCCTTGGTCAGACGCGACGCGGGCTGGCCGGCGTGGCCGAGCCGCCGCCGGGCCCGCGGCTCACATGATATCCTGAGCGCCATGTCGCTCACGATGGACACGCTCGTCTCGCTCTCGAAGCGCCGCGGATTCGTCTTCCAATCGAGCGAGATCTACGGCGGCACCGGCTCGGTGTGGGATTACGGCCCGCTCGGGGTGGAGCTCAAGCAGAACATCAAGCGGCTCTGGTGGCGCGACTTTGTCCAGATGCGTTCGGACATGGTGGGCATCGACGCCGCCATCCTCATGCATCCCAACGTGTGGCGCGCGAGCGGCCACGTGGAGCAGTTCACCGATCCCATGGTGGACTGCCGTGAGTGCCAGCATCGCTTCCGGGCCGATCACGTGGACGCTCGGCCGTGGCTGCACTTCTGTCCGGCCACCAAGGGCAACAAGTTCGAGATCCCGGCGGGCGAGGCCTGTCCGCGCTGCGGCGCCCGGCGCACGCTGTGCCCCGACTGTGGCAAGGGCGAGCTGACGACGGCCCGCAACTTCAACCTGATGTTCAAGACCTTCATGGGTCCGGTGGAGGACGCCGCCGCCGTCACCTATCTCCGCCCCGAGACCGCGCAGGCGATGTTCGTGAACTTCGAGAACGTGCAGCAGTCCATGCGGCTCAAGCTCCCGTTCGGCATCGCCCAGGCCGGCCGCTCGTTCCGCAACGAGATCACGCCCGGCAACTTCATCTTCCGGACGCGCGAGTTCGAGCAGATGGAGATCGAGTATTTTGTGAACCCCCACGAGACGGTGGAGGGACGGCCCGCCGACGAGTTCTGGCACGACCGGTGGATCGCGGACTGCATGGCGTGGTTCCGGCGCTACGGCCTGAGCGAGGCGAATCTCCGCCTACGCGAGCACGAACCGGACGAGCTGGCCCACTACGCCAAGCGCACCCTCGACATCGAGTATCGCTTTCCCATCGGCTGGAGTGAGCTGATGGGGATCGCCAACCGCACTGACTACGACCTCAAGCAGCACGCCAAGTTCAGCGGGAAGACCCTCACGTACTTCGACGAGGAGCGGAAGGAGCACGTCGTCCCCTACGTCATCGAGCCCGCCGCGGGCGTGGATCGCGCGCTCCTCGCCTTCCTTGCCGAGGCCTATCAGGAAGAGGAGGTGCGGGGAGAAAAGCGGGTGGTGCTCCGCTTCCATCCCGAGCTCGCGCCCGTGAAGGTGGCGGTGCTGCCGCTGCTCAAGAAGCGCGAGGAGATCGTGAGGACCGCCCATGCCATCCGCGGCGAGCTGGCCAATCACTGGCGTGTCGTCTACGACGACACCGCGGCGATCGGGCGGCTCTATCGCCGCCAGGACGAGGTGGGCACTCCCTACTGCGTCACGGTAGACGTGCAGACGGTGGGCGACTCCGACAAGGGGGAGCAGGGCGATCAGCGCGTGACGATCCGCGATCGCGACAGCATGCAGCAGGCCCGGGTCCCCCTCCGGGAGCTGGTGCCGGTGTTCCAGGACCTGCTCACCGGAGGCGACTGGGCCGCCGTCGCCGGGCGCTTCGGCGCCGCCGCCGCGGCCGCCGCTGGCTGATTCCCGCTTAGGGGTTCTGCGTCGGATCCTTGGGCGGCGCCACCGCGGGTGCCGCCGCCGCCGGTGAGGCCCCCAGGGGCGCCGTCACCGCGGGGGGCACGGGCCGAACCACTCCGCTCGCGAAGCGCGCCTGCCCGCAGACGTGCGCCGGCTCGGTCCCGATCACGAACGCCATGAGGGCCGGGCGCGTGCAGTCCCCGCGGTCGAGGTCCACCGGCACCAGGACCACCTTCTCGGGCATGGGGAAGTCCTCGGCGGGCTGCCCGGCGAGAGCCGCGCTCATGAACGTGGTCCAGATCGGCACCGCGACGCGCGAGCCTGTCTCGTCCTTGCCGAGGCTCCGCGGTCGATCGAAGCCGACCCATACCCCGGTGGCGAGCTGCGGAGTGAAGCCGATGAACCAGGCGTTGGAGTAGTCGTTGGTGGTGCCGGTCTTGGCCGCGGCCGGGCGGCCGAGCGCCTTGGCCGCGATCCCGGTGCCGCGCTCGACGGTGCCCTTGAGCATCTGGGTGGCGACGTAGGCCACTTCCGGCGAGACCACCTGCTTGCCGTCCGGCACGTTCTCCTCGAGCAGCTTGCCCTGCGCGTCGAGCACGTAGCGAATCGCGGTGGGGTGGATCCAGATGCCGTGGTTCGCGAGGGTGCCGTAGGCGGACGTGAGCTCTAGCAGGGATAGCTCGGAGGTGCCCAAGGCCAGGCTCAGATTCTCGCCGAGCGGGCTCTCCACACCGAGGCGGCGGGCGACGTCGATGGTGCGCTTGAGCCCGATGCGGTCCTGCACGCGCACCGCCACCACGTTGATCGACTCCTCCAGCGCCTGCTGGAGGGTGACCGGACCCCGGAACTTGCGGTCGTAGTTGTCGGGCTTCCACGGCTTGCTGGTGGGGCCGCCGGGGAACTCGATCGGATAGTCGTCGACCACCGTCGCGGGAGTGAGGCCCGACTCCAGCGCGGCGATGTACACGAACGGCTTGAACGCCGAGCCGGGCTGGCGCCGCGCCTGAATGGCGCGGTTGAACTCGCTCTTGAAGAAATCGTACCCGCCCACCATGGCCTTGATGTGGCCGGTCGACGGATCCAGGGCGAGCAGGGCGCCCTCGGGCCTCTCCGTCGCGGGCGCCGTGCCCGCCTTCTCCGAGACCTTCAGGCGCCGGGTCTCGAGCGCCTTGAGTCCCTCGCGCAGCGATTGCTCGGCCTTGAGCTGCATCGCGGGTGAGAGCGTCGTGTAGACCTGGAGCCCGCCCTTGAACACGAGGTCGGCGCCGTAGGTCGACTCCAGCGCCTGCTGCACGTATTCGAGATAGTACTGACCGGTGGTACGCCGGCGCTCGGGCGGCACCAGCTCGAGCTTGGCGGCGGCGACCTTCTTGGCGTCGGTGTCCTTGATCACATTGACGTCCACCATGCGGGCGAGCACGGTGCCGCGGCGTCGCTTCGCCGCGTCGGGGTGATCGAACGGCGAGTAGGTCGCGGGCGCCTTGGGGAGCCCGGCGAGGAGCGCGCTCTCCGCGAGGGTGAGCTCCTTCACGGACTTGCCGAAGAAGGTGCGGGATGCCGCCTCCACCCCGAAGGCGCCGTGCCCGAAGTAGATCTGGTTGAGGTACATCTCGAGGAGCCGGTCCTTGGAGTAGCGGCGCTCGAGCTCCACCGCGAGCACCGCTTCCTTGAGCTTCCGGTCCAGGCTCTTGTCGGGCGTGAGGAAGAGCACCTTGGCGAGCTGCTGGGTGATCGTGCTGCCGCCTTCGACGATGCGCCCATGGCGGAAGTTTTGGTACACCGCGCGCGCGACGCCCATCGGATCCACGCCCCAGTGGGAATAGAAGCGCGCGTCCTCCGTGGCGATGACCGCGTCCTTCAGTGGCTTGGGAATCTGGGCGAGCGGGACGAAGATGCGGCGCTCGACGTGGAATTCGGTGATCAGCTCGTCGTTGTCGTCGAAGACCTTGGTGCCCTGCACGGGCTCGAAGTTCTCCAGGGCGGTCACCGCGGGCAGCGAGCGGGGGAGGATGGTGAAGGCCCAGAGGGCGGCGACGCCGACCGTGAGGCCGCCCAGGAAGAACACGATCACGAGGGTGAACGCGAGGGTCCGGAACCACCGGCTCCGCAGCAGGGCGAGCCGTTTCCCGCGTGGGGGCGTGGCCATATCATTGGTATTATACAGGCGTGAATCCAAAGACTTTCACGTCCGCGCTGCTCGACGATTTCCAGTGGCGCGGCCTCCTCAGCGACGTCTCGGACCCTGCCGACGCCGATCGCCACTTCGCCACCCCGGGACGCCGTGCCTATATCGGCTTCGACCCGACCGCGGACAGCCTGCACGTGGGAAGCCTCCTCGGCCTCGTGGTGCTGAGCCGGATCCAGCGCGCGGGGCACCGGCCCATCGTCCTCATCGGGGGCGGGACGGGGCTCATCGGCGACCCCAGCGGCAAGGCAGGCGAGCGCGCGCTGAGCCCGGAGGACCAGGTCGCGGCCGCGGCGGCGCGGCTGAAGGTCCAGGTGCAGCGCTTCCTCGACTTCGGCTCGGGGCCGGCCGGCGCGCTCCTCGTCAACAACTACGACTGGCTCGGCAAGATGGACGCGATCGGGTTCCTGCGCGATGTCGGCAAGCACTTCCCCCTGGGCGCCATGCTGGCCAAAGAATCGGTGCGCGCGCGCATGGGACGGGCGGATGCCGGGCTCTCGTACACCGAGTTCAGCTACCAGGTGCTGCAGGCCTACGACTTCCTGCGTCTCTTCCAGGACCAGGACTGCCGCGTCCAGCTCGGCGGCAGCGATCAGTGGGGCAACATCACCGCGGGGATCGAGCTGATCCGGCGCGTCGCCGGCGAGCAGGCCTTCGCCATCGTGCATCCGCTGGTGACGAAGGAGGACGGCACCAAGTTCGGCAAGACGGAATCGGGCACCGTGTGGCTCGATGCCGCGCGGACGTCACCCTACGAAATGTATCAATTCTGGCTCAACACCAGCGATGCGGACGTGGTGAAGTTCCTCAAGTACTTCACGTTCCTCTCGCGCGACGCGATCGCCGATCTCGAGCGGGCGACGGCGGACGCGCCGGAGCGCCGCGAGGCGCAACGCCTCCTCGCGCGTGAGGTCACTGCGCTGGTCCACGGCGACGCGGCAATGAAGGAGGCGGAGGCGATCGGCGCCGCGATGTTCGGGGGCGACGTCGTCGCGCTGGCCGCGGCCCAGCTCGACCAGGTCTGCCGCGCGATCCCCACCGCCGAGATCGGTGCGGAGGAAGCGGGCGCGCTCGGCATCGTCGATCTGCTGGTTCGCGTGGGAGCGGCCGAGTCCAAGGGCGAGGCGCGGAAGCTCCTCGCCGGGGGCGGGGTCACGATCAATGGCCAGCGTGTCACCGGGATTGCCGACACCCTGCGCACGGTCGGGCCGCTGCACGATCGATTCTGGATCGTTCGCAAGGGCCGTCGGAGCTACTACGCGGGGCGAATGTCCGCCCGCTGACGCCGCATAACTATCTGAATAGCAAGGCGTGCGTGCGTCAAGCCGAGCTGGAAGCGCGGCGATCCGGTGGTGAAGGTCTCGAGCAAAGATCCCTTGACAGCCCTGCTGGGCATCCGTATCATCACTCCTTGCCCATCCTGTTGCTGACGTACGACGGGATGAGTTGGTTGAGAGTAGGCAGCCGGCCTCATCAGTCCAGCTGACCTGTTTCAACTCTTCAGGGGTCCAGGCCCCGCCGCTCTTTGAAAATCGCATATGTTACTGGCTCACCGACGAAGTGTGAGCACCATCCGTAACTACTGAGTACCTTGCGCTCGACCGACGCAACATCATTGGTTGGGCTTTAGGGACCAGGTTTCAAGTTTGTCGATTTATCTTGGCGAGTTTGATCCTGGCTCAGAGCGAACGCTGGCGGCGTACTTAACACATGCAAGTCGAACGGGAATCGTCGGGTTAGCAATAATTCGGCGGTTCTAGTGGCGCACGGGTGAGTAACACGTGGGTAACCTGCCCTAGAGTTCGGGATACCCCCTCGAAAGGGGGGCTAATACCGGATACGGTCCTTGGGTCGAAAGATCTGGGGAAGAAAGGTGGCGCAAGCTGCCGCTCTTGGAGGGGCTCGCGGCCTATCAGCTAGTTGGCGGGGTAACGGCCCACCAAGGCTATGACGGGTAGCTGGTCTGAGAGGACGACCAGCCACACGGGGACTGAGACACGGCCCCGACT
>DATJFY010000096.1:0-7022 GCA_035495415.1 Verrucomicrobiia bacterium
ATTGCGAGGGATGGGCCGCCGCGTGCTCCACCACCATCCGCACCGCTCGCTCCCGCACTTCCGGTGAAAACCGTCCTGGTCTTGCCATGGCCCCATCCTCTCAAGGATTGGAGCCTCCGGGAAAGCCGGGGCGGTTCAATCCGGTCTCCGGGTGCGACGTGGTGCTGATGGGTAATAAGGGAAGGTCACGGCCTGACACCAGGCTGACAGTACTCGCATCCAGAGTCTGCATCCCGTGATAAACACAGGAGAGCTTTCGGCTTAGCTGTTTGGCTGCGGGCTTGCACCTCCAGGCGCTGTTGCAATGACTACAGTCTCTCCTGGAGGTCCGAGCTAATGCAAATCCGAATGCTGGCATTGACTGCAGTGTCTGTTTTGGCCCTTGCCGGTTCAGCTGAAGCGGATAGCGTGAGAATCGGAGTCAAGATCGGCGTCCCGGCTCCGCCGCCCGTCGTTGTGACGCCTCCGGTGGTCGTGACACCTCCAGTGGTGGTGGCACCGCCGGCGCCTGTTGTCGTCGTCCCCCCGGTTGCACCGCCCGTGATCGTGCGCGCGCCCCAACTCGTGGTGGTGCCCGGGTCGCCGGTGTTTTATGCGCCCGGTGTCGAGATGAACTTCTTCGCGTATGGGGGGCGGTACTACAGCTTTCATCACGACCGGTGGTTCGTAGCCCCGAGGCCTGGCGCTCCCTGGGTCGCGATTGCACCCGGCCGCGTCCCGCAGCCGGTCCTTGGCGTGCCGGTCGCCTACTACAAGGTCCCACCGGGCCACGCCAAGAAGATCGATAGAGGGCACGGCTGTCCACCTGGGCTGGCCAAGCAGGGGCGCTGCTAAGCCGCTGCTCGGCGCGCTTCCATCACGTAGCTCATCAATTGCCCGAAGGGGACGGACCTCCTCACTGGAGGTCGCCCCCTTCGGGTTCTCTCTTGTCTGGACCCGGGGGCGAGGCCACGGCCCTAGGCTAAGCGCTGGGCGCCCTCACGCCGTCGTCCCCCATCACTTCCAAAGACAAGCTGAACCATCCTCCAGCGGGAACGGGATGATCTCCTGGGTGTGCTCGCACCACCTCTGGTAGCTCTGCGCCGTGTAGGGCTGACCGCCGCCAGACCTGGCGGGAGAAGGGATGCTACCGTCCGGGAGGCGCCCCGGAAAACGCTCGATCATTTACGCACCGAGTATCCCACGCACTGCATCGACCACCGTGTCTACCGCCAGCGGCTTCGTCAGCACTCGTGCCCCGAACAGGGGCACACGATGGTTCCTCAACTCCTCGGCTGGATACCCCGTCATGAACAGCACCTTCATTCGGGGCCATCGATCGCGCAGCGACTCCGCCAATTCGTGGCCGTGCATCCCGCGCATCACGATATCAGTCACGAGCAGGTCGATGGGGTCGCGGCCTGCATCCACGAGCCTGATTGCCTCGCCGGGTTCGGTCTCAGTCAGCACCCTGTACCCTCGCGTGGTCAGCATGTCTGAAATCACGTTTGCTACGTCGGCGTCGTCATCAACCACAAGGATGGTCGGCACGATGGTTCCTCGTTCGGGTCTGGGTGCTCGGCTCACGCGCCGCGCCGGCGGATGGCTCGGTGGCGCAGGACAGGACTCTGGCGGGTTTGACTAGTGAGCTTCCGCGAAAGAGGAGCGGCTTGACGACCGTGAATACGCTTCCCGCAAGACGACAACCCACTCAACGGCAGCGGCGATGGGGGACCGTGACGGGCGCGCTCGCCGCGTTTCGACCTCACAGAGGGTATCCGAGGTCGGCACGACAGCGGGGGGCGACCCCTCCAAGCCAAGAGCATGGCCACTCATGACAACGCTATCCATCGACTGATCCGCGTCGAACGAGAACACGCCCGGCAGATAGGCTGGAGAAATCGAGGAGGACATAGGCGGCGACCGCGAGGGTGAACAACCGGGTGCGGACGGCTCGCAGCATTCAACAGCCTCCCCGTTGGCAATAGCCCCAGTAGGCCGGGGCGCGAGGCCGATGGTATAGGGTTCAGGAGGTATGCGCGAGAATTTGTATCGGGTCTGCCGATGGGCGCGCGGCTCGGCACCGCGGGGCTCGGAGGAGGAGGGTCAAGAAGGCTTGTCCCCGGGCATCGGCCCTCCGCGGAACTCGGCGGGATCTCTCGGGAGGCGGGCCCGCCCGAGCCTCCGAGGCCCGGCCTCCTCGACCGCGGCCGTCACGCCATCCGGACCCGGCACTACAGCCGGCGCACCGAGAAAGCCTACGTTCACTGGATCCCTCCGAAGGTCCGCAAGTCGCCAATCAGATACACCGGCCTGACCCTCACAATGATCACACGCGTCCGGTGGCGAGCTCCTGCAGGCGTCGGCGGGTCGCGGTCAGGGCGTCAATCGTCGTCTCCTCGCTCTCGCTGAACGTGAAGGGCTCGGCCGCGCTACGACTGGGGGGTGTATGAACCGGGCTCAGGGTGGTATGACAGGCGGCGTGATCACGGGCCGTCCGACTGCTGCGATTCACGCGGTGGCGCGCCTCATGAGCCCACCACGGCATCGGCGGGCTAGGCGTGCACTGGGCCAGCGCCGTGAGCCCGTCCCGGTGATCGCGTAGCCGTGACTCGACGCCCAGTTCCACTCGATCGGCTGGGAGACCTGCTGGCTTCCGAGCGGGGCCTGACCGAGCCTGAGGCAGGTGTCCGGCGTGAACGCTATGGCGCCAATGCGATCATCGAGACACCGCCCGCGCGCTGGCGGGAGCTGGCCCGCGACACCGCAAAGGATCCGATGCTGTGGTTCCTGACAGCCACGAGCCTCCTGTATGCCGTCGTGGGGCAGCTTGGCGAGGCCCTGACCCTCGTCGTGGCGCTGGTGCCGCTGGCCGGAATGGATGTCTTTCTTCACTGGCGCAGCCAGGCGTCGGCCGAGGGGCTTCGGACGCGCCTGGCCGAACGAGCGGTGGTTGTTCGCGACGGCAGGCGCGTGGAGCTCAGCGCGGTCGAGGTGGTTCCGGGCGATCTGACGGTCGTTGCCCCCGGAGAAGCCTTCCCTGCCGATGGCCTGGTGATCCGGGGGAGCGAGCTTCAGGCTGACGAGTCAACCCTGACTGGGGAGGCGTACCCGGTCCCGAAGCAGCCGCTACGGGAGCGAGTCGTGGGGAGCGACGAAGCGACGGTCGAGACCCTCCACTGGGTATTCGCGGGGACGCGCTTGCTGACGGGAGAAGCGTTCGTGCGGATTGTATTCACGGGCGCGGAGACCGTGTACGGGGAAATTGTCAGGTCGGCGGTGCAGGGCCAACGTGCACTCACACCCCTTCAGCTCACCATCAAGCACCTCATGGGCTTGTTGCTCAGCATTGCCGCGGTCATCTGTCTCATCCTCGCGGCGGTGCGGCTGCGACAGGGTTACGGCTGGCTCGACGCCCTCGTGAGCGCGGTGACGCTCGCCGTCGCGGCCTTGCCGGAGGAATTCCCCGTCGTCTTCACGTTCTTCCTCGGCGTCGGCGTCTATCGGTTGGCTAGACGGCAAGCGCTCGTGCGGCGGGCTGTCTCCGTGGAGAACATCGGCCGCATTACGACCGTGTGCTCCGACAAGACCGGCACCATCACCGAAGGGCAGCTTCGCATGGCACATCTGCGCCCATATCCCGATGGGGACGATGCCCGACTCCTGCGCATCGTCGCTCTCGCGTCCCGTGGCGACAGCGGAGACCCTCTGGATGCGGCGGTCCTGGGCGAGATCGGGCGGGCCAAAGTCCGACTCCACGATGTAGAGCGCCTGGCGGTATTTCCGTTCACCGAGGGTCGCAAGCGGGAAACGGCAATCGTTCGAGAGGCGCAAGGCAGCGTCATCGCCGCGACAAAAGGAGCTCCGGAGTCTATCCTCGCGATGTGCGACGCTGACGAGGCAGCTCGCTCGTGGGCCGTGAGAGAAGTGGCGGCGCTCGGCGGACAAGGCCACAAGGTCATCGCGTGTGCGTGGCGGCCCGTGGATGCCGTCGGCGCTGACGAGCCGATCACCGGGTATCAGTTAGCTGGGGTCGTCGCCTTCGAGGATCCGGTGCGCCCGGGAGTGGCCGACGCCGTCCGCGCATGCCGCCTGGCCGGGATTCACGCCATCATGGTCACGGGTGACCACCCAGTCACGGCGCGCGCGGTTGCGGGAGAAATCGGGCTGGGTGGGGCCGAGCCGCGCGTCATGACGGGCGACGAGATGGAGCAGGTGGCCGCGCGCGGGGGCCTGGAGGATCTCAAGCGAGTCGACGTCATCGCCCGCGCCGCGCCATCCCAGAAGTTGACGCTCGTTCGCGCGCTCCAGCAGGCCGGCGAGATCGTTGCCGTCACCGGCGATGGAGTAAACGACGTGCCGGCGCTCCAGGCCGCCGACGTCGGCATCGCGATGGGTGAGCGCGGCACGCGGAGCGCTCGAGAGGTAGCCGCGATCGTGCTGCTCGACGACAACTTTCGCACGATCGTCCGAGCGATCAGTGAGGGGCGTCAGCTCTTTGCCAATCTCCGGGCGAGCTTTCAATACCTCTTGATCATTCACGTGCCGTTCGTGGTGTCCGCCCTGGCGGTTCCGCTGCTCGGATATCCGCTCCTCTACCTGCCGGTGCACATCGTCTGGGTGGAGTTGATCATTCATCCCTCGGCATTGCTGGTCTTCCAGGAGTTGCCGGCGGGCCCGCTCCGGCGGCAGGCGGCTCCGCGGAAGGCAGTTCTGTTTCATCGCCGCGACTGGATCATGATCGCGGCGGTCGGCGCCGTCGTCGCAATGACCGTCGTCCTCGCCTATGTACGCAGTGCGAGCGAGCCAGGAGGAACCGAGCATGGCCGCGCTGCCGCCCTGGCGACGCTGGCGGTGGCGAGTGGATTCATCACCGCCGTGCTGAGCCGGCTTCGCACCCGTGCGGCCTGGCTGGTGTCCGGCGCCAGCATTGCGTCGGCGATCGTTCTTGTGCAGATCACACCCCTCGCGGGCCTGCTACACGTCGAGCCGCTGCATGCCCATGACTGGGCATTGGTTGTGGGCGGCGGCTTGCTTGCGCTGGTGCCCTTCGCCGTCGGCGCTGTCGGATCACGGGGCGTAGGATCCCCCAGGACGACGTAGACGACGCTGACGGCCACCAGGAGCAGGAAGTCGGCTCGCGCAGGACCTCGGCTGCGATGGCGGGAGCCCGCGGCGCCGCGCGCTCGGCAGGTCGTCGTGGCCGTTGCGGCGCAGGCGCTCGGCCGCGGCGGTGTCCGGGACCCCGACCTGCTAGGCGAGGAGGTGGTCGCACACCGGGGGGGGCATTGGCCCAGATGATCGCCTCGGGGGAAAGGTGGCCCGACCGGCACGCGGCGTGGCGGTCGCCGCCGCCGGGCGTGTGGAGGGCGCGCCCCACGTGGGGCGAGGCTGCCCGGGACCGCCGCGGGCGGGGCGACTCAAAGTCACGACTTCTCGATGTTCTTGATACGGCACGATCGTTGCGGTCGGGTCTGATCGAGGCAGGAGGCTTGGCCCATGCGCCGGATCGTGCGCTGGCTCGGGATGCTGCTGGTCGTGGCGTTCATCGCCATCCAGCTCGTTCCGTACGGTCGGCGGCACACGAACCCCCCGGTGACGCAGGAGCCGCCCTGGGACCAGGCGCGGACGCGGACGCTGGCGGTCCGGGCGTGCTTCGATTGCCACAGCAACGAGACGGTCTGGCCGTGGTACTCGCACGTGGCACCGATGTCATGGCTCGTGCAGCGCGACGTCGACGAGGGACGCCGCGCGCTGAATTACTCCGAGTGGGATCGAGGCCAGCGCGAGGCGCGCGAGTCGGCCAAGAGCGTCAGGAAAGGCGAGATGCCGCCGTGGTTCTACGCCTTGCCGGGCACGAGCGCGAGCCTCACGCCGGCTGAGCGGTCAACGCTCATTGCGGGGTTGGAGCTGACATTCGGCTCAGAGCGGACAGGCGCCAATCACCGCCAGAAGAAGAACGACGATTGACGTCAAGGAGCCAGCATAGATGGACATCAGGATTCCTGAGCCGTTGAAGGTCGAACACGAGGAGCTGCACGCGGAGCTCGTGGCCCTCACCAAGGCCCGGGCAAGGTCGGCGAGGCCGCCCGCAATGTCGCTGTGCTCTTGCACCCACACTTCGTTAAGGAGGAGGAGTACGCGCTCCCCCCGCTGGGGCTGCTCGCCCCCATCGCCCAGCGGGGCGTCACGCCGGAGATGCGAGCGGTGCTTGCCATGACGGAACAGCTGAAGAAGGACCTGCCGCAGATGCTCGCGGAGCACCAGCAGGTGGTCGGGGCGCTCAAGACGCTCGCGGAGGTGGGCCGAGGGGAGGGGCGACCGGACGCCGAGCGCTTTGCCGAGAAGCTCCGGCTGCACGCCGAGACCGAGGAGCAGGTGCTGTATCCTGCGGCCATGCTCGTCGGCGAGCAGGTCCTGGCGCGGCTCGGGAGGTGAGGGCCGGCCCGTGGGACTGGCCGTCCGGGTCGAGAACCTGAGCGCGGCTTCAGTGACGTCGTCGCGGTCGACCGCACCTCGTTCGAGATTGCGAGGTCGTCCCGCCGCGACCGTCACCCCAACCTCATGCGATGTGCCGCCGCGCGGCAGAGGTATCCCTCCAGACATATGGAGAGGCATTATGAAGAGCTCGTTGCCCGTGGTGATCGTGCTCGCGGCTTTCCTCCTCGCTCCGCTCGCCGCCGAAGCCCATTGCGACGCCGTGGACGGCCCCGTCGCCGTGGCGGCGCTGAAGGCGCTCGACACGAGGAACGTAAACCTGGTGCTGCCCTACGCGCCGGCCGAGTTCGAGGCCGAGCTCACGGCGGCCTTCGAGCAGGCGCTCGTCGTCCGCGACAAGGGGCCCGAGGCCAAGACTCTCGCGAACCGGTACTTCATGGAGACGGCGGTACGCCTGCATCGGGCGGGCGAGAAGGCGCCTTACACGGGCCTGAAGCCCGCGGGCACCGACTTCGGCCCGGCGATCCCCGCCGCCGAGAAGGCAATCGAAACCGGAACCCACGACACGCTCGTCAAACTGTTGTCGCAGGAGTTGACCCATGGGA